>JAGCCZ010000004.1 GCA_017651425.1 Bacteroidales bacterium
AATAATTGATAATAATCTTCCTTAAGCAGTCCCGGAGGGACAAAATCTCAATAACCCCAGACTAAACGCAGTGCAGTCTGGGGATGGGCGGCGCGCTTGATGACAATCGCGGCGCGGGAGAAGGTTGAGACGAGGGTGTGCGTTGTTCGCCGCGAAACGGGTGTGGGGTTCGACGAGCCTGCGTGAGGGATTGCAGTGGAAATGATTTTGGCGGGAATGCGTTCCCTGCGAGACGGAGGTTCCGCTTGACGCTTCGCGTCTCGCGGAATGGTGGTGGGTTCTAAGCCAAAATCATTGGAACGGAAAGCCCGACGGCGCGGCGGCGGAAACGTCCGTTCTGTAGAGACGCGCCATGGCACGTCTCTACTGCGAGAACGCAGATGCCGCCATAGCCGCCGCGCCGGCACGCCCAAATAAAAAAAATGTCAACAAAAAAAGCCCGACATTCCTGCCGGGCTTTTATATATGGAAACATTCGAATGACTATTCTTCGTCCTTGTTCTCCTCTTCGTACTTCTTGATGATTTCGCTCTGGAGGTCAACAGGAACCTGTTGGTATTCGGCGAACTTCATGCTGTAGGATGCACGGCCGGAGGTGATGGAGCTCAACGTGGTGGAGTATTTGTTGAGTTCTGCCAAGGGGATTTTGGCGTGAATGATGTGGAAGGAACCTTCGTTGTCCATGCCCATCATGATACCACGACGGCCTTGGAGGTCGGTCATCACATCGCCCATACGGTCGGAGGGAACAAAGATATCGACATCGTAGATGGGTTCGAGAATCTTCGGACCGGCGTTCTTGAAGGCCTCTTTGAAGGCGTTACGACCGGCCAATTTGAATGCCAATTCGTTGGAATCGACGGGGTGCATTTTACCATCGTAGATGTTGACCACGATGTCACGGGCGTATGAGCCTGTGAGCGGGCCCTCTTCCATCTTCTCCATGATACCCTTGAGGATGGCGGGCATAAAGCGTGCATCGATGGCACCGCCGACGATACAGTTGTTGTAGATCAGCTTGCCGCCCCACGGGAGGTCGTAAGACTCAGTGGCACGAATCGGGTACTTGGTCTGGGTGGGCATGCCATCATAGTAGGATTCGATGAGCATGTGAACCTCACCGAACTGGCCGGAACCACCGGATTGTTTTTTGTGACGATACATGGCCTCGGCAGAGCGCGTGATGGTTTCACGGTAGGGGATCTTCGGAGCGTAGTATTCGACTTCAATCTTGTTGAGCTTCTCAATCATCCATTTCACGATGTTGAGATGTTGCTCGCCCTGACCGGAGATGATCATCTGCTTGAGCTCCTTGGACTGTTCCATGAGGAAAGTCGGGTCCACCTTGCGGATTTCGTTGAGGGCGGCACCCAATTTCTCATCGTCGGCGCTGTTCTTGGCGCGGACAGCGGTGCGGAATTTGGGATCCGGATAGACGGTCGGCTCGATAACGTCTTCACCCTTGGCCACGAGTGTGGTGTTGGTCGGGGTGGACTTGAGCTTGATGGTGGCCACGATATCACCAGCCACGGCCTTCTCGACTTCAACACGGTTCTTGCCGGCGAAGACGAGCAGCTGGGAGACTCTCTCCTTGGTGTTGGTGGTGGTGTTGAGCAGGTCGGCAGCCTTGACGACTTCACCGTCGCAAACCTTGATGAAGGCGACTTCGCCGAGGTGTTGTTCGATGGCGGTCTTGAAGACGAAGCCGACGAACGGGTTGGCGGCGTTGCACTTGTGCTCATTGCCGTTGGTAGCCTTCATGGCAGGTGCCTCGTCAGGAGCGGGGCAGTTCTTGAGGATGAGGTCCATGAGGCGTTCAACACCTTGGTCGTTGCGGGCGGAGGTGCAGATCACGGGGAAGGTGCCGCGGTTGGCGATACCCAATTTCAAGCCCTTGATCATATCTTCCTCGGAAAGGGTGCCTTCTTCGAAGAACTTGTCCATGAGGGACTCTTCATTTTCAGCGGCAGCCTCAATGAGGGCGTTGTGCATCTCCTCGGCCTTGTCGGCGAGGTTGGCGGGAATATCTTCCACCACCATCTTGCCACCGTTGGCGGGGAACTTTAAGAGCTTCATCTGGAGCAGGTCGATGACGGAGTCGAAGCCGACACCGGCGTTGACCGGGAACTGGAGGGGCATCACGCTGCCACCGAAGTACTCCTTGAGCTGGTGGAGCGTCTCGTCGAAGTTGGCTTTCTCGTGGTCGAGCTGGTTGACGACGAACATGACGGGCACGTTCATGGCCTTGGTGCGACGCCATTGGATTTCAGCACCCACATCCACACCATTCTGGCTGTTGATCACCATCAGGGCGGTGTCGGTCACGCGCAAAGCTCCGATGGTCTCACCAATAAAGTCATCAAAACCCGGGCAATCAATCATGTTGATTTTGGAACCTTGGTATTCAGCATACATCACGGTGCTCTGGATGGACTGTTGTCTCTCGAGCTCAACCTCACGGTAGTCGGAGATGGTGTTCTTGTCTTCCACAGTGCCTCTTCTGCTGACTACGCCGCCATGAAAAGCCATGGCTTCGGCCAACGTTGTCTTACCTACACGGTTACCGCCGATGATGGCAACGTTTCTTATTTCTTTGGTTTGATAAACTTTCATTGGGGATTTTGGATTATAAGTTTGATAATGTTACAGTTAAATAAACTTTGGAAGTACTGCGTACGAGAATCGAACTCGTATTGCAAGATTGAGAATCTTGATTCCTAACCGTTAGAAGAACGCAGCATTAGGGGTGCCTTTTAAAAGCGTGCAAAAATAAAAAAATTTCGCTTTGGTCGGCAAAAGTTGTGATTATTTTGCAAAGTCTTGTAACATAGCAATTTCCGAGGCCCAAAGCTTCTCATCGGGCGTTTCAAGGATGATGGGCATGTCATCAAATCGGGAATCTTTCATGAAACGTTTGAAAAATTCGATGCCTAAAAGTCCTTTCCCGATGCTGTCGTGACGGTCAACGCGCGAGGCGAATGCCTTCTTGGTGTCGTTGAGGTGTATAGCGCGCAGATAATGTGCCCCGATGGTTTCGTCAAACTCCCGGAATGTCTGGGCATACCCCTCTTCGCTCTTAAGGTCGTAGCCGGCGGAGTAGGTGTGGCAAGTGTCGATGCAGACCCCGACGCGCGACTTGTCCTCCACCTTGCCGATGATGTGGGCGATGTGCTGGAAGCTGAACCCGACGTTGGTGCCCTGCCCGGCCGTGTTCTCAATGACCGCCATGACACCCTGCGTCTTGTCGAGGGCCATGTTGATGCTTTCGGCGATGCGGTCGAGACACTGCTCCAGCGTGATGAGCTTGAGGTGGCTGCCAGGGTGGAAATTGAGCATCTTCAACCCCAATTGTTCGCAGCGATGCATTTCGTCGAAAAAGGAACGCCGTGACTTGTCGAGCGACTCGGCATCTGGCTGTCCCAAGTTGATGAGATAGCTGTCGTGGGGCAGGATGTTGTCGGCACTGATGCCCACCTGCGCGCAATTGGCCTTGAAAGCCTCGATGGATTTTTCCGTGAGGGGAGGGGAAAACCACTGCCGTTGGTTTTTGGTGAAGAGTGCAAAAGCGTTGGCACCCACCGAAGCGGCGTTCAGCGGGGCATTTTCAACGCCACCCGAGGCGCTGACATGCGGTCCGATATATTTCATGAAAAAGACGTTCTAATTAATGTTAATTAATGTTATACCCAAGATTGAAAAGCAAGTTGAAGTTTCGTTGTTCGAAATCTTTGCCAAAAAATTCGGGCTTGGCCATGTTCAGCAATCCGAAATTGGCCCCCACGCCCACATAGAATTTTGAAATCTGGTAGCCCAATTCCAAACAGACACCCAAATCGATGCGTTTCAGCATTTTTCCCATATACAAAGGATAATTTTCCACAAAATCACCCGTGTTGACCGTGTAATAGAGAATCTGGCGCTCATTCTTATAGGGATCAAGATGGCCGTTTCCAAAATATTTGTTTACCACAGGGCCATGATCCGTGGCGGTGGTGACCACGGCGGAGGCATCGTAGGCGAGCGTGCAGCCCAATGTGCCGTCCAAGAAGAGGCCGGCGCCTGCCACAAAATGGTTGGGATTGGTGGAAAAATGGAAATTCAACATCAGCGGCACACGGATATGATGGGAAACGTATTTGTTTTGGGAACCTATGGAGTAGGAGGTGAGGCTGTCCGTGAATTTGGACTGTTGCTCTTGGTTGAAACGCTGCCAGGAGTACATCACTCCCGTCTGAAATGAAAATCGGTCTTGCAACCGTATGTTGAGGATAAGGCCTGCCTGCGCCCCCAACTTCATTTTCTGGGTGGAGGAGTATCCGAATAAATATGCGCTGTTGAAAGACGAATTAGGAATTAAAAGGGACGATCCGTTGAGTCCGGCTCTGAAGCTGACCGTCAGAATTTGGCTGGAATTGTCCTGGGCAAAAACAGAGAATCCAAGACAAGACACAATAATCCATAGGAGAATCTTTTTCATTCTGTTGACAATTTAAATTATTTTACTGCTTTTTAACCAAATGTTTTCCCACCAGACGATAGGTCCGCATGCCACCGATGAGGTTATAGACTTGGTCGAATCCCGACTGCATGAGGATACGGGAGGCGACATAGCCGCGCAGTCCGACCTCACAGAAGACTACCGTCTTCTTGTCGCAGGGGATGTCTTCGAGAAACTCGCGCAGCTCGTCCACGGGATAATTTTCCGCGCCTTGGATGGTGCCGCCTTGGAACTCTTTGATTTCGCGCACGTCGAGCAGTTGGAAATCCTCTCCGCTCTCAATAAGCCGGTCGAGTTCATCCGCCTGTATGGGGTTCATCAGGTGTGTCATGACGTTTTCGGCCACCATGCCGGCGAACATCACGGGGCTCTTGGCGGAGGCGTAGGGCGGGGCGTAAGCGTGTTCGCTGTAAACGAGGTCATAGATGGTGCCTTCGTGTTTGAGCAGCAGGGAGATGGCATCGATCTGCTTGTCCACGTTCATCTTGCCCACGGCTTGTGCGCCGAGCACTCTGCCATCGTGGGGTGAGAAGTTGAGCTTTAGCGACAAAGGGGCGCCGCCCGGGTAGTAGGTGGCGTGCGCGGCGGGATGTACGATGACAGTCTGAAACGGGATTCCCTCTCTTTGCAAAGCCATTTCAGAGAGGCCCGTGCTGGCCGCCGTGAGGTCGAAAACCTTGGCGATGGCGGTGGTGACGGAGCCGCTGTAGGGCGTGCTTTCGGGATAGACCATGTTCATCGCCACAATGCGGGCCTGCAGGTTGGCGGGACCCGCCAGGAAGTTGCAATAGGGCTTGCCCGTGATAGGGTGCGGGAACTCAATGGCGTCGCCCACAGCGTAGATGCTCTCGTCGGAGGTGCGCAAGTATTCGTCCACGGATATGCCACCCGTCTCGCCGACAGCGAGGTCCGCTTCGCGGGCCAACTTGCTGTTGGGGCGCACACCGATACTGAGGATGGCGATGGTACAGGGCAGCTTGGTGCCATCCTCCAAGCAGACGGACATGTGGCCGGCATTTTCCTCAAACGCGGCCAGTCCGTTGCCCGTGATGACGCGCACACCCTTGTCGGCCAAGTGCTGCTGCACGATGGCAGCCATCGGGGTGTCCAACGGCATGAGCACATGGGAAGCCTTCTCCACAACCGTCACCGCATAGCCGATTCTTTGCAGGTTCTCGGCCATCTCCAAACCGATGAAGCCGCCGCCGATGATGACAGCTTCCGGTTCTCTCGCTTGTGACAGGGTCTCCACGGCCTGCGCCTTGATGCGGTCGCAGTCGGCCACGCTGCGCAACGTGAAGATGTGGGGCAGGTCTATGCCCGGCACAGGCGGCACAACAGGCTCTGCACCCGGCGAAAGCAAAAGGATGTCGTATTTTTCCTCGTACTCCTTACCGTTGTGCAAATTCTTGACCGTGACACACTTGCGGTCCCGGTGGATGACCATGGCCTCGTTAAGCGTGCGCACATCCACATCGTAGCGGTTGCCGAAGGAGACGGGGGTCTGCACGAACAGTTTCTTCCGTTCCTCAATGGTGTCGCCGATATAGTACGGAAGACCGCAATTGGCGTATGAGATGTGCTCGCCCTTTTCGAGCAGGACGATTTCTGCATCTTCGCTAATTCTCCTGAGGCGTGCGGCGGCGGAAGCTCCTCCGGCCACGCCGCCGATGATGACATATTTCATATACTGTCTTTTATGATTTTATTTTTTGACAAATCGTTTGGTAATAACGCCTTCGCTCATTGTAATGCGTGCAAAATAGACTCCCGCCGCATAATCCGACATGTCAATGATGGCACTCTTGTCGTTCACATTGACCATGTTCAACATTCTTCCATAAGCATCATACACCTCCACGCTCTGAATGTTAAATTCTGAATTCTGAATCTTGATGCTGCCTTCCGTCGGGTTCGGATACAACGTCACGGCTTGGTTGAGGTATTCCGCAATACCGGTGGTGTCTTCCGTGGTGTAGAAAGAGGTTACGGCGGGGCTGCTCACGCTGTTGGCGTCACAGATGGCATAGATTCTCACCATGTAGCGCGAATTGGCTTCCAATCCGGTCATATTGTATGTGGGGGTGGAAACCACGACCGTGTCCCAGGAGCCGCCCACCTTCCTGAAGCTAACTCTCCAGGAAGATGCAGAGTTGTCGGGTTGGGTCCAAGTGACGGTGGCTGTGTGCGGGGTGATGTCGGAAACTGTTGTGTTCGTAGGCACAGGACACGGGGCTTCCGGCGTCACGATGGTGTTGGCGTATTCCGTCCAGAAACTCTCCTCCGTGCTGCTGCAGTTGGCTTTGACGCGCACATTGTAGGTGGTGGAGCCTGAAAGTCCCGTGACAGTGTAAGGATGAGAGGTCACTGGCAAGTCGGTCCATGTGGAGGCGGTGTTGACGCGGTAGCTCACCGTCCAACTCGTCTCGCTGCCGGCGGGGGTCCAGTTCACCACAAAGCTGTTGTAGGTAATGTTGGAGACCACAATGCCGACAGGTTGCGGGCAGGTCACACCCGTGGTGAAGGTGTTGGCGAAGGAGGGCTGGCTGATGGTGTTTGCAACAGGGTCGCAGACAGACTCCACATAGATGTCGTAGGTAGTGCCCTCGCTGAGGTTGGTGAGCGTGCAAGGCTTGGGGGCATCCATGATGGCAGTCCATGCGGTGGTGGTGGAGGGCTTGTAGTAGAGGTTCCAATGGGTGGCCTCGCCGGTTTCATGCCAGATGACAGTGGCGGAATTAGGCGTGACGTTGTAGGCGTAAATGTTCACAGGTTGGGAGCAGCCGGGCTGTTGCTGTGTTTGCAACGAAACTGAGACATTGTCCACGGCAATGGGGGGTTGGTTATCAACGCTTGGGTCGTTGTGCCACATGAAATAGAGACGTTGCACACCGCCGGTATTTCTGCCGGGCAGGGTGGTGGTGAAGGTCTGGAATGTGGAGCTTTGGTTCAATCTTCCCGAGATATCCTCTGTGCCGGGTGGTGTCGTGAGCGATGTGCCGGCAACGGGAGCGGAGGGATTGCCAAAGTAAACTGTCAGATAGTCATAGGAGCCTTCTCCCACACAACGCCAATCGAAGGAGAGCGTGTAGCCTCCCGGGTTGGCGGGCAGGTATATGTCGCGGTAGGCCCAAACATAACAGCTGGAGGAGGTGTAGTGGTTGGTGACACCGTTGTCATCGGAGATGTAGAGCCCTCGACTGCCGCCGTTGTGCGCCGCCGTGTCGATATACCAGCGGTTGGTGCTGGTGCCGTTGGCAAAGAGCCAGTGTTCGGCTGTATCCTCGAAAGTGCAGACAAAAGGCGCAATCAGAGGTGTTTGGGTGGTCTGGAACTGCACGCTCTGCCACTCACTGTACGTGTTGCCGCAGTTGACACGCACGTATGCCGTATAGTCGGTCATCGGGGTCAGCATGTCCACCAAATAGGAGGGTTCCGTGGGGTATAAGACCGTGCAGGTGTCAAGGTCCACGCTGTCGGCAGGGGTGGGGATGACGATGAGTTCCCAGCCGGTTTCGTCACGGCCGGGAGTCCATACAATGCGGGCACTGGCCGAATCCACCTCGGTGGCGGCGAGCTGCATGACATGTATGCACTCGGGCAGATAGTCGATGGCTATGTCGTCAATATAGAAACTGCTGGAGGTGCCCATAGGCAATCGTACGGCAACGTAATGTCCGGTGCCATGGTAATTGCGCGTAAGGATCTCCTGCTCCTCCCATTGCGAGATGACGTTGGGGGTGATGGTGGCCAAAGAGGTGAAAGAGGAGGCATCAGTGGGATTTTCCATCACGCCCACTTCCATCATGGCGCTGAGCGAGGTGGTGTAGGTCTGGAACGTGATGCGCAGACTGTCCATGGCAATGGCGTTGCTGAATCGCGGCAACATTCCGATGGCGTAGTAGCTGCTGCCACCGTTGTACAGATATAGGGATCTGCTTCCAGAAACAGAATAGCTGCCGCTCACGTATGGATAGGGAGTGGAAGAGGTGTTCAGACGAGTCCAGCAGTCGGGAAATGAGGTGCTGCCGGAGGCGTATTGGTCAAAGTCCTCCATGAAGGGCAAGGTGTCCAGATACTCACAGTCGGTATGGAAGGAGACTTGCGTATAGTTGCTGGTGTCGAAATCGCAAAAGCTGCGCATACGCACCCTATAGGTGTTGGAGGAGAAGAGGTTGTTGAACGAGTAGCTGTTGCCGTTCTGCACGCCGACGGAAGTCCAGGTGGAATCGCCTTCCATCTGGTAATCCAAATCCCAACTGCTTTCCTGATAGCCTTGTGCCCAGGTGATTTGTGCGGTATGAGGGGTTACATCGCCCACCACGACCACAGGCGGCACACAAGAGACCACGCTGTCGCAGATGCCTCCGAAGATGATATTGTTGCGGCTGGAGGTGGAGGTGCCGGTCGAGGACACATTCATGGGGTTGTAGGCAGCGGCGTCCTGATAGACATAACGCGAAGTGGTGGTGGCGGTGTGGGCGCGGAAATTGTTGCCGCTGTAGTAAACACCCGTGTTGTCCAGCACTAACAAGGCCAAGTTGCGCACACCGTCGTAATGGAACATGGTGTCAAGGGAGATGGTGTTCCAGCCTGTCTGCCAAGTGATGTTGCCCGTATAGACCAACTTGGCGGAGTCGGCGGGCAGCCATCCTGCGCTGGCACCGGTTTCCGTGGTGTGCATCAGATAGATCTGGTAGTTGCGGGTCGGGGTGGAAGCCAATCCGCTACAGTCGAAAGCAATGGTGTGGAAAGTGTTCTCGCCACCCAACTCGCTGGCCAAATAGACTTGTTGTGTATAACTGTAATTATAAAAACTGTAGGAAGGGAAGTATGAGGTGGTGGTGGTTCCCGTGCCAACGCTGATGTCACCACCCGAGATGCAGTGGGTGTTGAACATGGCGGTCAGGGTGTCGCTGGTCCCGTTGTCACAGAGAACATAGAGACGCACGTCGTAAGTGGTCAGCGGATTGAGGTTCGTGAGGAAAAACTGGGTGTTTGTTGTGGTAACGGACATCCAGTTGTCCAAGCCCTGTTCGGAATATTCGATTGTATAGACGTCGCTGGCATCGGACAGGTCGCCGGTTTGCCAAGCGAGGGTGGCCACTGTTCCCGTAGTGGAGACAACACGGAAGTGGGAGGGCATGCCACATCCGGCGATGTAGTTGACCTCAACGTCATCTACATGCACATAGTTGGTGAAATAGCCCGGGGCGCGCAGGGCTATATAGCGGCCTGTACCCGTATAGCCGTTGAAGTAGGTGACAAATTCCTGCCACTGGTTGGTGCCGTCGTACATGCTGCCATCAAGACTCTTGACAAGGGTGAAGGTGGAGGGGTCGCGGGGATCCGACATCACACCGATTTCGAGGCTGCCGTACGTTGTGGAGGTCTTGCGGGCCTTGAAGCGCAACTGGAGCGTGGTTAAATCTATGGCCGCATCCAACGAGGGAAGTATGGCGTAGGCGGGCGCATCAGAATAGGAATACAGATAGAGGTAACTGTTGCTGCTGTCCGCCTCCTGGTTCACGTAGGCGGTGCTGTTCAAGGTTGTTTCGCGCATCCAACAGTCGGGCAGGAGGTTGCCAGAACCCAAAACCTCAAAGTCGGTGCTGTAGGGCAGCTGGCTGTTCGGCAGGCAGAGAGTGGTGAAGGAGTATGTCGCCCAGTTGCTGTAGTCACTCCCGCAGTTGCCGCGCAAATAGAGGGTGTAGTTGGTGTTGTCCGTCAATCCCTGCATGGTGAAGATTGTGTCGGTGACCGTCTGCATGGCTTCGGACCCCAAGCTGCTTCCTTCGGGCACAAGCACCACATCGAACGAGGAGACACCGCCACGGGGAATCCAGGAGGCCGTCGCGCTGTTGTCAGTGATTTCAGACACCTGCAGCTGCGTGGGCATGGGACAGGCGATTGGCTCACCGATCATGAAACGGATATTGCTGCGGATGGTGCCCCGCGTGCCACTGTAGGTATTGCTCTCCGGCGTGAGGGGCGAGGTTGAGGTCTGGTAGTAGAGCGACTGGTTGGTGGCGGCGTGAGCATAGAAGGTGTTGACGTAGCCGCCGGCGACACCGGTGTTGTCAAGCACGGTGACAACCAAATTGTCGGAACCGTTCCACTCGAACGGCTGGTCCAACGGAATGTTCAGCCAATAGTTGGGGCCTCCGTTGTGGAAATAAAGAGTACCGTCATATACGAGCGTCATGGCACTGATGGGCAGCCAGTCGGTGGTGCTTGAAAAGATACTCTTGTTGGTATGGGAGAGATAAATCTTCAGATGACGGTATTGCGGACTGGCCTGGAAATATTGGAAGGAGATACAGTTTATCAAACCGTTGATGTGGTTGATTTCGCTTGCCGTGTAGATTTGTTGGCTATAGGAGTATGGATAATAGGTGGAGGTGGGCAGGCGGTAGTTCTCCGTATTGCCATTGCTGACAAAAACACTGTCCATGCAGTTGATGCATGGGTTGTCGGCCATGGTGACGGTGGCCGTGACCGGTGTTGACTCGCAGCCGTTGCGGAACTTGGCAGTGACATCATACTGGTAGGTGCCGTTGGCCACGTTGTCGGTATAGTCAAGGGAGACAACAGGCGTGGGGGTCAACAGGTTGTTGTCGCGATATACTTTGTATCCTTCCACAATTTGGTCGTTGTCAGTCACAATGCCGATAATAATCCAGTTGTAGTCGGGCAGGGAGCCTTGGGTCAGGGTGGACCAGCTGCCGCCAAGGTTGATGAGCTCGCCTTTTCCCACAACGGCACCGCCGCTGCTGGCACCGAGCGGATAGCACTCCTCCGTGCTGTTGCTCACGCACTGGATGCCAATCCACAGCTCCTGGTCGTGGTTGATAGCCACCGCACTGTCGAGCATAATGGTGTTGAGGCTGCTCACAACCAATTCCTCGGTGATGAGCTTGCTATATACCAAAGTGCCTGCATTGTAGGAAGATCCATGGCTGCCACCACGCCAAATCTTGATGGTATATTGGCACAAAGATGTCTCCTCACCCGGTATGAAACTCACAGCCGTGAGAGAGTGGTGGGTATATGCGGACAAGTCGGAGGCCTCAAAGCGCACGGCACCCGTCAGGTTCACAGGACCTGTGGAAAGTCCGATGCGCGTGGCCATCGTCGTGGTGGACCACATCAATTGCTGTTGGGAATTGTTGGCTGGCGCGTCCCATTGCAAACGCACATTGTTCCAAGACGGGTAGTGCATAATCGCATTCAGAGACGCCGGAGCCTCACAATAAGTCTGTGCCGACAGAGACCACATCCCCATTGTCAAAATTGCAAAAAGGGTAAAGATTTTTTTCATAATTTTATACTTTTAATTTTTATATATTATTGTTTTTCAATCGTTTATAAATAACAATATAAAACCAAGCCCGTCAGATTTCTCCAAGAAAACATTCCAACCGGAGAAAATTCCTTCAATATGAAAAGGAAACAATACACCCAAGTTGAAAATAGGGCACAAAAGTATTATATTTTTTTGAAAAAGAAAAGAGGGGGAAGAAAAAAAAGATGGGGATTACAAATAGGCCAATGGCCATGTAATCCCCTAAAAAAAAATGCCCGCAGGATTGCGGGCACCATTAAAAAATTTTTTACCTATTACAAGTTATAATCTATTGAAGATTATATCGTTGCATCACGTTGAAATACTGCCGGGAAATTGATGGCGTTATCATTTTCATCGGCAAGCGGAAGAATAATAGTAATCTCGTCTGTTGTGTCATCATAGGTGAAAGAGAGTTGATAATTGATGGGGTCGCCGTTTTCTTCGATGCCCACAGCCGTCAGGGTGCCGGTGTGTGTGGAACCATCATAGAAATAGGAGAAGTTCATCTGCTGAATCTCTTCCAAGGTGTATTCCCCAGCCACATCAGCCATGTGGTACACACTGATGTTGTCGGAAAAAGTGATGTGCGCAAATTCGGTGCCGAAATTGAGATGATACACCATCGCCGAATCTGCTCCGAGCTCACATCCATAGTCGCTGAGATGCATGCCCGACATGGCATAGACAAAATCGTCAAGCGAGATGGTGGCGGTCCAATTGGTGCCGGTGAGGTCAGAGGTGGTGGTCACTCTTGGAGTGTTTTGGGGTGTACCTTCGTTGTCCAAGGTGATCTCTTCTCTTTGACAGGAATTCAGGCAAAGTGCGATGGCAAAAAAAGCCAGAACCAAAATGTTTTTCTTCATTGTTTTTGTTTTTTTGTGTTTAGATAAATTATTTGAATTGAAAAATGTTTCTGTCATAAGAACGGAACAAGTCGGATAAAAACTACAGCCGTGAAAAAAATTATTGTTTTTCGAATTGTAGTTGGTAGTAATGGCTGCCAGTCTCCGGACTTGAGGCTGTCTGGGAGATGACCAGATTGCCGGATGTGATCCAATTGACGTTCCATAAACCACTGTTCGGCAGAAGGTCGCTGGAAAGTTCGCCTTCCGATGTCAGATTCCAGAGGGCGTGTTCGGTGACAGTAATATCGCTACCTGCGCCGACAAGGGTCATTTCCAGGGTGTCGTTGGCAAAAAAAGTGTAGAACAGGGTTCCTCCGTTCTCTCCAATCACGAAATAGCTGGTGTCCTGCGTGTTACCATTGGGATCCATTGGTGTCACAACCATTTCCTCCAATTTCCAGGTGCCCAGGATGAGATTGGAGGTGAGGTTGGAGGGGTTTGAGGCGTATGCCATGCCGTTCCATCTTCCGGTACTGGAATCGAATGAGACGCTCACGGTACGACCTTGTTTTTCCATCTCTTTCATCCAAGCCACCATCTCGTCGCGGTTGGTGGTGCTGAAGCTTATTGCACGCTTGGTGTTGCAACTTTTCTTGTCGGAAAAAGTCTGGGCATGACTTGTGTTGTAAAATTTCACCACCTTGCCCTCTTGGGCGTAGCTGCAGAAAAGATCCAGCAGGGCATCCCATTCCTTGTCGGTTTCCAAGGTTTGCCGCATTTCAACAGCATCCACGGAATAGAGGACGACACGCTCCCGCGAGTCGGAGTTTCCGTCATCGGGAGTGACCGGTTCGGGTCCACAGGCGGCAAACGACAGTGCCAGCATAACTGTCAATGTTGTAAATCTCAATATTGTTTTCATTTTCGTCAAATTATTGTTTTTGCATTTTGTTCATTTGATAATCCAGGAGGGCGTCGTACTGTTTTTCCGTGTCGAGTCGATAGAAGCCGACGGCATGTCGAGTGTGCGAGGCCACCACGCGCAGCAGGGGCCTGCCGTTCCATCGTGTGCGTTTGGAGGGCTGTTTCATTTCTCCCAGCCAACTGGTGACGCCCTCTTCGCCACGGATGTCGAGTTCTTGCTTGAGCTGTTGCCATGCCTTTTCGTTGTCCGCCACCACAAGCACCACATCCACACGCACGGAGTCGTTAAGCTTGAAGCCGCTCACCTGCGCCACTGTCAGGTCCTGCCGTGAAGCGTAGCGTTTGTAGAGTTCGCTCTGCGCCATCATCGACACAGGCAACAGCAAAATAAGTATGATCAATATTCTTTTCATTATTCCATCAGCATTTCAGCGGCCATGGTGACCCATTGCGCATCGGTAGTGCCCGCGCGGTTGCAATATACATTTTCATATCCTTGAGGCTGGCGCAGCCAAACGGTGAGTATGGACACCGTCACTATCACAAAAGCAACTATCATGGTGGTTGTTCGAATAACCCGACTTCTGCTTTGTCGCCACCCCGGGTATTCTTCCACCAGCCGTTTGCCATAGCGTTCCGCCTCGGCCTGTAACCAAAGTTCGTTGAATTCGTTTTCTGTCATAGTTCCATTGATTTTCGTAATTTTTCTTTTATTCTCACCAATCTCACACTCACATTCTTCACCGTAATCCCCACCCGCTCGCCTATTTCTTCGTAATTGTAACCCTCCAGCTGTAGATTGACAATAGTCCGGTCGGGTTCATCCAACAAAGCGATCCGCTCGTGCAACTCGCGTAGCAGACTGCGGTCCTCGTCGATTTTCTCATAGTCATCCGGCAGCTTGTCGGTCTTTTTTTCACGACGCAGACTGTCGATCACTGTGTTGCGTCCCATTTTCCAGATGAGCGCTGCCTGTTGTACCTTTGGCAGGTCCAGCAATTTCTCACGGTTGCGCCACAAAGCCACTGCGACATCCTGCAACAGGTCGTCCACCTCAATTCCACGCTGGCCATATCGGCGGCATATTGAGAAAATCAAACCACGGTAGCGGTGGAGCATGCTTTCAAAAGGATCCTGTGATCTCACATGTATAATAACGTAAAGGAAAGACTAAAAACTACAGGCGTTCAAAAAAAAAATTATATACCTGATGGCACAAATCAGGGCTTTTGCATCTTTTTTTTTGATTTGGGCGTGCCGGCGCGGCGGCGGGAATTGTGTCTCCTTCGCACAAGCCATCAAATGCCGCCACGCCGTCGGGCTTTCCGCTGCAATGATTTTGGTTTAAAACCCACCACCATTCCGCGAGACGCGAAGCGTCAAGCGGAACCTCCGTCTCGCCAGGGGACGCATTCCCACCAAAATCATTTCCGCTTCAATCCCTCACGCATGCTCGTTGAACCATACAGCCGTTTCGCGGCGAGCAACTTGCAGCCTCGTCTCAACGTTCTCCCGCGCCGCGATTTTCCTGCGCACGCACCCCTCCCAGGGGTTGCAGCGCTCGTTCCTCGCGCTTTAACCCCTGGCTACCAAGCTCTTGCCCCTAACGGGGCTGCTCAAGGAAAACTCTTAATTATAATTATTGCCTCTATTGTCCCGGAGGGACAACATCTCAATAACCCCACACAAGCGACGAAGGAGCGCAGTATGGGGCGGAACGGCGTCACCGACACCCTCTCGCGGCGCGGAAATCGGCACCCAAGATGCAAGAAACCTGCTCGCCGCGAAAGGGAGGCGTTGGAAAAAAGCGTTGCTTAAAGACCTGCTCATGCAGGTCTGATGCCATCAGGTATATAACCACCTAAAAAAAAGTGGGCAATGATATAGATGTTGACCCGCGAAAACAGAAGCGATTTTTTCCCGGCGCTAAATGATACTCGCGACACTGAAGTGCCTCGGAATCAAAATCGCAAGTTGCAAACAGAATCTCCCGAATTCGTCGCCTTCAACTTTTTACTCCTCCAAACCGTTCCTGCGCTGCCCTTTCGAGTGCCTCGCGGGCGGCGGGGTGCGCGATGGAGATCAGCAGCCGCGCGCGCTCCTGCAGGGGACGGCCGAACAGGTTGACGGCACCGTACTCGGTAACCACCCAGTGTACCACCGTGCGCGGGGTCACCACGCCGGCCCCTTCGGCCAAGGTCGGCACAATCTTGCTCACACCCTTGGCAGTGGCGGCCGGCATCGCGATGACAGGGATGCCCCCCTCGCTGGCCACAGCTCCCAGCATGAAGTCGAGCTGCCCGCCCGAGCCGCTGAAGTGGCGCGTGCCAATGGAATCGGCGCACACCTGGCCCGTCAGGTCAATCTGGATGGCCGAGTTGAGCGCCACCACCTTGGGGTTCTGTGCGATAACGGCCGGCGAATTGGTATAGGCCACATCCTGCATCAGCACGTCAGTATTGCGGTGTACGAAGTCGTAAAGCTTTTGGGTACCCTTCAAGAATGTGGCCACATGCTTGCCCTGGTCGATGCGCTTGCGACTGCCATCGATGACACCCTGCTCAATCAGGGGCAGCACCCCGTCGGAGAACATCTCCGAGTGGATGCCCAAATGCCGGTGGTCGCCCAACTGGGCCAGCACCGCGTTGGGGATATTGCCGATGCCGATCTGCAAGGTGGCCCCGTCGGGGATGAGCGCGGCCACACGCTTGCCGATGGCCACGTCCTGCTCGCTCAGCGGAGGGAATTCGGCCTCCAACAAGGGCACGTCATGCCGCACCAGGGCCGTGATGGACGACAACGGGATGCGCGCGTCGCCGTAACAGAAAGGCATATAGCGGTTGACCTGGGCAATCACATACCGGGCCTGCTCAATAGCCGCCAATGTGCAGTCCACCGAGGTACCCAACGACACATAGCCCTCCTCGTCGGGCTCGCTCACCATCAGCAGCACACCGTCCACGGGTTGTATGCCCTCGCGAATAATGCGGGCTGTATCGGAAAGCGAACAAGGGATATAGTCCGCCCTGCCCTCCTGCGTGGCCTTGCGCACATTGCCACCCACGAAGAAGGAGTCCAGATGGAAATGGCCGGCATATTGCGGCAGCACATAGTCGGCATAGCCCTCCGTGTAGAGATGGGTGATATGCACGTTGCGCAACTCAGGGGCACGGGCCACCAAGGCGCGGATGAGATGCTCGGGAGCGGCGGCCACACAAGGCCAATGCAGGCGGTCACCGGACCGCACCCGCTGGAGTGCCTGCTCTGCCGTGACCGTCTGTGGGAAAATGCGGGAGTCCATAGTTGTTATTGTTGAGGTTGGTCTTTCTCTTTCTGCTTGAGCCACCGCTCGCGGGCGTAGGCCTGCATGTCGGGAGCGACGTCGTTCTCATCGACAATCTCGGAACCCAACAGTGTTTCGATGACATCTTCCAGGGAGAGTATGCCCTCAAAGCAGCCGTATTCGTCGATAATGCAGCATATCTGCTCGTTTTTGGTGAGCATGGCGTCCCAAATCTCGCCGAGGGGGGTCTCCTCGTTGAAAAGCTCTATGTCGCGCCGGATGCTGCCTAATGTCCGGTCGAACTTGTCCTCCGCGAGCAGCTGCAGAGCGTCCATGCGGAGGATGTAACCTGTGATGTATTCGTCGTTGTCGGCATAGACAGGAATGCGGCTGTGATGGCGGAAGCTCTTGTCGCGGTAGAAGGCGCTGACAGTCATCGACTCCGGGGCGATAGCGGCGACCACGCGGGGGGTCATCGCCTCCGACGCGGGGATGTCGTCCATCTTGATGAGGTTCTGGATAACGGCATTCTCGTCCTCATCAAGGACCTCCTCCTCCTCGGCCACGTTGGCCATGGCGCTCACCTCCTCACGCGACACGGAAGTCTCATCCTTGTTGGATGCAATCAGCTTGGAAAGCCATTCGAAAATGATGACCAACGGGAAGAGTGCGAAAACCAAGAAACTGATACAGCGGGTGGTCAATCCCATGAGGTGTTTCCACTGGGTGGTGCCGATGGTCTTGGGGATGATTTCGGAAAAGATAAGAATGAGGATTGTAGTGATGGCACTGACCAATCCGAACCATTCGCTCCCGAAAATGAGGGTACACTGTCGGCCCACACCGGCAGCCCCTATGGTGTTGGCGATGGTATTCAGAGAAAGAATCGCCGCAATCGGACGACCTGACTCTTGCTTGAATTTCTTGAATTTGGTGGCGGGCTTATACCCCTCCTCCTCTCGCATGGTGATGTACGACAAGGGCGTGGACATCAGTGTTGCCTCCAGTATGGAGCAGAGGAAAGAGATGGACATTGCCCCAAGCAGAAAGACTAATAACAGACCCATTATGCTCTATTTCTACGGTTAATGTTTTCAGGCTGCAAACATACATAAAATAACGGTATCAAACTCCATAATTTTATTGTATTTTTGCCGCCGCATTGTTAATATTGAATTTGTCAACAAAAATACACCGTTTATGATGAAAAAATTCCTGTTGTGTACGTTATGCACCGTTTTTCTGTTTTCCGCTTTTGCACAAGAAAAGAAAGTGTTGTTTAACAAAGCGGTCAAGTCTGGCATCCATTATGAAAACTTGGACAAGTCCGTGAAGCCGGGCGATGACTTTTTCCAATATGCCACAGGCAATTGGATCAAACATAATCCCCAGCCCCCCATCTACCCGATGTGGGGTTCCTTCACCAAACTCGACGATGACAACACCAAGGCGGTGGCCGGCATCATCCAAGACATCGCCGGTCGCCTCAACAAACCCGGCTCCATAGAACAGAAGATCGGCGACCTCTACAACTTGGCCATGGACAGCGTACGCCGCAACCGCGAAGGCGCCACGCCCGTCATGGCGGAAGTCAACAAGATCAAGGCCATCTCCACCCGCGAAGAGCTGTTCCAATACTTGACCCGCGAGCACGACAACCTCCTGTGGTCGCTCTACATCGGCGTGGACGACAAGAACGCCAGCCAGCACATCATTTCCGTGAACCAGGGCGGACTCTCCATGGGCAACCGCGACTATTACATTTCAAAGGATCCCGAGATTGCCAAAATCCGCAAGGCGGCCATCGAGCACTATGAGAACCTTTTCAAACTGTGCGGCTACTCCGCCAAAGAGGCCAAGAAGAACGTGAAGACCATCTGGGCAATGGAGACCAAGCTCGCCAAGGCCAGCTACTCCATCGAGCAGATGCGCGACCCTGAGGCCAACTACCACAAGATGAGCGTGGACGAGCTCTCGAAGACCTGTCATGGCTTCGACTGGGCTTCCTACCTGCGCAACTACGGCTACGACAAGACCACCGAGGTGCTGCTCGGCCAGCCTGAGCCTGTGGCCCTTGCCTGCGACATGATGATGAAGGAAAAGCTCGAAGACCTCAAGCTCCTTTACATCTTCCGCGCCATCAAAGGGGCTTCTCCCTATCTCTCCGACGACTTTGTGGCAGAGAATTTCGACTTCCGCCGCAAGATTTCCGGCGCCAAGGAGATGACCCCGCGGTGGCAACGCTCTGTTGATCTGGTCGGAAGCCTCCTCTCCGACGCTGTCGGACAGATGTATGTCAAGAAATACTTCCCGCCCGAAGCCAAGACCCGCATGCTCGAACTCGTCAAGAACCTCCAGACTGCGCTCGGCGGGCGCATCAAAGCCCAGGAATGGATGAGCGAGGATACCAAGAAGGTGGCCCTCGAAAAACTCAATGCCTTCTATGTCAAGATAGGCTATCCTGACAAGTGGGACGACCTCTCCAAGTTGGTCATCGATCCCAAAAAATCACTCTACGAGAATGTGGTGGAGGCCGGCAAATTCTATTTTGAATTAGACAAGCAAAAGAACTACAACAAGCCCGTCGATCGCGACGAGTGGCAGATGCCCGCCCAGATGGTCAACGCCTACTACAACCCTACCACCAACGAAATATGCTTCCCCGCCGGCATCCTGCAACCGCCCTTCTTTGACATGAAAGCCGACGATGCCACCAATTACGGCGCCATCGGTGTGGTCATCGGCCATGAGATGACCCACGGCTTCGACGACCAAGGCAGCCAATACGACAAGAACGGCAACCTCAAGACCTGGTGGGCTGAAGAGGACGTCAAGGCCTTCAAACTCGCCACTGAGCAGATGGCCGTCTATTTCGACTCCCTGTGGGTGATTCCCGGCCAACTGCGCAGCAACGGCCGCCAGTGCCTGGGAGAGAACATCGCCGACCACGGCGGCCTCAACATTGCCTACGACGCCCTGCAGATGGCCCAGAAAATGCATGGCCGCCTGCCCGACGAGAATAGCTTCACGCCCGAACAGCGCTTCTTCCTCTCCTTTGCCAACGTGTGGGCCGGCGTCTCCTCCGAACAGATTCTCCGCTACCTCACCATCAACGACGTACACTCCGCCAACCATCTCCGCGTCAACGGCGGCGTGGCCCAGTGCGAATATTGGTACAAGGCTTTCGACATCCAGCCTGATGCCAAATTGTATGTCGATCCGAAAAAGAGGGTGAATATCTGGTAAAATTTGAAGGGGGGCGGGGGACACCGTAAAACGTTTTCACAACCAAATAAAGAAAAAGCGTATCTTTGCGCAGACAAAAGATCTTGTTATGAACACCGAAATGATAGAGACCATTCGCGAGTATTTCAAAACCCAGCCGGTTTTGAAGGCCTGGCTGTTCGGCTCGTTCGCCCGCGGCGAGGAGACCGAAGACAGCGATGTGGATATTCTGGTGGTTTTCGACAGACATAATCATCCTGTTGGATTATTTGAACATGTACGAATGATTAATTCACTGGAAGATTTGCTTAAACGCAGGATTGATTTGGTTGAAGACGGAACTCTTCTGCCTTTTGCTGCCGCCAGCGCCAACAAAGAAAAAGTATTATTGTATGAGAGAACCAGTTAGAGACAAAGGCAGGTTGGAACATGTTTTATCTGCCATTAGCAAAATAAACACATTCTTGGAGGGACAGGATTTTGAGAGTTTCTCCAAGAATGAGATGATGTATTTTGCGATTGTCAAAAACGTGGAAATCATTGGTGAGGCCGCATATATGCTCACAAATGAGTTTCGGGACACGCATTCCGATGTTGAATGGAGAGACATCATCAGCATGCGACATGTGTTGGTACACGGATACTATCAAATCAGCAAAGAGGAAGTATGGGACACCGCCAAGAATAATTTGCCACCGCTAAAAACCCAAATAGAACAATATCTCTCCGAAATGGAGCAGCAATAAATATCAACCCCAATTTTTCACCAAACCCTTATAGCGTATAGAGACAGAACAGACTTTTTAACATATTGACATAAAGCGTTTTCGCTTTTCTTTGTTGCACGAGAATCTGGACAATTTTCAGCATACCACAAAGAGGAAACGATGCGCTTGCGATGTAAATCGTGAGCTTAATTGTTTGTGGTATAGGTGTCCAGACCTTCGTGCAGCGCAAAACAGGCTCACGATTTTTTTATGTTTGTGATGCAAGTAGTAAATGATAAATACGATACAGGAAACAATGCAAGATAGTACCCCTCATATAGGCAAAATAATCAGGGAAGTTGTGGTGCGAAAGGAGGTGAAAATCTCTTGGCTGGCAAAACAGTTGAATTGCCACCGCAACAACATCTATCTGATTTTTTCCAGAAGCTGGATTGACACCGAGACCCTGATGCGCCTATGTCATGTGCTGCAACATGACTTCTTCAAGGATTTGAGCTCATGTTACACTAATGATTGTGCAAAGAAATAATGGGCACAACTGCCTATTGTTTCTTTGCATATCTATCACAAACAAAAATGTTAATCTGGTTAAATTTGCATTTTAATTTCTTTGAAATGATTTTCTAATAATTTATTGATTATGATAACAATACCGTCAACAGAAAGTGAATATCCCAAACAAGTGGAGAATGTCCCAGATGAATCCCGTTTCGTAACGGAAAGCGGTACAAAAGATGAGGAAAATGTAAATGAAGTCCCTTCTGATGAATGCCCTGATGACCAGGACATTCATCAGTCTTCAACGGAAGAACCTTCCGATGAAAAGCCAGATGAATGCGAAGAAGTCCCTCTTGCTCCTGAACCGAAGCAGGAATCGGAAAAGATAGAAAACCTTATACGCCAAAAGGCAGAGGAATTTGACCTAAAATTGCAAGAAATGATCTTGGAACGGAAGGCACTCGCCGAAAAATTGGCACATAGTGAGGAACGGTTTTACCAACTCACACAGTCGGTGCAGGAAGACCGCTATCGGAAAGACAAGTCGCGGCTGCTCGGTGCCTGCATCGATGAGGCCAATCTGATACGCAGCTCGCTGTATGATTTCCGCAAACGGCGCGATAATGGCGAATTGAAAAAAAATGCGGAAGAAGAACTGGAGGAGATGCTGGAAAAAATCGTGGATCATTTCGACAAACGCATCCTTCGGATAGAACGCGTGGAGGTGCTGCCGAAGGCAGAACCAGGCAGCGGCTTCCGCGAAGACATCCAGGATGTAGTGGACTACCAGCCCACCGACGACCCGCAAATGGTTGGAAAAGTGGCCTGTTCTGAATCGCCAGCCTACGTGTGGACGCTTCCCTACATCCTCAAAGCCAAGGTGGATGGCGACGGGAACGAAATCAACAGCTATCGTTTTCTGTTGGAAAGAGAAAAAGTAATCATTTATAAAAACCAAAATTAAAGCTTTATGGGAAAATATTACGGAATAGACTTAGGCACGACCTACTCCTGCATCGCGGTGGTGGACGGTGATGCGGAAACCCCCAACCCGGAGGTTATCATGAACCAGAAAACCCAGAAGTTCGTGGTGCCCAGTGTGGTCAGAATCACCGACAAGTTGGATGAGAACGGTGAGAATGTGGTCCAGGTCGGCGATCAGGCAAAAAACAACTTCGGGGCAGACCCCGAAAACACCGTGGCCTTCATCAAGAGAAGCATGTCAGACCCGAATTACAAGCGTGCCATACGCGGCAAAGACTACACCCCAGAGCAAATCTCCGCGCTGATTCTGAAGCATTTGGTGAACACAGCCAACGAACAACGCCGTCAAGTGGAAGAAAATGCCGAACCCATCTACGACGTGGTAATTACAAAGCCGGCGTATTTCGCCGAGTTGGAAACCCGCCGAACCATGGAAGCCGGGAAACTCGCTGGACTTAACGTGATGCGGCTCATTAACGAGCCCACTGCGGCAGCGTTGTCGTACGGTCAGCGCCAACCCGACGATAAAACCCTTTTAGTTTACGACCTCGGCGGGGGCACTTTCGATGTCACCATAATGCGGTTTCAAGACAAAGTGGCTAATGTGCTCTCCACCGACGGCGACAAGCAATTGGGTGGATACAACTGGGACATGGCATTGGTCAATTACGTTCTGAGTAAAGTCGACGGAAAATACGAAGAACTTTCCCTGTCCGATCAGAACAGGATACTCAAAACAGCCGAGGAGGTGAAAAAGCAACTCAGCGACTTGGAGGAATACCTCTTCGCATTCAACTACAAAGGGATGCAGGAGGTGAATGTGACGCAAGAGGATTTTGATGAATGCACGAAAGTCTTGTTGGGAAAAACGAGTCGTATGGTGAAAGAAGCCCTGAAAAAGGCCAATCTACAGGAAGACTCCATTGATGAAGTGCTGCTGATTGGCGGCTCCACGCACATGCCCCAGGTGAGAAAACTTATTGATGAACTTTTCCCTAACAGTGAGGTGAAAGACGAGGTGAATCCTGAGAGAGCTGTAGCGTTGGGCGCAGCTGTGTTAGCATGGCAGGAAAGCCAGGGCGGAAGAACAACAAAAAATCCAGGTCCCACAATTGATAAAGACAAAAACCCCTACTCATACGGCGTGCAAGCCTATAACACCAGCGGGAAATTGAAGATTTTCAATCTGATAAAAGCTCAGGAAAATTTGGAGATTGAACGGACAGACGAGGCTTTCTATACCTCTGAAGAAGGTCAAACCCACATAAGACTCCATTTTTATCAAGCCAAGTCCACGGATTACGAGATGGAGTTGTCGTTAGGCGATGAAATCTATGCGGAAGGGAATGAAGGTGGCCTGCATCCAGAGAAACAGGATGTGTCGTGGGGAGTGCCTGCTCCAAAAGGATCTCCAGTTGTCTATCGAGTAAAACGCGACAAAAACGGAATCGTCAAGGTGTTTGTGGAATGCTGCGGCGCAAAGGGCGAGTTCAAGTTGGGTATGCCGGCCAGCAAAAGCTCTGACGTCAGTCGTAGATAATACTCTGAAAAATGTACTTTTCGATGGGACAGCTGTGCAGGCCGTCTCATCGAAAATTTATTGTGCAGTGGTATGAATACAATTACCCAAAAACGAATTGACGAATGGCTGCAATTAGGCAAGAAGATAGACCAAGAATATCAAGACTTACTATCCGCAAATCATTGTCTTGACGGCTTCAACCGCACCTATAACTTCGCAGGCAAATACGGCAGGGACAATATAGACTCGTCCTATGAAAGCATCGAGGATGTTGCAAGCGCGATCAGTGATGACAGGGCGAATATATTGTATGACTATTGCTCTAATGGCAGGGTGCTCTTTGGGGAGGACAGTTCGCCGGAGGTCTGGTTATACATGCGGAATAACCATAAACTACCAGGCATGGAGGATGTGGCCAAATGGTACCGTGCCGGACAGCAGTTGGCCAACTCCGACCTTCTCCTGCAAATTGGGGATGATATGGAAGGCGAAGGGGCGGCGGAAATGTTTTTGTCATCTTTTGACCGTGGCGGCATAAACGTTAGTATCAGGACATTGGAACTCGCCTATAACGTGCTCAAAAATTGGGCGGAGCGGCATCCAAACAACCCTATGCGCCCCCAAGTCTCTGAGTATGAGAAGGCCGGACGGCGGCTCTTCTTCTCTAAACATTACGACATAGAGGCGGTACGGAATTTTATGTTAGAGACTGAACTGTTGATGGACTTGACGAAGATCCGCGAGAAGTACCGGCAGCAGCTTGACCGCAGGAAAAAGGCGGATGAGGAACGGCGGCGCAAAGAGAAGGAACGACGGGACAGGTTGGCGCAGGAAGAGTCGTTCTGGATCTCCACCCTTCAGACGGACACCAAGGTTGCTTATAAAAATTACTTGCAAAAATATCCAGATGGTAAGCATAAGAAACAGGCCAAACAGCGGCTTCACGAAAAGAACAAACGCAAAAGGCTAATCCTGATTGCGGTGGCGGTGGTGGCAGCCCTGAAGTTCCTTCCCTCTCTATATGTGCTTGTGTCCGACTTCTATGAAACGCATTTCCAGTGCCACACTTTGGAGGTTTTGAACGACCCTGTCTTTACAACCACCGATTATGACGCACAATTGGCCATTCTTGACAGTGTGATCAAGGATACGAAGCGAAAAAAATGCGTTGAGGACATTCTTCCATATTATCAACATATCGATTCCCTGCATTTTGTTCTTCAAGAACTCCGTCCGCTGTTTTCTAAGCCCAAATACGGACGCTCGAAAGTTGAGAACTATTGCAGGAAAAAGGCTGATTATATGGATAGTATTACTGTTGTAAGAGACTATCTGCTCCAGGCGGAAACGGCCGCACCCGATGACAATGAAATCAAAAAATACAAGACAACCTTTGAAAAATTGGTGAAAAAATACAGAATCACATTTCCAAACTAATATCAACAAAAATCAATAAAGGTATGAGAAAAAACCTCTGTAAAATAGTGCTATTTATAGCTTCGATCATGATGATGTCTTCGCTTTCCGCCCAGAATGACCGCGCAACTTTTGGACTGAAAGGGAACGTGACCAAAGTTTCAGCTGACCATGGCAATTATGCGGTCTATCCTATAGGAAGGAATGATTGGGTGAGATACGACCTGCTGTTCTCCAACACCGGAAAATTGGAGGAGGTGAACGGAATGCATGTTACATCTGAAAGTTTCGCATACGATCATGAAATTCAGCGGGATTCACAAAACAGGATTTCGAAACTTTCCTCCGTGGCAGGCGAAGGGTTGCAGTGGGTAGTGTTCCATTACGATGATCAAGGGCGGGTCTCCTCGGAAGATTATGTTTACGAGAATCTTGATGCAGGATCGGAAGACAACATCGGGAACACTCGGTATTATTACGATGACAACGGCAATGTGGTGAAAGCAGTGGTATATGACGCATACGACTCCACAACGAACACGGTGAACTATACCTACAGGAAAACGGATGAGTCGGGGAATTGGGTGGAACGAGTTGCCAATTGCCCGAACTTGGGGTTGAACAATCAGGTGGAAAAGAGAGCTTTGTCATATATGGACAAGGCTGTTGCGGGCACAACGGATAGTGACACCACTGCAATGCAGACGGTGCCGGGTGTAAGTCCTGTCACAAAACAGCCAACAAAAAGGTCTTTTTGGGATGTTTTCCTTGGACTCCTTTTGGTTGTGGCCCTGATATTCATGATTGTCTATATGGTTTATATTCTCCTTATCCGCGACCGGAAGCTGCTACCCAAAACTATTGAAGATTTCAAAGCTTATAGGCAGGAGCACAACATGCCGGAAGAGTCTTCTGACGCAGAGAATGAGAGCATAACACCTCTTTTTGAAGAGGTTTTCCATAGCCTCACACATGTCAGGAAAGGCGGGGAAGAAGAACATTACTTCACCACGAAGGAGCAGATAGAGGGACTGCGGGCGGCATTGGTACAGACGTTAGAGACTGCCCCGACGCATCCAGAGTGTGTGGATTTGTACAACGAAATGTTAGCGGAATACAAAACATGCACCAAACGGCAGTTCATGGGCAGTAAACCCTATCTGATTATCGGGGGCATCATCACGGTGCTGATGACGATTGGCGGCGGTCTTATGGCACTGCCGTTCATGCTGCTGAATATCTGCGGCTACTATTTTGCCAGCCAAGAGACCCAGTTCATGATCAACGCCAAAGAACTGAAGGAAGCCGGCAGTAGCGGCAAGTCGAAGCTGATGACCATCCTGATCGCGATGGGCATAGGAGTGCTGTTTTCGGGGCAGAGCTACAAGACCATCACAACTTGGAGTGACGGGACGACATCGACCGATTACGATCATAGCGAGCATCTGGTTGCCTTAATTTTCGGTATGATTATCATTGCCGTTTTAGCTTTCTTTATGTTTGCGGTCGCCTTAGTGAATTTTATCAGAAACTATTTGATTTACAAATAGATTGTCTATCCTGCACGGATTACTGTTTAAGTCAACAGCCCAACAACTAATCCAAAACATCAAATATGAAAAAACTTACAATTTTAATCACCATGATGATGTGCCTGACCATGCTCTTTGCCCAGGCACCCGAGAAATTCAATTACCAAGCGGTGGTGCGCAACAGTTCCAATCAACTGATGGCCAATGCTAATGTGGGCGTGCGCGTGAGCATCCTGCAAGGGAATTCAAATGGTTCTGCTGTCTATGTGGAGACCCAAGCGGCCACAACCAATGCCAACGGACTTATGACCGTTGAGATTGGCGGCGGCAACGTCCAGCAAGGCAATTTTGCCAATATCGACTGGGCGGACGGTCCCTTCTTCCTGAAAGTGGAAACCGACCCCAACGGTGGGAACAGTTACAGCGTGACTTCCAACCAGCAGCTGATGAGCGTGCCGTATGCGCTGTACGCAAAAGAAGCGGGAAACGGCTTCAGTGGTGACTACAATGACCTGACGAACGCGCCTGCCATCCCGACAGTACCCACCAACGTGAGTGCCTTTACTAACGATGCGGGCTACGTGACGAACATCGGTTGCAATGGTGTGTCGCTGTGCGACATGTACGACACCCTTGCTGCTTTGAACGGCACTGTTGCTGCATTGCGCGACACCATCACGTTGCTACAGGCCGTCGTGGAGGTGCTCAGCAACCCCTATGTGGAGAGCACGCCAATGGTAACCACCACGGTGGTGAGCTACATCACCCAGACATCGGCCTATTGCGGAGGCATCGTGACCAGCATGAGCAACAACCCCGTGACGGCCCGCGGCATTTGCTGGAGCACCAACCCGCAACCCACTCTCGCGGATGCGTACACCAACGACGGTGCCGGTGTGGGCAGCTTCACCGGTCTGATGAGCGGTCTTACCCCGAACACCACCTACTACGCCCGCGCTTACGCCACCAACAGTCTCGGCACGGCTTACGGCGCAGTTGTCTCGTTCACCACCAATGATGTGACTGCCGTGGCCGATCTGCCCACCGTGATCACCTCTCCCGTGACCAACATTATCCAGAACCACGCCAATTGCGGTGGTATGGTGACTGCAGACGGTGGAGCACCTGTGACTGAGCGCGGCGTATGCTGGAACATCACTGGCAGCCCCTCCGTTACGGGACAGCACTCTTCCGACGGCAGCGGTTTGGGCGAGTTTATGAGCAACATTGCCGGCCTCACTGTGAACACCACCTACTACGTGCGCGCCTACGCCACCAACAGCGCGGGTACGGCCTACGGCGAGGTGATTTCCTTCACTCCCGGCGTTTCTTGCCCCGGCACGCCCACCGTCACAGACTACGACGGAAACACCTACAATACCGTGCAAATCGGCACCCAGTGCTGGATGAAGGAAAATTTAAGAGTGAAACATTATGCGAACGGAAATGGCATAGTTTTTGGTGGAGGTCTGCCATCCTTATCAACCGAAACAGAAAAACGTTACTATTACCCCAACAATAATAACAACAATGAGAACGTGTATGGTCTTCTTTACAATTGGATTGCTGCAATGAATGGATCTGATACGAGCAATACGATTCCGAGCGGTGTGCAGGGTATATGTCCAACGGGATGGCATTTGCCGAGTGATGCTGAATTTCAGACCCTAGTTGGTTATCTTTATGCGAATAGTGAATATTCTTGTGGATTGAATCAAAATTATATTGCAAAAGCATTGGCTGATACTATTACTTGGGAGCAAGTGCCTGTATCATACCAATTCCACAATCAGTACTATTGTATGGTTGGATATGATACAACGTCAAACAATGCTACTTTTTTTTCAGCGAGAGCTGCAGGACAGGCGCCAGCGAACGAATATGCTGTTCAACCAGCGTATTTTAATCAGTCTACATTTTATTGGACAACAACACAGATGAACAACTATCCGAACTGTGCGACAACCTATGGGTTAGATTATGATTATGCAACAATACAAACCCCTTTCTATCTGAACAGTAATAAGGGTTGCTATAATTCTGTCCGCTGCCTGAAAGACTAAGGTTTACAAATACCCAATAATTTGCATCATGAATAAAGTGACAGTTCTTCTAACCCTCTCCCTGCTCTTGTTTGCAGGGATAGCGTCCGCCCAGTCGGCTATCGTGCCGATAGGCGGCGATGCACAAAGCAACGGCGGCAGTGTGAGCTTCACCGTCGGGCAGATTGCGGTGCAGACCGTCAGTAACAGCAACGGCTCTGTCTACGTGGCTGAGGGCGTGCAGCAACCCTACGAAATCATGATCGTAGGTGTTGACGACTACCCACAGATTTCCCTCCGCGCAGTGGTCTATCCCAACCCAGCCTCCACCATTGTCAATGTACAATTTATAATGAACAATGTACAATTAGAGGATGCGGGGATGCAGGTGTTGGATATGTACGGCAAATTGGTGAAAGTTGTTCCGATTACGGGTGAAACCACATCTATTAATGTCTCCGACTTGGCCGACGGCGTCTATTTTGTGCGTTTGCGCACGGATGCGGGAACAGTAACCAAACGTTTTGTCAAAAATTGATCAATGTAACCAAAATGTAATGGTTTTTTCCGAACATGCAGGGACGGGGCACACCTCGTCCCTACATTTTATTATGCCCCACCCCTGCCATTTCATTTGTACGTCTGTATTCATAAATTATGTACCTTTGCCGCCGTGGTTCGATATATTGTCAAAAAGATCGGTTATGGCCTGCTGCTGATGCTCGGTGTGGTGACATTGGTGTTCTTTCTGTTCACCGTGTTGCCCTCCGACCCGGCCCGTATGATGATGGGCCAGCGCAGCGACCTCCAAACCGAGGAGGCCATCCGCAAGGAGATGGGCCTCGACCTGCCCCTCGGCGTGCAGTATCTGGCCTACCTCAACGACGTCTCCCCCATCTCTTGGCACAAGACCCAGGACACGGAATCCTTCTTCTATCTCGATGACAAAGACTACCACTATGTAAAAATCCTGCCTATGGGCAAGTCCGCGATTGTGCTGAAGGCTCCCTACCTGCGGCGCTCCTATCAAAGCAAGCGTCCCGTGGGCGAAATCATCACCGAGGCCTTCCCGAAAACCGTGCTTCTGGCCATCGTCTCCATTGTCTTCGCCCTCATCGTGGGCATTATCATCGGCATCTTCTGCGCCCTCTTCAAGGACACCTGGTTCGACCATGTGGCACTTGTCTTTTCAGTGCTCGGCATGTCTGTGCCCTCCTTCTTTGCGGCTATCCTCTTCGCCTGGGTGTTTGCCTTTCTGCTGTCGGACTTGACAGGACTCAGCATGTTTGGCAGCCTCTACACGGTGGATGACTACGGCACCGGGCAATATCTGGACCTCAAAAACCTGATTCTTCCCGCCATCACATTGGGCATCCGTCCGTTGGCGGTTGTGGTGGAGCTGACCAAGAACTCCCTGCTCGACGTGCTGTCGCAAGACTACATCCGCACCGCCAAGGCCAAAGGGTTGGGCAAGGCGCGCATCGTGACACACCACGCCCTGAAAAACGCCCTCAACCCAGTGGTCACCGCCATCTCCGGCTGGTTAGCAGGGCTGCTGGCAGGTGCCGTCTTCGTGGAGTATATCTTCGACTGGAAAGGCATGGGCGTCGTCATCGTGGACGCCCTTGACAAATACGATTTCCCCGTGGTGATGGGGTCGCTGCTCTATGTGTCCATCGTCCTCATCATCATCAACATCGTGGTGGACATCATCTACGGATGGCTGGACCCGAGGGTGAGTCTCTCGTGATCCATTCATTTACGGATCAACCTGTATAATTTCAACAGCAGATCCCAATAGACCTGCCGAGAATAGCTGAGCATCTTGATGGGTACAGGCTGGCCGCCGAAACTTTTGTAGAGACGGGCGATGTTTTCATTCATGGAACCATTGAAATCCAATATGGCAGGTGTATCGGCATGTTCACGGATGAAATTGTCAAGCAGGAAAAACATGGCTTTGCGGTCGGCGAAACGCTCGTCGCGACCCGAAAACCAGAAGCGGTAAGTGTCGAAGTCGCGCACCATTAGGGCCCCGGCCAACAGGTTGCCGTCCCCGTCGCGCACCACAAGCGGATCCAGGCACCCGAGCTCGCCCAAAGCAGCTGCCGTGTGTGTTAAAATTTCATAATCCCGCTCCTTGAAATGCACCTCCTTGTTCTTGCCTTTGTTTTCCCGGAAAAGACTGACAATGTTGCCCACAGAATCCATGTCCCGATGCAATGTGAGATTGAAATTGCCGGCAGCCTTGATGTTGCGACGCGTGTTCTGTGAAAACCCGGCCCGTATCTCCTTGTACGGCCTGTTCAAAGACATTTGGTATGTGACCAGCGAAATCGTATAATTATTAATAAAATCAGTATTGTTGGAACTGTTGAACAGGAAGTCCACATGCTTGTCGGACGCTGGTAGAGCGTTGAAAAAGTCAGAAGTGACCTGCGCGGTCACGGGCATTTCGGAAAAAATGCCCATCTGGGAAACAAAAAAGGGCGGATACACATAGTGGATGCCCAGGCGCGAGCGCTCCGGCAAAGGCATCACATATTGGTAATCGTCCATCACGAGGGCATTCCACGTAGCATCGCCCACAAGGATATCCAGCATCCTGTAGGTACAGAAAATCGTCGGATACTGGGATTTACGGATGGTTGCATCCCACTGCACCGGGTCGATATCCTCATGTTTGAGAAAATGTATCATTATATAAAATGCTCGGCAATGCGCTTCATCTCTGAAGAGACATTGTTGTTTTCGTATAGAATGCCATAGATGGTTTCCACAATGGGGATGTCGGCCTGGTATTTCTTGTTGATTTCATGGACCGTACGGCAGGCCGTATAGCCTTCCGACACCATGCGCAGCTCGAGCAAAGAGACGCGCACGGAAAGTCCGTGCCCGATCATGATGCCGAAGAGACGGTTGCGGCTGTAGGTAGAGTAGGCGGTCACCAAGAGGTCGCCGAGATAAATAGAGTCGGAAATGTGGCGGTTTTCGTTGGGATAGACCTTGGAGACAAAATATTTCATCTCCTTGAGGCTGTTGGCCACGTAGGCGGCGATAAAGTTGTCGCCATAGCCCAAACCACTGTAGATGCCAGCACCGAGAGCATAGATGTTCTTGAGCACAATGGACAACTCCGCACCCATCATGTCATCAGAAACGGAGGTGCGGCAATAGCGGTTGGTAAAGAACTTGGCCACCGTTTCAGCCAGCTCGCGGTTGGTGGAGGCCGCCGTCAGGAAGGTGAACTTCTCCTGGGCGATCTCCTCTGCGTGCGAGGGACCGCTGATGATGGACAAGTTTTCCAACGGCACCTTGAACTCCGTCTGCATATAGTCGCTGATGAGCTGGAGCGTCTCCGGCACAATGCCCTTCACGGCAAGAATGATCTTCTTGCGACTCAACTGGCTGCGCTTCAGCGGCGCCAACGACTGGTGCAGGTACGCCGACGGCGTGACAATAATCACATAATCGGCCTTGCTTACAACGGCCTTGATATCGGTATTGACCTTGACATCGTCCGGATTGATGAACACCGAGCTGAGATACTTGGAATTATGGCCATACTTCACCACATCCTCCGCCACCTCGGGAGAACGTATCCACCAATGAATGTGCTCCAAATTGGAGGATATGATCTTGATGATGGCTGTGGCCCAACTCCCGCTACCCAACACGGCAACCCGATAACGCAACCGGGTCTTCTTGCTCCGCGGGACTATTGGCACAAAATCTTTGTCGGTCATATCTTGTTTTAACTTTTTTTAAGGCTGCAAACATACATAAAAATTTTGGATTATCAACATCATGAAAAGATGAAAATATTTTCATGTCGCCGTTTTTCCTCTTTCTTTTCAATTTTTTTTGAAAAAAAACCATGTGAACTGTTTGGAAAACAGCCTATTTTAAAAAAATCACATTTTTCAGATTTTTTATCCGATTATAACGGCCGTATGACCGGTATATGCCAAAAAGTTGTCGAGAATTTTCGGCATCGGAAGTTTCAGGAAGCAGGTGGTGGTGCCATCGGTGCAGCCGAGCTCGGTGCGTGCCGCCACATCTCGGTCGATAACCAAGGTGACCTGTTGGTCCATATCGTTGATGAGGCTCAGCATCGTGGTGGCGCCCATGCGCGTGCCCAACTTCTCCCACAACATCTCTGTGGGGGCAAACGAGACACGAGGCACGCCCAGCGCACCGCAGAAGTCGCGCGTCACGAAAGGCTTCTCCGCCGCAGTGACATACAGGTAGAACACGGTCTGCTGCCGATTGCAAAGAAAGATGGTTTTCACCACGGGGCACCCTAACCCCTTGGAAATATGCACACAGCTCTCCATGGTAGTGCCATCATCCGTGTCCACCCGCCCGAACTCGACACCAAGTTTCTCCAACGTCTCATAAATCCGCCTCTGGGTGTCCGTTTCGAACTCCACAGGTGCCTCTTTCTTTATTTCACTTACGAAAAATGTCATGTTTATTCTTTTATTTTACTGATATTCAATTATATGTAATGATATTTGAGCGGGACAAAGATAGTAAATTTTATCATCTAACAATATCTCTTATCTTGTTTTCGTTTTATTATTGTAAAAATTGTGTTATGAAAATATTAAATAATGTATTATCGTTGTTTTATCCAAGGCTATGCGCAGGCTGCGGCGACGCACTGCAGCATCATGAAGCGTGTCTGTGCCTTCACTGTCAGCTGCATCTCCCGGAGACCAATTTCCACAAGGAACACGACAATCCGCTAAAATTGGTCTTTGCGGGGCGAGTAAAGGTGGAAGAGGTGGCGGCGCTGCTCTATTACAAAAAAGGAACCTCAACCCAGCACATCCTGCACAATCTCAAATACAACGGACAGAAGGAACTGGGCGATTTTCTCGGGGCCTATTACGGGCGGCAGTTGGCTATGGAACCGCGCTTTCAGGAGATCGACACCATTATTCCGATTCCACTGCATCCGCGCAAGGAACGGAAACGCGGCTACAACCAGAGCGAGTGGATTGCAAAGGGATTGAGTCGCGGGATGGGAATCCCCTATCGCACGGATGTGCTGGTGCGCACACATTTCACGGAGACACAAACGCGAAAAAGCCGCTTTAACCGGTGGGAAAACGTGAAGGAGGTCTTTGTGGTGCAAAACGGCGAGAAGGTCAAAGGACAGCACCTGTTAGTCTGCGACGACGTGCTGACCACCGGTGCCACCACGGAGGCAGCTGTCCGGCAGCTTCTCGAAATAGAGGGCGTGCGCGTCAGCGTGGTGACATTGGCGACAGCAACACATTAGCCTTAACCGTTTGCCATTTTCACCACGGTAATCCCACTGCCGCCCATTTCGAGGATCTCGTCTTCAAAAGATTCCACATCGCTGCGGCGGGTGAGCTGCTGGCGCACCACCTGACGCAGGATGCCGTTGCCCTTGCCGTGGAGGATGCGCACATAGCGGATGCTCAGCAATGTCGCCTCGTCAAGGTAGTCGGACAGGATGGGCAACAGCTCGTCCACGCGCATGCCGCGCACATCGAGGGTGGACTCAAATGCCGCCAACCGCTTGTTCATCGCGTCGGCGAGCGAGCCTTGGTCGAAGCGGACCACACTCCCGCGGCGCACCTCCCGAGCCTCTTTCTTGCTGATTTTCGCCAATTTGCGAATGTCCGTGCGAAAAGAGATGGAGTTGAACGCGATGGTCGCATCGTTGCCATTGATGGCCGTGACCTCGCCCGTGACTTGCATGTCGGCCATGAATACCGAATCGCCCACGCGAATGGTGGTGTCCTCCACGGGCTGTTCCTCCTTCTTGGGACGCGGCTTGGACAGCTTCACCGGCACAATGGGCTTGAGTGTCTCCTCCTGCTCGATGGAGGTGATCTCCTCCTGCAACTCCTGCTTGAGCTTGCCCACGTTCTCGCGCGCTTTCTTGGTCCGCTCGGCATCAGCCTTGGCCTCCTTGATTTCGCGGATAGTCTTCTCTATCACTTTGTTGGCACTCTCCACAATCGTGTTGGCCTGGTTCTTGGCCTTTTGGAGAATCTCCTTGCGCTGCTTGTCAAGCTCGGAGAACTTCTCGGCATAGCCATCAATCATCTCGGCCAGCTGGTCATCGGCGGCATGGACCTGTTTTAACATTTTTTCAGTCTTCAAGCGCATGATCTCTATCTCCTCCAACTTGCGCTCATAGTCGATTTGTGCGGTGCCCGACTTGGCGATGGCATTGTCGATGATGCGGTTGTCCAAGCCGATATGGCGGGCAATTTCGTATGTAAAGGAGCTGCCCGGCTTGCCGATTTTCAATGTATAGAGCGGCTTAAGCGCCTGAGTGTCATAGAGCATCGCACCGTTCTCGGCCTCGGGATGGCTGTCGGGAAACATCTTGAGATTGCCATAATGCGTGGTGATAATGCCGAAAGCATTTTTGGCATAGAAACTCTCAAGAATTGCTTCGGCCAATGCACCACCCAACGTGGGCTCCGTACCCGACCCGAACTCGTCTATTAAAAAAAGTGAATTTGAATCAAGGTTGTCGTCCATGGCCTTGAGGTTCGACAAATGGGAGCTGTAGGTGCTGAGGTCGTTTTCGATGGACTGCTCGTCGCCGATGTCGATGAAGAGGCTGTGGAACATGCCCATGTCGGAGGTGCTCTGCATGGAGACGAGCAGGCCGCATTGCATCATGTATTGCTGTAGTCCGACGCATTTCAGGCAGACAGATTTGCCGCCGGCGTTTGGTCCGGAGATAATGAGGATGCGCTGCTCCTGGGAGAGGGCGACATCAAGAGGCACCACCTTGCGGGAGGTCCGCTTCAGGGAGAGATGCAGCAGCGGATGGAGGGCCTGCTGCCAATTGACCATCGGTTTGTCATGGACATGCGGCAGCGAACCGTCAATGTCGATGGCCAACAGAGCTTTGGCACGCAGAAAGTCGTAGCGACCCATTAGCTGCTGGACCTCCAACAGTTCCGGAATAGCAGGCCGTATCTGATTGGAAAGCTCGGTGAGGATGCGAACCACTTCGCGCTGTTCGGCATTTTGGAGGTCGCGCAGCTCGTTGTTGGCATCGAAAACCTCCGTGGGCTCGATAAAGACAGTCTGGCCGGTGGCCGACTCGTCGTGGACGAAACCCTTGAGCCGCCTTTTGAACTGCGCGGCAACGGGTATGCAGAGACGGCCGTTGCGAACCGTCATCTCGGCATCCTCTTTCACGAGGCCGTCTTGCTTGGCGGCGGTGAGAATCTTGCGAATCTGGCGGTCGGCAGCATTGGAGATGCGGTTGATCTCGCTTTTGATGCGGGCAAGCTCGTCGGAGGCATTGTCTCGCAGATTCCCCTTGTCGTCGAGCACACGGTTGATGGCCGCGGTGAGCTCGCGCTGCAGGGGCATCTCCTCGCACAACGACCACAAATACGGGTAACGCTTCTCTTCACGGCGCACCTTGAGATAGACATAAATGGCGGTCATGGTGGCAATGAAACCGCGCAGACACGCCAGCTCCTCCAACTCAATGTAGGTGCCCTCGGTGTGCAGACGTTTCAGCTCGGCACGCAGGTCGTGGTACTCCTGTGCTGGAAACGGGTCATCGAAGAGCAGCAGCTGCCGCATCTCCTCCACACTCTCCAACTCGGGCATCAGCCCGTCAATGTCTGTTCGGAAACGGATGTCATCCACGAATCCGCGCCCTAACGGACTGAGACAGTGGCCTAACAACAGTTGTCGTATGGTTGTGAATCCTATTTTATCTTCAAAATTATCGGGATAAAGCACGAGAGTAATTATTATGTTGCTAAATTATCGAATTGATTATGCCGAAGTTCAAGAGCAAAGACGATGATGACAAAATGCTACATGTTTATATTATAAATGAGCAATCAACTGAAACTGCTAACCGCTAATCACCAAACAGGGTGGCGGCGGTGCAGTCTTTGACAGCCACATCGATATATTCGCCGATTTGGTGGTTGCCTTTCGGGAAAATGATGACCTTGTTCTGGCTGTTGCGGCCGTACAAGTAGTCGGCAGAACGCTTGGAAGCGCCTTCCACCAGCACGCGAAAGGTCTTGCCAAGGTCGCGCTGGTTGCTCACGAGCGACAGTTCGCCTTGCAGGGCGATGATCTCCTCCAAGCGGCGGGTCTTCTCCTCGTCGGGCACATCGTCGGCATAGCGCTTGGCAGAGAGGGTGCCGCCGCGTTCGGAGTATTTGAACATGTAGGCATATTCGTAGCCCACCTCGCGCATCACCTCCAACGTTTGCTGATGGTCTTCCAATGTTTCGCCGCAAAAACCGGCGATGATGTCGGTGGAGATGGCGCAATCGGGCATCAGCTCCTTGATTTTACGCACGCGGCCCATGTAGTAGTCGCGGGTATAACTGCGGTTCATGCGCTTGAGCACGGCGTCGCTGCCGGATTGGACGGGCAGGTGTATATACTTGCAGATGTTGTCATAACGGGCGATGGTCTCTATGAGCTCATCGGAAATATCCTTGGGATGGGATGTGGCGAAACGCACGCGCAGGTCGGGCGACAGGTCGGCCACGGCAGCCATGAGCTTGGCAAAGGTCATCTCCCCTACCCTATCGTCTTCCCAATGGTAGGAGTTGACGTTTTGTCCCAGGAGGGTGACCTCCTTGAAGCCGTCGCGGAGAAGCTGCTCCACCTCGCCGAGGATGGTTTTGGGGCTGCGGCTGCGTTCGCGCCCACGGGTGTAGGGCACCACGCAGTAGGAACAGAAATTGTTGCAGCCGCGCATGATGGAGACATACGCGGAGACACCATTCACGTCGTATCGCACGGGAATGATGTCCTCGTAGGTCTCCTCCTCGGAGAGCATAACGTTGAAACGCGGCCCTTGGTTTCGCGAGTCGGCAATAAGCTGCGGCAGCGAACGATAGGCGTCCGGACCGGCGATGAAGTCGAGAACTGGCTCGGTTTGCAGGAGTTCCTCCTTCATGCGCTCAGCCATGCAGCCCAAAAGTCCCACCTGCATGCCATGGTGGCGGCGCTTTAGGGATTCCAACTCCTGAAGGCGCTTGTGGATGCGCTGTTCTGCCTTCTCGCGGATGGAACAGGTGTTGATGAGGACCAAATCAGCCTCTTCCACCTCTTTGGTCACCTCGAACATGTCTTTGAGAATAGCCGCAACGACCTCACTGTCAGCGAAATTCATCTGACAACCATACGTTTCTATGTATAACTTTTTCATAAATGCAAAAGTACACAAAAAAAATTTCTGTACCTTTTTAAACCTTATTTTTCTTAAAAAATCTAATGGGCTCTTTTTTCACGATAAATTTTATATTTTTGCAGCCTTAAATTTGAAAACCTATTTTTAACAAACTTAAAACTTCAAAAAAATGAAAAAACACCTTAGTTTGATTCTGATGGCCCTCGTTGCAGGCGCCATGATGTTCACCTCCTGCGGTAAGGAGCAATACACCATCACCGTTGGTGTCAACGATGCTTCCATGGGTTCTGCTACCGGCGGCGGCAAGTATGATGTCAACACCGAAGTCACCCTCACCGCTACCCCCAACACGGGCTACGATTTCGTGAAGTGGAGCGACGGCAACACCGACAATCCTCGTACCGTTGTCGTGACCGCTGACGCTGAATACACCGCTATTTTCCAACGTCACGTTGTGAATGGCGCCACCATTTCTTTCCAAGGCAGCACTTGGACCGCAGCCAACCTCATCGGTTATGACTATTCTTCTGACGGCGGTTACATTACGTTCTATATGTTCAGAACCGCCAATGATCAGAGCGATATCTATGTCCATGGTTACCTTCAAAGCACTCCTGGAACGTATGATTATGAGAGCTCCGGTCACGACATTTTCTACCTTTGCACCCCTGATCAGACCTATTATGACGCTGATGGCCTGCTGAGCAATGATGGTTCTACCGGCACTTATTATTTGTATGCTGCCAGCCCGAGCACCTTCACCGAGACTATCAGCGCTATTGACCTCAACAACAAGGTTATCAGCGGTTCTTGGTATGAAGACATGTTCAACCTCGAAGATTATGTGGCTGCTGGCCTTACCACTCCCTCCAACCTCTATCCTCTCTCCTGCCAAATGGTTAACGCTACTTGGGTTTGGGGTCAATCTTCCAAGAATGCCCAAAAAGTCAAAGATTCCAAATTTCTTGCCGTGAGATAATTATCACGCAAATTTCTATAGAAAAAGGTCGCTTCGTGCGACCTTTTTTTTATGCAAAAAAATTTATTCACATTTTAATTTCGGACTTATAAAATGACTATTTTTGCAGCCTGATTTCATATCCGTTTTTCTATTAACCATTAACCTAACCTATATGAAAAACATTCTTTTCCTGATGACGACAGTCATAGCTACCGTCGTGCTGTTTTGGGGCTGCAAGAAAGACCAATACACCATCACCGTTAGCGTGAACGACCCCGAAATGGGCGGCGTGACGGGCGGCGGCAAGTATGATGTCAACACCGCCATCACGCTGTCGGCAATTCCCAAAAACGGATACGTTTTCGTGAAATGGGACGACGGCAACACCGACAATCCCCGGAATATCGTCGTCACCCAGGATGCCATCCGCACCGCCATTTTTGACGAAGGAGGCGTTACGGTCACCTTCCAGAACAAATCCTGGAAAGCCGCCGACATCATCAACACCAACAGCCCGTCCAGCAACTACCTGCAGCTGGAAATCCACAAGACCGCCAACGACGATAACGACATCTTCCTGTTGGGCACCATCACCAAGGAAGTTGGCAAACATACATTCGAGAGCAGCCAAGGCGACTACTTCACCTACATAGACCCTAACCAGACTTGGGTGGATGAAGAGGGCGTCATCATCGATCAAAACGGCGCCGCCCATCCCGGTACAAAATATTATGTGTGGCAAGTCGCGGAAAACTCTTTCGTGGAAAAGATCACAGCCCTTGACATCAACGCCAAGACCATCGACGCCGAATGGTCCGAGAACCTTTTCAGCATCTACGACTACGTTGAACACAACGGAACCCCTTCCGCCTACTATCCGCTGACTTGTAAGATGCGGAAGGCCTCCTGGGAATGGGGAACCGCCACAAAGGAAATCGAACCTGTCAACGCCAAAACGGGCCTCCTTTCCGTCAACTAAACCTTCTTTGTCTCATTATTCAAAGAGGGACGTTCAAAACATGTTTCCTATTATTTTTTTACAATAAGATGAAAAAAATCATTTTTTTGCTCTCTCTCCTTGCGCTGGTGATTCTCTTTGCCAGCTGTAATATCGATGAGAAGAAAGCCCGGAAAGTGGGCTACGACTATGCTTTCGCCATGGCCAACTACCAAGTGGACGAAGCCGCAAAATACGCAACCGAGGAGACACGGCAAACCACTCTCGTTTTGGCCAAAAATTACACAGCAGCCGTGGGCGAAGAGTATGTGAAGAGTGATACTCCTGCCAAATTGGAAACGGTGGATTTCACCCGCATCGATGACACCACTGCCATTATGAACTTTCACAAGACCACTCCCATAAAAGATACCCGCTTTTCCCTGCTACTGCGCAAGCGTAATGGCCAGTGGATGGCACACGACACGATACCGACAATGACAAAAACGCCAGAGGCTGAAGAGAATGCCGCTCCTGAAGACACGGCACGGTAGTGAAAGAATTATAAAACCAGCGCGTCGGCAACCACCTCGGCGAGGGATTTGATTTCAACGTTGAGCTTGTACTCGTGGTTGAGTTGATTGAGTTGATCAACACAGTTGTGGCACGGGGTGATGACAACCTGTGCGCCCGTGGCCTTGATCTGGTCAGCCTTGATCTGACCCACCTTGAGGCGGCGTTCGTTGTATTCGCTCATGGCGAGCATGCCGCCGCCACCTCCGCAACAGAAGTTGTCACTGCCTGTGGGACTCATCTCGACGAGTTCGGGCACCACCTGGCGCGTCACATAGCGCAGTGAGTTGTACAGACCGCCGTTGCGCACAATGTTACATGGGTCGTGAATGGTGTATTTCTTGGTGTTAAGGTTCTTATCGACCTTGATGCGCCCCGTCTTGATGTAGTCCTCTAAAACCTCAATGAGGGTGACCATCTTGAAGTCGGGGTGCGACTTGAGGTAGTTGGGGGCTTCCCAGCGGAGGGCACGCGAGCCGTGACCACACTCGCCCAGCACAAGCGTGTTGCATTTCAGCTTGTGAACCTCATCGAACATGTGCTTGGCGATGGCGGTGGCCTCTTCGTCGTTGCCGGAGAAATAGCCGTAGTTGGTCACGTCGTACATCTCCGTGGAGAGTGTCCAGCTGGCACCGGCGGCATAGAAGATCTTGGCGGCAGCGGCAATGGAGAGCGGGAAGAACTTGGGCTCGCGGGGATTGAGCGTGTAGAGGATGTCCACTCCTTCCTTGTTGAGAGGGATGACGGCATCCTCGCCTATTTCGTCCTGCAAGTCCTCCTGCATCCACTCGATGGTATCGACAAAATCCTCCGTGGGAATGGCCATGTTGTTGCCCGTCTGGATGGCCGCATCGACGGTGGCCTGGAGCGATTGGGGCACATAGCCCATGGCGGCCAGCATGCGGCGGCCCGTACGCACCACGAAAGGTATGTCCACACCGATGGAGCAGTGCTTCACACAACGTCCGCACATGGTGCAGGCCCCGAAGAGAGAGTCCACCATCTCGGTGATGGTCGCCTCGTCCAAATCGCGGGCATGCGTCAGCTTGGGAGCGGTGCGGCCCAACAATGTGCAATAACGGCGATAGATGGAGGAGACCATATCAACCTTCTTGCCGGGAATGTATTTCGATTCCTGAAAGGTTTTGTAGAAAAGGCAGCTGGTCTCGCACAACCCGCAATGCACGCAGGCGTTGAGGTGTGTGAGCAGTTTGCTGTCGGTGAATTTTGTCAGAATGTCAATGGCTTTCTGGACTTTCTCGGGTGCGGGCTCTGTCATGACGTCAAGTTTTGTTTGGAGCCGCAAAAATACAAAAAATAGGGCCAAAGGCCCTGTGGTGATGGCCTACTCATGAAAAAAATGACATATTCCCGACATACCCATATTTTTCTTATTTTTGCAGATTTGAAAAATTTACGATAACTGTTCGCTATAAATATATTCTATCGGGTTGATTTTTAAGAGTTTAGTAGGTCAGAGAAAATGGTATCTCGCCATCACAATTGCGGTGGCTGCGGTATGTTTTGTCTTGCTTTTCCACGTCAACATCAACACGGACATGACCAAATACCTGCCCAATGACTCCAACATGAGGGCCGGTTTGGAAATCCTGCACAACGAATTCGGCGATATGGCCGAGATGGGCGGCAACGGTGTCCGGGTGATGTTCAAGGACCTTTCCGAAGATGAAAAGTTAGACATCATGGGCGATTTGCGAAAACTCGAGGAAGTCAACAGCGTGATAGAACAGGAGAACGGCGACCGCACCCTTTATGAGTTGGGAGTCTCAAGCTCCATCGACCAGGTTGCTTTGGGGTCGGAGATCTCTGAAAACTTCCCCAAGGTCGAGGTTGTCGAGACCAGCCAGGACGGGGCGGCGGCGGAGCCCTCCATGATGATCGGAGGTATCGCCTTGCTGCTCGTCATCCTCCTGATTATGTGCCGGTCGTGGCTGGAACCCGTGCTTTTCCTCACTTCCACCGGTCTCGCACTACTTATCAATATCGGCACCAACGCCTTGTTGCCCAGTGTGTCTGTCACCACCAACTCTATCGTTGCCGTGTTACAGCTGGTGCTCTCCATGGACTACTCCATCATCCTGCTCAATCACTTCCGGCAGGATCGGGCAAAAACCGACGACAGCCAACTCGCCATGCAAAGGGCCATCCGGCGGGCCTTCCGCCCTATTCTCAGCAGCGCCATAACCACCATTGTCGGACTGTTGATGCTGATTTTCATGAAGCTGAAAATCGGCGCGGACCTCAGCATCGTTCTGTCAAAAGGGGTTTTATGCAGCCTTATCTGCAACTTCACCGTACTGCCTTCGCTCATCCTGAAATTTGAGAAAGGCTTGGAGAAAACCCGCAAAAAAGTTCCAGTCCCCCCCACGGACAAACTGGCCCAATTCAGCATGCGCTTCCGCATTCCTTTGACCATCCTGTTTGTCGCCATTTTCGTCAGCTCCTATATTCTTCACAACAAGACCAATATCATCTACCTCAACTCCAAAATTTCCAAAATCGAGAAATATTTCCCGAAGAAAAATCCCATGATCTTGGTGTATGACAACGCCGATGAAAAGAAAGTGATCGGACTGTTGGATTCCGTCATGGCAGATTCCGGCGTGGAAATGGTCATCTCCTATCCAACCCTGCTGCATCGAGAATACACCGCACCGCAAATGATGGAAGCTCTTACCAATTTAGGCGACATCATGGGCGGTATTTCTCCCGACAGCACTCCTCCCGTCAGCTTGGATATGCTATCCGACGACATTCTGAAAGTCATTTACAACGCCAAGTTCAATGGGAACAAAGAGCTGACCATGAAATTCAACGACATGGCGGATTTCATCTTGGAACAAACCCATGATCCGAACTCGATTATCGCCCAACAGGTGGATGATGAAATGAGGGAAAAAATCAAATTGCTGGATGATTTGAGACACCACCGGGGTATTTACAGTGCCAAATACGAGAAACCCGTGAAAAAAAGCGCCTCTCCGGCCACTGTCACGCACAACACCACTCCGGAGGTCCATTCGGAACCTGTCACCACAACAGCACCCAATTCCCCTGAAAGCAAAGTGGACGCACCCGTCGCACCGAAAGTCACCCCAAAACCAGCGCAATCCCCATATACCGACACGGCATTGCTGAACAAGCCGTTGAATTACATGGAAATGGCCGGGTTCCTGAACATGAACGATTCTCAAGCGAAAGCGGTCTATAAACTCGCCAAACGGAATGGCGGCAAAATGACCCCGCTGCAATTCGTCCACTTCGTGACAGAAGACATCCTGAAACGCAGAGCGTTGGCCATGTTCATCGGCGACTCCGAGCGCACCCAGCTGCTGGCCTTACAATATACCATGGACTCCGCCATGACTGCCGCCTACAATCCGCCTGCTGTTGTGGATCCTGTGGTGAAATCGGAAGAGGTCACCCCGACACCTGAGAATCCGGACATATCCCCGGTTGAAAACACTCCTGTAACCCACACAGACACTGTAAAGCACACCAAACCGGTCCCCATTCCTTCGTTCCGTTTGAAACCAAGTGCCAACGACCCTCTGACGGTGTTGGATGAGATGCTCAATTCCAATAAAGAATACACCGCCAAGCAGATGTGCCACAACTTAGAGGTTATCGGGGAGAAAATACCCTGTGAGCTGATGGATCTTCTCTTCCTCTACCATAGCGGTATTCATGATTATGACAGCACTTGGACCATGTCTTTGGAACAGTTGGTCAACTTCCTCGCAGATTCCCTGATAGTGGACGAACGCTTTTCCGCTCTCATCAGCGACAGCCTGCGAAACGATTTCGGCAACATGCGGCAATCGATGGTTGACGGGGTCGGCAAACTGCGCTCCGACCAACATTCCCTCGCCATGATCATCACGAATTATGAGACGGAATCCAATGAGACATACGATTTTATAGACCAATACAACGCTCTCTGCCAAAACGCTTTCAGCCATCCCTACTATTCGATAGGTGAATCCATCATGCTGTCGGAGATGCGGGCGGGCTTCGACCGTGAGGTCCTGGTGGTCACCCTGCTCACCATCGCCGCCATATTCCTGATCGTGGCCATCACCTTCCGCTCCCTGCTGTTGGCGGCGATCTTGGTCATGACCGTCATGTCCGGCGTCTTCGCCAACATCGTGATCAGCGGCTTCGGAGGCGGCTCCATCCTGTATATCGCCTACTTGATCGTGCAGAGCATCCTCATGGGCGCGGCCATCGACTACGGCATTCTCTTCGCCAACTACTACCGCACCAAACGAGTCACCATGAGCATCAAAGACTCCCTGAAAGAGAGCTATCGTTGTGCCACACACACCATCCTCACCTCCGGTCTCATCCTCATCCTCGTGCCCGCCATCATGACCGTCCTCGTCAGCGACCCGACCGTCTCCGACATCCTGCAATCCATCGCCATCGGTGCGGCGGTGACGGTGCTGCTTGTCCTCTTCGTGCTTCCGGGCGTGTTGGCCGCGTGCGACCGCTTCATTGCCAAAAAACGTTTTCAGGAATAACTGTGCGCAAAAAAAACGCCCCATCATGGTGGAGCGTGTCTTTTTGTGACCCCGGCGGGATTCAAACCCACGACTTTCAGAACCGGAATCTGACGTTCTATTCAGCTGAACTACGGGGCCGAAAGAGGCCGCAAAAGTACAAAAAAAACCGATACTCCTTTTTTCAAATAATGCTTTGCTTATTTTCGGCGAATAGGTGAACGGATTTTCTCTATAAAAAACCATTCCTTTGTTTCTTGTTATTAAAAAAAACGTATTTTTGCGGTGTTGTTTTAGCACGGTTCTATCGTACGATGTCAAAGCCTTTGGGACGTGGATAGCACTAAAAGACCAACAGGAAACCTTATGGAGTGTAAGCGTAGCGCGTAGGCGGAAGGCACAAAGGTTAAAACTTTAGCGGGGTTCGCTCCCGCTTCCATAAAAGTTTTCTGGATTTTATAACGGCGGTTCTTACAGGAATCGCCGTTCTTATTTCCCAAAACTGTTTCTTATAATTGTAATTTAAAGTAACTACTGCCACAAATTTTCTCCCTTCTGAATTAGTTGTAACCAAATCCAATGCGTCATTCGGAGCTTGGCGTATTTCTCCAAAAGTAGTAGCAATTATTTTTACAAAATCCATTGCCGATATGCCAAGGGCCTCGAGTTCAACTTTATGTTTTTTGTTAATATGTTCAATATGCCTGTTGTCAATCATAATGTCGGCACACTTTATATGAGCCTTCCTCGCAATCGGCAAGGTGATTCTGCCCACTTTGATGTATCCTGATGTTAATGCCTCGGGATTAGTATTCATATTGTTAAAAATTGCAGAACAAAGATAATGCAACCTAAACCGTTTGTCAAGAGGGAGGCGATACTTTTTTACGGCTGAAAAACAATCACTTATAAAACTGTTTTAAAATATTAATTATCAATAGTTAATTTACAGGTGCGACTTTCGGAGAAAAAAGTCCAGGTTGTTCATCTTTTGGCAATGTGTTGGGTGGGCATTTTGACCATTGTTATAATTGCGGATGTGCTGATTGACCGCTGAAAAAAAGGACGGATACTTGCGAATAGCAGAAACCGATATCAAGGTGTTGATGGATGAAATCACACCTTGACTGTTTGATGAATGGCATAAGGCACCTCTGTTTTGAGATGCTTGCCGCTATATTGTAATCAAGCAGTATTTTTACTGAATAGTACTGAAAGGTTTTCCGCGTGTACTATAACGGACTTTTACCCGTAAGAATAAACCAAATAATGAGAAATAATCCCAACACAATAGGTATAAGGGTATAATTGATCCAATGGATCACATATCCTGCCTTTTCTCCAAAACGTTCTTGCATCTTTTGTAACTTACCGAATTTCTCCGGATGGCTTTTACGATAAAACAAGGTGAACACGCCAAATGCCAAGCAAAAAACGCCGAACAAAAGACCAAAAATAAAGTTTGAAATACTGTACATAATTCAGATTGTTGGATGTATATGTTTTTCTTTAATAATAAAAAAGCAGGGGACGATGGTGCCCATCGTCCCCTACCCTATTCGTAAAATTCAGGAGTTCAACGATTATTTGTTGACCTGGAATCTCTTGTCGCCATTGACGAAGAAATTCACAATCTGGTTGGCAGCGGCCAAACCGGCATTGATGTTGGCCTCGGCGGTCTCGGCACCCTGCTTTTTCGGGGTGGCGAAGAAGCGCTTCTCAAACTTGCTGAACTCTTCCATAGCGTCGGGAGCGATGTCGGTGCAGTATTTGAGGTCTTCGCGCTCTGCCATCAGGGCGATGAGCTCTTCCTCGTTGATGACCTCCTTGCGGGCGGTGTTGATCACACAGCCGCCTTTGGGCATCAGGCCTACCAAAGCCTTGTTGATGGACTTCTTGGTCTGGTCGTTGGCCGGGATGTGCAGGGAGATGTAGTTGCAGTTCTTGTACATCTCTTCCAGCGTGGCGGGAACGACGACACCTTCGGCTTCCATCTTCTCTTTCGGCACGAACGGGTCGAAGGCCCAGACTTCCATACCGAGGGCGCGGGCTTTTTCAGCCACGAGACGACCCACGTTGCCGTATGCCTGGATACCGACCTTCTTGCCCTTCAGCTCGGCACCGGTGCCGGGTTTGAAGGTGTTGCGGGCCATGTAGATCATCATGCCGAGGGCCAATTCGGCCACGGCGTTGGAGTTCTGGCCGGGAGTGTTCATCGCCACGATGTTGTTGGCCGTGCAAGCGGCGAGGTCAAGGTTGTCGAAGCCGGCACCGGCGCGTACCACGACCTTGAGGTTCTTGGCGGCGTCAATCACCTGGGCGGTGACTTTGTCGGAACGCACAATCATAGCGTCCACATCCGCCACAGCGGCATAGAGCTCTTCCGGAGTCTCATACTTTTCCAGTAAAACTAATTCATAACCGGCTTTCTCCACGATAGCGCGAATGCCATCCACAGCGGCTTTTGCAAAAGGTTTTTGGGTTGCAACTAAAATTTTCATAATTACTTCCGTTTTTGTTGTTTATTTCTAAAGTTAAGAAACTAAGAAATTAAGAAGTTAAGAATCTTCGTTGTGGCTTTTTTTGGATTTTATGGTTTTAAGACTTCGGGTAAGAAGTGTGATAATCTCGTCCGTGTCTTTCAACATACTCTCCGCTTGTTCTGGTGTTAAATATTCCGTATCTCTCAGCAATCTTAACCAATAATGCGTTTCTTTAGCTTCTTTTAGAGAAATATGCATTTTGGCTATAAAATCTTTATCCGATTGTGCTCCAGAGGCTTCTTCTATATTTGCCCCTATAGATGTGCCACTACGAATAATTTGCTTCGAGAGATTATACTCGCTTTTTTCACCTTGAAGAAATTTAGAGAGATTCACAATCCTTATGGCAAAAAGATAGCTTTTTTCCTTCAAAACATTCTTTTTTGCCATAATTTCTTAATTCCTTAGTTCCTTAATTTCTTAGTTTATTTATTATTTTTTTCAAACTCCTGCATACAAGCCACAAGTGCTTCGACGTCTTCCACGGTGCAAGCGTTGTAGAGGGAAGCGCGGAAGCCGCCGACGGAACGGTGACCCTTGATGCCCACCATGCCTTGCTCCTTGGCGAAGGCCATGAAGGCGTCCTGCTTGTCCTCGTAACCCGGGGCCATCACCCAGCAGTGGTTCATGATGGAACGGTCGGCCTTGTCGGCGACGGTGCCCACGAACATGCTGTTGCGGTCGATTTCCTCGTACAGGAGGTTGGATTTCTTCAGATTGATCTTGTTCATCTCCTCAACGCCGCCGATGGTGTTCTTCAGCCAAGTGAGGGTTTCGTGCATCACGAAGATGGGCAGCACGGGAGGTGTGTTGAACATGGAGATGTTCTTGGCTTCCTCAGCAGCGTGCGTGCGATAGTCCACCATTGTGGGCAGCGGGTTCATATAGGCGCGGTCGCCAATCTGGCCGAGGATGTCCTTGCGCACGATGACGAAGGTGACACCGGCAGGGCCGACGTTCTTCTGGGCACCACCGTAAATGAGGCCGTATTTGGTCACATCAACGGGACGGCTCATGATGTCGGAGCTCATGTCAGCCACGAGCATCACGTTGTTGCACTCCTCAGCGGTGAAGTCCTTGCGGATCTCCGTACCGTAGATGGTGTTGTTCGTGGTGATGTGGAAATAGTCGGCGTCAGCGGGAACGGTCCAGCCTTTGGGGATGTAGTTGTAGGTTTTGTCCTCTGAAGAGGCGATGATCTCCACCTTGCCGAAGTTCTTGGCTTCCTTGGCGGATTTCTTGGCCCAAACGCCCGTCTGCAAATAGGCGGCTTTTGTCTTCAAAAGGTTGGCAGGCACGGTGAAGAACTGCGTGCTGGCGCCACCGCCGAGGAAGAGCACCTCGTAGGTGTCGGGAATGTTGAGAAGGTCGCGCCACAATTGGCGGGTCTCAGCCATGACACGTTCCCAACCCGGAGTACGGTGGGAAATCTCCATCAAACCGATGCCCGTGTTGTCAAAATTGCGGATTGCGTTGATTGTGGATTCAACGGCTTCTTTCGGAAGGACGCAAGGTCCTGCATTAAAATTATGTACTTGCTTCATAATTAGAGAATTACGTTTATGTTGATATTTTATTGTTGTCTTTTATAAAACGGGGCAAAGATACTAAATCAAGTTCATATTTTCAAAAGAAGAAAAAAATATATTTTAACACTTTTTTTCACGACTTTTGAGGGAAAACTTATTCTTTATTCTCTTCTTCTGTGGTTCCAATCTTCAAATAGGGGTTTTCCACCTTTTTGAGCAGATGTTTGTGGCTCTGTGATGCCTTTTCCGGAAGAAGCAGGGTGTAACTCTTCCCGGAGGCAACCGTCAGCTTGTTGTTCTTGATCCAGGGGTTGAGGTTGCGCAACTCTCGGTAGGTAACACCGTGTTCCTTGGAAAACTTCGGCAGACTTGGGATGGAGCTGGTGACTTTCAGCTCCTTGCACGCGACGGGCATATACTGTTCTGCCGGACAGATTTCAACACCGTAAAGTTGCGGGTTCTCGAATATCAGTTTGAAGGAGATAATGCGGTACAGATAGCGGGAGGTCTCGCTGTTGAGCCAGAGGTTCCAAAAGTCATGGCAGTCCTGGTCGGTGATAGCGGCACTCAGCCCACCCTCTCCCCTGTTGTACGCAGCGGCGGCCAAAGTCCAGCTGCCAAACTCGTTTTTACATTTTTTAAGATATTTGCAAGCGGCACGGGTGGCCTTCTCCAAGTTGCAGCGCTCGTCCACATCGTTGGAAACCTCCAGTCCGTAAATCTTGGCCGTTGACGCTATGAACTGCCAATATCCGCCGGCCCCTGCGGGCGACGTGACGTTCTCCAACCCGCTTTCGGCCACACAGAGGTACTTGAAATCGTCAGGAACACCCTCCTCCTTCAGAATCGGCTCAATGACGGGGAATACGCGCGCCGACAGCTTGAGGATGCGCAGCGTCTTGGAGTGCTGGTAGCAGTTGATGACCAACTCGCGGTCCAAGGCCTCATGCACCCAATAGATGTCCATGGGCACCTCCTCGCCCGCAAAGGAGACCTTCTTGGGCAAAGGCGGCGAGGTGATCTTGTTGGCATAATAGTTGGGCATTTGCTCCTCGCAGTGCTTCTGTGTAACCGCATAGCCTACCGTGAACCCGATGCCTCCTGTGAGCAAGGCGGCGAGAATAAGAATAAGGACAAGTGTGCGTTTTTTCATCTTTTTAATTATGCTTAACGTGTATGAAACAAAAGGGAGACTTTCTTGTGGAAGGCCTCCCTTTTTATTGATTATTGATGTTTTATCCAGTCGTCGGAGAGGCTTACTTGATGTTCGGCTCCTCCAATCCGAGGTGCTGTTTCTTATCGACAGCCTTCAGAACGATACCGAGAATGAGGGCGGCGATGCCTAAGCAAGCCAACATCACCAACGGCCAGGTGTAGTCGTATTGAACGGCGGCCTGTTCGGCGACAGCCTGCACTTGGCTGGCAGCTTGTTCGGGAGTCATCAAACCGTTGGTAACGGCGGCGGCAGTCTCTTCCTTAACTTGGGCGATGGAGGCGACAATGTCAGGATTGGTTTTGTCGAGCACCTTGCCGATAAGCAGCGGGAAGAGCCACAAGCCGATGTTCTGGATCCAGAAAATCAGGGCGTAGGCGGAACCGATGATCTTCTCATCGACCAATTTCGGGACGCTCGGCCACAAAGCGGCGGGCACGAGGGAGAAGGAGGCACCCAACACAAGAATCGTGATGTAAGCCACCATCACACCGCCAACGGCGCTGCCCTTGAATTGCGGCAGAATGAAAGCGAAGGTCAAGTGACAAATAATCAGCAGCAAAGAGCCAATCATCAGCATGGAAGCGGCTTTACCCTTGTGGTCCACATAGTTACCGAGAATCGGGGTGATGGCCACGGCCAACAGCGGGAAAACGGCGAAGATGGTCTCGGCCGTGCCGCGCATATAACCCATCCAACAATAGATCACCAAAGCCACGACAGCAGCTATCATCAAACCGACCTTAGCGGTTTTGTTCTTGGAGAAATTGCTGGTGAAAGAGCAGACAGCCACCGCCAACATAATGAGGTATTGGATGATGGTCACGGAGCTGCCACCCCAGAAGGTGTTAGGATCCGCTTCGGTAAGCGTCAGGTTGCACTGCAGCATGTTCACGGCGTATTTCTGGAACGGGAAGATGGCGCTGTAGTAGAGCACGCAGAGGAGAGCCACCAACCAGAAACCACCGGAAGAGAGGATCTTGCCGATGTCGGACACTTTGAACGGATCGTCCTTCTCTTCAGCCTCACCGGTCTGAGCATCCAGTTTCTTGTCCATGAAGAAATAGACGATGAACATCATCAACGCGATGCAGAGCAGCACCACACCGAAGGCCACGGAGCGGGAAACTTCAATTTGGCCACCCAATTTGGCGAAGAAGGGTGAGAAAATCATGCAGGTGGCCACACCCAGACGGGCGAGGGCCATTTCGGAGCCCATTGCCAGAGCCGTCTCACGACCCTTGAACCACTTCACGATACCGCGGGAGACCGTGATGCCAGCCATTTCCACGCCGCAGCCGAAGATCATGAAACCGATGGCAGCCACCTTGGCGGAAGCGGGCATACCTTCATAGAACGGGGCCACACCTAACTCCTGGAAGCCGGGAATGTAATTCAAATGGTTGGTGAACCAAGTCTCCAAGCCGCTGCCAATAAAGGATTTGGAAACGGCATAGTATTTGATCAAGCCACCGATGAGCATCACTGCACCAGAAAGCACAGCGGTGAAGCGCACGCCCATCTTGTCGAGGATGATACCGGCGAAGATCAGGAAGAACACGAACACGTTCAGGAACGTCTCCGCACCCTGCATCGTGCCGAAAGCGGTGGAATCCCAACCTCTTGTGGATTGCATAAGGTCCTTGATAGGCGACAGGATGTCCATAAAGATGTACGAACAGAACATCGCCAATGCCAACAACAGCAGAGCGGTCCATCTCATGGCCGCGCTGTCACGCAAAGTTTGTAGTTTTTCAGTCATAGTACTTTTTATTTAATTGAACAATATTAATATGTTGTCTAAGAAATGAGGGTGCAAAAATAAACTATTTTATTCATTCTCGCTTTCATTTTTTCGATTCTTGGCATTGAAAATGAAATCAAACGTAATATACCCTACCAAAACACCCCAAAGTGGCATCAATATAGGACTGTTTTTCAAAACATTGTCGGAAAGATGCCCCGCCTTGGCCCAATAGATGGCCGCAAAAGCCGCACCCAACAACATTCCCACGATGTGATAAACATTACAATTCCTCTTGAAAAAATTTTTCGGCTCCATTTCTTGTCCTTTATTTTTTTGAGACGTATTATAATACGTCTCTACTCTGTTGTTGCCTTATAATTTCATAATCATAGACCATGCTTGATGCCTCGCCTTATTGGTCATTAATTGCCTTATTATATTGATATTCAAAAAACTTTGCCTTTATTTTCGCTTTGATGGTTTCGTCGTCCATGCGGACCAGATCATAATAATTGAAACGGCAATACATCATGAATTTCATCAGCTCGTCGCCGGTCAAGCCTGTCAGTTCGCTGACAATCTCGCGATTGTATTTTTCCTGGATGCGCGCTACCTCGTCGTCATAATCCAACATCTCATGATAGAGACGGTCCATTTTTGACTTGCGGCTGAATTTATCATAAAGATAGGTGATGGGGGAAGTCGTCATCTTGCCGCCCAAGGAAAGAAGGTTACCACCCTCCTCGGGCTTGAAAGTGGCATTGGCTTTCTGCCATTCCGAAAGCCGCGACTCTTCTATCCTCTTGTAATAATCCGGCAGTTCCAATGTCACAATATCCTTTTTGAAACCCTCGTATGAGGGATTGATGGCTAAAATGGTGACCTCCTTCAACATGGTTGCCTTGTAATAGAGGAAGAAATCCTCCATTCCATAATATATTTTGTCGTTCACTGTTACCACCAATTGCCGGTATGCGGACTTTGAGAACACAAGAGTGTCGTTTTTGGAGAGTTTTATGGTAAAAACGCCGTCTTTGTTGGTGAAAGCAAATTTTTGCGTGTTCATGTTGTAAACGCTGGCCCCCGACAACGGCTGGTAGGTTATGCCGTCGAACACCTTTCCGGTGTATGTCTTCTGCTGTCCCAGCACTGTAAACATGGACAGTAGCAATCCGGCTAAAAGGAACCATTTTCTCATACGGCGGCAAAATTACAAAAAATAGAAACGAACTTTGCTTTTGCTTATTGCATATTTTGATAATTGTCCATCCTTTTTCTCTGATACATAATTTATTTCAAGGTTACTAACAATGCATTGTTTATAAAAAGGAGGTTTTTCCTTTATCAGCAAGTTACGTTTTGAAATCTTTGTGGATAAAAAACAACAACTTTTTTTATTCACGAAAAAGGAAAAATTTGCACGCTTATTTTCAACAAAAAATGACTCTTTTTCCAAAAAACTTATTCACTAATAAAAAAGTGAAGAAAAATTTGCATATATCAAACATCAATATTATCAATGAATTAGCCTGTTGATAAAATCAAAAAGCTGTTGATTATTTTTAATAACTCATTTTGTCAAGCAAAAGCCGTTTTTTTTGTCCACAGTATCAACAGAAGAATAATATTCATAATAAAAATAGAAAAGATTAATGATTAAGTATTGGATGAATCCACCCCTCTTTTTTTCGATGAAGGGAGCATATTAAATTTACACATTTTTTAAGAGAATGGATGCTCACGCCTATTATGTTTTTTTGTACTTTTGCGGCCTTGATTATAATAGGTATATTAGGTATGAAAGTATTGATAGCTTCCGATCATGCAGGATTTGAAATGAAGGCGTTCCTCCTGTCACAGAACATTCCAGGTGTGGAGTGGGAGGACCTTGGAACGTACTCTTCCGAAAGTGTTGACTATCCTGATTTTGCCCATAAATTGGCATCTGCGGTTTCCGCTGATCCTAATCAATACGGAGTATTGATTTGTGGCACGGGGAACGGGATGGCGATGTGTGCCAACAAGCACGCCGATGTGAGAGCCGGACTCTGCTGGTCAACGGAGATTGCAGCTTTGGTGCGCCAACACAACAACGCCAATATTTTAGTGATGCCTGCGCGTTTCATTGACAAATGCACTGCACTCGACATAACAAACACGTTCTTCACCACCGGTTTCGAAGGAGGAAGACATTTGCGTCGGGTTGAAAAGATAAATTTGAAGGATGATGAGTGAAACGAACAACATAGACATTACGCGGGACATGCGCGAGAGGGCGAGGTTCCTGAGGCACTCCTTCATTGAGAGCCTTGAGACCCATTTGCTCTCTCTTGAATCTTGTCTGTTGGAACATAAGGTCAACGTGCGTTGGGTGCAAGAGGAAAGTTCGCTGCTTTCCACCATTGCTGATCTGCTTCCCAACCGCCAGTATAACACCGTGTGCATCGATCTGCCGAAAAACATCGACCTGTCGAACGGCATGATCGGTGTTTCCAATAGCTACCCTATAGAAAGTGTGGCAAACCATGAATATGAGGTTGACACCTTGATTCTGGATGCCGACTTTGCCATTGCAGAAAATGGATCCCTTGTTTTTATAGACAAGGCTTCCAAGGATTGCTTCAATTTGGTGAACAATATCATTGTCATCCTCAATATTGACAGAATTATTGTTTCTCAATCAGACTTGTCCCTCTTTTTGCGGCTAAAAAATGACCCCGAAAAGGGGGATTTTCCTAAAGACATCAAAATTTTGACATCATCTTTTGAAAAAGTGGTGTCCGATGCTTTTTTGTCTTCGGATTCTGCAGGTTTTACAAAAGAGAAAGTAAATCTCTCTGTGATTTTTTATGAAAACGGCGTGACTGACATTCTACAAGACGTATCGTTGCGTGAATCGCTCTATTGTATCGACTGTGGCAGATGTGCAAGTGTTTGTCCGGTGACCAAGGCCACCCAGGGTAGGTCGCCCATCGAGTTGGTGAAATGCAATTGTTTCGACCAGTTTAACAAGACTCAATCGATTTTCCAGCAGACAACTCTTTGCGGAAATTGTCAGGAAGTGTGCCCTGTGGGCATCCCTTTGATAGATTTGCTTACATACGAGATGAATTTGGTCAATGATAACGTCAGTTACAACAAAACCAAGAAACTTTTCTCGTTACTGTCAAAAAGAGGCAAAATAAACAAATATAACTCTCCTTTTTTCAGATTTTTCTTTGTAAAACGCTTTTTTGCGAAGAATAAAATGCTGATGAACTATTTTGACAAACAGAAAGATCAATTCTACAATATAACACGCAATTCAGAAGTGAAGGATAATGAGCCAGCAGAATTATAACATATTGCAAGAAAAGATACGGGATTTCGTCAAGAAATACTACAAGAACGAACTGTATAAGGGAATCATATACTTCGTTCTGATCGTATTGTCTGCTTTTATCGCTTTCTCTCTGTTTGAGTATTTCTCTTATTCAAACACTACGGTGCGTTCCGTTCTTTTCTATGGTTTTATAGCTCTTTTCTTAGCAAATCTGATATTTTACATTATCATTCCTTTGTTCAAGCTTTTTGGCTTGGGAAAACAACTGACCAATGAGGAAATTGCTTCCATTATTGGAAAGCATTTTGATCAGATAGATGATAAATTATTGAATCTATTTGAGTTGCAAAAGCAGATGGATGCCGGAGACTACAAGAGCTTCGATTTGTTGTCCGCGGCCATCGACACCAAGATAGAGTCTTTCAAGCCCTATTCTTTTTCTCAGGCGGTACCTGTCAAAAAGACATTGCGTTTCGCCCGTTGGCTTATCATTCCTGTTGTCCTTTTCTTGCTTCTATTTTCCATAAAAAGCGAGATTTTCACAGAATCTACAAAGAGAATAGTACATTACCAGACGGTTTATGAAAAACCTGCACCCTACTCTTTCGAAGTCACCAACAAAAAATTGGAGGCTTTCCAGCATGACGATTTCACCGTCTCTGTAAAGGTAAATGGCAGTGAAACGCCGGAAGAAGTGTACATCAAATACCAAAACAGGAGTTTCAAATGCGAGAAAAACAGCAATACTGAATTTTCATATACTTTTTCTAATGTGCAAAAGAATACTGATTTTCAGTTTGTTACTGATGAAGTAGAGTCTTCGTTATATACACTTTCAGTATTGCCAAAGCCGGTAACCCTCGGTTTTGAAATGCACCTCCACTACCCTGCCTACTTGAACAAACCTGATGAAGTTATTGAAAATGTCGGTAGCGTTACTGTTCCGGAAGGAACCGGTATCCAATGGGTATTCTTCACTAAAAATTCTGACAACTTGATTTTTATTGTCAATGAAAATCCTCAACTTCTTTCTTCGGAAAACGACAAGTACTCCGTTTATGTGAATGCAAGAAACAGTTTCTCATATTCAATTTTCAATAAAAACAAGTATTTTACCAGTAAAGATACACTTTCTGAAGAAATTTCGGTCATTAAGGACATGTATCCGGAGATTTATGTGCAAAGCCAGCAAGATTCCTCCTATCAAGACCGCATATATTTCAAGGGCAACATAAAAGACGATTATGGTTTTTCAGGACTCCATTTTGTTTATACTCGCTACAATGCAGATGGAAAAGTGGTGGAATCCGCAAAAAAAGTCAGCATCAACATCCAAAATGGCGCCACCATACAGGATTTCTATTATTTCTTTGATCCGGCTACCTTTAATCTCGAACCCGGCGAAAAGATAGACTACTATTTTCAAGTGGCCGACAACGACGGTGTGAATGGTCATAAGACAAGCAAATCCAATGTTTCCACTTTCCTTGTGCGCACATTGGAGGAAATCAACAAGGATATCCAAAAAGCCGAGCAACAATCCAAGTCCGATTACAGCAATCTTATAGAGGAATCTTCTGAATTGATGAAGAGCATTGACAAGCTTCAGAAGCAAATGTTGCAGGAAAAGGAACTTTCCTGGCAGGATAAGAAGAAATTGGAGCAATTGATGCAACAATATCAGGATTTGCAGCAACAAATCAATGAGTTGAAACAGCAGCAGCAGAACAAGGAAGCGCTTGAAAACCAATATAAGGATATCAACGAGGACATTCTGAAGAAGCAGCAAGAGTTGCAAAAGCGTATGGATCAGGTTTTGTCTGACGAAATGAAGAAAATGATGGACAAGATGCAGGAGTTGATGAAGGAAATGAACAAAGACCAGATCCAAAAGCAGATGCAGAAAATGAAAACGAGCACGGAGGATATCAATCAGGCACTTGACCAGCAACTGCAGTTATATAAGCAGTTAGAGATGGAGAAGAAGGTAACGGAGACGGTCCAGCAGCTGCGTGAGTTGTCAGAGCAGTTGAAACAGAATGCGAAGCAGACTGAAAATAAGAACATTGGCAAGAATTTGTTGCAGCAACAGCAGCAGAAAATAGAGGAGAAATACAACCAGCTCAAGAAGGATATGCAGGATATCCAGACGCTCAACCAGCAATTGGAGCAGCCTATCCAATTCAAGAACACGGATGAGCTCAAGAAGGATATTGACCAGCAACTGCAGCAAAGCCAGCAAAATCTGGAAAAGAATAACCGTTCCAAGTCATCCCAGAATCAAAACAAGGCCTCCGACGACATGGAGACGTTGGCGGAACAGATGGAGCGCGATTTCAATGAAGACGAGTTGGAACAGGTGACGGAGGATTTAGAGACGATACGTCAGATTTTAGACAATTTGGTGAAGATTTCTTTCGATCAGGAAGAGATTTTGGACAAAACGAAGGGTTTGCGTGCCGCCTCGCCCATAGTTTCCGAATTGCTTACCAAGCAACACAAGGTGAAAAATGACATGCGTCAGATAGAGGACTCGTTGAATGCCTTAGCGCGCCGTCAGATGGCCGTGAAGCCCTTTATTCAAAAAGAGGTAAGCAAGATACAAGACTATCTCGAATCGGCTCAAAAATACATGAATAACCGCCAATTTGTGCAAGCCAGCAAAGACGAGCAGTTCGTACTGACTTCCATGAACAATTTGGCTTTGATGTTGAAGGAGTCGATGAACGAGATGCAGAAGAAGAAGAGTGAGTGCAAGGGAAAGTGCAACAAGTCGGGTGGGGGAGGATCCTGCAGCAAGCCGGGAAACAACAAGAAGAGCAAAAAGACCTCTGCGCGGGAGTTGCAGCAGCAGCTGAACCGCCAGATGCAGGCCTTGAAGAAGTCCATGGAGCAACAGGGTCAGCAGCAAGGCCAACAGGGACAGCAGCAGCAGATGAGCGAGAGTTTTGCCCGCATGGCGGCGCAACAGGAAGCCATTCGTAAGATGCTGGAGGATTACAACAATGCCCAGAAATCAGAGAATGGGGTAGGGGACAAGACGATTGAACAGTTGATAGAGGAGATGAAAAAGACTGAGAAAGAATTGGTTAACAGAACGATAACACAACAAACCATACAACGTCAGGAACAGATTACGACACGTCTTTTAAAGAGCGAGCGTGCAGACATGGAAAGGGAGAAGGACGATGAGCGTAAGTCGAACGAAGCGCGTCAAACGCCGCGTCTTAATCCGCCCAAGGATTGGAACATGGACAAGACAAAGACACAGCAGGAGGAGATGTTGCGTTCCGTGCCCGCCAATCTTAACTACTATTACAAGGAGAAGGCGAACAACTATTTCTATAACATTGAGTAAAACAGACTGCTATGATAAATGTACAATTACCGGACCTAAACAAGGACAACCTCTACAATGAGGTGTTAGACCTGTTGGAGAAACTCTGTGACCAATATTCGCTATTGTTGGATTTTGGCACGCTTTCCATGGCCAATCAATTGATTATTGATTACTTGAATGTTCAGGAAGTAGATTTCTCCGTGGATTTCAATTGTTTCATTGAAAACGACAAGTTTTCTTTCTCCTATACTTCCGGTGTACCGATTTTCATGCATTGGAAAGAGTTCGATACGCGAAGTGTCCTTTCTGTATTGGCGGAAAATATAGAGTATCAGTCTGATTATAAACAAATTAGTTTTTTGGTTCACGTGAAACCGAAAAAAGAACGCAGGCGTTTGGTCAACAAGACAATCATCATCAGTCAGCCCATGTCCTAATGAAGCGGTTTTTACTCGTTTTAGTGTGCCTTTTGTGCTCTCTCTTTACGTTTGCCACCTCGTATAGAGTTCTTTTTATTGGAAACAGTTACACAGAGGTGAACAATTTGCCCCAGTTGGTTACCGACATTGCACAGTCCACAGGTGATGAGATCACTTTCATGTCCCATACTCCTGGCGGATGCACATTTCAACAGCATCTTGCAGGAGCCATGTCTTATATTCGCGAAGGCGGTTGGGATTATGTGGTCTTGCAAGAACAGAGTCAGCTTCCCTCTTTTCCCGAAAATCAATTCATGTCGCAATGTTATCCTTATGCAAAGCAATTATGCGACTCCATTCGGAGATATAATCCGGAAGCAGAAATAGTCTTTTACATGACATGGGGCAGAAAAAACGGGGATGCGCAGAATTGTCCCTATTTTCCTCCGCTTTGCACGTATGAGGGGATGGATAGTCTGCTGCACGCCCGCTATATGATTATGGCAGCCGACAACCAGGCTTTGGTGTCGCCCGTCGGGCATGTTTGGCACTATATCCGTGACCATCATCCAGAGATAGAGTTGTACCAGGCTGACGAGAGCCATCCCTCCTTGGCAGGTTCATACGCGGCTGCCTGCAGTTTCTATGCCACTTTTTTCGCGAAGGACCCAACGGGAATTCAATATGACGCGAATCTCCCTGATGAAACTGCTCGTATCATACGCGAAACGGCGAGTCGGTTGGTGTTTGACTCCTTGTCCAGTTGGTCATTTCTTCCTTTAGATGATGACACGGTCGGCATTTCGCTGATATATGACGAAGCTGACATGTTCGTATCTCCCAATCCGGCTTCTTATCAGGTGGTCGTATCGTTCGGGGAGTTGTATAATGAAAACACAGAATTGTATCTGTATAACCAAGGCGGGCAACTGGTACGGAGGACATCCACAACAGACGAGTTCAAGGTTGTCATGCCGCTGTATGATTTGCCTGACGGGATCTATTTTCTTCAGGCCCGTCAGCCGCATCGCTATTATAAGATTCAAAAGATTGTAAAAGTATCCCAATGATCACGTTTGATTTCCAAACTTCCAGCAACTTTACTCCGATGTTGTCTCATAAGCAATGGCTCAAGGAGGTGATACGCCGGGAAGGCCTGACACCGGGCGACATATCCTATCTTTTCTGTGACGATGCATTTTTGTTGGAGCGCAACATACAATATCTGAATCACGACACCTATACGGACATCATCACATTTGACAGGTGTGTGGGTGAGTTAGTCTCGGGAGACATCATGATCAGTTTGGAAAGGGTAGGGGAGAATGCCCGGAATTTCGGGGTCACATTTGACGAAGAGCTCTTGAGAGTAATTGTTCACGGCACCTTACACTTGTGCGGGTACAAGGACAAGAGTGATGAAGAGGCCGCCACCATGCGCCGCAAGGAGCAGGAATCAATGACTTTGTTTCACGAGAAATTTTTCGCTAAGTAATTAGTTTGGTTTCTATTATAAAAACGTTTCACGGGAAATGGATTGCAAATACGATATCATAGTGGTGGGTGCGGGCCATGCTGGATGTGAGGCCGCGGTGGCCTCGGCGCGCCTGGGAAGTCGCACGCTGCTCGTCACGATGAATCTCGCTTTGGTGGCCCAAATGTCATGCAATCCCGCCATGGGGGGCATCGCAAAGGGACAAATTGTGCGCGAGATTGATGCCCTTGGTGGCATGTCCGGTGTCGTTACAGATCTTTCCACAATCCAGTTCCGGATGCTGAACCGCTCCAAGGGTCCTGCTATGTGGAGCCCCAGAGCACAATGCGACAAGGCTCGTTTCTCGTACAATTGGCGACATGTTCTCGAAAACACACCCAACTTGCACTTACGCCAGGATACTGTTGTGTCTCTCCTGTTCACCGACGGCGCCGTTTCGGGCATCGTGACACAGTTGGGCATGAGATTTTACGCCCAACGTGTCATCTTGACAAACGGAACTTTTTTGAATGGGCGCATCCATGTGGGCGAGGTGAACTTTCCAGGCGGACGGATAGGGGAGAGCGCTTCCTATAATATCTCTGAACAACTACTGGAATGTGGTATATGTACCAAGAAACTCAAAACGGGAACCCCCGTGCGCATTGACGGCCGAACGGTTGACTTTTCCCAAATGGAGGAACAACCCGGCGATGAGAACCCGGGCCACTTTTCCTACCAGGACATCCCAATCCCTTTTCAACAGAAAAGCTGCTGGATAACTTATACCAATGAGGAGGTACACAATGTCCTTCGCAAGGGGTTTGACAAATCCCCCATGTTCCAGGGTAGAATACAGGGTGTCGGGCCGCGCTACTGTCCCTCTATCGAGGACAAGATTGTGCGTTTCTCCGAACGTGACCGCCACCAACTTTTTTTGGAACCCGAAGGGGACAATACGATTGAATATTACCTGAACGGTTTTTCCTCCTCTCTTCCGGAAGAGATACAAGTGGAGGCCCTCCATCTCATCCCCGGTTTGGAAAAAGCTGAGATTTTCAGACCCGGATATGCCATTGAATATGACTATTTCGATCCCCTGCAACTTCACAGCTCATTGGAATCAAAATGTGTGCAGAACTTGTTTCTGGCCGGCCAGGTGAATGGCACCACAGGCTACGAGGAGGCGGCTTGCCAAGGTTTAATGGCGGGAATCAATGCACACCAGTCCATCCATGGCTTGCCTCCGGTCGTGCTTTCCCGCTCACAGGCCTATATAGGTGTCCTCATCGATGACCTGATCACCAAGGGAGTTCAGGATCCCTATAGAATGTTCACCTCCCGCGCGGAATACCGCATCTTGTTGCGTCAGGACAATGCCGATTACCGCCTCACTCCCATCGGCCATGAGATAGGCTTGGTGGATGAAAATCGTTTTGCCGCATTTCAGGACAAATATCAGAAACAGGAAAAAATTGTCTCGTACTTGGAAAACCACAACACCGACTTTGTGGTTTACAATCCTTTTTTGGAACAAAGGGACTTATCTCCGCTCTCTCAAAACACAAAAATTTCACAGTTGCTGCAGCGCCCCCAGGTGTGCATTTCAGATGTGATAAGTTGGGATTCACGGATCAGCAAATTCCTTAAAGAGGGAGACTACACCGAAGAACAAATCACAAATGCGGAGACCCAGATCAAGTACCGCAACTATATTTTGAAAGAGGAAGAGATGGTGCAGCGTTTTTCGCAGTTGGACAAAATAAAAATCCCGTCCGAATTTAACTATGCCAATTTGCCGAGTTTGTCAAAGGAGGCCCGCGAGAAATTATCGGCCGTGAAACCTGCGCATCTCGGTCAAGCGTCTCGCATCAGCGGCGTCAGTCCGGCAGATATTGCCGCGTTGATGATTATGTTGCAACAAAAGAGTTGTAATAATCTAACATTCAATTAGTTAATTCGCAAACCAATATTTTTCGCCCATTTTGTAAAAAAATGAGTGGAAATATGTTTTTTGCACTATTCGTTGCATTAAAGGCAAATTTTCAAAAACACCATTGAATATCAGTGATTTAATGAATAATTTGGAAAGATTGTGTTTTTGATTTCTCGCAGGAGTAGTCTCGCTGGGAATCGAACCCAAATTTAAAGTTTAGGAAACTTTCGTTCTATCCATTGAACTACAAGACCAAAGGGGCGGCAAAAATACAAAATTTTACTTTTGCCGCCAAATTCATGTTTGGTAAGAAAAAAAGAAGTCTTATAAATCCAGCAAGGCTTTCAATGGTTTTTTGAACGAGCGGCTGACTTTCATAGACTGCGTTCCAATCCAAATTTCATCGCTGTTGGAGATTCTCGTCACTTTGTCGATGTTCACGATGATATTCCGGTTTATTTTTTGGAACTTTTCTTTCGGCAATTTCTTCTGAAAATATTTCAGGGTCGTTTGCATCTGTTTAGTGGTTCCATTTTCGAAATGTAGCAAAATGTTACCGGGAACAAGCTCAAGATAGAGGATCTCATCAAAAGAGATTCGTAATGAATCCGAGCGTTTTTTCCCATTCAGAAACATTGATTCTTTGGTGAAGAGAGACTTGTCCAAAAGAGTTTTGTTGTAGAGCACCTCGCTTTCACCGGCTTCAAAAGCCCTGTCGCGCAAAAAGAAATTGTAAATGCCATAAGTGTTGAGAACTTTTCCAATGACACTGAAAAGATCCAATTTACCGATGGGCGTCAACAGGAAGTCAAAAAAACCTTGCCTGAGGTATTTGATCAGTTTTTTTGCTTTTTTCTTGTCACAAAGCCCCACAACAAAGGTTGGTTTGTGAATGAGTTGAAGAAAATCGGCAAGTTCCACATCGAGAAACAAGAGATCGATTTTCTTTTTGTTGAGTTGTTCGAGCGCTTCCGAGCTGTTTTGCAAGCAAGAAACGACTTTAATGGATGTAAACACTGATAATAAATCTGTTAAGCATCTCAGATGTTCCTCTGATTTACTAAACACACTACATAAAATAAATTTTTCTGCCATATTTTTAATTTTTTTAAAACAAACAAAGATAATAAAATAATAAACATTTGCGAAAAAGAACATAGAGGCAAAAAACACGACCGGAAAACCCATAAAAAGTAACACTCAAAGCCTCGTTTTCTGCTCAAAGCACATCTTTTTTGGTAAAGGACAAAAAGCAAAGAGATATTGCAGAAAAAAGCAGGTTTTTAGTTGAAAAATGGAAATAGAATGTAAGATATTGTCATTTGTCCAGAGAAGAAAATTTTTTTAAGAGATAGTTTTTCCAATTACAGAAAAGTTCTTGAAAACTTTTGATTTTTTATGTATTTTTGCGGCCCGAATAAAAAGAAAAATTTTTACTCATAAAAAATAACTGTAGAATGAAAAAGACACTGTTACTCATGGCCATGGCTGCCTTACTCTGCTGCAATAATGTTTTCGCACAGGACAAGGAAGCCACCAAAGAAGACGAGGGTTACAAATTCACCGTTTTGAAGGAAAACCCGATTACCTCCATCAAAAACCAGAACCGTGCCGGCACTTGCTGGTGCTATTCCGGTTTGGCATTCATTGAGTCTGAATTGCTGCGCATGGGCAAAGGCGAATATGACTTTTCCGAAATGTACATCGTTTCCAACACGTACAACGATCGTGCCAAAGCTGCTGTGCGCACCCATGGCGATGTCTCCTTCTCCCAGGGCGGTTCTTTCTATGACGTGCTGTACGGCATGAAGCACTTCGGCCTTGTGCCCGAGAGCGAGATGCGTCCCGGCACCGCATACGGCGACACGCTGTCCGACCACACGGAATTGTCAGCCATCACGGACGCCATTGTAAAGGCCATCGCGGAAGGCGATCAGAAGAAACTGCAAACCAACTCCAAAAACGAGCCGTTGTGGCAAAAGGCTGTCGAGGCTGTCCACAAGATCTACTTGGGTGAGAACCCGACAACGTTCACGTATAATGGCATCAGCTATACTCCGCAATCCTTCTACAACTCCCTGGGTCTGAACCCCGACGACTATGTGTCCATCACATCTTACACGCATCATCCTTTCTACGAGAAGTTCGTCCTTGAAATCCAAGACAACTGGCGCTGGGCTCAGTGCTACAACGTTCCTTTGGATGAAATGATGGAGATTTTCGACTATGCAGTGGATCACGGCTACACCGTGGCTTGGGGTTCCGATGTGAGCGAACCGGGCTTCCGTATGGGTGTCAAGAAGGGCTTCTGCGTGCTTCCCGAGACCAATCTTCAGGCAGAGAGCATGAAGGGCAGCGACATGGCTCATTGGACGGGCATGAGCGCCAAGGAGATCCAGGACGAGGCCGCCAAGCACCCCACGCCGCAACGCTGGGTGACCCAGGAAGAGCGCCAGGTGGCGTATGACAACTGGGAGACCACCGACGACCACGGTATGCTGATCTACGGCAAGGCCAAGGACCAGATGGGCAACGAATATTATATGGTGAAGAACAGCTGGGGCGACTATGGCGACTACCACGGAATGTTCTATGCCTCCAAGGCTTTTGTGCGCTACAAAACGATGAACATCGTGGTACACAAAGATGCCATCCCCAAGGAGATCAAGAAGAAACTCGGCATCAAATAAGAAAACGAGTTGAATTTAACGCAATATGGCGCCGGTGGAGCAATCTGCCGGCGTTTTTTTGTATTTTTGCATTTCATTTTTCTGTTACGAAAAACATGTAATGAATATGAGGCATTTCACTTTTTCCCTAATTATCCTTCTGTTTCTTGCCATCTTGACTGTTTCGTGTCAAAAAGATCCACAAGCCCAATTGCTGAAAGAGGCTTATAAGTCGAAATCAACAGAGCTGTTGTACAAGTTTTTCGATAACTGGTCAGAAGAGGTGAAATCCAATGAAGGCGAGGCGCAGAGTCCCTACGTGGCGGAGGCGCACAAGGTGTTTGCCGCTTTTTACCATCCACAGCAAATAATTGCCAGTGATATTGATTGCCACGTTTTGTATGATGAAAAGCCCTATTTCATCGTTCAGGGTTCTCTTTGGAAGATATCGGAAGCGGAGACCATTTTATACAAACAGGAAGAGATTGATTCCTTGATGGCAGCACGTATTCTTCAGATGTATCCTGATGACACAAACGAGCAGCGAGATTGGATTAAATATATTCATAATAACAACCCGAAACTTTGCTATGAGTCTTCTAACGCATTCCTGCCGTTTACTTACATTGCCACTACAACCCTGGATTCTGCCGTTGAATTCCGCCCGCCAGTGCGTTTTGAAGGGAAAAAAGTGGTGTATTTGACAGAAAAGTATGAAAAAATGCTAAACTCTTTTTTAGGAAAGAGACATTTTAAATGGGCTGTGGAGAATATCATGCAGCCGGCAAAATCCAAGGGGAAAAGTCAATCGAAGCATAGTTTTTTCAACACAGCCGCCCTCATATTTTATGGGCACTGGGGTGGTTATTGGCAATATGAGACCTATCCCGAGGCGAATCAAATCATCTTTAACCCAGAAATGAACCGTGCCGTTGTGCTGTTTCAATATGTGTACGAAGGCGGCGAGGCGGTTTTGGAGAAGCAAAACGGCGAATGGAAGGTGGTGGACTTCCAATTCACGTGGATAGAGTAAACAATAGTTCAATGTTTTTGCATCGGTAGGAATATTTATTCTTAATATAATATTTTTTGTATTTTTGCATTTCAATTTTTCCGTTACGGAAATTATGTAATGAATGTAGAACCTGCTTAGTCTGAATTGTATGAAGAAAAAGAGTGTAAATCCCTTTATATGTCAAGGTTACGAGAGTCCGGAATACTTCTGCGACCGTGTTGAAGAGACCAAAAATATGACTTCAATGCTCTATAATGGGCGCAATATTACGCTGATTTCTCCCAGAAGATTGGGAAAAACAGGGCTGATTTGGAACACTTTTCACCAAATCAAATCAGAGAACAAGGATGCGATTTGTATCTATATCGACATATTTCCCACGAAAAATCAGAGCGAATTTGTGCGTATGTTAGGCTCTGCGGTGCTCAACGAAACGCTCTCCAAAAGTAAAATGTTGGGCAAAAAGCTATTGGAGATGCTCGGCTCTTTGAGACCGGTTCTGGGTATGGATGCCCTCACCGGGATGCCGAATGTGACATTAAATGTGGATCCGACGCAATCGGAAATGACCATTCGGAGTATTTTCACCTATCTCAACAAGATTCAGAAAGAAGTTTTCATCGCCATTGATGAGTTTCAGCAAATCAATGAATATCCCGAATCCGGTACCGAGGCGATGCTTCGGTCCTACATTCAGTTCTCGCATAACATCCATTTCATTTTCTCAGGGAGCCGGAAACATCTTATGTCCGAGATGTTCGCCTCACCCAAACGGCCATTCTATCAAAGTACTGACATGATGAACCTTACGCCCCTTGACGAAGAGACTTACTATCAATTCGCCAACCGTTTTTTCGAAGCGAAGAAGGGTGGACTGGATCGCGAAGTGTTTCGTGAACTTTACGACATCTACGATGGTTATACGTGGTATATCCAATCTGTTTTGAACAGACTTTATGAAAAATTCAAGATAGTGTCTTCTTCCGCGCAACTTCGGGAAACCATTTTGAATGTCGTGGAGAGCAAATCCCCTCAGTATGAGAGTATTGTGTCATTCCTTACCGACAACCAGTTTTCGTTGCTCCGAGCCGTGGCCAAGGAAGGAATAGTGGAACAGCCTATGGGCAAAGAGTTCATCAAGAAGCATGGTTTGCCAGGTGCCAGCAGTGTAAAAACTGCCTTGGAGGTTTTGAATGACAAAGAGTTGCTTTATCAAACGTCCAACGGCTATATTGTTTATGACCGGTTTATGAACCAGTGGTTGCAAAGGATATGATGAACGAAAAAATTGTATCTTTGCCAGTTTTTTGGAAAATCTATTTATCGATGAAATATACTGAATACAAAGGACTTAATCTTCCTGCCATTGGGGAGGAAATGAGAAAATATTGGGAAGACAATGACATCTTCGCCAAGAGTCTATCGACCCGCGAGGGACACAAAAGTTTCGTTTTCTTTGAGGGACCGCCGTCCGCCAACGGTATGCCCGGCATACACCACGTGATGGCCCGTACTATCAAGGACATCGTCTGCCGCTACCAGACCCTCACCGGCAAGTACGTCGGACGTAAGGGCGGCTGGGACACGCACGGTCTGCCCGTGGAACTCGGCGTGGAGAAGACCCTCGGCATCACCAAGGAGGACATCGGCAAGAAGATCTCCGTGGAAGACTACAACAAGGCCTGCCGCCGCGAGGTGATGAAATTCAAGGACAAATGGGATGACCTCACCCGCGAGATGGGCTACTGGGTCGATCTCGAACACCCCTACATCACCTTCGACAACAAGTATATTGAAACCGTATGGTATTTATTGTCAGAACTTTACAAGAAAGGTCTGCTCTATAAGGGCTACTCCATCCAGCCCTACTCCCCCGCCGCCGGCACCGGCCTCAGTTCCCACGAGCTCAACCTGCCCGGCTGCTATCGCGATGTGAAGGATTTGACCTGTGTCGCATTATTTAAGTTAAGAGTTAAGAGTGAAGAGTTAAGAGTTGATAATGCGGAGAATATCCCCGTGTATGCGATTGCGTGGACGACCACCCCGTGGACATTGCCGAGCAACACGGCGTTGTGCGTGGGTCCGAACATCGACTATGTGATGCTGAAGACCGTGCATCCTTACAACGAACAGCCTTGCTACATCCTGATGGCCAAGACGTTGGTGGGCACGATGTTCAAAGAGGCCCCGGAGGTCGTGAAGGAATTCAAGGGCAAGGACCTCGTGGGCATTTCCTACGAGCAGCTCATCCCGTGGGTGAACCCCGGCGAAGGTGCCTTCCGCATCATCCCCGGCGACTATGTCACCACGGAAGACGGTACCGGCATCGTGCACATCGCCCCGACCTTCGGCGCCGACGACAAGCGCGTGGCCGCCGCCGCTGGCATCCCGCCGCTCGTGATGATTGACAAGGACGGCATCCGCCAGCCGATGGTCGATCGCACCGGCAAGTTCTACCGCATCGAGGACCTCGACCCCGAGTTTGTCCAAAACTGCATGGACGTGGAGGCCTACCGCCCTTACGCCGGCCAGTTCGTGAAGAACGCCTACGACCCGACCAAAACCGAGAAGGACAAATCCTTGGACGTCGATATCGTGGTGATGCTGAAGGAGCAGGGCAAGCTTTTCAAGAGCGAGAAACACACCCACAACTACCCGCACTGCTGGCGCACCGACAAACCCGTGCTCTACTACCCGCTCGACTCTTGGTTCATCAAGACCACGGCCTACAAAGAGCGTATGATGGAGCTGAACAAGACCATCAAGTGGAAGCCCGCCGCCACCGGCTCCGGCCGTTTCGGCAACTGGCTCGAAAACCTCGTCGATTGGAACCTCTCCCGCTCCCGCTTCTGGGGCGTGCCGCTGCCCATCTGGACCACCGAGGACAAGAAAGAGCAGATCTGCATCGGCTCCATTGAGCAGCTGATGGCCGAAATCGACAAGTCCATCGCCGCCGGCTTTATGACCGAAAATCCGTATAAGAACTTCAAGGTCAACGATATGTCGCAGGAGAACTACGACAACAACATCGACCTGCACAAACCCTACGTCGATACCATCGTGCTGGTCTCCCCGTCGGGCCAGAAGATGTACCGCGAGAGCGACCTCATCGATGTGTGGTTCGACTCCGGCTCGATGCCGTACAGCCAGCTGCATTACCCGTTCGAGAACAAGGAGTTCTTCAAGACCAACTTCCCCGCCGACTTCATTGCGGAGGGTGTGGATCAGACGCGCGGCTGGTTCTTCACGTTGCACGCCATCGCCACGATGCTGTTCGACAGCGTAGCCTTCAAGTCTGTGATTTCCAACGGTTTGGTGCTCGACAAGAACGGCAACAAGATGTCCAAACGTTTGGGCAACGCTGTGGATCCGTTCGAGATCATCCACAAATACGGTCCAGACGCGACCCGCTGGTACATGATCACCAACGCCTCCCCGTGGGACAACCTCAAGTTCGACGAGGCCGGCATCGGCGAAGTGCAGCGCAAATTCTTCGGCACGCTGTTCAACACCTACAACTTCTTCGCACTGTACGCCAACATTGACGGATTCACGTACAAAGAGGCGGAGATTCCGTTCGCCAAACGTCCCGAAATCGACCGTTGGATTCTCTCCGAGCTGAACACGTTGGTGAAGCACTGTCAGGAGAACTACATCGACTACGAGCCGACCAAGGTAGGCCGTGAGATTCA
>JAGCCZ010000014.1 GCA_017651425.1 Bacteroidales bacterium
AAGGAAATGCGCTGCGGTGGCTACAACCGCCCATCCATCCCCGTTAGGGGATACATATCTGTAGCCGAGCAGTGAACAGTGATCAGTTGAAGGGGATGGCAAGTTCGTGGCGTATTTGACGCAGGCCGTAGGTCTGCAGGGGTTGGTAGCAAAGGCGGCACACGAGCACACACGAACGCCGTAGGTGTGCGGGCAGTAATCAGTGGATAGTTGGGCAGGGGAGTGCGTTGTGGAGATTCCGCACGACCGACCAGCCCCGCCAGGGGATGCATATATCTCCGGGGAACATGTGTCTATATGGATGATTTTTGTAGTGTTCTGCATGGACAACGGGGTATATGTGCGGGTAGTAGGAATAGACTTATTACATTGTTGCAAAGAATCATTGAAATTGTGGTATGAAAAAGACTTTTTCCACATCTTCGTTTGTAGGAAGAAAACCACAGTAAATAATATGATACTCCTTTCTCCAAGTGAAAATCATTTTACTTGAGAATCTATGTGCCCAGATTGTTTTTTTTGTTTTGTCTGTAAGAATGTCCATTGTGATGATCATTCTTTTATCATTTTTAAATAGAACATTTGGATTCCCTTTCAAATCAATGCTGTTCTCGAATACCCCTCTATAAACAAGATTGTAATTTACATAGATTGACACAATGTTATTTTTGTTAAGATTGAATGGATTATTTAAAAAAGTCAGTTTTATCCAAAATTCTTCACCAACATCCCCATCTTTTCTTTTATTACAATAGTCTTCCACAGAACTGTATTGAACTGAACTTTTCCCTAATTCATTATTTTGAACGATATTGATGTGATGACAGGAACATTGTGAAAGGCCATAGACTATAAACAACACTATCTTCATTATTTTTTTCATAATATATTTCATTTGCAATAGATTTTTTTGAATCTGTATGGAATACAGTATTAACACATCTATTTATGTACGAATATTTTTTTCCTTGCTCCTGTACCTGCCTTTGGTAAAGTAACGCTTCCGTTAGAGTTAAAACCATTTAACCAACGATTCCATTTGGCCATAAAACCTTGTCCTTTATTCATTTCCGAATATGTACTTTGCCCCTTAAATCCTGTTACGGTAGAACCTGTCATTATGGCTAACGTATAAGCTAACGATTTTCCCCCTTCCACATCTGTTGCAGAGTTACAACTATATAAGTCTATAATTGCATTTTCAAAGGCTCCTCGATGGAGTTTCACTATGCTTTCCATTCCCCAAGAGAATGAAGATTGATTGTCTTGATTGTAAGCAAATTCAACAGATCCAACGAATCCGTGTCCAAAAACAGTCAAACTAGTTATCTTGTCCCCAGTTCGTGCATCAGACAAAGAGGAGGAATTAATATCTTTTGAGTTCAGATAATTAGTGAATTCCTCCGCAGAACCTATAGCCTGAAACTTCACTCCTAAATCATTTGCAATCGATTGAAACTTTGCTATATCTTCTTCTGAATAACCTGCCGTCATAACGGCCCAAGTTATAGATTCGTCTCCGCCTGCGGATTTCAATTCCTTCAAACGATTGATTGCAGGTTCAATAAAATTGTATTTATATCTGTCATCATTATACTCTCCACCAGAAACAACAATTCCTTCCTCCCCGTTCGGATCCACCAACTTCACCGGATTGTCCGCGCAATAAACATACGGGCTCAGCGAGGGATATTTGTCACTCATCGGGTCCACGCTCAGCCAGATGCTCAAATCAGAGGAATAATATCTTGAACCAAAGTAGCTTAAGCCAGTTTCCGCGTCCTTTTCTTTTGCGGAGAAGGTGTAAGACTCCGCAGGGGGGCGGGACAAGAGTGAAATGGAATATGTAAAGCGTTGGCTCATACGTGATTGTTTGGTGCTGCAAAGATAGTATTTTTTTAATATAAAAGAAAAAGGTTATTTTTGCGCCATCTTTTTTTTTAGCGATCGACTGAAACACCTTTGAGACAGGCTTTTTTGTTGACTGAACTGCGCCAAAACTGCGCCAAGGACTATGAAGACGCGATATTTTCGGATAAAAACACATTAATATTATATATACAATCTTATTAGTTTTACTATCTTTTACTCTATGGCAACACCTTTCATCGATTTCAGACCCGCCGAGGTCAGAAAGAACAAAGAGACCTACATCCTTTACTATGTGCTTGACCCCACCAGCGACAAACTCAAACGCATGCGCGTCCGCTGCAACCGCATCAAGAACCGCAGGGAGCAGCTCAGATACGCCACACTGCTCTGCGCCGAGATAAATCGTAAACTCTACAGCGGCTGGAACCCTCTCACCGGCGAGGATTCCTCCGCCAAGAAGCGCCTTTCCATCGTGGAGGCGGCCACAAACTATGTACACCGGAAGGCTAAAGACCTCCTCAAGGACACGGGCATCACTGAGATGCTGGAGTCGGGAATGCCGTCCAAGTTCGTGAAGGACCTTGCGGGGCACCGCTCGCTGTCGATGACGGAGAGGTACCTGCACGTCTCCGACGCTAAGAGAATCCTGCAGGCAAACAGGGTGAGGTTTTGATTCACACACACCATCCTTCCCGATGTAAAATATCTTATTCCTTTACAACCCGATATCCGCCAGTCTTTTTGCTGCCGTTGTATTTGATGACGCCTTGCTGCTGCAACTCCTTCAGGTGGCGGGTGACGGTGCTTTTCGGGATTTTGGTAGCGGAAACGATATCATCCAACTTGCAGTCTCGGTGGGACGAGACATACATTTGGATTTTTGTAGCCTTAGGATTAAGCATTGGGACTTCTGCTTTGACAACGGCTTCCTGCCGCTGCCTTTCCTCCAATGAGCTATCCGGAATTGGCTCCGATTCAGACTCGTTTTGCTGGAATTTCAAGATGATAGGGACTACATTTTCCATGAACGACTTGCCGATTGCAACAACTTTGGAGCCGGCAATAATGTTGTCTTTGAGTATCAGAAAGTTATCTTCGCATTTTTTGATGGAAGAAAGGTGTATGAGATCGCTTTTGGATATTCTGATGAATTGCTGCCTTTTCAACAAGTCCTCCAAGTCTTTTAAAGAAATTCTTTTTTTATATCTCTGGCCATCAATAGAATAGAGTATTGCGTAGTTCTTCTCCTGTCGGCACAGGTATATGGGAGAAATATCTATCACGCAGATTTTCCCTTGGCTCCTAACCAATAACTGTTTTTTGGAGCGAAGTAGCTCTTGGTCATTTTCAATTTGTTTCTCAGAAAGGCTGATATTGTCAGCCAGCAGCCCAACAAAGACTAAGAGTGCAAAGTCGCGCAAAAAAGTGTTACAATAGATAGGCAATAGTACTGATAAGGCATTCCCCTCTTGGCGGATAATGTTGTCATAAAGATAACGTACAGTCTGTGAGGTTAATGCATATTCCAGTGTGTTGATGACCAGAACTTCGATCAGGGCTATGACCATATAGACATAGAAAGGATATTTCTTGAAAATCAAAGGGAATAATAACCAAAAGTTGGCCACCATTGTAGCAATCAATAATGAGGCAATGACACAGTCAATCCAAATGTCAGTACGTGGACGTAGAAAACTGTATTGTAGAAAATACCAAAAGAAGAGAGCGAAAACAACGACCTGCCCAATGACCAAAGGTATATTTTTTTTATATGATAGCATATACTCCTATTTTTATAGTTTGGCCGCAAAATTACTAAAAATTGCGGAACGAATTGATTTTTATTCTCATACGGCAAGCACAACAATCCTCACAAAGCACTTTTCCCGATATTGAGCAGCCTTTATATATTCATTTGTGAATATATACACAAACACCAATGCGAACTAAATATTTGGTAATCTGTAGTTTTTATATTCTCACTTTTAAAGAAAAACGACTTTCGTCACAAACACGTCCCATTGGGACGAAATTCGATTTTTTTTGAACGAATGTGGTTGTTTATGGTTATTTTTGTATTTGTAAAACAAATTCAAAATGAAAAAAATAATATTAAGCCTAATGGTAGTGTGTGCTTGTACAACATTTTCTTGTACTAAGTCAAATGACAAAGAAGCTAACGAAAATCTTGTTTTGAGCAACAGTGTAGTACAAGATTTTACTGATGCCAAGGAGTCTGGTTCTTATTCGTTTCGCATCCATGTTGGACATCATAGTTCAGACTGTAAAGGGCAGTGTATTCAAATCAACGGGACCCCCACACATGTTAACTGCCAAGGTTTTGGCCATTATTGTCCAATGATAACATCCGTTTCTTTAGTACAAATCGGCACCACCGTTACCGCCACCACCACGGACACATTCGATCTGACTACGGAGGACTTCTTCCTCATGCCGGACCGATCGTTGTATTTTTACACTGACGAGAAAGACAACCTCGTGTTCCTGAACATCCCCGAGCAGATGGTCTATCGTGACAGCACCACATTGCAGTTCACTTTGACGGGGCTGTTTCTGACGAATACGCCCGCATACAGTAACGATTAGGAATATCTCATCAAAACACCACAAAAAGGATTGCATCATGAATAAATATGCCATTCTATTAGCCTTGGCGACCTGCTTGATGGCAGCGAAGGCCCAAGTCCAGCACCCCGCCGCGTGGCTTCGCGCCGACAGCGCCGTGCTGAATGCCCCGTCCTGGTCCGACGTGTCCGGCAACGGGCTTAACGCTGTGCCGTCGTCAGGTTCGATGCCAGACAGCTTCTCACGCATGAACTTCAACAAGTGCTTCGAAGTGGACGGCGGGGCCTTCACCTTGCCGTTAGGTATCAACGACTCGCGGCAGTCGGACGTGATTGTGGTCTATGAAACCTACGACACTGCCAATGAGAACGCCCTGTGGCAGGTACAGCTGGACACTGCCAAGCGCATCGGGCAGACCACGCGGCGCATCCTGAACGACAACGGGCAGATCGCATACGACACGGCCAACCGTCTGAAGCCCGTCATTAACTACCTCGCCCAGTCGTGGCGGACACCCGAGGTGTGCGCCCCCACGCTCACTCTCTGTTCGGCTGACTCGCTGCCGCTGTACGGGCGCATCGCCGAGGCCATGTACTTCGACCGCAGGATCAGTGACACCGCCGTCATCCAGTGGATTAGCTACTTGGCGGTGAAATATGGCGTGACACTCGCGCAGACCGACTATTTGGACAGCCGCCGCAACGTGATATGGGACTGCACCCATTATCCCGACTACTGCACCTCCATCGCCGGTGTGGGGCGCGACGATTCGGTGGGACTGTACCAGAAACAGACGTATTATGCAGACGGCCATATAATTGTCGGCATTGCAGAGCCGTCATATTATGGCGGCTACGCGCTGACAGAAAACAACGAGGACAACCCCGCGTTCGTCGCCGACGGCGATTTCATCCTGTTCGGTATGGACGGTGCCCTGCCCGCTGTTTCCGAAATCTACACGCAGAGCGGCGAGACCTACGAGGTCATTGGGCGCAGCATGGTGCAGGTGACGGGCAATGCCCACACCTACAACACTTTCATCCTTCTGGACACTGCCGCCGTGCAGGACGGCATCGCGCCTGTGCTCCTGATCGACCGCGGCGGCACGGGTGATTTCCCGGCCGGGGAAACCGAGCAGATTTTGTGTGCCGGCACGGATGGCGCAGGACATTACATTTACAACAATGTACACTGGGACACCGACCGGAGCGGGCGCGACTTCTTCTGCTTCGCCGTGACGATGCCGGACACCACGGGCACGCCGAAGGCGCTGGCGGTGAATGCCGGCGGCGAGAATGGCACGACACAGGACGATGCGGCGAACAATGGCCGTGAAGACGCGGCACTGCGTGTCTCTGCAAATCCGGACAACGGGACCGATTTGAAAAATGCCGCAACACCCACCCCGCAGTATCGCCTGCTGCCCAACCCCAACCACGGGAACTTCACCGTGGAGATCGCATATCCCGAAGAGCAGGATGTGACCGTCACGGTTTACGATTCCGACGGGCGGCTCCTGCTCACCATGGACGGCAAGGGGCAGCGCGCCTACCGTTTCGAGAACTCCGTACCAACCGTAGGACACTACCTTATCGACATCATTTCTCCTTCCGAACACAAGACCCTCAAGATGGTGGTCAACTAAGAAATTAAGAAACTAAGAAATTCAGGAACTAAAACAGGCACTTTATGAAGAATTCCTCTTTGATCATATTATCCGTTCTGGTGGTGCTGCTGGCCGTGCTGTCCACCCTTGACACGGAACAGGGACAGGAATGTTCCCGTTCCCACAGGACGTACAGCTACCATCCTGCCTCAAACGCCTGGGGCGGTAATGGTGACGAAACGCTGTCCGTGTTTCGAAAAGACGAGACAGACTGTACCGTTGCTCCTCTGACAGAGGCAAATATAACGGTTGAATGTCTCCCTGCATTGACTGAAGCGGGCTCCCCTCTGGGCGCACCGCCTACCATACTGGAAGCAAGCGCAATGACGGAGCTCACCCCCGTGCAGCTGCCGCCGCTTGACGCGGGCATGGTGAACGTGACGGGAGGGTTTGACGGAAGCGGGCAGACGGCAGGCTACAGGGTGAACCCCCGTCCGGGAGAGTTCGCCATTGCCGTGCCTTACGATCCGTCTTTGTTGCCGCAGGGCTTCACCGAGGACGACATACAGACCTACGTCTATGACAGACAGCACCACCGCTGGGCGGCCATACAGCGCGACTCCGTGAACGAGGCGGAGCTGCTAGTCTGCTCGCGGTTCAGGCCGTGGGAAAAGGGACTGCCCCACACGCGGAATGACATGGTCAGCCCGCAGGAAGCCCTCTCGCAGGTGCAAAACATGATGTCGTTTGCCCCGCAGGGCGAGGGCGGCGGCGACTCCCCGTTAGACTTCATCAACGCGGTGCTGAAGACCCCGGAGATGCCGGAGACCTCGGCCTACACGCCCACGAGCATCAAGGAGCTGAAGGCCGCTGACCCGCTGGAGGGTTTGACGCTGATGCAGCCGCCCACGGCCAACAACAGCGGCACCGCCAACTTGAGCTACCCGATAGAGATTCCCGCCGGACGGCAGGGCATGCAGCCCAACCTCGCGCTGACCTACAGCAGCGGCGGCGGCAACGGCTGGCTCGGCGTGGGCTGGGACATCTCCATCCCCTCCATCACCGTGGAGACACGCTGGGGCGTGCCGAGATATGACCAGCAGAAAGAGAGCGAGGTGTACGTCTATGAGGGCGAACAGCTTGTGACTTATGACAACACGGCCGGCAGGTTCCGCGAGATGCCGCACCGCACCAACCAATGGACGGACAGGATTGTCCTTGACCAGGACGGCTATGAGCAGTTCTATCCCCGCAAAAACGAGGCATTTGACAGCATTGTTCGCCATGGTAATGGCCCTGACAACTACTGGTGGACAGTGACCCACAGGAACGGCGTGACCGACTACTACGGCAAGTATGCCTCAGACGCAGGCGTGAACAACAACTGCGTGCTGCGCAAGACAGACAACGTGGCCCGCAACGACAGGGGCGCGATAGCGCACTGGGCGTTGGCCGAGAGCGTGGATCCTGACGGAAACAGCGTGCGGTATTACTACGATATTGCCTACAGCAGGGGCGTCAACAATGGAAGTTGGGGCAAGCAGATCTACGTTGACAGCATCAGTTACACCTGCTTGAACTCCACAAATCCGACATTGGAGGAACCTGGTAAATACAGCGTGATATTCCAAAGAAAAGGAAGCAACAGGACAGACATTGTCACCAGCCTGAACAGGGGTGTCAAGGAAGTGACCGCGGAGGTGCTGTGCCATCTTGACGTGAGCTTCCGCGACACGCTGCTCCGCCAATACTTTTTCGTGACAAAAAACGACAGGTCCACGCAGTACAAGACTGTGCTCACGGACATCGTCAGGGTTGACTCACCCCTTGTGGACATCACCTGCGGGAACGTGCTTGACAGCACGGGTGAAATATGGGGAATGTCGTACGGGGACGGTGAATACACAACGTATGCGGCCCGTTATCACCTGGATTATTACGAATACCCGGTTACGGACAGCCTTTTCACATCGGCAACGACCGTGAACAATCTCCCGTATGACACCATTTGTCTCAAAGGTGTGAAAAGTACGTTCCGCTCCACGGCCCTTGGAGCCACCAAGACCAAAAGCTGGAGCCTTGGCGGGACCGGGGCGGCAGGTCTTGGCCCCGATGTCTGCACCACCATCGCCACCCTCGGGGCGAACTCGGCCTATTCCAACTCGCAAAGCGAGGGATTGATGACTCTTGTGGATTTGGACGGGGACGGGTTGGCGGACAAGGTGTTCAAAAAAAACGGGAGGCTCTTCTTCAGGAAACAGCTGTTCCGGCCAGACGAGCCGTTCGCTTTTGATGCCACGGCTCATCCAATAGAGGGTGGGGAACTGGATTTCCTTAAGGAAAGCGGCAACAATGTCACACTCGGCCTGCAGGCCTCTTGTGCCGCCAACCTTAGCGGAGGATTCCCGTTTGGATGGTCCACCACCACAAACTATATGACGGACATCAACGGGGACGGGCTTGTGGACATAGTCACTGACAGAGGGGCTTACTTTGGAAAACACATCCAAGGACAGGCACCGTCTTTTTCCTCCATAAACGCCATACAGACCACCGTTCCCGGCCAGAGCGACACCAGTTACGGTTACATTTCATCCTCGTCCCTGGGTACGGGCAACTGCGGGGGGATGATTCTCGACGGGGCGGTTGACCCCGACATCGCGTGCACGCCTGCCTGTCGTGAGACGACTGTCCCGCGCAGCGACACGATACCGTCCTGGATTCTCCAAGAGGGCTGTACCGCGCAGATTGTGGGGTACAAGAGCGGGGGATTCGTGCCACGCCCCCCTCTTGTCACAGACTCTCTTATTGCCTATCAGCCAAAGTCACGGCCCAGTCCCGGAGATGCGGGGCCGGTGGCGACAGATTCCATGATTGTACGCATTGTCTGTCCGGACCCGGTTTGTTCGCCGGAACCCCTTTCCCCTGACTTTGACGCCGTAAGGGTCTGGGTCGCCCCATACGATGATTCCGTGAAAGTGTTCTCCTCCATACGTCTGTCCCCGGAGCTTTATGGTCTCCAGTACCAGAGCCGCTATGCGAACGGTGTCTTTTACTCCATAGAGCACAATACAGGATGTTCGGCGGATGCGAACCACAAACTTCACGCAACAGGCACCGTCTGCTCCCTTGCCGGCAATGTCGGGAAATGCGACACTATGTTCCACAGGGACACCGTTCCCTTCTATGTCCGCAAGGACGACATCCTCTTTTTCCGCATCCAGTCCAAGGGCGACAGGTCTTTCGACAAGGCAGAATGGAACGTGCATATTGAAGCTGTGAACCATTCAGGACAGGGGAATGACATCTATGGCAGGAACAGCGCGGTGTTCAACTCCGACAGCGACTTTGTGCTGACGGGACGCAATCTCTACCAGGCTCTCCAGGACGGGCATCTGTGGATTTCGGGACTGCTGCAGTACAACGGTGCCGGACAGCCCGCCAGACTTGTCATCAAAAGAAGAAACATCATCGAATACCAGCGAGTCCTGAATCCCGGGGATTCTTTCCTTGTCGCCTCCGACTTTGCCGTTGATTCCCTTGACACCATAACGGTGAGAATAGAGCGCATGAACAATGGCGGCAATCCGCAATGGCCGAACATTCACTTCATTCCACTGCTGAAATATTACCCTGCCAGCACCAATCTCATAAAGGACACCGTCTTCTATTATCCCCAGATCCAGATGGACATATTGCATCCGGCCGAGTCCCCCGAAAGGAAACTTTACCACAAGTATTTCGGAGCCCTTTACCGCGGGTGGGGCCAGTTTGCCTATAACAGAAAGGATATGAATTCCCAGACCGCCTGTATAGACATCTCCAGCCTTGAACTGCCCGGGTGGTACACGGCAGTATCGTTGAGCGACATAGACACCAGCGTGTTCTCCACCCCGATTGACACAGGGGATTTGGAGAACTCGCTGACTTCGGTCGTGAATGCCGTCAACAACCCCTTGTCATCGTATGGGAACTGGATCGAGATGACAGCATACAACGAGCAGGGGGTGTATCGCGGTTCGGGACTTAACACGGCTGTCTCAGCAACTTTCATTGACAATACGGAACCCCGGCTCAGCATTCCCGTGTCCGACTCCGTCCAGGGAAGCCTGTCATACGGGAACACGGGTGTTGACCTGGAGAACATTCCCATTTACGACTATCCAGTGCCTGTCAGTGTCACGGGATATCCGGTGCAGACCATCCGGAAGCGTCACAGGAACAACAGCTCCGATTTCTCCATGGGCATGGATATGATGGTAGCCTCCGTGGGCACGTCCGAATCGGGAGGCGGGGCTTATATCCAAAGCGACTATATGGACTTGAACGGAGACCGCTATCCCGACCCCGTTTCCACCAACGGTGTGCAATATTCGATGCCGTGGGGCGGAATAGGCTCGCTTTCCCTTGTCGTCTTTCCCGACAAGCATCTGAGCGCAACAGTGTCAAATTCTGACGGCGAAACCAGCGGACGCTGTTACCCTACTTCCACCAAGCTCACATCCAACAACCCGAAATTCGCCAAAATGACATTGTCGGGCAGCGGCACTGTGAGCCAGAGCGATGTCAGCAGCCGGGATTACACGGACTACATGCTCTTTGATGTGAACGGCGACGGCCTGCCGGACATGGTGAACACATCCAACAAGACGGTAATGTTGAACGTGGGTTATGGCTTCCTTAACGCCGAATCCTGGAATGTTGATTTCATCCGAAAAGGGAGCAGCAACAACCATTCCGACAATGCCGGTCTGTCCGGAGGCTGGGCAAATATGGGGGAAACCGCATCGGGCAACTCCTACAGCCTTGCACAGTGCAGCATCAGCGGCGGCACAGGCAATGGCAATTCACACAACAGGACGACAAAACAGATGACGGATTTTAACGGTGACGGCCTGCCCGACAAGGTTGAGACTTTCCAGACCACGTCAAACAGTGGAATCAGTGTCAGATACAACCTCGGCAATGGGCAGTGGTCGGCCACGGACTATATAACTGGTGTTTCCATCAGCGAAAGCCAGTCTGTCAGCGAGGATGTCAATATCGGTGTGACGGCAGGTTTCACCGCTTGCGCCATATTGAAAATCAACATCGGCGTGCAGACCTCCCCATACAACCGTTCTTTGTCAACCGACGTGGCCCAGCTCACTGACATCAACGGGGACGGCTATCCTGACTATATCACCTCCACAGATGAACGGAGTGTGACAATCCGTTACAACAGGGCGGGAAAGACCAATTTGCTGCGAAAAGTGACAAACTTCACGGGCAGCACCATTGACCTGGACTACGAGTTGTCGGAGCCTTGCTACGAGAAGCCGCAGCGCAGCTGGAATCTCAGTCGTGTTGAAACCAACAACAATGTGCCGAACTGTCCTGTGGGAGGCAACCGTACTCTCACAACATTCTCCTATGGCACCCCCCACTACGACCGTTACGAACGGATGGAGTTCGGCTATGACACGGTGAGAACCATCGCCCACAACACCGACAGTCTGGACGCTCCGTACAGGCAGAACGTCATGGTTTATAACAATGTGAACTTGGCCAAGCGCGGACGCAAGGTGATGGAAGCGGTTTTGGACAGCAACGGCACAAAATATGTGGTGAAGAATTACAGGGCTGTGCTCTATGACTTTCTGGGCAATGTGGTGGATGACAGCACATGCAGCGTGGAGGGGACCTACGTGGGGCACGAGGCGGAAACCACCATTTACTACGAGGGGCAGGACAACGATTCCATCGTGGTGGCGGTCGGCAAGGACTACGACAGGTACAGGAACATCACCCGCTACACCTACGAGGGCATACGCGGCAACGGGAGCGGCCAGCGGTTCACCGCACACATCTCATACAAACAGAACGCGGGGCACAACCTCGTCTCCCTGCCCGACATGGTGACCGTGTGCAACCACGACAGCACAGCCGTGTTCCAGCGGCGCACGGCGGAGTATGACGGCAACGGGCACCTGACCCGCCTTACAAGGCACAACGGCGGGCAGGATGCCGTATGGGACTTCCATTACGACCCCTACGGCAACATGGTGCGTGCACTGATGCCCCCAGACGACGTCGGACAGCGGACGGACTGCAGGTACACCTACGACCCGGAGGTGCACACCTATCCCGTGAAGGTGGAAAACCACTCGCTGGGCTTCTCCTCCACCGCGGAGTACGACCTCAAGTACGGCAAACCGGCAAAGACAACGGACATCAACGGTAATGTGATGCGGTACGGGTACGACGGAATGGGGCGTATGGTGACCGTAACCGCTCCATACGAGCTGGACAGCCTGCGCCCATATACCATACGGATGGAGTATCATCCGCACAACTTCTCCACACCCGCCGTCTTCACCAACCAGGCTAACCCGTATTCGTACGCCGTGACGCGCCACTTCGACCCGCAGCACCCCGGCAATGACATCGTCACCACCGTCATTTCCGACGGCTTGGGGAGAATGCTGCAGACCAAGAAGGACGCGGAGATCGGCGGGCAGGAGGTGAGCCTCGTGACAGGGAAAGTGGTTTACGACTGTTTCGGCAGGACGGTGGCGCAGTACCATCCGTTCACGGAGGACACCCTCTACGCCCCGTTGTTCAATCCGCAGTACGATTCCGCCACAGCCACCGTGACCGCCTACGACATCCTCGACCGCCCCGTGCTCTCGGTGCAGCCCTACGGACGCACAACCGCCACGGACTACGGCTTCGGCAGCAGCGGGACGCGGCGTCTCTTCCGCACCACCGTGACAGACCCGATGGGCAATGAAGTGACGGTGCTGAAGGACGGACTCGGGCTGCAGGTGCGGACAGTTGCGCCGATGAACACGGTGACGCTGTTCGAATACGATCCTGTCGGGCAGCTTCTGGCCACCACCGACCCCGACGGCTTTTCCACCGAGTACGAATACGATATGCTGGGGCGGATGATTCAGCGCGTGCATCCCGACGCGGGGAGAGACCGTTACACATACGATGCTGCCGGAAATATGACGGCGCACGTGAACGGGAACGGCGACTCCGTGATATACTCCTACCACTACAGCCTGCCCACAAGGGTTTCCTATCCCCGCTATCCCGCCAACAACGTGAGATACTGGTACGGTGCCCCCGGAGCCCCCGACAATTGCGCGGGAAAGGTGGCGATGATGGAGGACGGATCCGGCTGGCAGACATTTTCTTACGGCAAGTTGGGCGAACTTACCGGAAATATCCGTATTTTTGCGCTCCCGAACGAGAACCAGACCTACACTTTCAGGATGCAGTACCAGTACGATTCATACAACCGCATACAGACCATAACCTACCCCGACGGGGAGACGGTCTCCTACCGCTACGACCGGGGCGGGATGCTGGAGAGCGTGCGCGGCGACAAGGGCGGCGACCACCGCATATACGTGGAGAACATATCATACAACACCCACGGCCTGAAGGAGTCTGTGTTTTATGGCAACGGCACGCACACTGACTATGGCTACGACCTGCTGATGCGGCTCTCGCACCTGTACAGCGAGAACGGTCTTGGAGAGGCGATGCAGGACATAGACTACGGGTATGACGACGCGGACAACATTACCGACATCCTCAACAGTGCGATGACACTTGCCAACGGCCTTGGCGGGAATTACTGGAGCAATTACGACTATGACAACCTCTATCGGCTGGGCCACGCCGAAGGGGACTGGGGCGGCGGGCAGCTCAACTACCATCTGGATATGCAGTACCACCCCAACGGACGCATTGAACGCAAGGAGCTGTACGCGGAGGTGATGGACCACTCGGGGACCGTCACCGTCTCCAACTATTCGAACAGTTACCTATACAATGCAGGACAGCCCAACACGCTGGGAAATGTTACAGACGATTTTACCGGTTGGGAGCAGAACTTCTCCTGGGACGCCGCGGGCAATATGACGGTCCACGACCTTTTCGAGGAAGGCTGCTCCAGGCAGATGTGCTGGGACGAGGAGAACCGTCTCGCGGGCTTCTCCGACTGCCACAATGCGGGATTCTACCAGTATGACGCCAACGGCGAGCGCACCTACAAGCTTACGGGTGGATACGCCGCGCAGAACATACAGGGACACTGGTGGTCATACAACCTGTTGGACAACCCCACCTTATACGCATCGCCCTACGTGGTAGCCACGACACAAGGCTACACCAAGCACTACTACGCCGAGAGCGAACGTATAGCAAGCAGGATTGGCGGCGGCGGATTGGCCGACATCGCCCAAACGGTAGTGAATATGGAGGATTTGTCGGGAGATGTCTGGGTTGGCGAACTGCCGCCGATATGGGGCGAGGTTGATATGAATGAATATTATGTGAACAAGCAGGAAGACATTCGCAACCACCTTACGGATGTGATGATGTGTGCGGGTGAGGATCCCATAATGGATGAGGACCTTCTTTCCGAGCTCCGCGACTACTGGCGGTACGTGCAGGAAGACGAATCGGTCGCATCCGAGCCCGACTGCTACTGGTACCACCCCGACCATCTGGGCTCCTCCTCGTGGATAACCTATACGGATGGGGAAGCCGTGCAGCACCTGCACTACCTGCCTTGGGGCGAGGAGTTTGTGAACCAACGTTCCAGCCATTTCGACGGAGTGCGTTACACCTTCTCCGCCAAAGAACGCGACACAGAAACCGGCTTATCTTACTTTGGCGCACGGTATTACAGCAGCGATCTGAGCATCTGGCTGAGCGTCGATCCGATGAGTGACAAATATCCGTCATTGAGCCCGTATGTGTATTGCGCGAATAACCCGGTGAAGCTGGTGGATCCGAACGGGGAGGAGATAGGGGACTATTTTGACCAATATGGCACATTTTTAGGCTCTGACTGCAGAGATGATGGCAAAATACATATCATTGATCGTAATCTTTGGAATCAAATTGGGAACAATATGTCATGGATGGGTAATGATGGGGTTCGAGTGATTTCACATGATCTTGCCTCTGATGAACACGGTGGTTTTTTTTCAACAAAACCGTCTGAAACACATTTGTCAGATGAAGCTGTCGTAAACATTTTCGAACATTATAATCAATCCGCATATTCTTGTGTCGCCATGAGAAGAGGCTCATCAAATAAATTAGATAACGGAGAATTAAGCGGATTAACTACAGATCACCCAACAAAAAGGATAATGGTAAGAATAGATGGGAACATTAAATCAAAAGTGATAGATAATTATAATGAAATAATCAATTTGCTTCAGCATGAAGAACAACATGTTGAGGATAGAATACACAAAATATATGGGACTGATAAACAAAGCGAAGAGCGTGCTATTCTTAGACAAATTCAACATCCGACATTTGCGAAAACAAGGGAGTCATTTCAAAATGCAGTGTATGAATATGCGCGTACATTAGATATAAGTTTCTAAAACAATGATTAAAAAAAATATCAAATTATTCTTACTGTTCGTTTTTTGTATTGCAACTTCAGATGCGCAAATTAGCGTATTTGTCGATAGTATAAAAATATACAGTGCTAACATTAAGATAAAAAAAGGCGTTGACAAACACTTTCGCACCGACTTGTCAGATGGACCAACTGCGACATTTCACATTTCTATCTGTAATGAAAGCAACCAATTGGTTAGTCTAAATTATGATTCTATTTCATTCGGGTATATGTTTTATTATAACAGCAATATTCATATTAGAAAATTGTTTCAATTTGTTCGTTCTTTTGACGAAATTATACTTCAACCAATGGATACTTTTACAATATCATTCTATCCAACATACCTGTTGACAATAGATGCGCGCAAAGAGAACGACTACAATTATAGTCGTTATATTGCAAACATTCTTCCGTCTGTGAAATGTTTTATTATCATAAACAATCGGCTGATATCTTCTGACAGTTGCGGCAGTGTCAAATTTATTTATGGATATGAAGACGAATCACTTAAAGAACGACCTCCTAAACGATCAAAAAAGCACCTGTATTCACAAACGAAGTCGGTTTCGCCTCATTAAAAAGAACATGTTCGCCACCCGAACATATAACCCTATCCGTCACACCCGATCGACTCACGTTCGGAAAGCGTTCGATTTCACGCCCCCGCACACCTACGGCGTGCGTGTGGGTTTGTGTGCCGCCTTTGCTACCGAGCCCTGCAGACCTACGGCCTGCATTCCTGCCGCCCCATTCCGCCACACCCCCTGTCGTTTCCGGTCACGACAGACCACAGCCGTGTGGCGGAACCGCCACACGGCTTATCGTTTCCGGCCACGACAGACAGCAACCGTGTGGCGGAACCTCCCCCAACACCCGCGCAGCGGCGAAACTTACACCTTCTCCGCCAAAGAAAAGGACTCCGAAACCGGCTTATCCTACTTTGGCGCACGGTATTACAGCAGCGATCTGAGCATCTGGCTGAGCGTGGACCCGATGAGTGACAAATATCCGTCATTGAGCCCGTATGTGTATTGCGCGAATAACCCGGTGAAGCTGGTGGACCCGAATGGGGAAGAGGTTGGGGATTTTTTTGACGAAAATGGAATTTTCTTGGGGTCTGATGGTAAGGATGATGGTAAAATATATATAATAAGTCAGGATATTTGGGACAGATACGTAGAATGTGATGAAAACGACAATTTGACAGGGGTTCTGGCAGATCCAGAATATAGAGACCTTTATACGAAAAAACCATCGCAAGCTTATTTGTCTAATGAGGCTGTATTCTCAATATTATCTTTTTATAATTCAACTGGATTTGAACTAACAAGAAATGACAATCTCGGCTCAGGGGTGCTTTTGAGAACAAGAGTAGAAGGGCATACAGGAATGAACGACTACACTGTGTTAGAACTTGCAAATCCAAAAGAATGGATAACGATAAGTCAAAATCACCCAGATACTTATTTGGATAATTATTTTGACATTAAAAGTGCGTATGATAATGAAAGAGGACATATTAAACAATTTCTTTCAATCGGGGGAGATGCGTATAGCGCTCAAACAGACTCACAACGAGAAAACTATGCGTTGGACCATCAACAAAGTCAACCAATGTATAAAAAAACTTCAAATTATTTCAAAGACCAAACAGAAAATTACAAATTACAAAATAGACAAACAACAATGAAAAGAGTATTAATATATTTAGGACTATTAGTTTTATGTATGTCTTTAAGGGCACAAAATTCATTTTTTGTAAAAGATGCATATTGCATAGACATGGAATTAGGCCGAGTAAAAGAAGACACGAATATGTTTTATATGGATGATTGCTTTCCGAATGTTTGTCACCGTTACTTCTACTTTACAGTGGTTATTGACTTAAGTTATTCAAATGATAACGCGGGTAATGGTTATAGCAGTTCTATAGATCTGAATCAGGAAAAGGAAAAGTATGTGGCAGATTCTGTTTTTTTCATCTGTTTTGCAAATCAACCAGACACTCTTTTTTTAAATCTATGCTATTTTTCTCAAGATGAATCCCTGTTGACAGTAGAATTATATTCTTTATTCCCTGATCACCTGTTACCTTATGATAGAAAAGAACTGATTAAGGATGTAATGAAGAATTACAGTACTTTGAAAAATATATTGAATAATAGTTTGGCTCTCATTTATCATTCACCTGTCACAAAAGAATTTTATACATTATTGACCCCTGGCATAAAAATACCAGTTTATGAGGATGAAAAAAATATGTTTAATTCATACTGCAAATAATATGCATTGATGGATCTATATTTACACACGCAGTATCAGTATGACGGCCCCCAAATTTCGTACAGCAAGTTAACCCAAATTATCGTATCTTCGCCACCTCCAAAAATCCTATGCCAACCACCCGCACATATAGCCCGTTACCGCCTATGATTCCCGCCGAAGACATCTTCTGCACAAATCCGTGTGGTCCGCGGGAGCCAAACCCGTGCCCGCACACCTACGGCGTGCGTGTGGGTTTGTGTGCCGCCTTTGCTACCGAGCCCTGCAGACCAACGGCCTGCATTCCTGCCGCACCATTCCGCCACACGCTCTGTCGTTTCCGGCCACGGCAGAAAGCCACCGTGTGGCGGAACCTCCAACGACACCCACATCGTTACGACACTCACACCTTCTCCGCAAAAGAACGCGACGCGGAAACAGGTCTAAGCTACTTTGGAGCAAGGTATTACTCCTCCGATTTGAGCATCTGGCTCAGCGTCGATCCGATGAGTGACAAATATCCGTCATTGAGCCCGTATGTGTACTGTGCGGACAACCCGGTGAAGTTGGTGGATCCGAATGGGGAATCCGTCTGGATTATCGGAGATGATGGTCAATATTATCAATATAAGAATGATGGTTTGGTTTATAGAAAAGATGGTTCTCTATATCAAGGTGACGATTCATTTGTACGTTCAGCTCAAACCTCACTTAAGGACTTACAAGACAATTCTCCTTCTGCTAATAAAATAATAGGAAATTTTGTCGAGAATTTGTGCAATGACATTGAAATCAGAAAAAAAGAAGAAGTTGTTGGTTATAAATACAATGGATCAGCAACCATCAGATATGAAAATGAAAAAAAGGAGATAGTAACAACAACCACAACTACTGGATTAATTTTTTGGAATCCTCAAGGCGAGTCTATTCCTACTGTGGATGGAATGAAACAAAATGGTACTCTTGATTTAATACATGAATTTGTCCATGCACTTGATAAAATCAAGAATTCTTTTTTTAACGAAAAAAAATATAAAGGTATCACTTATCAGGAATGGACAGCCACATATTATGAAAATATTGTTCGGGAAGAAATGAATCTGCCGTTACGTGAGTACTATTATAAACATCTAATCGGACCAAACATTTATGAAGGCAAGGGGGAAACTATTATTAAAGATGGAAAGCCGTGGCTACCACGGAGCGCCTCCAAAATATTCTAAAAAAAATCGTTATGAAATCCAAATTATTAATATTTTTTTTCGGTTTCTTTGTTTTCTCATGTTCTTCTTATCAATATTCTACAATAACATATAAACCATTTTCTAAAAGACTTGGATATACTTTGGACATTCCAGCCAATTTCATTCAAAGAGGTCTTTTTGCAGAGAATGATTATTGTTACGAATATTTTTATAACCATAAAGATTTTTTTTCAGCCATTATATACATTCATTATTATCCAATGTCCTTTCTAATTGATGAGGTTTCGGAAAATGTGAGAATCTTTTATGGCGACAGCGTATTTTGCAAACTTTATGATGTTGATCTTGATGAAGAAGAAGCACCATCATCCCAACCTTTGCATAACCAACATATAATAGATAGGGTATTGCAATTAACGACATGTCCTGATACTCTGACGCTATCAGGAAAGAATGATTCAATTGCTTGGAAAGAGATTCGAATTAAAAACACAATAGTAATAGGGTACTTCAATGTACCTGTTCGAAAAAGAAAGTTATTCGATAAAGCCTTGTCTTCGTTACGGACGATAGACTCTACCGATTATATTGATGAATACCGAAAAAAGATGATGAGTGAGGATTTTTAATGCCGATAATCATATATATTTGCACCTTAGAAACTCTGCCCATGATGAACCATCAACCATATAGCCTGCAGACACCGCATATGCCCGCAAATCTCGCACGCTGGGACATGTGTGACATGTGTTGCCCGATGTATCCCCTCACGGGGATTTGTGCCTCTCGCGGAAACGCCCCGGGCTACAGATATGTATCCCCTGACGGGGATGGGTTTCCTGTGACATACTCCGTCACCCACTCCCATACTGATCACTCTTCACTGTTCACTGTTCACTCGTCACTTAACACATACACACACTGCGCCAACAACTTGGTGAAGTTAATGGACACAACCGCCACCTTCCGACCACCTATCTCTTCACAAAATTCTTCGTCACAGGACCCTTGTCGGTCTTGACACGCACATAATACATGCCGCTCGCAAGGCCGGAGATATTGATTCGTTGTGGAGACGCACCTTGTGGTGGCGCAATGCATTGCGTCTCCACGTTAATCATCTGGCCATAAACATTGTATATTTCCACGCTAATGATGTTGATATTAGCATCGCTAACGGTCACATTGAGGGTGCTGGTTGCCGGGTTCGGAAAGAGCGTCACACTCTTGGCAAGATGGTCCTCTATACCGACGCCTTGCGCCACAGCCACCAATATGTTGGACCAGTCGCTGACCACCCCGTCGCCGCAGACGGCCTGCACACGCAGCTCGTACGTTTCATAGGCCTCCAGCTCACCCATAAAGGATACATGAGTGGTGTTCACCACCATAGTGGTCCAGTCTTGGGTGCCCTGGATTCTGTATTGCAGATTCCATTGGCTGGCGCCGGCATTGTCAGTCCACTGCACAAAGAGGAAACCAGGGGCCTTGTCGATAACCTCACCCGTTTCCTCCAAGTTCGTCGGAGCGAGGCACAGGACACTGTCCGTAGTGAAAGTGATCTCATCCCCATAGACAACCTCTCCGTCAGCCTCGACAAAGGCCTTGTAGGTATAACTCGTGGCGGGATCGAGACCGGACAGCGTGTGCGTGAACGTATCGCTCTGTGAGGTCACATTCACCACCGCATAGCCGCCGCCGGCGGTCTCTTTCCACTCAAAACCCCTGGCCGTGATGGCCACTTCGTCAGGATTGGTGATGATACCCTCCAGCGTGGCGGCGTTGTCGCTTATCTGGCTTGCCGGCTGCGTCTGCACAGAGGGGATCGCCGCACTGTCGGTGGTGAAAGTTTTGGTTTTCCAAACGCTGACGTCACTAAGGCAGTCTGTGGCCACCCGCACCTTGTAGGAGGTGGAGGGATTGAGATTCTGCAAGGTGAGCGTGGTCGAGCCCCCATACTGGGAAATCACCGAGGGATCTGTCCACGGCAGATGGGACTCCACACATTCCACCATATAACTTCCCACATTGGCCGTGTCAGTCCATGCCAAATCAACGGTGTGCGCATGGATGTTGGAGACCGTCAGGGTCGTAGGTGCGGCACAGGTGTAAGGCTTGACCATAAGGTTGGTGATGATCGCGCCGGGCTGGGTGCCGCCACTGACGTCGTTGCGCCAGCCGAACACCAGCTTGGCTTCGGAGGAGGGATCCGGATTCTGCACCGGATTGTCCATGATCAAGTCAAGATGCAAAGTCCCGTTCACAAGATTAATAATGTAAGGATAGGAGGATGATGTACCCGTCTGGGTGATGTATTGCGCCAGATTGGCCGCGTAATTGGAGTTGGCCTTGTCGGCCCATCCGGTGACAGTGCTAGCCGTGGAGGGGGCATACTCCTCCGACATCGGCGCTAGGAAGATCTTCAGATAGTCATAACTGCTCTCGCCGCCGCACTTCAGGTCAAACGAGACCATCAACCTGGGCGCGTCGCCGACCTGGAAATACTTCTCTGCGGCCACGGAAGAGATCCCCGTCACGTTATAGTAGGCGGTGTGGCCGTCAGCCGTCACAAACAGGGCGTGCTCGCCGTTGTGTATCCCCTTCGCCCAATAGTTGGAGCAGCTCCCCCTGTTCACCAGCCAACCGTCAGCGGCCCCAAAGTCGGCCATGTATGGCAAGGTATGGGTGGACAGCAGTGTGGTGAAATACGCCACCGCACCATGGCTGGTGTCATTGGCACACAGTGTGTTCACCGTCAGGGTGTAATCGGCACCTTGGTAGAGATTGGTAAAGGTATAGAACGTGTCGGCAGTCGTGAAGGTCTGGCCGTTGAGATCCAGCAGATACTGGATGCCCTGGGCAACACCATTCCAGGAGACCGTGGCGGACTCATACTGTACATCCTCCACCGTAACGCTGCCCACGGCAGGACATTGGTCGTAGCCCACCTCGACATCATCCACGAACCAGTACCACAAGATGGATTCTGAGCGATGGCGGAAGGCAATGCGGGCGTTGTCAGGAACCGTCGTGAAATTCACATACTTCTGCTGGTAGACATCATTGAACTCATTGTAGGTATAGGTCTGCACGGGCACAAAGGAGGCCGTGTCGCCCAAGTCGGTCACATACCCCACGTCAAAAGCGCCCGCTGAAGCAGATGTTCCCTCGGGACGCGTCCTGAACTGGAGATAGAGATTCCGGACGGGTGCGGGGAAGTTGGGGAGCACCGCAATGTTGTTGGCGGCAGAGCCTGTAAACCGCAAACTGACGACATCGTACAAATAAGAACCACTGTTGACATAGAGCAACGAGCCTGCACCCATCTTGTTCCAACCCGGCGGTATCGTGCCGGAGGAGGCGAGCGTATTAAAATTCTGGTAATAGGGCAGCGTGTCACAAGGTGTGGTGAAGTGTGCTGATGCATAGCCGCTGTTGATGCTACCGCAAAGCGAGCGCACTCTTGCCGTATAATCCGTAAACTCCGGCAAGCCCTGTACCGTATAGGTGTTGGCGGTAACCGCCAGCGTGTCCACGCCTTCCAGCACAAACTCATAGCCGGCAGCCCCTGGCACGGAGTCCCAAGAGAAGGTCATGGCGCCGTGCCCCAACGGGGTAACCGTCAAGGTGGCTGGCCTGTGGCAGTTGTCCTCGCGCACGACAATGTCGTCCACGCAGATAAAGGCAGCGTTTCCTGTGGCGCGGGCACGGAGGGCAATGTAGGTACCCTGTCCTGTATAGGACGCAAACGACACCTCAAACTCATCCCATGTGGAGAGAAGCGGCGGCACGCACGTCTGTATCAATTCAAAAGTGTTGGTATCAGCCGGATTGGTCATCACACCCACATCAATGAGCGGGGAGTTGGTTTGGCGATAGACCCAGAAGTCAATCATCAGGTCGTGAACGTCCTGCATCTGCGGGAGAATAGCGTACTGCGTCCGCTCGTCCTGACCTGGATAAAAGTAGAAGGTATTGCCCACCCCGGGAATGCGGGTGTACTGGTTTCTGGGATACGGTCCCACCGGATATTGCGGGTTAAAGCTGAGACGGTGCCAGCAGGGATTGATGGCGGCATTGGCGTTATAGGCATAGAGGTCGAAGTTCTCTTCAAACGGCAAGTCATTGTGCGTCAGTATCGCACATGAGGTGCTGAACGTGGTGGTGACCGGCGAGGTGACAACACCGCTGCAAATGGAGCCCACCGACACATCGTACACCGTGCCGACCCGCAGGCCTGTAAGAGTGACGATGTTGTTCTGTACCACCACGGTGTCTTGGGAGTACACCGAGTTACAGATCACCTGATAGCTACCCGAATTGGCGGGGTCATAAATGTGAAGCTGCGCCGAATTGGTGGTCACGTTCTCCACCACCACACTGTCGGGACGGTCGCAGCCGTTGCTGACGCTGACGGTGATGTCGTCCACCTGGACATAGAGTCCGCTGACATTGTTATGGGCACGGAAGGCGATATAGTTGCCCACACCGGGATAACTGGCCAGCGGCACCTCAAAGTTGGACCAGTCGCTGGTGCCCGGCACCGAGCCATACGTGCCTATGAGATAGAAGGAGGCGGTGTCGTAGGGGTTGTCCATCACCCCCAAATCCAGTATCGCATTGCTGCTGCCGCGCTTGGTGTAGAAGTTCACCGTGAGCGCGCTCACATTATGTATGCCCGGCAACACGAGATACTGCTGCTCGCCATCGGAGTTCGGAAGGAAAAACATCGTCTTGGCCGTGACGCCATTCCAATTCGTGCTTGAATAGACTTTCGGATAATCCAGATCAAGGGCGAGGCGCGTGAAACATGTATTCAAATCCGCGGTGGTGGCACAAGAGTCAAAGGTCTCCACAAACGGAAGGTCCTGGTGGGGAATCAATTCGCACAAGGTGTGGAAAGTGGACACTGAACTCTGCTTTATCGTGTCGCCGCAACGAGCCTCCACGAACCACATATAGTCGGTGTTTTCCGTGAGATTGGTGAGCTGATAGTTATTCTGCACATTTTGAACTACCGTATAGCCAACCGCAGACGCCACTTTGTAGCAGATATTGAAACTGGTGCCCGTGGAGAACCATTCGAGTGTGGCCTGGTCTATTTCCGGAAAAGCAGTCAGCCGGGTGGGCTTGGAACACGCCGACAGCGGTCCCAACGTCAGATTATCCAGCCTCATAATATCCAAATTCACATTCCTGAAGGCGATATAGGTGCCCGAGCCCAAATAGTCGGCCAACGGAACCTCGTACAGCTGGTATTGGTCGGTCAGCACAAGACTGGAGACCAGTTCAAAGGTGGCGGCGTCCTCGGGATCGGTCATCACGCCCACCTGCAGCACGACACCGCTGTTGTTGCCCTTGGCGTAGAAGGAGAGCTCGCTGTTCTGCAAGTCGATAGAATCAGGGTCAATGGGCGGCATCGCCACATAATTGGGCTGGAAGAAATAGAGTGCCTTGCCGCCGGCGTATGACTCGCTGGAGCTGCTGTTCACGTATGGGTAAGTTTGCACAGACCCTCTTATCCAGCCCGCCGGGAGGGGGTTGTTGTCCGACGGAACCGTCTCGAAATCGCAGAAGAAGGGCAGTTGCGTCAGGGCAGAGTGGAAGGTAAGCTTTCTCCAGAAACTCTTGACGCTGCCGCAAACCGACCGCACATAGACATTGTACAGGGTGGCCGGTGTCAGATTCGACACCACCTGGAAAGTGTCCGTGGAGGTGTAGGTAGGTGTAGTGGAGGCCGTCGGGGCTGTGGACGAGGTGGTGACATAGACCTCCCAGGCATCAGCCCCAAGGGGGGACGACCACGTCACCAGCGCCGTGGTGGCGGTGACATCCCGGGCGTGCATATCCGTGACGTTCGGGCAACCGTTCCCCGGCGCGGTGAACAGATAATAACGGTTGGCAGCAGGCCAGTTTCCGGAAGCGATAGTGGTGCTTTGTCCGGAGGTGTAATGCGTCGCCGTGTTGTTAGCCTTCACCAGCCAGATGTCGGAGCTGTTCACACACATTCCCTGCTGCCGGGTGGCAGAGGGACCCGTTGAGGGCACCGTGGAGGGATAGACAATCTGGATGTTGTTGCTCTCCTCAAACAACTGCACCTGCCAACGATACAATATGCCATGCGTGGCAGTGGCGGAAGAGGAGTATGTTGTCGATGTGGCAAACTCAATCACACAGATACGGTTCGGTTCCACACCCACAATCTCTTTGCGGACATAACCGCTGTCCGTGGCATCACCGTTCGCTCCGAAGAAATTAATTTTCGGATTATTGGCATTTGAATTATTCGAGCTGAAGGGGGTGGAATAGTTCGCATAACCCGTAACCGTGGTGCCAAAACGGAGGTTGCCGTCCGAATTCACCGAAAATTTCGTGTACTGTTCCCCTGCAAAGGTAAAAGTAAACCCGATGTCCAACACGGCAGAACGCCGGCTGTCGTATGGGTGAGTGCTGCTGCCGCTCCCGACGGTCAACAAATTCGTGGTAGTGGTCAACGGTATCCACCGTGTGGCATCTATCCCCGTGGAGAATGTGTAGTTTCCTAACGTCTGCGCTCTTAAAAAGGACAATCCAAATAACGAGATCAGGCAAACAAGAAATAATCGTTTAATCATAACACACTGAATATTTGCAATTTAACTTAAAATAATCAAAATAACATGGGTGCAAATGTACATAAATTATGAATATACACGAACAAATGAAGATGCAGGGACGTTGCATGCAACATCCCTGCATCTTCAGAGGAGAGACATATCTTTAATATTCCATACTACTTTCCCGCCTTGGCGCGCCACTGCTCGGCGGAGGCGTTGTCGCCCTTGAGCTTGTAGGCTTCCGACAATGCCGTGTAGATGACGTTGAGCTGATCCTTCTCATAGGAGAAAGTCTTGGCCTGCATCAAATATTCGATAGCCTTGTCGGCATTCTTCTGGAACAGGAAGCCCAGGCCGAGGTTACAGAGCATGCGGGCGTTCTGCGGGAACAACTCGTTAAGATCCTTCTCGTATTTCACGAGGCGGTCCCATGCGTCCAACTGGTTGAGCACATAGCAATAGTCATCCCAAATGGGGAAGGAGGTGTTGTCTATGGCCAAGGATTTCTCAAAATAGGTGGCAGCTTCGTCGTACTTTTTCTGCATGGAGCAAAGCGTGGCCTTGGATGCAAAGCCGATGCTCTCGTCGGGATGCACCGCAATCAGCGTGTCGGTCAAAATCTCCGCCAGGCGGATGGACTTGGGGTCCTTGGTGCGCAGCACGTCGCCCAGCACCTTGCGCATAAAGTTGCTTTTCTCAGACATCGCCACATTGCGATTGCTGAAAACACGCGTCAAGCACTGCATCTGCTTTTCCACATTCCCTTGCTGTTCCCAATGCTGGGCCATCAGAAAGTTGAGTTCGGGGTCATTGGAGTTGAGCTCGGCAGCCTTTTCAAAATAGGGCATCGCCTGCGTACTCATGCCGTTGCTCTGATACACTTTTCCAGCCTTCACATAGTACTCGGCATTGTGCGGATAGAGCTTAATGAGCTTGTCATACTCCCCTACCGCCTCCTTCACTTTGTTCATATAGAGCCAGATGGAGACCTTCACGCGCGTCAGCTCGTCGTTGTGGCCGATGATGCCCTCCATACGGTCGTAGGTATTGATCACCTTCTCGTACTTCTTCATGGCAAGATATGCCTCCGACAACGAATAGAGGTAATACTCATTGTTGGTCTTCTCCTTGCAGATTTGCTCGAGCAGCTTGGCAGCGTTGGGATAATCCTCCATCTGCAAGTACAGGTCGGCAAGATCGACCTTGTACCAGATGTTGTTCTTGTCGAGCTTGATGGCCTTCTGCAAGTTGTCCACAGCCTCGCGCACATCCTGCTTGTCCGTATAGATGCGGGCGAGCATGAAATGGGAAGCGTCGTGCTTGGGGTTGTCGAGCAGGATGCCGTTGAAAATCTTGAGGGCCTCGGAGGTGTTGCCGGAATAGTAGGCCTTAAGTCCCTCCGTGTATTGCACAGAAATCTTGCGGTGGTTGACGGAGGCAGCGTCGGTCTTGGCCACATTGCGGGTCTTCTTGTTGCCCTGAGGCTGCGATTGCGCCGCTGCCAGCATGGAGAGGCACAAGAGGAATATAATGTAGAATGTTTTTCTCATTTTCTTGATTTTGGCAGAGACGCAATGAATCTCGTTTCTGCATGGGTAATTCCGTAAACGATGAAATGTCACAAATATTGCGGCACTATTGTGGAACTATTTGCGTCCGCTGTGCCCGAACCCTCCGGCACCGCGTTCCGTGCTGGAAAGCTCGTCCATGCTTGCCACCGCCTGCAGGGTCACCTGCTGGAAGCGGGAGATGACCATCTGGGCAATGCGCTCGCCATGCTGGATCTCGAAAGGCTCGTCGGAGAGGTTGATGAGCAGCACTTTGACCTCGCCCCGGTAGTCGGGGTCGATGGTGCCGGGACTGTTGAGCACCGTGATGCCGTGCTTGAAAGCCAGGCCGCTGCGAGGACGGATCTGCGCCTCACAGTCCTCAGGCAGCTCAATGAAGAGTCCCGTGGGCACGAGTTTGCGTTCCCCGGGGTTGAGCACAACACTCTCTGCCAAGTTGGCACGCAGGTCGAGGCCCGCCGCCAGTGCCGACTCGTACGCGGGCAACGGATTGTTGGAAGTGTTGAATATCTTGCAAATAGACATAGTAGCGGATATGCTTGTTAGTGGGCGCAAATGTACATAAATTTCGAATACACACAGGCGCATGAAATTGCAACATGTAGAGACGCGCCGTGGCGCGTCTCCACAAATGACAACCGAAGGGCAATTCCCAGCCATGACGCAACCGATTACATTTTTTTGTACTTTTGCGGCCAATTTACAAAATGATATCGCATTAGTATGGCTTTTTCAAACCCATTGCTCCTTATAGGCCTTGCGGCCATCCTGGTACCCATCATCATACACCTCTTCAATTTCAGGCGTTACAAGACAATTTACTTCTCCAATGTCAAGATGTTGGAGGAGATCAAGAAGAAGACCAAGCGGGAGCAGACACTGCAGCAGCTCATCGTGTTAGCCCTTCGCGTGCTCGGCATTGCCGCGCTGGCACTTGCCTTCGCGCAGCCTTACATCCCCTCCGACAAGCAGAAAAGCCGCACAGGCAACCTGGTGACCATCTTCCTCGACAACTCCCACTCCATGGAGGCCAACAGCAAGGAGGGCAAAACCCTCTACGATGCCGTGGATGCCGCCAAGAACATCGTCAGCTCGTTCGGCTTCAACGACGACTTCGTGCTCACCACCCATGACTTCACAGGCGAGCAGACCCACATTCTCAACAAGGACCAGATCCTCGAGATGCTCGACAAGGTGCAGGCCTCACCCAACAGCCACACGCTCGCCGAGGTGCTCGCCTTCGAGAAGAACACCTGCGCCAACTCACAGAAGGGCAACGTGGTACACTATTATCTCTCCGACTTCCAAAAAAACAACTTCAACATCGCCTTGCTGGGCGCCGACACTGCGGCCTCGACATTCCTCATCCCGCTGCCCACCGAGGCGGCCAACAATGTGGGCATCGACAGTTGCTGGTTCCTGTCGCCCGTCTTCAAGGTGGGCAACCAAGTCACCTACTTCGTCCGCATCCACAACTATGGCAAGGAAGAAGTCAACAAGGTGCCGGTGAAGCTCTACATCAACGACAAGCAGAAGGCCGTGGCCTCGCCCGACATTCCCGCGGGCACATACGTGGACTGTCGCATGGTTTACAACATCGAGGAGCCGGGCACGCAATGCGGCCGTGTCGTCATCGAGGACGCCCCCATCACATTCGACGACCAGCTCTTCTTCACCTACGAGGTCACCGACAACACCCGCATCGCCGCCATCCACGGCAAGGAGCGCAACCGTTTCATTGATGCCCTTTATGGCCGCGACTCCGTGTTCGACTACCTGCCGATGGCCTACACGCAGGTCAACTACACCCAGCTCAAGCAGTGCGAGGTCATCGTACTGAGCGATGTCCCCACCCTATCGTCCGGCCTGGCCGACGAACTGAGCAAGTTTGTCAAGGGCGGCGGCACCCTGCTGGTCTTCCCACCCAAGGAGATGGACAACACCTACAACCGTCTGCTCAGCTCACTCGGCGCAGCCTCCTACGGCGCTTTGGCCAAGAAAGAGCTGAAATGCGGGCAGGTCAACGCCGAAAGCCAATATTTCAAGGGGGCATTGGAAAGCCAGCGCGAAAAGCTCGACATGCCCGTCACCTTGCAGCACTACGACATCAGCGGCGGCAACGGCGGTGAGGTCGTCATGGCGCTGGAGAACGGGTCTCCCCTGCTCTCTGTCTATCCTGTGGAGCGCGGCAAGGTCATCCTCTCCGCCGTGGGCATGGACGATGTATATGGCAACACCCACCGCCACGCGCTCTTCTTCGTACCCTTGCACAACATCGGCATCATGAGCGCCATGCAGAACAAGCTCTACAACACCATCGGCAAGGATCGCATGCAGACCGTCGCCTCGCGCACCGGCAGCTCCGACGAGGTGCTCACCTTGCGCAGCCGCGGCCACAAGGAGGAGTTCATTCCCGAACAACGCCGCATGGGCAACGAGACCGCACTCTACTTCCACGACCAAGTCAAGAACAGCGGCCTATTCGACATCGTCAACGGCGGTGCCGTGACGGGCACGCTCGCCTTCAACCAGGACCGCAAAGAGTCGGACCTCGACTGCTACGATGCCGACGAGCTCACCAAGATGGCCAAGGCCTCCGGCAAGGAGATCGACGTCATTGCCGCCGACACCAAGAACATCGCCAAGAGCGTCGCTGACAAGCTCAACGGCAAGCCGTTATGGCCCTATTTCGTCATCTTTGCCCTGCTCTGCCTGCTGGCCGAAATCGCCCTGCTTCGCTTCTGGGGCAAACCCACCATCAACAACGAAAGAAATTCTGAACAAACAACATAATCTAACCCATTAAACCCCCAATTCAATGAACAAGGAACTTTTAAAACTCTATCCACACGATTTGTGGGAGAACTTTGCAAATTTCTGCGACAACCCGCATCCTTCCAAACACGAGACCGCTGTGGTCAACTGGATGAAAAGCTGGGCCAAGGAGCATGACGTGAAGGTCGAGCAAGACAAGACCGGCAACCTGCTCTTCACGGTGCCCGCCACCAAAGGCATGGAGAAACTCACCCCTGTCATCCTGCAGGGCCACTGCGACATGGTGCCCCAAGCCGACGATCCCAAGTTCGACTTCCTGAAGAGCCCCATTGAGCCTATCATCGACAATGGCTGGGTGCGCGCCAACCACACCACCCTCGGCGCCGACAACGGCATCGGCGTCTGCGCCGCATTGGCCTGCGTCACCACCAAGGGCGTGGAGCACGGCCCCCTGGAAATCCTTGCCACCATCGACGAGGAGACCGGCATGACCGGCGCCTTCGGCCTGAAGAAGAATTTCGTCAAGGGCAAGATCCTCATCAACCTCGATTCCGAGACGGAAGGCGAGCTCTATGTGGGTTGCGCCGGCGGTTTGGACGCCAACTTCCAGCGCAAATACACCACGATGCCCGTTCCTGAAGATATGAAGGGCTTCCAGGTCTGCGTCAGCGGTCTGCACGGCGGCCATTCCGGCATGGACATCAACCTGGGTCGCGCCAACGCCAACAAGCTGTTAGTGCGCTGCATCACCACGGCTGTGAAGCAGTTCGGTGCTTGTGTGGCCACCCTCAACGGCGGCAGCCTGCGCAACGCCATCCCGCGCGAGGCCACGGCCATCATCGCCGTGCCCGCCAAGAAGGCCACCGCTTTCAAGACTTTCGTGAAGAAGTACGAAGCAACTGTCAAGGCTGAATTCTCCGCCACCGAGGAGAACCTCGCCGTCAGCGTCAAGGCTGTGGACACTCCCAAGAAGGTCATCCGCACCAAGGCCCAGAACCAGTTCCTCAACATGATTTTCGCCATCCCCAACGGTGTGGTCCGTATGAGCGACTCTATGAAGGACCTCGTGGAAACCTCCAACAACCTGGCCAACATCAAGGCCGAGAACGGGGTTATGAGCGCCTGCTGCCTGCTGCGCAGCTCCGTTGACAGCGCCAAGGACGCCCTCGGCGACAAGATGTCCGCCATTGCCGAACTGGCAGAATGCGACATCGAGCTCACCGGCGCCTATCCTGGCTGGAAGCCCAATATGGAGTCTCCGATTATGAACACCTGTATGAAGGTCTATAAGAAGAAATTCGGCAACGACCCGAAGGTGATGGCCATCCACGCCGGCCTCGAGTGCGGTCTGTTCGGCGCCTGCTATCCCGACTGGGATATGGTCTCCTTCGGCCCCACCATCGAGCACCCGCACTCCCCCGTCGAGAGAGTGAACATCGACAGCGTGGGCAAGTTCTTCGACTTCCTCGTGGAAGTGCTGAAGAATATCCCTAAGAAATAGCTGTTGGCTGTTAGCTTTTACTGAAAGATAGGCAACGGTCCCCGGGTTTTCCGGGGGCCGTTGTTTTTATATTATTGTCGTGTGTTTTGCCGACATTCCGCAGCGAAAAACGAATCAACCATTCAGTCCAACTTTAACAATCAACAGTTAAAATTAACTGATTATCAATTTGTTATAAAAAAAATATTATCTTTGCGGCGATATTATGGAACTAAAAAAACATCTATATGGACAATGAAATAAGAGAAGAAAAGAGCATTGATATTTCTGAAAAGGGGGAAATTGTGTTATATGAACCCGACAGCAGCATCCGGTTGGAGGTGCGGATGGCGAATGAGACCGTCTGGCTAAACCTTAATCAAATGGCAATGCTTTTCGGAAGGGATAAATCTGTCATTTCCAGACATATAAAAAACATCTTTAGGGAAAAGGAACTGCCACAAGTTTCAACTGTTGCAAATTTTGCAACAGTTCAAGTTGAAAACAAAAGACAAGTCATAAGAAATATTGAATATTACAATCTAGATATAATTATATCCGTTGGTTATCGAGTGAAAAGCATTCAGGGAACACGTTTCCGTCAATGGGCCAATACCGTCCTCAAAGATTATATCCTTCGCGGATATGCCGTCAACCAACGATTTGAACGATTGGAGCAACGTGTCAGCCACACCGAAGAGAAAATCGCCTTCTTCGTCCGCACCGCCCTGCCCCCGGTGCAGGGTGTCTTCTGCGACGGACAGATTTTCGACGCGTACACCTTCGCAGCCGACCTCATCCGCTCGGCTAAGAATCGCATCATCCTTATCGACAATTATGTGGACGATTCGGTGTTGAAGATGTTCACCAAGCGGGCCGACAATGTCAGTGCCTCTATCGTCACCCGGCACATCTCCGATGCCTTCCGGCTTGACATCGAGCGCCACAACCGGCAATACCCTGCTGTGGAGGTCCGCACCTCCGACCGTTTCCACGACCGTTTTCTCATACTTGACGACACCGTCTATCATCTCGGAGCCTCGCTCAAGGACCTCGGCAAGAAGCTGTTCGCGTTCAGCAAGATGGAAGTGGATGCGGAAGAACTGCTGGGGAGAATGTAACCCATCCCTCTCTTCGGTCGCTTCCTCAATTCCGCGGTGCGGGCGGGGATAAAGTATTCAAGACTTTTATGTCAAACTATAGTCCTTGTTGAACTCTTTAGGGATGATGTGGATTGGAGGCTTATCAAATCGTGATTATTTAACCTTCAACGTCAATGCACAATCATCTTTTGCCACGCAATCGGGTGACCAGCCGGTTTCAAAAATTGAAGTGGGCAGATGGTCGATTGAGCCGAAATCTATCACTTCTCCCTGAGATGTATAAATGTCGTTTTTAATATCACGGTACTCTTCACAATCGGAATCACATCCTATTCTCAATGTTGTATCGCCTCGGAAATAACAATAATATTCATCAACTACTGTGGTGTCATCAATCTTATCGTGAGACTGGTACAATTTATCTGCGTGGTTGAATATTTCCTTGAATATGCCATCTTTCAAGAGAAATATTCTGTCCCAGTATTCACCCATATGGCCGTCGTGATTATCTATGAGTCCACTCCTTGAGATATAGGTTGCTTGACAACGACAAGAGCCCCACTCTTTGACTTCGCCTTTGTAAATAGTCAGCACTTTATTCCCGTTTGCTTCACAAGGACATAACAGAACCATTTCGGGTATCGTATCATTGTCAATATAAGCCAGTCCCCAGCTAATCCAGATGTCAATAATCCTTTTGTCGGTATAGAATCTGTCGTTGTTTCTCACGTATTCAGCATATTTCCGCATCCATTCGGTAGTCCATTGCCCGTTCTTCCATACACACACTTCGGAAGAATGATCTTGTTTCACCTCTTGTTCCACCTTGTTTGTGTTTCCACATCCCCAAATAATCAAGGTTAATAGAGCGGTAAAAAATGTCGTTCCTATAGTTTTCATAATATCGTGTTAGTTTATTTTAATGGTTTGCTGGCTCACTTCCTATGTGTTTTTCAGATATTTTATTGTTGGGGGATTGGAGTATTCGAAGCGAAGCACATCTTCCACCATACTACCATCCACCAACTCCCGACAAGCCTCAAACGACTCTCTCCACACCCTCCTTACCGGCCTGAACGCCAGAATAACGAGGTGAAGTAGAAGATAGATGAGGAGGATAAGGAGAATGGGGGGCATAAATTCGAGGTGGTTTGATGTGTACTCTATTTAATATTGACTTATTCACAACACATAAAAACACAAGAGGGAACCTTAGCTTAAATTAAATTAATGTAATTAATACGCAATTTGAATTGTTTGACTTGATTCTGGGAATACTCACCAGATTCCACCATCTTCTTCAACAATGAAATCATCTCATCTTTCAACCCCATCCTACATGCATAACTATCACAAATCATTTCTTCGATATTTCCATTATATTTGTCTTTTTCTGTATGGAAATAAAACATTATATGTCCCACCTCGTGGGCAACAGCGGCTAACATTTCCCGATCTGTCAAGCCAAGTCGATCGCACATAGTTGGGTTTACTATTATCTCTGCATTAGCATTCGATGCCTTCCCTGAATTCACCTCCATATAGTATCCGAACGCATCATTTTCCACCATCAGTTCCTTTGCATACGGCGATTCACAAACACATACTATTCTGATTTGGAACTCCTGTAGTAAAGAACAGATTTCAATTGCTTTTTTACTATACTCTCCATTGAACGCATCAAAGACACTAATGTCTGTACAATTTATTATCAGGTTATGGTTTATCGCATTCATTTAGTTCCAATTTAGCTTTAAACAATCTCAATATTTCAAATCATTCAGGGAACTGAATATAATTTGATTTCTTGTCCCCCATCACATTGTCCTCAGACGCTCCAGCCGCATCACAAAATTTTTGAACTTCATTTAAAAAATATTCTGCAAACTCGTAGTTTGATTTCTTTGCCAGACTATTCACATCCAGACTGTTCCCTTGGGTTATCAAATTACCATTATTGTCAAAATAATTGAATGAATCGCCAGACCGGAATAACATATAATTAGTAAATATCATCCGATCGTGTGGATGATTATTGCCGCTGTTAAAGACAAACGTGACATTGGGTTCAATATTAGTTTTTTCCCTGATTACATTTATTATTTTATGTCTGAAAGCACTCCAATTTGGCGTTTCTTCTGCATTTTTATATTTATTGTAATAATGCTTATCACATAATATAACCACGTTAACTTTATTTTGTGCTTGTTCGACCAACAATTCCAAGAGTTTTAGTATATTGTATGTGGCATACCTCTGGTTCGCTCCAACATACCTGTCCATAACGATAATATCCGACAGGGGGAGTAGTAAGTTATCATCCTTAAGTTGTTCCCATTTCGGAAAGGATTTCTTTGTTTGAAGATTATATAACTTATGGAAATCATAATCATTCCCACAAAACAATCGTCTCAGAACGTCTATTTCTTCTTTCACATCCCCAACAAGAGATGTTCCAACATCCCGGAAACTATCGACACCTTCATCATCAATCAAGTACACAGCAGATGAATGTTTGCGATTGAAATTTGCAGGAGTATTCATTCCAACGTGACGAGAAGGGAAAATCTCTGTAGCATACGAATCTGCTTCACTATCCCCGTTTCCCTGCCCTGACAATATGAAATAGTTCTTCAACTCATCATCATTCAGCAACTCCTTTGTTTTAGCGAAATTATAGTTGATGTGCAGCTGGCGTTTCAACATCCGATAGCAGTCGTCATAACAATCGCTATATTGCGGGTTTTTCCTCGCACGAATGAACGACCGAAGGTTCTCCTTATCAATATACACTTCCATAACTACATAATTTCAAAGGTGAGATTAGCGGACTCATCGTAGAAGCCAGGGCCAAAGCTCTCGGCAAATTTACCGTCTTGACGGTATCCCAATGAATAAGGCGTTCCTCCAGAAGGTATATAATAAGCCTGGAAAGGGCACTCTTTATCTTTATCCTTATTCTCCTCGTACCATTTTTTCACCAGTACCTGACTTTTTCGAATCAGATATTCGCTGTGTGTCTCCACAATGAATTGGACGCCTAATTCCTTGGATGCCTCTAAGAACATATCCGCCAAAAGGGATTGTAATTTAGGATGAAGATGGTTTTCGGGTTCTTCTACCGCAAGGACATAATCATCTGATTTGTTGTATTTAAAAAAATCAATGAACCCCTTGTAAGCCAAATTTTGTATGGCGAGCAGCACTGTAAAAATCTGGATGCAACCATAACCTTCATCAGCAATAGAGCGTTTTTTACCATTCTTTTCGAGAGAGATGGAACATCCTATTGTCACACCGTTAGCCACCACTGTCTCAATGGAATAGGTATCGCATATCTCGAATTTTTGAAGCCATTTGCCAATAAACCCTTTTTCAAGTTCAATCAAACGATCTATTTCTTTTGTAAGACCTTCTCCAGCCTCGCCTTCTCTTCCATAGTATCCAGACTTCTCTTTCCATACTAATGACACTTTTTCAAACATATTTTGCAATTCAATGTTTGTTTTAATTTGCTGATTCAATTCTGAATCCAATTTGTCAAAAGAATATAAGCGTTGAGCGATTGCCCTATTTGAACCTATGTGAGTGATGTTTGATACATACACCGGCACTTTTTCTACAAGCAGCTCATCCCATAAAGCTTTTGCATAATCTTGCATTAAATTATAGATATTGTTTTTTATAAGTGGATCTGGCAATCCACAAATTTTAGTCATTTCGCCATTTGTAATATTGTTTTTTGCATAATCGGGATCAATCTTGCCATACAAATATGCCATTATCAAAAACACCACGGATTGTGTTTCCCCTTGATAAAAATTTCCAACCTTCAACTGACGAAAGAGGCTATAATGGAACTCCTGATAAACATCTTCGTCTTGGAAAATATTACCTTTCTCATCTGAATGATTCATTTCTGATCGATCTATCATAGCCAATTGTTTTGCATACACAAATGCACGATTATTAAAAGCACATAATTCTGTATTTAAACTCCCCTCCTCTGCGAGACAAAATTTTTCCATTGACATATAGTAGTCATAGAAATTATTGAAACTTGAATTATCAAAATCATTCAAGACAAAATTCAAACAGATATTCTCCTCTTCTGACAATTCGGCATTCATTAGTTTGGCCTCAACCACTTCTCGAACATTCTCTTTACTTGTTTCTTTTAAAAAACTCAACCAAGGTAGATAAAGTACTGAATTGTACTTGTATAAGGCAACAATGTCATCATCTCCAAAAGTTTGCTGTTTCAGTATATCATCGAAAATCTTTTTTGTCTCTGCAGGAATATCTTTGCTACGATAATCGAAATCGACTGGCAAAGCTTTTTTTATATGATTCAACCTCAATGAATATCCATCAATGATTTCTTGTAGTTTAGCAACTTCATTATCGTCGTACAAGTTGACAGCCACATTCTCTAAAAATTCTTTTTCCTTTTTAATCTTGTCTTCAAAATTCATCAAAATCGACCTTAATGCAACATCAATAAACGCATCTTTAATGGCATCCAAATCAATCTTATAAATAGGCTGATGACCCGCTTTGTAAAACGCCTTGCCATCCTCGCGTTGGAAGGAAACTTCTTTGAGTCTTCCATTTCGTCCCAAAACATCACTGGAATCTTTTTCAAAGGACAGCGTAACTGTAACCTTTTCCATCAACAGTTTGGAATCTACTGTATATTGGAATGTAATCAGTCCATTCGTGTTTTTCTCATTCAGCACATTGTCGAAACCGCCAGTGTCTTTCATTCCTGCGGCAAAATCCAGCGGTTGAGCCAGGGCAGAACGTTTGTCCTTAGAAACCGTATTCAAATAAGATTTCACCTTTGAAAGATAATCGCCCAACACCAGCATAGATTTCACTAAGGAACTCTTGCCAGAGCAGTTGCAGCCGGTTAGCATTGTGATGGGAGCGATGTCGAAAGTAGCACCCTGTTCATTGAAAATCTTGAAGTTTTTAACCGTGTATTTCATATTCAAATTGTTTTTGTCTTAAAACGATTCTGCAAAAGTAGAAAATTTTCTCTTTGCTTTTTCGGCCGCAAAAAAACTATTGACTTGTGCATTGAATGCACACAGATCTTTTTTCAGCACAAGATGAGATGAAAAAACGCTATTTTTGCAACCACTAGTTAAATTAAAATTAACAAAAGGCGTGTGTGCAGATACAATGCACAAATATGCAATTATTTTGCACCGTCAAAAAACGAAAGTATTACAAATGTACAATATTGTTTTATCATAGCAGCAATTAGCGGGAACTCAGTACCACATGTTTTGAGGATTGGTCTGGTTACATAAGAATAGAAATATAGTTAATCTTTAAATCAACAACTAACAATATGCCCGTCAAATTAGTGACTATTAATGATTTGGACGATTCGCAAATAGGGGTTGTAAAGATGCAACCATTTGATGGTTCCGTGTTTGTCAGTGGTCCTCCGGGATCCGGCAAAACCAGCGTAGCGATTCTACGCACTCGAATGCTGCTCGACAACGGTGTGTCCAATGTGTTGTTTCTCCTTTATAACCATTCTCTATATGGCTATTTGAAAAAAATCTTTTCCAAGATGAATATCCGACAGAATGTCAATATAGAGACCAAGGATATTTTCTTTTGGAATCTGTATGGTTCATTGGGGTATCGTTTTCCAAAAGGCTTTAACTATGAGGATAAGTACTACCAGATTTTGAATAGTCTTAACGAAATAAATGAATCTGATTTACCAAAATATACTCTATTGATATTAGACGAAAGTCAAGACTTTTCCCGAATGGAGCTACAATTGCTAAGAAAGATGTCCAATAGAATGGTGGTTTTGGCAGATTTTGACCAACAAGTGTATGGTAAGACGGTGGACGCATCTTGTTTTTCCGACCTTCCCCATCGAGAATTGAACACTATATATCGGTTTGGCAAGGAAATTGCGCGAATCGCGCAGCCTTTTTCTTCGTCTGGAATCAACTTGGAGAGAAAAGTCACCAAGAGAGGTAATACTCCTGCCTACAAAGTGGTCACTACAACTTTAAAAGAATTGGACGTTATGTGCCAAATCATCAAGAACAAAACTGTTGCAGATGGAACTATGGCCATATTAGCACCAAAACGTGACCAATTACAAGATCTTTCCAGAAAATTGTCGGCAAAACGTATTGATCACTTCTTTGCGGAATATAACAACAGGAATTTGAGAGATTATGACTACGACTCAAAACGCCCACTCCTAATTACGGCCCTCAGCGCAAAAGGAATGGAATTTGACACGGTTGTTCTGTATCAATTTAACGAATACGATGTGTTTGGAGACATTAACAAGATGATTTATCTAAGTTTGACCCGAACCTGCGGCGAACTATACGTGATTCAGACAGAAAAAACATGTCATTCCCTAAAAAACCTTCCTGGTTTAAAGATTATGGATGAACATAATGAATCTGATATTAATGATTTTTAATCTCTTGAATATGACAACAATAAAAACCAACATAAATAGACTATTTGAACTTATCGGTAACGGATATGGCGAAAAAAAGAACATAGAGCTGAAAAAGGGAGATTGTGAAATCGAATTTGAGGGCTATTGGCATTGCTGTGAAAAAGAAATCCTGCTATATAGTTCAATTCAACGAATCACATTGCCGGACATGTCGTTTTATCCACAAATAAAAAGTTTATATGGCGTACCTGCAGGTGTTCTCTCTGTTCGAAGTCCCAAAATAATTGATAAAGTTGAGAAAAAAGTACGGAAATCGAACCGCGACTCTCGCCACATCATGCTTCGTCGTGCATTGCTATATGCAACGGCATGGTACATCAAATCCTTACCTGATTTTGAAGATGAAAATCTATACGTTATCAAGGATGTTGTAAACACACTTCTTCATAATAAAGATGGATTATCAGCCGCATTGCTCTACGAACTGCTGTCCACCAAGCACTTCCCTGAAGAGCAACCCAAAAAGATTAGTTTATCTAACACTCATTATGAGTTTTCCTGCCTTTGGCTTGCGAAAAAAATTGGAATATTACTCTTTAAAGGGAATAAATTGCCAGACGATTGCAGGGAGTGGTTTATAGCTTTGAGAGATAATCCATCTCAATTACCGACAAAGACACCTGTCCCGTTACAAGACTATGCGACATTTATCATGGCTTATGTGTTAGTTCTGAAGGCAATTGCAGGAGAAAACGTCTCCGTTGAGAGACTTAGAATACTTTCTTCAGAGTTCTGTGCTGGGCAGCGACAGCAACAAGTCGTATTCATTTCATTACTATTGTGGGGCATATATCAGTCTGTCGCCGACCATTATTACTTTGCAAATAATGCAAAACCCATAATGACAGTTCTTGAAAAGGCCGCTTTTTTATTGTCCACAAACTGCACGTCGGATCTGACCTCTGAATGGGAAATCGCCTTTCAAGCATTACGGACTATTGATCCGAAGGAGAATTGCGTAAACTATTATCAGACCAAATTCCCTTCTTTGCGCGGACGGAAGTGGTATGATTTTTCCGTCGAATGCAGATCAAAAATGAAAGACGAGGTGGCACTATTGCCGCCCGATCTTTCAGCCGAATTTCTCTCTGTTAACCAAAGAGTTTTTGACATTGAAACAAAAGCGCCATCTTGCGTGTTTTTGATTGATGAGACATTTGAAGCCGACTTTGAAAAATACAAGTTCTCCTACATCTGCAAAAAGTCGAACGGTAAAGAGGATATTGTTCTCAGAAACTATTCCTCCAAAGGAAAACTCGAAGTGGTCGCTTTTTCGGATTGGGAATCGACTCAAGCAACATTTCCCTTCCCGGTCAATTATCGGATTTGTCCAATCGTATGCCCCAAAAGCAAAGTGTGGATTGTTCAGCTTTCCGAGAAAAAAGGGTTCAATTCATTTGTACAATCATTATTAAAGCAAGCTTATTCTGCAGAAAAACCCGAGTTGATCCTGATAGTTTATCATGTAGATTCCACAAAGCAGGATTCAGCTGATGGCATTATTTCTGAAATCCAATCATCACATTCAGACAATCAAATCGCCATTCTTCAACGGAAGCTGGAGATGTTGTTTCCATCAAGCAAGGTATCAATTATTTCGCATGATGACGAACAAACAATATGGGAATCGGTCACCTTTGGCGAAAAGATTCTTGAGCAATATGATTTCTCAGACATAAGCATATTGGAGTTTCGCGGCAAAAGAGCCCGAAAAGAACCTGCGTCATTCATCTTGCGAATGATCCGAGATGTAGTGGTTTACGATGACCAGATGAAGTATATGTTTATGAATCTGCGTTAGATGCTTCCATTTTCTCGACAGCCGTTTTTAGTCGTCTGTTGAGTTCTGCTCGAAGTAGTCCCGTTTCATCAGAAACCAGTCTTATTTTATCAAGGTGGGAAAAGATTGCTGTGGCTAATTCCTTGTTGAAAATCACTTTCATTGAATAGTATCCTGGTTTTCCTGTCACCGGCTTCAATGTATCGTGAATGGGGTTGGATTCGAAATACCCAATATAGTCGTCATCCACTTGCAAAACGATTTTTTCAAGGACTCCATCCTTGTAATGGGTCACTCCTACAATGTCATCAAAGAACCCTTCCTGATAATCAATTCCACTCTCAACGAAAGGCTGTTTGCTCAATTTGATTTTCCCTTTGATTCTGTCAAGGGCATAATTGGGAATATAGTTAAGATTCTCCACATAGCCAAACACATACCAGCGGTGGTTGTATTGCTTAAGAAAATGCGGCGACATTGTGATGACCAGTTCGTCCAGATTGTAGGGCTTATACCGGAATTCTATTGGTTTTTTTGCAGAAATCGCGTTTAAGATCTGTAAGAAGTATTTCATACCCAACACATTTTGGTTCTGCTGAAAGCTCACAATTGATTTGATGTTTTCATTATCTTGGAATTCAGAAGACAATTTCTCAGCAATGTCCTGTATCCACTCAAACGGTTCACCTGCAAATTGACTGAGAAATGAGATAGCATCCTTCAACTTCGCCAATTCATTTTGGCTGAGCGTCCTATTCCGAATAGAGAAGTTTGGGTCAGAATAACGAATAATTATTCTTTGCCCATCACGTTCGCGCAGAATTGGTGCATTATAATGATCCTCTAAGTAATTGAGATCATCGTACAATTGACGTCGTTGGATACCACCTTCTCCGAAGCACTCATAAATTGCGTCATTGCAGGCTTCTAGTAGTTCTTGTGCGTGATATACTTTCCTGGTATTTCCCAAGCAGCGGTCAATAGTCTCATAACGTAACAGAGCGTGTTTGTTGTCGGGCATATTTTGAGGATTGTTTCGAAAACAAAAATTGTGATTTAATATTTGCCGCAGATAAGACGTTGGCTCAACGCCTTTAATAATATGTCTGCAAACCATCCCTAACACGGCTGCCGCACCACGGTTTGCGCTGCAAAAATAACAATTTATCCTTAATTAATCGTCCCCTTATGCAAAAAAAATGCCCGCACACCTACGGCGTGCGTCCGTTCGTGCGCGGGCATTTTTTTCTACCAAGCCCTTCAGCCCTAACGGGCTGAATCGCGGAGGGAAGCCACAACCTCTGTCACAAGCGGATACGCCCACTTAATTCCTTATTCTCTTAACACCTTCAGCCCTAAAGGGCAGAAACAGGGAGATAAGCCACAACCTCTGTCACAAGCGGATACGCCCTCTTAGTTTCTTAATTTCTTAGTTTCTTAATTTCTTAACTCCCCATAAGGCCAACTGCTTCCAGCCATTCTGTGCCGAATCAGAGCGGTTTCGCGTCCCAACACTCCATTTCCTCCGAAATAAAATTCAAAAATTAACAATTAAAAGATGTAATTGTTAATATAATTTTGTAATATCCTGATTATTAGTTGAAAAAAATTTACACAAAGCACTTGACAAGCACTACTATTAATTATATCTTTGTTGAAAAATCATTAACAACACAATCAACAATAATATGACAAACATTACAGAAGTAGAAAACAGGATCATCACCCTGCGCGGACAGCAGGTGATATTAGCCAACCACGTTGCAGAACTCTATGGAGTGGAAACGAGAGAAGTCAATCAGGCTATTAAGAATAACCCTAACAAGTTTCCCAATGGATATATTTTGGAGCTTGACAAGAAAGAAAAAGATGAGAGGGTGACTAAAAAGCAACTTTACGGTCACCCTCTTTTTCATAGCAAAGAGTTCCAAGCAAGCTGAAGTGCACAAAGTGAAGACTCGCCGTATAAAACAAACGACGTCTTGGTGCGCTTGATCTTGTCCATTTTGCCT
>JAGCCZ010000015.1 GCA_017651425.1 Bacteroidales bacterium
CCACGATTCAATGTCGGAGTTTGTGTCCCCAATCCAATCCCAATTAATATAATCATCCCTATCATCGTCATCTATTATAGCTTGCTCGATGGACATGTGGTCAAAACATTCCTCCGTTTCTGTCTCCTCCCAGCTGTCACGGCCACTTCTTATCAAGTTGCGTGCTTTTTTCATGGCCTCGTCCAGCGTATCCGCTTCCACAACGAGGCCCCTCGGCCTTGTCCAATAATGATAAATGATTCTGAAATATTTGCGACTATTTGAAGAAGCATCGCCGCCTCCGTTGATGAAGTCCACAAGCTTGCTTCCGAGCTGGTGGGTGTTCCAACGGGGATCCACGTCGAGCCCCACTGTCGGGGCAATCTCGTCGCGTAAAACTCGCATCACATTGCCGGTATGACGCGTACCGTTAATTAACAGCTCCACCCTGTTGTCAGGGAGAATGCCGATAGTGCAATTTCCAATAGTGGCTTCTTTCTTGTAACGAGATCTCTCGTTGTTGTTGCTAAACCATCCCATAATCTTGTTCTTTATTCAAGTGATTAAATTTGACTTGCTTTTGTCTGTTTATACGTCTCCCGCTATGATTATTCTTCTTCTATCCACATTTCATACCACCAATCATAATCACTGAAGTGGAGCTCTTTTATACCGTGCCGGCCTTCCCTTATTTTTGGCGGCACACGATGTTCGTCAGATCTGGTGTTGATGAAGTCCGCCATAACTTCTTGAGCCTCCTCTAAAGAGTCACAAAGCTGGTACGAAGTCCTTTCTTCTTCCTCGTGTCCTATCGTTTTAAAGACATATTTACGATGAGACCGGCCTTCATTACAACGACTTGAGGATGTACGGCCGCTTCCTCCATCCGCCCCGTTGATGATATCCACCAGCTTGCTCCCGAGTTGGCGGGTGTTCCAACGAGGGTCCACACTGAGTCCCACCTCCGGGGCAACCTCATCGCGTAATAATCGCATCACATTGCCGTTATAAATCTTACCGTCAAGTATCAGTTCCACACTGTTGTCAGGACGGATGCCAATGGTGAGATTTCCGATAGAGGCTTCTTTCTTGTAACGAGATGTCTCGTCGTTGTTGTTTCTGTTAAACCATCCCATGATCTTGTTCTTTATTTGTTGTTATTGGTAGTACATTTTTGAAAGTGCAAAGATAGAAATTTTATAATCCCATAGCAAAAAAATCAGAAAAGAACTATGATACCCTTTCCAACTGCCGCAGCAGCTTGTTCCGCATTCTGGCCGAGACCTTTTGATGTGGTGCGAAAGCGCAGTGCGTGGGGCATTCGTCTATCAGATTCCCGACATCATCATGTAGAGAACGATATGCAGGAATCACCTTGTACGTATCGTCCCATGCGGAGAATCGGGTGCCCACGTCAAAGCCTCTGTCACCCGTTCGATGCTCGGTATCAGCCAAGTGTCGGTTAATCCATTCTGCCATCTTCTCCTCCGTGGGCGGCGTGTCCACCACAATGGCCAACTCAATGTAATCGTCGCCCCAATAACTATTTCCGGGATGACAGAATATCTCAATAATATCCCCTTTTTGAAAACGGATTTCCTCCTGCTTTCGTCCATAAAAGGCGCATCGACCATAAAGGTAATTGTCATATTCGATTTCTCCGTATTGCTCAGGGACATCCCGTACCACTATCTGCGCATACGCCCTTTCACCCCAAAGCGTGCCGTCGGCCAAGTACAGCTGTTCTGAAAAACTTTCCCCTTCAAACATCGGAGTGCCCAGCGGAATTTCACTCACCACGATACAATATATGTTGTCGCCCGAAAGTGCTTCAGCACATACCCGAACCGCAGCCAACGCCTCTTCTTTCGTCCGATAAAACCGGTGCGCCTCGCGATGGCAATGGTATGTAGGATATTTGCAATGACGCTCATGGTTTGGAATTGTATAGGGCGTCACTTGAAAAATAGTGGGGATATGGACGGATGATTCTGGCATATCTGCTTTTTGGCTTTTCAGATTAGACATAACTACACAAGCACCTCCGCGCAATAGAAAGAAAATCTTTCGAACGTGTAATCGTTCCAGTTCACATCATGTTCGTCTTCCAGCATGAAATTCGGACTGGATTTGTATGAGTCCGTCATCAGCGGGTTGAACGGCCAGCAGCAGTTCGTGTCCTTGTGATACGAGTCGGTGCCGTCGCCCATAGCGAGATATTCGCTGTTGGTGCCCGCCAAAGAGGCCGTTTTGTAGGATTCGTCGTTGGTGACAAACAGCACGATGCCGTTTCTGACATTCACAAACGAATCGACCAAAAGCTCCATTCTGCGCACCTCTTTCCAAAAGCCGTACCGTCCGAAGTCGTGCTTCGCATCACCCTTCAAGAGGACGCCCTTGCCCATATCCTGCCAGAACAGTTTCACATCTCCTTTCAGCTCCTTCTTCTTGTATTTCAGCTCAACGGGCACGTATTCATCCCCGTTGCCGACCACCAAATCGACATACATTTCCTGCGGTTTGCTGCTGTAGGTCTGAAACCAAGGGTAATAGCCTATTCTCATCGGTAAGGATTGCGGAAGAAGTGTATCGATGATGTTCGATGGAATGTGGTATTCCACCTCGACATCATATCGCTTTTTGGCTTTCAGATAAACCGCCAGATTCATTTGTAAATCGCGTTCGTTGGCGAACACTTTGGTGTTCTGATTCAGAAAGTCGTGAATGTCGTTCAAGACTTGTTGGGCGAAGGTTGTTTGGGACATGATTGATTGGTTTTGATGAAATTGAAAGTTCTACTTATATATAACTTGGTTTTGTAAAAAGTTAAGTGGATATTCAAGACGGAACCCCGAGTGCCATTCCACTTTGGTTTTTGATTGACGGTTAGATTATTCTGGTAAAATCGGAGGTTATATACTTCTGATATTTAGAAAGAGGATAATGTACTCCTTTTCTGGTTCCATCTAACTTGATGGAATACTTCCCGATATTTGTGCCAGCTTTGTTTGTGCAAGCTTCCTTGAGGAAATCTGATGAAGAAAATAGCCAAAATGTGTCCATGGATTCGGAATAAAATACGAACCAATAATTTTTGCGCAGCTGATGGCTGATTCCAGCAAATCGAGCTCCCTCTGAAACTGCTTTCACTTGAACCTCCACATAATACCCTTGTGTGGATTTGACAACTATGTCCACCGCATCGTCATCCACCTCAGGAGTATAGATGTCAAGTCCTTGTTTCAACATCAGCCCTTTTACATAAGCTTCTATGCGCTTGCCGAAAGCGAATTTGTTTCTGAACGATTGATTTGTCGCCATAAGTCATAAAATTTGTCATTCACATTTTGCAGACGTTCTTCTTTCTCCACTCGCAAAATAAAAACTTTCCCGCCAAACCGCCATAACACATTTTGACCCATTTTAATAGGCTATGCGATTCATAGGATGGCGCTTTCTGCTCCCGTTTTTATCAAGGGTCAAAATATATAATGGTAATTGTCAAATATTAAGGTCGAGCTGCACGCCGATTTGGTACTCTTTGGAGAGAAACTCGCGGCAGGAGGGGTCGTCGCGGTGCTCGGGTGCGAGGCCCTTGAGCACGTAGTAACGTCCCCAGCGGCGGGCGCGATAGAGCACATTGCCCGCTTGCCTTGTAGAGACTGTAAAAAATGTACTTTTGCACCCGCATTCTAAAGAACTGTTTTTTGATTATAACTTATTAAAAATAAATATATTATGAGTAGTGTGTTAGCCATTTTGAAGACAAAAAAGTTCTGGATTGAACTCTTGATCATGACCATAGGGATGATGATTACGGCCTGCGCCGTCTATTATTTTCTGGTGCCCAGCAAGCTGATTATCGGCACTATCTCCGGTCTCTCCATCGTGGTGAGCGGCGTGTCGGAAAGCCTCTTCGGCGTGGCTCTGCCTGTTTCCACGGTCATCCTGGTCATCAATGCTATCCTGCTTGTGCTGGCCTACTTTCTGATAGGCAAGGAGTTCGGTGCCAAGACGGTCTATACGGCCCTGATCCTCGGCCCGATGATGCGCGTGCTGGAGACCTATTTCCCCTACGAGAATTTCATCCGCACCGACGGGGCCATCCCTTCCATTATGGGCGACATCTGGTTTGATCTGGTCTGTTTTGTGCTGCTGCTGAGCGCGGCCCAGTCGGTCCTCTTCAAGATCAACGCCTCCACCGGCGGCCTGGACATCCTGGCCAAGATTGTGAACAAATACCTGCATCTCGACATCGGCGCCTCCGTGTCCGTGGCGGGCGCCATCATCTGCTGCACGGCTTTCGCCATCAACCCCTTCTATATGGTGGTCATCGGCCTCATCGGCACCTGGATCAACGGTCTGGTGGTGGACTATTTCACGGCCGGTCTCAACAACAAGAAGCGTGTCTGCATTGTCTCCAAGGACTACGACCGCATCCGCCGCTACATCATTGACGAGCTGGTGCGGGGCTGCACTCTGTATGAGGTGATTGGCGGTTACACCAACGAGCCCAGCATCGAGTTGGAGAGCTTGCTTACCAAGGATGAGTTCACCCAGCTGATGGCCTTCATCAACAAGAACAACATCAACGCGTTCATCACCGCCGGCAATGTGAGCGAGGTGTACGGTTTCTGGATCAAGGACAAGAAAAAGCTCAAGAAACACGTGGACCAGCGTTAGCGTTCCGTTGCAGTATTCAGTAACGATTTGTTGTAAATGGAGTTGAATTCCGGCACGTGTCGTTTCACCGTAACTTGCTGGGCATTCGACGTGCCGAGGCAAAGGCAGAACAACATTCCGAGCAGACCAATGAGTTTTATTTGCGGTCTGAAAACCATTTTGATGTCAATCGCGGAAAAACAGTTTTTCGATCAGGGTGAAAATCAGCCAGATAACCAATGTACCGTCACTGACAATGAGCATAATGTTGGCTCCGGGCAGGCGCAAAAGCCAGAAGGCAACGCCTATCACCAGCACGATAAGCGAATACATCAGCAATCTTTTCATAAAAGATTGGTATGTGGAAGATTGAATGAAGTTCTTTAAATTTGACACTATACAAGAATTGGTGGTTAATTGTTTTCGACTTTCGTAATAACGCGGCGAAGATACGTTTTTTTCGGTTTGCGGTTTTTGATTTGCGGTTCGCGGTATGCTGTATGTTCTACCGGGCTTCCGTCCCTGCCGGAACGTTGATAATTGCATGCAGTTGGGTTTTAAAAAATGCTTGGTTTTGCAGCTTGAAACTTAAAATTGAAAAAACTCCAGAACTGTGAAACATTGAATTATTTTCGTATTTTTGCAACCGTTATTCAGTTGCAATGAGCAAAAAGGAAAAACTAATAATAAGAATCAAATCTTTGCCGAAAGACTTCACTTTTTCGGAACTCGTCACGCTTTTAGGAATGTTGGGGTTTTCTATGTCAGACAAAGGCAGAACCTCTGGCTCTCGTATAATGTTCAGGAATCCCAAAACAGATGTGAAAATCACCATTCACAAGCCACACCCCACCTCTGTCTTGAAAAGCAAGACAATAAAGGATGTGGTGGTTATTTTGACAGACAACAAATTAATTTAAAAGATATGAATACATTGAAATACAAAGGGTTTATTGGAAGTGTCGAGATTGAACCCGATGACCTTTCGTTATACGGGAAAGTCTTGGGACTGGACAAAAAGACGTTGATTTCCTACGAGGGACGTGATGTCGCGGAACTCGAAAAGGACTTCCACAATGCTGTTGACGACTATATTCTTTACTGTGAGGAAAACAACCTGCCGGTTCACAAGTCGTATAGTGGGAGTTTCAACATACGAATTCCCCAAGACCTTCATGCTAAGGCTTCGGAAATAGCCGCAGAGCGTGGCATTAGCCTGAACGCCTACATCCGCAATGCCATTGAGGCAGCGGTGAAATCGCAACTTGCGTGATGCTGTTTTTTCTATATTCTATTTCTTTCTATTGTGACAGACCCAACCGCCTTCGGGCGGAGTTTTAAATAATGCTTATTTTTGCAACCTAAAAACCTATAGCAGCGCGTATTGATTTCAGATTGTTGTCTATACCTTGCTCGTTAAGCCAAATATTGACCCTTTTGTTTACTTCTTTTGCCATTACTTCAGAAATTTAACGGCAAAAATAGACCCGTTCAAATGAACGGGTTGGGACATATTCTTTTTAATCTGTCAGCGAATTTCCTCCGCCTATCCATGGCGCTTTACCTGCAATTTTGCAGGCTATATATACTAATAATATGGTTCCTAAGAGTTCTAACATTTCGAGTTCCTCCTTTCGGGTGCAAATATACACTTTTTGTTTTAAATAATGCTTATTTTTGCAACCTAAAAACGAAGCTCTTGCCGGTACCGCGCCCCTCGACGGAGACGTGGTACTTGGGGCAGAGCATCAGCCCGAGGATTTGGGATTTGGTGGCGGAAACTTGCAAATTCATAATGGAAATTTCCGTTTTTTTGTATTTTTGCACTCGGAACGGGTGCGGGTCGGAATGCAGGTAATCCCCCGCGAGATCGTAGGTGTTAGTCCTATACCTGGTATGTTCGTTGCAAGGCCAACCTGCACTGTCCCTTGCTTTTTAAATATTGTGACTGTGCTCATATACATTCCCGGATTTTGTTTTAAATAATGCTTATTTTTGCAACCTAAAAACTTATGATTCGCATTCGGTTGTTATTCAGGTGGATGTGGGGTGCTTTCTTTAGAAAAATTCAATTTCCGAAGGCGTCTGCAGCAGTTCCTCAGCTTTTTTTCTTTTTCTGTATCCCAACTGGTGGAATGCGTATTCACTTTGTTTGTCCCCAACAAGTAGTATGCTGATCTGACTCTGCTGAACAACCCATTCTATAACCCGCTTCTTGTGCTTTTTCTCTGGTATTCGCCGAGACGGCGCGCGTCCCGTCTCTACACACGGCAATTACATTACGTCTGTGTATATTCAAAATTTATGTACATTTGCCGCCCACAAACACACTGGCTATGCTTCTGGACGAACTGAAGAACTACAAGATATACCTCGCCTCCAAGTCGCCGAGACGGCGCGAGCTGCTTTCGGATATGGGCATCGGCTACGAGCTGCTCTCCACGGATGTGGAGGAGCATTTCGACCCCGCGCTGCCGCCCGCCGAGGTGGTGCAGTACCTCTCGAAACTCAAGCTCTCCACCATAGACATGTCTCGATACCCCGCCAACACCATCTTCATCGCCTGCGACACCATCGTGGTGGTGGACGGGAAGATTATCGGCAAGCCGAAGGATAGCGGGGAGGCGCTGTCCATGCTCCGCCAGCTTTCGGGACACACCCATGCGGTGCTCAGCGGCCTCACGGTGGCCACGCCCGCCCGCATGCTGACCGACTACCGCACCACCGACGTCACCTTTGCAGAGCTGCCCGATGGCGAATTGCGCTATTATGTGGAACATTACCGGCCTCTTGACAAAGCCGGTGCCTACGGCGTGCAGGAGTGGATCGGCTGCGTGGGCATCAAGTCCATCACGGGCTCGTTCTACAACGTGATGGGGCTGCCCACACGGCTGCTGTGGGAGATGCTGGAGGAGCTGGTGGGGTAGAGGTGCAAAATCTTTGCGTCAATGCGGAAAAAACAAGACAATAGAAACAAATATAAAAGGAAAACTATGAGAAAAATTTAGGGAATTATATACTTGATGGCACAAATCAAGGTTCTGCATTATTTTTTTGATTCGGGCGTGCCGGCGCGGCGGCGGGAATTACGCCACATTTGCACACGCAATCCAATGCCGCCGCGCCGTCGGGCTTTCCGCTCCAATGATTTTGGTTTAAAACCCACCACCATTCCGCGAGACGCGAAGCGTCAAGCGGAACCTCCGTCTCGCCGGGGAACGTATTCCCACCAAAATCATTTCCGCTGCAATCCCTCACGCACGCTCGTCGAACCCCGCATCCGTTTCTCGGCGAACAACATACACCCTCGTCTCAATCTTCTCCCGCGCCGCGATTGTCGGCAAGCGCACCGTCCAGCCCCAGACTGCACTGCCGTTTCGTCTGGGGTTATTGAGATTGTGTCCCTCCGGGACATCATCTTGTCACGCCCCACCAACCACCAATGCCCAACCTCCAATAGCTTTTTCCACATTGTCCAGGAGGGACACCCTCGCCATAACCCCGCACAAGCGACGAAGGAGCGCAGTGAGGCGGAATGGCGACACCGACACCCTCTCGCGGCGCGGGAGTCGGCATCCAAGAGGCATGGAACTGGCTCGCCGCGAAAGGGAGGCGTTGGAAAAAAAGCGTTGTTTGGAGAACTGTCCATGCCAACCTTGTGCCATCATGTATATAACCGTCCATTTTTTGATCGTTAAGTTGTCCGATATGGGAAAAATGTCGTATTTTCGCGCCGCAAAATGACGGGTCCGCCCGCATCTGTTTTACAAGGTTATATGGCACTGCTGTCAATCTCTATAGAATCTCTTTCGCAGACGCTCTCCTCCATTGTGTGGAGTCCGGCGTTGGTGGCGCTTTGTCTTTTCTCCGCACTCTACTTCTCCATCCGCACCCGTTTTGTGCAGGTCCGCCGTTTCGGGGCGATGGCCCGGTTGCTCTTCTCCACCGACAAAGAACAGAAGACGGGCATCTCCTCATTCCAGGCCTTTGCCATGGCACTGTCGGGGCGTGTGGGGACGGGCAACATCGTGGGGGTGGCTACGGCCATCGGCTACGGCGGCCCCGGCGCCATAGTGTGGATGTGGATCATCGCCTTTCTCGGTGCGGGATCCGCCTTCGTGGAGGCCACGTTGGCGCAAATCTACAAGGAACATCACGGCGGGCAGTATCGAGGCGGTCCATCCTACTATATTGAAAAGGGCCTGCGCTGCAAGTGGCTGGCCGTGGTTTTCTCCGTCTGCTCGCTGTTGGCGTGCGGATTGCTGCTGCCGCAGGTGCAGTGCAACGGCATAGCCATCGCCGTGGCCAACACCATACACATTCCTCCCGTATATGTGGGCCTTGGGGTCGCCTTTGTCTTGGGCTTGGTGATCATCGGCGGGGTGACGCGCATCGCCAATGTGGCGCAGATTGTGGCCCCCTTTATGGCGATCCTCTACATCATCTTGGCGATTGTGGTGCTGATATGCAACGCCTCGGCCATACCGTCGGTCTTTGCGGACATGTTCAAAGGGGCCTTTGGCATGCATGAGCTTTTTGGCGGCATTATCGGCAGCACCATTGCGTGGGGCGTGAAACGTGGGATATACTCCAACGAGGCGGGGCAGGGCACGGGTCCCATCGTGGCCGCAGCCGCCAAGGTGTCGCATCCCGTGAAACAGGGCTTGGTGCAGGCGTTCTCCGTGTATGTCGATACACTGCTCGTCTGCTCGGCCACCGCAGTGATGATCATGGCGGTGAAAACCTACAATGTGATGGACGCCAACACGGGCGAGGTGCTTTTCCGCTCGGCATATAACCTTGGCGCGCCGGACGTTTCCTACACTTCCACTGCCATCGGCACCCTGTTAGGCACCACGCCGGGCAATGTGGTGGTGGCCGTGGCCCTGGCATTCTTCGCCTTCACCACCATCATGGCCTATTACTACTATGCCGAGACCAGCATCGTGTATCTATTCGGCAAAGGAAAAAAAGAGCAGGTGGCCATACGCGTGTTGCGCGTCTGCATCCTGATAGCCGTGGTGTTTGGCTCCATGAAAGAGGCGCGCACGGCTTGGAACGCGGGTGACATCGGGGTGGGGGCCATGGCCTGGATCAACATCATCGTCATTTTGCTGCTGTCACCCAAGGCCATCCGGGCACTGAAAGATTACGAGAAACAGGAAAAAGAAGGGAAAGACCCCGTGTTCGACCCACAAAAAATGAACGTCGAAAACGCGGATTTCTGGAATAATCCAACAAAAGAATAAGGCAATGATATAGATGTTGACCTGTTGTTTTTTTTGTTGTTACGGATTAACACCTGTCATAGCAGATTACATGTGCAGTTGCAGTCTTTTTTATGATCAGATGCACATTATTTTCTTAGTCCGCACACCCGTGCGGACATCCCATAACTCCCCTTCTATTTTAGAAGG
>JAGCCZ010000016.1 GCA_017651425.1 Bacteroidales bacterium
CCTGCTTCATCTGCTCGCCTGAGCGGGGAGCCTTCTGCTCGCCCTTGTGGCCGAGAGAAACGACGCAGAGCACTTCGTAACGGGCGGGAATGCCAAGCAACTGGCGTATCTCGTCACTCGCCGTGAGGCGCTGGCCGTCGCGCAGGTGGATTTGGTTCCAGCAGGCACCGATGCCATATTGCTCGGCGGCCAGGAGCAGGTAACCTGCAGCGACCGAAGCATCTTCCACCCACAACTCGCCCTTCGTCGTGTCGGCCATCACGACCACTGCTGCGGTGGCAATACGGACCGATGGTGCCCCGATGCGCTTGCAGGCGGCCAGTTTCGAGAGCTGCTCACGATCCTCAACGACCACGAACTCCACCGGGTTCTGCCCATAGCTGGACGGAGCCAGGGCAGCAACCGTGAGTATCTTGTCTATGGTCTCCCTGTCGACAGGCTCATTGGTATACTGCCTTACCGACCTGCGCTGCTCAGCCAGACGAAGCAGACTGTCATCAGAGCCGCTTGTCATCTGCTGGGCTTGTGTACACGATAGATTCATCATGATCGCTAACAAAATTAAAAGATTCTTCATTTCTTTATAACTGATTTCGGTTGCAAAATTACAAAGAGCATTTCAAAATCATGTTGCTCAGCGGCTCAAAATGCGTTGCAATACAACTGTTTTCTCCAACCAATCGCATACAACGGCGCTTTGAAATCCATGATAAAACCCGCATTGTTTTGTTGTCATAATCGAGGAAATAAGTTAACTTTGTGTTACAAACAACTGTAACAGCATGCTCCGTTTTGCTGTAATAGTTTCATCCGTTTTTACAACACAATAGAGTCATGAGAATACAATTCGCATCTGATTTACACTTGGAGTTCCGCGATAACTGGCGATATCTAAGAGATAACGGTCCCATGGACGTCATGGGTGATATCTTGGTCTTGGCCGGCGATACGGGTTACCTGGGAGACGACATGTACAGCGTGCACCCGTTTTGGAACTGGGCGTCCGAAAGCTTTGAGCAGGTGCTGGTCGCGCTGGGCAACCACGAGTTTTATAAATACTACGACCTGAAGACGATGCAGGACGGACTGGTGGGCGAAATCCGCCCCAACGTCCACTACTACTATAACAAGGTCGTCACGATCCGGGACGTGGACTTCATCATATCCACCCTGTGGGCGCATATCGACCTGGATGACGCCTCGTCACCGAGCGAGGCGTGGCCGACTTTTACCGCATCGTCTATGGCGACAACCTGCTGCGGTATTCCGATTTCAACCGCGAGCATCAACGCTGCCTCGACTTCATCAAGAAGTCAGTCAGCGCCAGCAAGGCCAAGCACAAGGTCGTCGTCACCCATCACGTACCGTCCTATCAACTGGTTGCCTCGGAGTTCCAGGGCAGCCGCATCAACGGCGCATTCACCGTCGAGCTAGCCGACTACATCGCCGACAGCGGAATTGACTATTGGATCTACGGCCACTCCCACCGCAACACCGACAAGACCATCGGCAACACCCACTGCCTCTGCAACCAATTCGGCTACGTCTCCCACAACGAACACCTCACCTTCGACAGAGGGAAAGTCATAGAAGTGTGACCAACTAAAAAACGGAGCATGCTGTTACACTGATTAATCTAAAGTGCTTCGGCGATAATTATTCAAGGGCCGACAGATTCTATTTTGTCGATATGGATTGCAACCTATACGGCAAACAGGTCATCCATGGTTATCTCTTTCTGTACCATGTTGTAGTAGCTGTTGTGGACAACACCGTTCGTCGTTACCATGACAAGATGAAGGGTGCGTTTGTCTTTCGACAACTCTTGGTATGCATCAAGTTTGTTTTGAAGGTCCTTTGCATAATCTTTGTCGATGGTGAATGCTTTTACTGAATGCTTCATCTCGCAGATGTCTGTAAAGCCATCTGCACGTTGCATTACTAAGTCAATCTGTGCCCCACGACGCTTTCCTGTTCCTCGGGTGAACCATGAACACACGTTCGTCTGGACGCCGGAGATGCCAAGGGCAGCTTTGATCTGGGGCACATGTTGAAGGCAAACACGCTCAAAGGCATGCCCCTTCCATACGTTATGGGACGTGGATGTGAAGGTGTTTGACCAATAACTCTCATCACTAAAGGCATTCTTCTTGATGCAGAGGTAATAGAACAGCGTGTAATTGTCTATCAACTGATATAATGCGTTTGTTTCGGCAGTATCAGCTGAAACAAAGCGGCGAATGAATCCACACTCTTCTAATTCTTCCAGCATGGTAGAGAATGTGCCTCCGTCCGAGAGCTTGCTTTCGCGCAGTATGTCATCCCTGGTCATGCCCGACTTTTTGCCATCGCTCAGGCTTTCAATGACCTTGATATAATTCTCTGGACGCTTAAACAGAATGGAATAAAGTGCCTCAAACTCATCACGCAGCGGTGCTGTCTCAGGGAAGAATAGTTGATCTACATTTTGCGCTACGCTCAACCCTTTCTTCAGGAAACTCCAATAGTAGGGTATGCCGCCAAGAATCATGTAGAGTTCCAATACGTCCTTCCTGCCAAAAGCAAGGTTGGTAGCCTTGGCGAAGAGTTCGCACTCGCGGAGCGTGAAAGGAACGAGTTTTATGCGGTTGGTTAGTCGTCCACGAAGGCCGCCCTTGTCCTTCAAGAGCTTTTTGCTAATCCATGAAGTGGCACTGCCGCATACGATAAGCACGATGTCCTTCTCACGACGCGCTGTGGCCCATCCGTTCCAGAAGTTTTCCAGGGCGCCAATCAGGTTTCCCTTGGGTGTGTCCATCCACGGGAGCTCGTCAATAAAAAGAACCTTTTTACCTGCTGGGGCATTATTGATAAGTTGTTTCAACAACTCGAAGGCCTCAATCCAATTTTTTGGTATAGAACACGTCATTCCGGCAGCAACCAGGGAGTTGCGGAATGCCGTCAACTGCTGGTTCAGCGTTCCTTTGGCTACTCCTGTATGCTGAAAGCAGAACTGGTAGTTGAAGGTCTCACGAATGAGATACGTCTTGCCCACACGCCGTCTGCCATAGACAGCACAAAACTGTGACTCTTCTTTTTCGAGGAGCCCCAGCAATTCTCGTTGTTCTTTTTCACGTCCTATGATCATAGCTGTATTACTTTAATCGGGTATTTCCGCTGCAAATATAGTAATTAGTTTTCTATAATCAGCGGAAATTGGTGTGTTTTTATATGTTTCCGCTGAAAATAGCGACAAAAAGTGTCTATAACCAGCGGAAATTAGTATTTTTCTATATGTTTCCGCTGATTATAGCAATCATAACAATGGAAATATTTTTCGCTGTATTGCAACTTTTTGGTGTGCTTAATA
>JAGCCZ010000017.1 GCA_017651425.1 Bacteroidales bacterium
CACGGAGGCGACCATCGCAGGCCGTAGGTCTGCGGGCAATGGGGAAGAATCCTTCAAGCCCTTCAGCCCTAACGGGCTGAAACGCGGGTGGCATCACATTTCACAAAATCCGCTCTCTCAGAGGGCTGGAATGCAAAAGGCAGGCCGTCAGGTCTGCCGGGCTCGGTAGCAACGAGCGGCACGGAGGCGACCATCGCAGGCCGTAGGTCTGCGGGCAATGGGGAAGAATCCTTCATGCCCTTCAGCCCTAACGGGCTGAAACGCGGGTGGCATCACATTCCCAAAAATCCGCTCTCTCCCCAAGGGCTGAAATGCAAAAGGCAGGCCGTTTAGGTCTACCGGGCTCGGTAGCAACGAGCGGCACGGAGGCGACCATCGCAGGCCGTAGGTCTGCGGGCAAATGAAAGGACGATAATCCTTCACCGACACACATACGCATAAAAATCGTATTTTTGCCTCTCGTAATAAACACTACAATGAATCTTTACAACGTCAAAATCACCGCCATACGGAAAGTGCAGCATACCGACCTTTCCGAGCTTTACGAGAACCCCATCGAGCACGCGTGCGAGGTGCAGGAGGGCGACACATGGATTGCCGTGGGCGGCCAGAAGCCCGAGGGACTCTGCGACAGCGCGTGGGAGTCGATGCGGTGGTTCGTGGAGGAACTGGCCGCCGGCCGCGGCAACTTCTACGACGGCTGGATGAAGAACCCCTTCTCTGCTATGATCAGCTGCAACGACGGCTTCCGACCGGTGAGCTTCCTGCTGGAAAGATGCGAGGAGGGATGTTAGCGATTTGCGAGGTGCGATTTACGAGGTGCGATTTACGGTCTTAATTTCTTAGTTTCTTAGTTACTTAACTCCCTTCCCTGCTCACTGATCACTCTTCACTGATCACTCTTATAATCCCCCACTTCAATCACCCAGGCGTGTTCCAGATGGTTCAACAATTCCTGCGTTATACTGGAGAAGTCGATGGTGAGAGTGCCGTCCTTGTCCTGCTTCCATTTGAGTTTGGCATTATAACCCCAGTCTTCCAGCAGTCGGAATGTTGCCTTGGGATTGATTTTAGGCATGTTGTATATTTGTAACGGTTTTGTACAGTCTGGTCGTTCGAACTCGATGATGTAGAGGTTGTTGTTTTTGGTTGTGAAACAACGTACGGTTTTATCCCAATATATACCCCCATCCCAATTGGCGGGGATGGGAGTCGGTTCTCCACCATCTATGCTCCACTTCAATGAGATGGAAGCTTCTAAATCCTTTTCTTGAAATTCAACCAAAAGGGGCAATATTTCACCTTTTTGAAGTGTCAATACGGTTTGTGATAGAGGATTTTTCGAAGCGTCTTTGTCGTAACGAAGCACGTTATCCCATATCATCTTGAACGTCTCTTTGTAAACAAAAGCTTTGTCATCAGCAATCAGTGTTAATGTGTATTGCCCATCTTCGGGAATCACGACTTCGCCGCTCCAATGGATTGTGAAATGATCCGTACTTACGCAGCGCAACGGTGCATTCCGAACCCAGTCGAAGTCAATGGTTTCAGATGGAGGCATCTGGGTTACACTTCTTTCTTGCTGGCACGGAATCTCATAAGGTCTTGTCCCATATATTGCCTCTCCGTTGATTTCCAGCCATTTGCCGAGAGCCTTCAGCCGTTCCTGTTGGATGAGCGGGATGGTGCCGTCGGCATTGGGTCCCACGTTGATGGTCAGGCCGCCGCCGTGCGCCACTAACTCCACGAAATGCTGGATTAGTTCCTGGTCGGTCATGTAGTTATCCAAGTCCTCGTTGCGGTTGAGGCCGAAGCTGCGTCCGAGACCGCGGCACTCGGCCCAAGGCACCTCCGTGTTGGCGATGCCCGCGCTGTACTCCGGCGTCAGGAAGCCGTGCTTCGTGCCGTTGCCCCAGCGGTTGTTCACGATGGCATTTTTACCCACGGTGTTGTAATACCAGCTGATCAGTTCCTGCGAACGAAGCTGCTCCGCCGTGTTGTTCCAGTCACCGTCGGAGAAGATGAGGTCGGGTTGGTAGCGCGTCACCAACTCCTTGAACTGCGGTACCATATAGTTATCGACATAGTCGCTGATTTCGTTGTCGGGATCTACCATCCAGATGTGGCGAGGGTTGGTCCACTCAGGCAGCGAGTAGTAGAAGCCCATCCGCAGCCCCTTGTCGCGCGCGGCGGTGGTTAGCTCCTCCACAATGTTGCGTCTCGGACCGCTCGACACGCTGTTCCACTCGGGCTGGAATTGGCTGTCCCATAGACAGTAGCCGTCGTGATGTTTCGTAACCAGCACCACGTATTTCGCACCGGCATACTGAAAGAGGTCTGCCCATTCGTCTGGATTCCAGAGCTCTGCGTGCCAGTATTTGGTGAGTTCCTTGTACTGGTCGAAAACGGGCTTGGTGGTGTCGGCATAGTAGCTCATAATGCGCATCCTTTCCGGCTCTTTCTGCATCAGTCCGCGGTAGAACCACTCGCCGTAGCCCTCCTTGGAGGCATAGGCGGGCACAGAATAGAGCCCCCAGTGGATGAAGATGCCGAGTTTCGCATCGCTGAACCACTGCGGGTAGCCGCGCTCGTTGAGCGACTCCCACGTGGGCTGCACGGGGTCGTTTTGCGAATACCCACGTAGCGGCGACAGGATGACGGTGTACAAAAGTAGGATGATGGTGAGTGTTTTTTTCATACGGGGTGATTTGGGATGGCAAAGATAGTATTTTTTTGATATCCATAGGTCAGCTGGTTATCTGTCGCGTGTCTCCGACACGCCTGTTCGCACGCCGGTATTCACGACACCATACTGCGCGGCAAAGCCGCTGGTATGGTGTTAAGCACGCCTCCTGCGTGGTCACCTGCCTCCGGCAGGATCCCCATTATAACGTCATCACACTGATTACGACTAACGGAGAACGAGTTGCCAAACCTCCCATCAGCCTCCACTTACCGAAGGCAGGCATTCGCACCAAACAAGACACCATCATACAACAGACGAACCCGCCTCGGAGAGGCGGCACCGCACCGGGGTGCGATTAACACCGTACAAGCCGACAGGCGCAGTGCGGTGATGAGAAGGCGGACTGGAAAGCAGCCTCTCGGAGAGAGGCGACAATCAATCCTTGAGAAAATACTCCTCCTTGATAACGACACCATTCTCAACAAGAAACTGCCGATACTCCTCTGCAAAAGTGCTCCTCTTGTGGTGTTCTTTTTGCTTGGCAATATATCGGACTATCATCTCCTTATCTCGTAGATTATAAGAAAATCCGGCAAACTCCTTTGACCACCCCGTAAAAAGTGGAAAATGAGGGTTTGCTTTCAGCCATTTACTAGTAGAAACCTTTAGCTCTTGCACGAATTTGGACATAGCAAGAGTGGCTGGAAGCGACACAAAAAGATGGAGATGGTCAGGCATTCCTCCAATACGATAAAGTTGACCATTGACATTTTTAACAAAACCGTATATGTAAGCATACAGTTCTCTCTCAAATTCTACTGTTATGGCAGGACTACTGTTATGTGTACGGAGAATAATATGATAAGATGTCTGCGTGTAACTCATATTTCAAAAACGCAGAGTTATTAAAATTATTGTGTATAAAAATTAAATATTAAATTAATATTCAAAAAAAAGAGAATGGATAGGTCGAAATATTGTTCATCAAGAGATTGCACACCCCCCAGACATTTGACAGAGTGCAATTTCAGGAAGCAAAACGGCTGTTTCTTCATGGTCATCTTTGCCTTTCCATGCTATTATGTATTTTATTTTGGCAGTGTGTACAGAATATCCTTTTTCCACCCATGATTGTAACTCTTTCTTTTTGTCAGTAGAAAGCTTAATGACCCTGTCTCCAGAGGGCAACAACAGATATCCTTGATCAAAGATAAGAGGCATTCCACTCCTTAATTTTAACAATTTCTCTTTTTTTCCTTTGAAAAAATTCAAATTTACATCATGCATCGTTAATTGCATGGTGATTTCCTGTGGCAATGGATAGTGTGTTAAATCGTGAAGATATGTTATATTATCAGATTTCAATTTGTTGAAAACTGAAGTATTGCAATGGATATAAAGGCTCTGCTTGGCGCGAGTGATGCCCACATACAATTTACGAAGTTTCTCGTCGGTATCCGCAACTTCTTTGTTTAAAAGCATATAAACAGTGTCATATTCACGTCCTTTGGCTTTGTGAATAGTGGAGACAAAAACTGTCTGATTTCCTTCACCACAAAAGTCTTCCAAGTTAGATTCAACGATAAAATCATTCAAATCACTCCTGTATTTAGCATTATTGGTTGATTCAAAAACACGAAAAAATTCCCGAATATAGTCCAAACAGGTGCTTCCCTCATAGCGAGCCAGTGTTTTCATTTTAGCACGATTCCAAAGGTCTTCGCTGATGACAGGCGTATCAAGTTCTTTGTCAATTTGTTTACAGAAGTAACGAATTTCCGCCAAGTTGCCGAAACGAAATCCGTTTGTCGTTTGGATAAGCTTCGCATTAATCCCTTCTTTGGTCAGAAGTCCAAGAACACGGGCAGCCTCTTCATTGGTATTCGTCAGCACACAGGCACGTTCAGAATGATAGGTGTTTTTTAGTTGGAGCACTAACGGGATTTCTAAATTGTTAGATTCATATTGAATGATCTGAACTGTTCCAGCCTCTGTCTGAAATGAAGAGCACGGAGATGTCTTCATGCGATTCGAAATCCCTTGCGAAAAATGATTTGCGAAGGTTACGATGGCTGGAGCACTGCGGAAATTCTCCGTCATCTCATATTTAGCAGCCCCCATCTCATCAACAAATGATTGCATGAACCGACTATCTGATCCTCGAAACTGATAGATGTTTTGGTCATCATCGCCGACGGCAATGACTCGCATCTCTTCGTTGTTGCGCATCAATGCTTTCACAAGAGCATATTCGTTCTTATCCATGTCCTGAGCCTCATCAATCACCAACACGGTCTTGTTGATGTGACCTTGTTCCGCTTCACCACTTTCAATGAGTTGTACAGCATGTGCCACCACATCCTTGGATTCTTCCAAGGATCCGTTTTTGCCCAACAAATCGAAACTGAACGCATGAAATGTCTTGATTTCAACGAAATAAGCAGCATTTCCAATAAGGTTTATCAATCTTTGTTTAAATTCTGTGGCTGCGGCTCGAGAGAAGGTGAGCATTAAAAGTTGATCGTGCTTTACATCCTCCATTAATAGTAAAGATGCCAATTTATGAACAAGCACACGCGTTTTACCACTGCCCGGACCGGCTGCTACCACAATATACTTCGATTGATTATCTGAAATAATTCTATTTTGTTGTTTAGACAGATTTCCAAAAAGATCCTGATATTTAGATGGAGTCATATTTTGATCGATCTCCTTTAACCGATCTCCTTTAAAATATTTGGATATGAACTGACTATAGTCCATATGGAAATAATCTTGCACATATTGCAATGCCGCCGGATAATTTCGGACCATCATATTGGCATATTCGCCTACAATATGTATTTGTTGACGTTTCTGTTTGTAGAACTCGTCTAATGTCCGATAATCTTCTACCTTATATCGATATTTCATTTCTTTTAGCCTACTGATTTCCATTGCATTGTAAATCACGAGAAATCCGCCTTCCAACTTCATGGCTCCGATTTTGGACAAATAGAGCAAAGCATCTTTTACATCATCGATATGGCAGTTTGCAATATGATGGAACAATTGCTGATTTTGTTGTTTTAAATATTCTACATGAAGAGAGTTGACCGAAAACTGCACAATCTTTCCACATTGCTCCGATGAATTAACTTGTTGCGAGGTCAATTTATACAAAGAGGTGACGATAAAGTGACAGATTTCCTTTCTCAAATCTTGTTTTTGTCTGATTTGATCATAATCATCGGTCAATTCAACACAAATCAAGCCATTATAGTTTTTTTTACTTTTCTTGATATAGGATTTAATAGATAAATAATATAAAACGGTCCTTATATCCTTGATCGAAGAAGTTATATTTTTATCTAATGCTCTTTCATTTAACAACTTATAAGACCATCCGGACTTTGGTTGAGAAAACTCGGAAAGGATGAAGCTTTCCAACCGTGAAAATTTTTCCAATATCTGCCTGGTCTTGTTTTCAGAATGCTCAATGTAAGCAGACATGTCTTGAGAGTCAGCGAGGACACCCTCTTGACGCATCAGATTCACTGTATTAATGACAGATTCTTTAGTCATTCCGAGCATGTCAGCCAGATAGTCCACTCGGGATTCTGCTTCATCATCCAAGGCTGTGGCTCTGCTTTTACTTGAAATCAAAGATTTAATGATTCGCACTGCATTATCCCTGTCTTTGTCATTCATAAAAAAAGCGGAATGAACAATACGTTGACGCGCCTCATCCAGGTTTCTAACCAAAATACCAGTGGCAAACACTTGAGGGACATTATTGCCTCGACTGACATAGCCCGCATCTTCCAAAGCATTGATGGCTGTTCGGACACGGGTTTCCACATCTGCCCTCTCTTCATTCCAACCAGCCTGCCTGGCGATTTCTAAAGCAGAACAGCAGACGGACTTTCTTTGTTTGGTAAAATCTTTCACTGCCTTCCACACCTGCTGGATTTCGCTGATACTCACTTTTGTCTGATTGAGAAGAAGAAAGTGTTTATCCAAATCGTGGTCACTATACAGCACATAGCACTTTGCATCTGTCTTAGGGTCACGTCCGGCACGGCCTGCCTCTTGGATATAATTTTCTAACGAATCGGAAATGTCGTAATGGATAACAAGACCGACATCTTTTTTGTCAACACCCATTCCAAAAGCGGATGTGGCCACCATCGCTCTTGCCTTATTAGCGATGAAAGCATTTTGGTTGGCAATTTTATCGTTGGGATCCATTTTTCCGTTGAATGGCAATGCATGAAGACCATCTTTGGTCAATTTGTTCGCCAGTTCCAGTGTTTTTTTAGTGCGAGACACATAGATGATAGTCGGGCATGAGTTTCCAAGCATTAAACTACGTAAGGTATTGTATTTTTCCTCCTCCGTTTCAGCATAGATAACTGAATAATGCAAATTCTTACGAGCAGAAGGAGATGCGAACAATGTCAGTTCTACACCTATTTCTCGTTTGAAATAGTCGCGAATGTCTGAAATGACTTTTTGCTTTGCAGTGGCTGTAAAGCAAGAAACTGGAATCGGAGTTGAAAGTCTCTTTTTCTCTTGCAAATTCTTGATAAACTTGCCGATATAGAGATAATCCACGCGGAAGTCCTGACCCCAAGCAGAAAAACAGTGGGCTTCATCTACAACAAAACGAACCACATTGCGTGCCAATAACAATTTTTCAATGGTACGGGAGCGAAGCATTTCTGGAGATATATAGAGTAGAGCCGCACTGCCATCAGCAACACGCTCAAAGGCGTTTGCGCGACTGATGGGATCCAATAACCCATTAATGGTGACTGCCTCGTGTATGCCTCTTTCATTCAAATTGTCCACTTGGTCTTTCATCAGAGATTGCAAGGGTGAGATGATCACCGTAAGCCCATGAACAGCTTGGCCTGCCATGATGGCAGGAAGCTGGAATGTGAGTGACTTGCCTCCACCAGTTGGAAAAATGGTTAATATTGATTCACCGTCAACAGCAGCTTGAACTGCTTGTTCCTGCATAGGCTCCCCGTCAAACTTTCTGAATTCATTGTATTCAAACACCTCCTGCAATTTGAGATGAATGTTCATAATGCTTTTGCAATAAGAACAGCTATTGTCGCGACAAGGAGTATGACGAAGCAATTTAAACACATTCTCTATTTGAGGATAGTTGTAAAGCAACCAAGGAGGAGTGATAGACGTCCTGTCATCTGTTCTGATCAAAGCTAAAGCGTATGCTAATTCTACAGGATTATTTTTGACAAGATCTTTCAATGGAGCATGGTTGCAAACTAAGTTCTCAAAAGAGTGGAGAATACGTGCCTCAATGTCTAAAAAAACAGTGTTGAATGACAGATAATCAAAAAATCCAGTAAACTCTTCAGCATTACGTAAAAGAGTAAAGTAAATAGTTTGAATATCTTTTGGTAAATGTTGAAACGCACCAACCTCATCATAGAACAATTCTCTGGTTTTTCTACAATCGTTCAACGGATTGTTTAACTCATCCGTTTGTAATTTTTCATCTTTCAGTAATTTATGATACTGCTTCTGCGGGAAAAGAAGAGGGGAAAGATAGAGCGTGTCAATATTTTTTTTGAACTTTATGGAAGGTATGCTATGAAGGAATGTCAGATCGTGATGGACAATATTGTGTCCGCATAGATATTCAGATTTAGAGATGAAATCTGCAAAATCTTGTTTGGATTTAGAATGAAACGGAACATCAGGTTCTTTTAATGCTCCAAAATCGCGAGTTTTTTTATCCGAAGCCCCAACTTCCAAGTCAATGAAAACAATTCCAGACAGGTCATTTTTGTTGGGGAATAGACCTTTTTTTAAAAATCGGAAATGATCTTTGGAATCCAGCATATAAGCTATCTATTACTGACAATTCAGTTGGCAAAAATAGCAAAAATGTTGTTCTTTTTGACACAGTCTTATATTTTTATCCTATCCACCCTGAATTTTTCGCCATTTTCAGCTCATTATCCTGTGTCCATCATGTGTCTCCAACAACAGTTAAACACATCCGCAACACCTATTCGAACTGGAACTTCCACCGTCTGTGGCTCCAAAGCCAGAAGGCGGGCTGCCGGCGGATGGTCTGTTCGAGCAGCTCCACATAGCGTTGGGTGATGGCATACTCGGGCAGGTCGTTGGGGTGTTCGGCGATGAGTTGCACTTCAACACGGTACTTGCCCATCCGCTCTTTGATCACCTCATAGTAGAGCACTGGAATGTCATATTTTCGGGCAAAATGCTCTGCACCGAAGATAACCCCTGTCTTCTGATTGAGGAACTGTGTCACATAGCACTTCTTCTTGCTGTTGGGCGACTGGTCGCTGAGCATCATGTAGGCGGCGGGATGATGTTGCGTCTCATATTCCTCGAACGTCTCGCGCACGGTGTCCGCAAAGACCACCTGTGTACCGCAACGGGTGCGGGCACGGTTCACCAGCTTCTCAAAAACCTTGTCGGAATTGCCCTTGCCCACACCTATCCCGTGATGCAGGAACATCTCCTCCAGGGAGACAATCATCCATTCCCAGTTATTGTAATGCGAGGACATCAAGATGACGCTCCTGCCCCGCTCGAAAAAGCCATTCACCACCTCCGGATTCACACAGTGATAGCGCCGTTGCAGACTCCTACGAGAAATGGTCAGCATTTTGATCATCTCCATCACAATTTGGGAGAGATGCCAGTAGTATCGGTCACGAAGACGGCGTAATTCCTTGCTATTTTTTTCGGGAAAGGATTTTCTCAGGTTCTCCTCCACCACTTTCCTCCGGTAGCGCACAACATAGTTGAGCACCAAGTATAAAGGCCCGGCAAGCAAGTAAAGGACAGGCAGCGGGAGCAGTGAAAGCGGATAACAGATCAGATATATAAAAAAATATGTAACAAACATCAGGATTTGTATAAGACGGGGAGAATATCTTCCAAATGGAGGGCAAAATCATACAGGGAGTCGAAATGCGAGGAGGCAATGTCCATGACGGTCTCAAACTCGGGGTGGCGGACAGCGCCCACATGGACAGCATGGATGCTGGCATTGCGCGCGAACTGCATGTCGGAGAGGGTGTCCCCCACCATCAGCGACCGTGCGGGATCTATGTCGGGAAAATCACGGAGTGCCTGCAGAAACATGCCGATGTTGGGTTTTCGGCAGGCGCAGGAGGCTTCCGCCAGATGAGGGCAGCAGTAAACACGGTCGAAGGGTGTTCCATGCACCTCGAGTTGTCCTTGGAGACGGCCATGAATCGCATCAACGTCTTCCTGGGAGCAGAGTCCCTTGCCCACGCATTGCTGGTTAGTGACAAGGATAATGCGTTGGAAGCGCGGGCGTATCAGCCGCATCGCCTCCAAGAAATGGGGCGTATAGGTGAATTGCTCGGGACGCAACACATAGCCGTCTATGATCTGCACGTTCACCACGCCATCGCGATCCATGAAGAGGGTCCATCCTTCCATCGCCAAATATTTTGGCCGCAAAAATACAAAAAAAGGGATTAGCGCCGAGGTCTGGACAAAGCAACGAGTCGGACTACGCAGGCGGGCCTTGTGGTGCGTGCCGTCAGGCATCGTAGCTCTGCACGAAAAAAAATGAGGGGCACATAATATTTCCAAACATACGCCGTTATACAATCACATTGCATTTATTCATCAAATTAATTGCCCATGGAGATAACCTCTACCCATTCAAAGAAAAAGACCGTCAAGAGAGAGAGACCTTCCCGCCGTATCATCGAGAATCTCCTGTTGTATTCACAGTCTTTGGTTATGTTTCCCACCGCTTGTGGAGCGACGGTCATGATCATCAACAATTAAAAACAAATAACACAATGCCTGCGATGCGGGCATTTTTTTTATCTTTGCCGCCGCTATGATAAAACGGGCAATCATCGGTTTGGGCAGCAATTTGGGCGACCGCGCCGGCCACCTCGCACGAGCCATCATGCGGATGGCGGAGCGTGCGGGGAGCATTGAGCGCTGCTCCCGCGTCACGGAGACGGTCGCCTGGGGTTTCGATGCACCCCCGTTCCTGAACCAGTCCTTGGTGCTCCGCACCTACCTGACGCCTCTGGAACTGCTGGACGAGCTGCAGGCCATCGAGCGCGAGCTCGGCCGGACCACGAAAACCCGCATCGAGCACGGGGCCGCCGTCTATAGCAGCCGCACCATCGACCTGGACATCCTCGACTACGACGGCATGAGCTACCATGACGAGCGGCTGACCCTGCCGCACCCCCACATCCCGGAACGCGACTTCGTGCGGACGGAGCTCGCCGAGCTGGGCATCCGCATCGTCGAAGACACCCCCGACGGCACCTTTCATCTCGAATACCCAAACCACTAACATCTACGATTCACTAATCACTGATCACTAATACCGAATGATACCTTACAATTACATAGTTGTCGAAGGATGCATCGGCGCCGGGAAAACCACCCTGGCCAAGATGTTTGCCGCCGACTATAATGCAGAACTTGTCCTGGAGCGCTTCGCCGACAACCCATTCCTGCCGAAATTCTACAAGGACCCCGTCCATTACGCCTTTCCGGTGGAGATGACTTTCCTGATGGACCGCTACCAGCAGCTCAAGTCCCTGCTCTCCGCCCGCGACCTCTTCACGGAGGCCGTCGTGGGCGACTATTTCATCGACAAATGCATCATCTTTTCAAAAAACAACCTGCTGACAGACGAATACAACCTCTACAAGAACGTTTTTGACACCATCTCCTCCTTCCTTCCCAAACCGGACCTCATTTTATACCTTTACAACGACACACAACATCTACTGCAGAATATCGCCAAGCGGGGCCGGGAATACGAGCAGGAGATTACGGCGCAGTACTTGCAGGACATCCAAGACAGCTACATCACCTACTTCGAGCAACACCCCACCCTGCCCATTTTGTTAGTGGAGACGGCCCGTCTGGACTTTGTCGAGCGAAAAGAGGACTACGGCTGCCTGCGCCGTCTGATCGAGGAAAAACACGCGCCGGGCATCCACCGCATCACCTTCTAATTTACTGACAGTCAAGCATTGATTTTTTTTTGAAGTATCTATATGAAGATAGAGGATTTTTTACTACTTTTGCCCGCAATTTTTAAAGAAAAAAAATATAATCCAAATAAGTTATGAAAACTAGAAAGATTTTCACCGTTATCCTGATCCTTGCAGCACTGGTCTTAGCCATTTTCGCTGCTCGAAGCATCATGCGTCCCGAAAAATTCAGACAAGTGTACGAACTCCGCAAGTCCGCCAACGTCACGAACCTCACGACCATCCGAAGCGCCCAGGCCATTTACAAGACCGTTTACAAAAAATATGCTTCCTCCATGGACAGTCTCGTCGATTTTGTCAACAACGGAACCGTGCAGATCGAGAAAAACGTCGGTAACTTCCCCGACACTATGAGCGAGGCCCAGGCCTTCAAGCTCGGCCTCATCCACAAAGAGGTCGTGGACGTGCCCGCCATTGAGAAAATGCTCGACATCGACCACAAGCTGACGGCCGAGAACTTCAAAAACTTCCAGTACATCCCCTTCAGCGACAAGAAGCAATACGAGATCCAGACGGGCTCCATCGCATCCCGCACGTACGAGATTCCCGTCTATCGCATCGATGTTCCCTTGGACGACATCCTGGTCAACATGGAGCGCAGCATCAACCCCGAGAATGCCGGTGTCCTGAGCAGACTCTGGAACAAGATTTTCTACAACAACCTTTCCGAAGAGAAACAATACAGAGACCAATACGCCGACATGTACATGGGCTCCCTCACCGAGGCCAGCACCACCGGCAGCTGGGAATAATGGCTATGAACTCTTTATTGACCCGACACTATACGAGATCCATCCGACTCACCCCGGATGGATTTTCGCTTTATTGCCTCCACGACGACGGCAAATACCAGGATGCTTTTTACCCGGCGACGGAAAACGCCCTCATCTCCGACAAGGCACCCCGTTTTTTCAACATGGAGCAGGACCAAGGGCAAGCCATTGACATCATCGTCGCCACCAGGATGCCCCTGCTTGTGCCCGATGTCATTTACGACGAGAGCAAATCCCGCGCCTATCTGGAGACGCAATTCGACCTGTCCCAATATGGCCAGCACTTTTGCGACACCTTGGGGCACTACAAGTCGCTGTATTTCCTCACCCAGAACGAGTACTCCACGCTGGCAGGGTTGCCGTGTACGCCCCGCTTCATGAGCGAGGCCACGCTTTTCTACCGTTTCCTGCAGGAACAGGAGCCGTCCTCCGCCGTGCTGCTGTCCATCAACAAATCCTTTGCCGACATCTTTGCCGTCCAAAAAGGCGAGATTCTGCTCATCAACCGCACACACCACATTGAAAATGTGGACCTGCTGTATTACACGCTGAACAGCGTCCAGCAACTCGGATTGAGCGATCCCATGTTGTATGTTCAAAATTTTGACAAGGCCAACAAAAAGCTGACCGACCTGCTGGCACACTACATTGACAACATAACCATCTTGTAATGAGAATCATTAGCGGCAAAAACAGGGGACGTCACATCGTGGCGCCCGACAATCTCCCCGTGCGGCCCACCACCGACCTTGGCAAGGAGAGTCTGTTCAACATCCTGAACAACTATTTCTACTTCGACCGTGTGCACGTGCTCGACCTGTTTTCCGGCACCGGCAACATCACCTACGAGTTTGCCTCCAGAGGAGCCCAGTCCGTCATAGCCGTGGACATCGACCCGCGCTGCACCCGTTTCATCCAACGCACGATCGAGCAGTTAGGCTACCACAATGCTGCTGTCATTCGTCAGGATGCTTTCGCCTACACGGAAAAGTGTCGCACAAAATTCGACATCATCTTCGCCGACCCTCCCTATCAGTTGGAGGGCATCGAGAAGATTATCGACAACGTTTTTGCCAACGACCTGCTCAACCCCGATGGCTGGTTGATCATGGAACACTCCAAGGAGCATGATTTCTCAGCCCATCCCATGTTCTATCAACACAGGATTTACGGGAAGCTCAATTTCACCTTCCTTGTGAACATGACCACAGGGGAGGAACAACCCACTGAAACAGAAGACGATGAACGATAAGAAATACCTCATAGTAGGGCTTGGCAACGCCGAGCAGCAATATGCCGGCACGAGGCACAACTACGGCTTCGAGGTGGTCAATGCTGTCGCAACAAACCTCAAGGCGACCTTCTCGGTGGACCGTCTCGCATACGTGGCCCGTGCCACCTACAAAGGGCGCACGCTTGTGCTGGTGATGCCCACCACCTACATGAACCTCAGCGGCAAGGCGGTCAAATACTGGCTCAATGCCGAAGAGATCGCACCCGACCACTGCATGGTGATTTGCGACGACCTCGACCTCCCGCTCGGCAGCTTCAAAATCAAGCCCAAGGGCGGTGGCGGCTCCCACAACGGGCTCAACAACATCATCGAGCAGCTGGGCCACTCCAACTTCCCGCGGCTGCGCTGTGGCATCGGCAAGGACTTCGCCATGGGGTACCAAGTCGACTATGTGTTGGGGCGTTTCTCCAGCGAGGAGCTCAAGCTTGTGGATCCCTGCATCGAACGTGCAGTGGAGGCCGTCAAGTCCTTCGTTACAGCAGGTCTGCAACACACTATGAATCAATTCAACAACACCCACTCGACATCTGAAACAACCACTAAAGAACCACAGTCATGAAAAAAGCAGTATTTGTACTTTTGCTGGTTACATTTGGCTGCACCAGCATCCACGCCCAGAAATGGACTCAATTCGGTTTTAAATTGGGCACCACCTTCTCCATCAACAAGGACTATTCATACGAAGACAGGCTTGAAGGCCTTGCCAATGGCGAATTCGGCCTCTTTTTCCGCGCAGGAAAATATGTCTATGCGGAAATCGGTGCCGGATATGCTTTCTACAAAGGCACTTTCACCAACAACACATTAGGGCTCACCGACCAGAAGGTGGAGACCCGCCATATCCAAGTCCCCGTCAAGCTTGTCGGCAACGTGCAGCTCGGCCGGAAATCGGCATTCCTGCCCTTTGTGGGTGTCATCTACCAGCCTGTCCTGCAGGTCACGAAAAACGACCTCGGATATGACAAAAAAACGCTTAACACTAACCAAACGCTGTTGACCACCGGCTTCGACATGAAATTCGGCCCCATCGTCTTGGGGGTCAACTATCGCTACAGTCTTTTTAAATATTTCCAAAACAAAGATGGCGACCACCCCCAATTCATCAACATCTGCGCAGGTTTCCAGTTCTAAGAATCTCATTATCAAAACAAAAACATATTTATCAAATTCCAGGGGGCTGGATTCAAAAAAAATGATATTTTTGCACCCTCGAAAAACGGGAGCTTAGCTCAGTTGGTTCAGAGCACCTGCCTTACAAGCAGGGGGTCACTAGTTCGAACCTAGTAGTTCCCACCATCAACGATCGCATGCGTCTCCAAGAAAGAGGCGCATTTTTCATCTTTTTTAGTATCTTTGCCGCCACTTATTATGGGACGCATATTAGCTATAGATTACGGACAAAAGAGGGTCGGCTTTGCCGTCACCGACGAGCTGCAGATTTGTGCCAACGCATTGGACACCATTCCCGTGGCGCAGGCCTTCGATTTCCTGAAAGCCTATCTGCAGAAGGAGAAGGTTGACGTTGTGGTAGTCGGTGAGCCTCGCAAGCTCGACAACACCCCCTCCGACTCGGCGCGCTTCGTGGAGCCCTTCGTCAACCGCCTGCGCAAGGAGCTGCCCAACATCTCACCCGGCACCACCCTCGCCCGCATGGACGAGCGCTTCACCTCCCGCATCGCTTTCCAGACCATGATCGACATCGGCCTGAGCAAGAAGGGACGTCAGAACAAGGCCTTGGTGGACAAGATGAGCGCGACCATAATCCTGCAATCCTACATGGAGCAACAAGACATGATTAAACAAAGAGAAAACAACCTATGATACTACCGATTTATGTGTACGGCGAGCCCGTACTGAGAAAGACGGCCGAAGAGGTCGATGTGGAAAACACCGATTGGAAACCCTTGATTGCCGACATGTTCGAGACCATGTACCATGCCAACGGCGTGGGGTTAGCCGCACCGCAGATCGGCAAGGCCATCCGCCTCTTCGTCATTGACACCGAGCCGTTCCGGGAGTCATATCCCGACGCAGACCTTCGCAAAGGCGCCTTCATCAACCCCGTCATCACCGAGGAGTGGGGCGACGACTTCGTTTTCAGCGAGGGTTGCCTGAGCCTGCCCCAGATCAGCGAGGATGTCATCCGGAAGTCCAACATCCACATCGAGTACTACGATGAGGAGGGCCAATTCCATGAGGAAGACATCAGCGGCATCGTGGCCCGCGTCATCCAACACGAATACGACCATCTTGACGGCAAGGTCTTCGTGGACCGTCTCTCTCCCATCAAGAAGATGGTGCTGAAGCGCCAGCTCAACGACATCGCTTCCGGCAAGACCAAGGCCAGTTACAAGACCGTTCACCATAAATAAGCCGCCATGAAACGACTGTCACACATCCTTTTGTTTGTCGCCGCCGTTGTGCTGTGTGCAAGCTGCCACAACAACACTTCCAAACAGGGCGAGAAGAGAAGCTTTGGCCAGAAGCAGCGCGACGTGGTGGGGCTTTACAACATGGCCGACTCCGTCTATCACTTTGGCGGGCGCACCGACACGGCTCTCTTCGGGCGCTTCATCCGCAAGGCAGTGGACTTCGCAACAGCCTATCCCAAGGACGAGATTTCACCCGAGATGCTCTACCGCGCAGGCGTGGGCAGCATGATCTTGGCCAAGTCGGCCACCGACCGTGCTCACACCGCCCAATACGCCAAGCAGGCCATCGCCATCTTCAACCAATATCAGGAGCAATACCCCAAGGGCGACAAGGCCGAGTTATGCTACTACCAGCGGGGCATCATCTATGACGACATCCTCGGCGACACACGCAGTGCCGAGAACGAGTACCGCGACTACATCAACCGCAATCCCGGAGACTCCCTCTCCGCCCAGTTGGAGCAATACATCAAACTGCTCGGAAAAAGCGAAGGAGAGATTGAAGAGGCGCTGGGACTGAAATAGTTGCGTCTTTCGATTTACGATTTACGGTCTTCAGTCTATAGTCTTACGTCTAAAGTCTAAAACCTCACCACCTGTACGTTAAAAATCCAGACTCAACTGGTTTTTCAGGTGGAAGCTGCGCCTATGGTATGGCGAGAAGCCATGTTGCATCACGGCGGCGACATGCTCGGGCGTGGGATAGCCCTTGTTCTTTTTCCAGCCATACGCGGGGTATTCGGCATCCAGACGGGACATCAGCGCATCGCGGTGGGTTTTGGCCAAGATGGAGGCCGCCGCGATGGAAAGATACGTTGCATCACCCTTGACCACGCACTTGTACGGGATGCCCAAGCGGTCCTTGAAGCGGTTGCCGTCAATCAGGAGAAACTCCGGCCGGATGGAAAGCCCCTCCACAGCATCGTTCATGCCCTGGATGGAGGCGTTGAGGATATTGATCTCGTCGATGCGCTTTTCAGACACATCAACCACGCAGTAAGCCAGCGCGTCGCGTTCGATGATGGCCCGCAGCTTGTCGCGCTGATTAGCCGTCAGTTGTTTGGAGTCGTTAATCTCATCATTCACATAATCGTAGGGGAATATCACGGCGGCGGCACAAACAGGACCCGCCAGACAGCCGCGTCCGGCCTCATCGCACCCGCACTCAACGCGGGGAGTGTCCGAATAGTGGGATTTTAAAACCATAGCAGCACAAACATGGCGGCAATCAGTATATCGTGAAAAATCCGCCGACTCTTGACCAAACACAACATGCTGTATAACAACACCACTGGCACAAAGATATAGATGCGCCCACCCTGCATGTCATAGCAGGAGAAGAATCCGGCAACTAACATCGTCAACCATAGAAAGACCGTCGTCATAAATCGATTACGCAGCACAATCAGCTTGTTGTCGTAATAGAGTTTCAAGACCACAATCATGTAAATGCTGGTCGCCAACAACATAGCGGTGGAGACCCAGTCTATCACCCTCATCTCCCGCGCATGTTCGATGAATCCGAAGAAATCAACCTTCTTGTAAGAGGCCAGCAACTGCGGCAGCATGTCTGTCAGATAGCCATAGGTAAACAGATACACTGCGATAAACAGAAGGCCTGAGAGAAGGATGATCACATCTTTCATCCGCGAAAATCTATTGGTGAGGACGGCGAGCGTCAAGAACAACAATATCCAAAGCGCATTGATATCTATCAAAGAAGCAATGCCAATGATGATGCCGGAGATGAAAATCCTGTTTTTCAGCGGAAAATCATTGACCACATTGGTGTTAATCAGCATGATGAGCGTCAAGGCAAACATCGTGAAGTTGGCGGGCGAAAGAAGCGTCAGCTGATGTCCCACAATCATCATACCCCCAAAGAAAAGAATGGGCATTGCCGTTTTATTCTCCGAAAATCTGTTGACGGCAAAAAATCTCTGCAAGAAGATGGCCTCAAGGACCAGCAAGGCCATGGCAAGGGTTCTGCTGAAAACGAGGTGCTGACTCAAAAACGGGTATATGTCGCCATAGAGGAACGGGTGTCCATCCGGGGGTGCGACAGAGAGTCCGGTAAATATACAGAACCCGCTCCAAGCCAGCAAAAAGGCGGAGATGATCAATTGAATGGACGTGTTTTTATTCAGCAGGTATAACATCGGACTAAAAGAGGGCGCAAAATTACACAAAAAATCACTTCTTCTGTCTGCAAAAATAATATAATCACCTGTTAATATTTTTAAAAAAATAGTCCGTAAGAAAACTGTGCTTAAAAATGGAAAAATCGTATCTTTGCGCTCTTTTTTCATTTAAAGGAATTATTTTATCTATTGAATTTAAAAACAACCAACATATCATGAAAAAAATTTACCGCATTACTACGGCAATAATTCTTGCAGTGATTTTCAACTTCTTATCTCACAACACATTGCAAGCATCTCCCGGGACAGATTCCCTGACTGTTGACACCACATACCAGATCGTATGTGCCACAGGATTCCCCATGGAGTATCTCGGGGAAGAGATCACGGCTCCTGGCGAATACGCCATCACCTTGCAGACAACCGACGGCCGAGACAGCTCCTTCCGGTGGGTTTCCGTCTTCCAATCACAGATTGACACAATCAACCTGAAGGATTGTGCAAACAAATTTCCATTGGAATACGAAGACCTCACATTTTCGGAGGCGACAAGCCAAATGATCTCTGTTGCCCAAGACTCGAACGGGTGCGATATTTTCCACTATTTCGTGGTTGAACAGCTACCGGTCTATTTCGACACGACATACGCCAGTATATGTGCTCCGGAAGCCCCGTACTTTTTCCAAGGCGACACGCTGTCAGAATCCGGTTGGTACGAGTATGCGTATTCAGCTGAAAACGGATGCGACAGCATCTTCTTCCTCAGCCTCATGATTTATCCTGATTACGAAGTGATTGACACGCTCATTGAGACCGTCTGTTCGCATTATATGCCTTTTGTCGTTGGCGACAGCACTTTTTACGAGCCGGGCGTTTACGACTTCACGCTGAATTCCGAGTTCGGATGCGACAGCGCCTACATCCATTTGGAGCTTGATGTGTTGCCGACCACCTATGACACAACGTATTACACTTTCTGTGAAAACGACTTCCCCATCGCCATTGATTCCGTACGCACTTTCGAGGAGCCGGGCATCTACTATCTGGAGAGTGGCGATTCCATCCCATGCATGGTAATGGACATGCTCATTGTCCAGTCCTCGCCTTCCTACAACGACACCATCGTGGCGGATATCTGTGCGACGGACACGCCATACGTGTTCGCTGACACAGCCTTCACCAGCTCAGTCACATACACCTTCTTCGGGACAACCACTCAGCTCTGTGACAGCAACATCACCCTTGTATTGAACGTATGGGAGGCATACACCGACACGCTCCGCGACACATTGGTCCTGTGCCAGTACGACTTGCCCTACACCTACAGAGACACCGTCATTGACCATGCCGGAACCTATTACGAGCCGCACACAACCACATTCGGATGCGACAGCACCTGCAACGCCCTGCATGTCATCGTGCGCGAGGTGCCGCAAGACACGGTCGCGATGGCCGTGTGCGAGAACATGATTCCATTCCAATACAGAGACACCTTGATTTCTGAGGTCGGCGAGTACGACCTTGTGCTGCCGGACACGGTCACTTTCGGATGCGACACGCTGCGCCACCTCGTCGTGACCACACTGCCCGTGTATCATGACAGTCTCGATATTGCCATTTGCGAGAACGAGACCTTTGCCGTCGGGGACTCCATCCTTACAGAGCCCGGCATTTACGACATTATGTTGCAAAGCATTGCAGGTTGCGACAGCTTGATTACCGTCAACCTGATTCATTATCCTGTTTACCAAGACGACACGCTCTACTTCACCACATGCGAGTACAACTTGCCGTTTGATTATGCAGGACAGTCTTTCACCACACCCGGAACGCACGAGATTCGTCTGACGACCGTAAACGGATGCGACAGCATTGTGCCCATCCACTTGACCATCTGGCCTATCATCTATAACACCGACACGATCCGGGAGGAAATCTGCGCTTCTCAGTTGCCCTACACCACAGCTTTTGGTGTCACGGTGAATGGTGCCGGCTCGTACACATTCTCCACAACCTCCCGTGTCACCGGATGCGACTCGATTTTCTACTACCGTCTCACCGTCCACTCCAACCCCATACCGAGCATCACGGGTTCGCAGCACTTATGTGTAGGCAGCAGCACCCAGTTGACGGCAAGCGGCCCATACGCTGCCTATTCGTGGAACAATGGTGCCAGCAGCCAGGTCATCACCATCAATGCGGCCAACACCTACCGTGTCACGGTCACCGACCAGCACAACTGCCGGGGCACCGCATCCTTCACCGTCGCGTCCGCACCGCTGCCCACGATACAACTGTCCAACACGCAGACCATCTGCAAAGGCGCCAGCGCAACCATCACGGTTTCCGGTGCCGATCATTATCTGTGGGACAATGCCAGCACAACGGCTTCCATCACGGTGTATCCCACTGCGACCACCACATACCATGTCACTGCCTACACGGCCCACGAGTGTCAGCGCGAGGGCAATGTAACCGTCGTTGTCCATGAGTTGCCCGTAGCCACCATCACAGGTCCTGACGCAGTATGCCAAGGCAAAAGCTGCACTTGGATTGCGACGGGCGGCACCAGCTATGCCTGGTCCACCAACTCCACCAACGACCGTATCACGGTCAACACGGAGAACTCCTATACTGTCACGGTGACAGACGCGCACAACTGCCGCAACACCGCCACCAAGACGCTCATCGTGAACGCCTTGCCCACTGTTGCCATCAACGGTCGCACGCCGTTCTGTCAGGGCGGGTCCACCACGCTGACTGCTTCCGGAGCTGTCAACTATTCTTGGAGCACCGGTGAGACCACCCCGTCCATCACCACGACCTACGCCAACACCTACTCGGTCACCGGCACCGATGCCAACGGCTGCACCTCCTCTGCCAGCAAGCAAATCACACTTTGGCAAGTCAGCGCGCAGATTGTGGGCGCACGAAACTTCTGCCAAGGCGGTCACACCACCTTGAGTGTCACCGGCAACGAGACATACACCTATCATTGGAACGACGGCAGCACAGCAAGTTCACTGGACATTTACACCCCCGGCACCTACTCGGTCAGCGTCACTAACTCCTTGGGCTGCACCAACGCCATCTCCGCCAATGTGAGCGAGATGCCCTCCCCCACCCCATCCATCACGGGTACGACCACGGTATGCCAAGGCAGGACTGCCATCTTGCGCGCCAATGGTGGCAACAGCTATGTGTGGGGTGACGGCACCACCAACGCCTACTTCTCCACCACCCAGACGGGCACCTACTTTGTCACCGTCACCAATGCGCAGGGATGCTCGGCCACCACATCGGAGACTGTCATCGTGAATCCGCTGCCCGAGGTCACCATCAGCGCCAACAACAACATTTGCAATGGCGAGAGTGTCTCCCTCTTCGCTTTTTCCGCCACAGGCATGCAATATTCCTGGCCGATGTCGGGGCAACAGGGACAGCTCATCACTGTCGCGCCCACCAACACCAGCACATATACCGTACTGGTCACTGATGAGAACGGATGTTCCAACACGGCCAGCACCACCATCAACGTCCAAAACAACCCCACGCCTTATCTGAACGGGCCGAGTGAAATTTGCCAAGGCGGCACTGCAGTGCTCACCGCCTTAGGCGGAAGCTCCTATCAATGGAGCAACGGGCTCACCAGCAGCAGCATCAACGTCAGCCAGAGCGGCACCTACACCGTGACGGTGTCCAACACCTACGGCTGTACCGCATCGGCCAGCACCTCCTTGTCCGTCAACCCGCTGCCGAGCATCACCTTGACGCCTGACACGGCCATTTGCCAAGGGGAATCCGTATTGCTCACCGCCATTGCCCCGGCGGGTTGCAGCTACATCTGGTCCAACGGAAGCACGCAAAACCAGATCACAGTGAGCAGCACGGGCACCTACCAGGTCAGTGCGACCAATGCAAACGGTTGCACGAACAGCCGTTCCGTGCATGTCACGGTTCATCCCAGACCACAAATTTCCATCGCCGGCAACACCGCCTTCTGTGATGGCGGCAGCACTGTTCTGACCGCCAACAACGAAGCCGGCAGCAGCTACACTTGGAGCACCGGCGTATCCAATGCGCCCCTGACGGTTTCCGCGCCCGGCACCTACACGGTCACTGCGGCCAACAGCCATGGATGCACACAGACCGCTTCCACCTCGGTGACCATGTACACCCTGCCCAATGCCGCCATCGTAGGTGCGGGCACCATCTGCGCGAATGCCGCCACAACCCTGTATGTCAGCAATTCCAGTCACTATGCCTGGTCCACCGGAGACACTACACATTCCATCACTGTGGCACCCGCCATCAGCACCGCCTATAGCGTGACCGTGACGGATGAGCATGGATGCCAGAACTCTTCCTCATCCGTTGTCTCCATCAGTTCCACAGTTACTGTATCGATTTCCGGCGAACTCAGTTTCTGCCAGGGAGGTTCCACACAGCTGACAGCTTCTCCCGGATACAGCTACTTGTGGTCCAACAACGCAACAACACCGTCCATTACCGTCACCCAGCCCGGCATCTACAAGGTGACCGCCAGCAACACGTTAGGATGTTCGGCTGTGGATTCCGTATTGGTAACTGTCAACCCGTTGCCGGTGTTGCACTTCGGCATGCAACACGCCATCTGTGCCGGACAAAGCTACACCTACCAGCTTCCCAACAACGAGCTCACCTACCATTGGTCCACAGGAGCCACGGGCAACCAGCTAACCGTGTCGGCGCAGGGCATCTACACTGTGACAGCCACCAACAGCCATGGCTGCCAGACCACCGCACGCGACAGTCTTATCATCAGTCCGCTGCCCACGCCGTCCATCACGGGCAACACCACGGTCTGCCGTGGCAGCAGCACCATCCTGACCGCGACGGGAGGTCTTGTTTACCAATGGTCTAACGGTTCCGTCGGCGCTGATGTGGCATTATTCCCGAACAGCAACAACACCTATACGGTGACGGCCACCAACGAATATGGTTGTAGCGCCACCGCCAGCACCTACGTCACCGTAAACAGCCTGCCCACCATCAACTTCTTAGGCAACACCACCTTCTGCGAAGGTTCCAGCACCACGATCTCCGCATCGGGAGCCACCTCTTACCTGTGGTCCACGGGGGCGACCACCAACACCATCACGGTCAACACGCCCGGCACCTATTCCGTAAGAGCGCTCAACGCATTCGGTTGCAGCCGCACCGACAGTATCACCGTCTTCCAGGCGCAGAACCCGAACATCTACATCAATGGTGACAACTTAGTGTGTGCCAACACCCTGCACACGCTGACGGCCACGGGAGCTTTGTCCTATGTATGGAGCACTGGCGAAAACACGCCCAGCATCTCCATCCTGCCCACCAGCACCACCACATACGAGGTCACCGGCACCGATGCCAACGGATGCGTCTCTTCCGTGAGCAAAGTGGTCAACGTGGAGCCCCAGCCCAACGTGCTCATCAACGGCAACAACACGATCTGCTTAGGCGACTCCGTAGTCTTCACGGCCACGGGCGGACAATACTACTTGTGGAGCACCGGCAGCACCACCGACCACATCACAGTCTCCGCATCGGGCAACTACACCGTGACAGCCACCTCTGCCAACGGTTGCACGGCTGCCACCTCTGCCGAGCTGCACATCAACCCCAGCCCCATAGCCCAAATCTCCGGACCCAACACACTCTGTAACAACAGCACCACGCAATTGGTGGCACGCGGAGGCACCTCCTACATCTGGAGCAACGGTTCCATCGACAGTGTCATCACCATCTCCATGGGCGGCAACTACACCGTCACCGCCACCAACCCCTACGGATGCACCTCCACGGCTTCATTGCAAGTCACCACCTTGGAAGCCCCGTTTGTTTTCCTGAACAGCGTGTCGTCAGTCTGTCAAGGAGGTTCCTCCAACATCCTTTCATACAGCAATGCAGCCAGCTATCACTGGAGCACGGGCGAGACCACCCAGAACATCACGGTCACCCCGACGGCCTCCACCACATACGTCCTGACCGCCACGCATGAGAACGGTTGTGTCTCTTCCGACAGCATCCGCATCACCGTCCTTCCGACCTTCACACAAACCTTCACGGACAACATTTGCCAAGGGTCCACCTATTCCCTGCACGGCTTCCAGCTGCCTGCCCAGTCCGTGGCCGGAACATTCACGTTCACGAACAACCTGCAAAGCATCCACGGTTGCGACAGCACCATCATCCTGAACCTGACCGTCAATCCGATACCCGTGCTGCCCGCCACCATCAGCGGCAACGAGCATCTCACCAGTTACGGCACTTTCGTCTATGACGTGGACAGCACCCTTTATGCCACGAACTACGAATGGCGTGTTTCAAACACCAACTGGACCATCACCGGCGGCAACCAGAGCAGCATTCTGCTCACCGTCAATGTGAACGGCAGCGGTTTGCTGACAGCCAAGGCCATCAACAGCTGCGGTTCTGTCGAACGCTCTCTCGCCATCCTTTGCAATGTCGGCGTGGAAGAATACACCAACGAGACACAAATCCGACTCTACCCCGTGCCCACACACGACGTGCTGAACATCGACCTCAGCGAGGCCACCCACAGCATCGGACAAGTCTGTCTTGTGGACGCTCTCGGTCGCACGTTGCAGACACTCACAGTCACCGACAGTCACCTCCAACTCGACTGCTCCACACTCGCCGCCGGCCACTACTTCGTCCGTTTCCTTGACAGCAAGGGCGGAATCATCGACAACCGCAAAATCATCGTAAACCGCTAACTGATAATCGAAAACCGCAAATCGCATTAAGATAGAATGGAATACAATTTTAGAGAAATCGAAGCCAAATGGCAGAAGAACTGGAAAGAAAAACAGATTTATAAAACCGTAATCAATAATAACAAGCCCAAGTACTATGTCCTGGACATGTTCCCCTACCCTTCCGGTGCCGGATTGCATGTAGGGCATCCGTTAGGATACATTGCTTCCGACATCTTCTCCCGTTACAAACGTCAGAAGGGATTCAACGTACTGCACCCCATGGGCTATGACGCATTCGGACTACCCGCCGAGCAATACGCTATCCAGACCGGCCAGCATCCCGCCGTGACAACGGAGAAGAATGTCAATCGCTATCGCGAGCAGCTCGACAAACTTGGCTTCAGCTACGACTGGAGCCGCGAGTTCCGCACTTGCGACCCTGACTACTACAAATGGACCCAATGGACCTTCATCCAGCTGTTCAACTCCTATTATGACAAGAAAGCCGACAAGGCCATGCCCATCGCCGACCTCGTCGCCCGTTTCGAGCAGTCTGGCACTGAAAATGTCGATGCCGCCGCCACAGAGTCCTTGGACTTCACGGCTGAGGAGTGGAAGACCATGGACGAGAAGACGCAGCAGCAGACGCTGATGAACTACCGTTTGGCCTACCTTGCCGACACATGGGTCAATTGGTGCGCCGGATTGGGCACTGTTTTAGCCAACGACGAGGTCGTCAACGGTCTCTCCGTCCGTGGCGGCTTCCCCGTGGAGCGCAAGCTGATGAGACAGTGGATCCTCCGTGTCTCCGCATACGCCGAAAGGCTGCTTGCCGGATTGGAGAACGTGGAATGGACAGACTCCTTGAAGGAAATCCAGCGCAACTGGATTGGTCGCAGCGAGGGTGCAGCCGTATGGTTCCCCTTGGCTATGGAAGGCCAGCTCGACTGGAAAAAACTCTACATGGGCGGCAATGTTGATGGTGTGCAGAACGAGCCCTCCTTCGAGATCTTCACCACGCGCCCTGACACCATCTTCGGTGTGACCTTCATGGTCTTGTGCCCCGAGCACGAGATGATTCCCGCCATCACCACGCCAGAGCAGAAGGCGGAAGTGGAAGCCTACGTCACTTGGGCCAAGAACCGCTCCGAGCGCGAGCGCCAGGCCGAAGTCAAGAAGGTGAGCGGAGTGTTCACGGGTGCGTACGCCATCAACCCCATCACAGAAGAACGCATTCCCATTTGGGTCAGCGACTATGTATTGTCCGACTACGGCACAGGCGCCATCATGGCCGTACCGGCCCACGACAGCCGCGACTTTGCATTCGCCCGTCATTTCAACCTGCCCATCCGTCAGGTGGTGGCCCCATTCCCCGACGATTTGAGCGACCCTGACACATGGGAGGAGTCCATGGACAGCAAAAACGGCTATTGCGTGAACTCCGGCTTCATCTCCGGAATGACCGTCAAAGAGGGCGGCAAGGCGATGATCGAGAAGATCAAGACAATGGGCATCGGCTACGGCACGGTGAACTACCGCCTGCGCGACGCCATCTTCAGCCGCCAGCGCTACTGGGGCGAGCCGTTCCCCATCTACTACAAGGATGGCATGCCCTACCCGATTCCTGAAGAAGAGCTGCCCGTCAAGCTTCCCGAGATCGGCGAGTTCAAGCCCACCGAGACGGGTGAGCCGCCATTGGCACGCGCCGAAAACTGGACCTACAAGGGCTACCCCATGGAATACAACACGATGCCCGGATTCGCCGGCTCCTCCGGCTATTATCTCCGCTACATGGACCCGCACAACGACAAGGAGTATTTCTCCAAAGAGGCCAACGAGTATTGGCGCGACGTGGATCTCTACGTCGGCGGCGCCGAACACGCCACCGGCCACCTGATCTATTCCCGTTTCTGGAACAAGTTCCTCCATGACATCGGCCTCAGTTGCGAAGAAGAGCCCTTCAAGAAACTCATCAACCAAGGCATGATCCAAGGACGCACCAACTTCGTCTATCGCATCGTCGGCACCAACAAGTATGTCTCCTTTGGGCTGAAAGACGGCTATGAGGTCACGCCCATCCGCGTCGATGTCAACATCGTGCGAAACGATGTGCTCGACACCGAGGCGTTCAAGAAGTGGATGCCCGACTTCGCCGATGCCGAATTTATCCTTGAAGAGGGCCAATACATCTGCGGCTGGGAGGTGGAGAAGATGTCCAAGTCCAAATACAACGTGCAAAATCCCGACGACCTCGTGGAAAAATACGGGGCCGACACCCTGCGCATGTACGAGATGTTCCTCGGCCCCATCGAGATGGCCAAGCCGTGGGACACCAACGGCATCGAAGGCGTCTTCCGCTTCATCAAGAAGTTCTGGCGTCTCTTCCACGACAAGGATTTCAACTGGTGCGTGACCGACGACGAGCCCACCCGCGAGGAGTACAAGATTCTTCACAAGACCATCAAGAAGATTGAAGAAGACAACGAGAAGTTCTCCTTCAACACCGCCATCAGTGCCTTTATGATTTGCACCAACGAGTTAGGCGATGCCAAGTGCAGCAAACGCAAGATCTTAGAGCCGCTCTGCGTGCTGATGTCCGCCTACGCGCCGCACATCACCGAAGAGCTGTGGTCGCTCATGAGACATGCCGACTCCATCGTGGATGCCGCATACCCCACGCTTGACGAGTCCTACCTCCAGGAGTCCGACTTCACCTATCCCGTCTCCTTCAACGGCAAGATGCGCCTTAAGCTCACCTTCCCGCTCACCCATACTCAAAAGGAGATTGAGCCTGTTTTGCTGGCCGACGCGGACGTGCAGAAATGGCTTGGCGGCAAGAGTCCCAAGAAAATCATCGTGGTGCCCAAGCGCATCATCAACATCGTCCTCTAAAATCATATAGATGAAACAGAAGGATTTTGTCTTCAACATCTGTTTCCTCCTGTTTCTAAACCTGTTGGTCAAGCCCTTCTGGATCCTCGGAGTGGACGTGGGAGTGCAGAACCAAGTGGGAGCGGAAACGTACGGACTGTACTTCGCCGTCCTCAACTTCACCTTCATGTTCAACATCCTTCTGGACATGGGTACGACCAACTTCAACAACCGCAACATTGCCCGCAACAACCAGCTGTTAGAGAAGCATTTGTCAAGCATTGTCATATTGCGGTTGCTTCTGGCTGTCATCTACATGGCCGTGATCTTCACCGTGGCATTGGCCATCGGCTATCGCGGGTTAATGCTGAAACTGCTTTTCTGGATCTCTATCAACCAGTTTCTCAACGCGTTCCTGCTTTACCTGCGTTCCAATGTGTCGGCCCTGCTGATGTTCAAAACCGACAGTGTGCTTTCCGTCCTTGACCGCATGCTGATGATTCTCTTCTGCGGCCTGCTCCTGTGGGGAAACATCACCCGCGAACCTTTCCGTATCGAATGGTTCGTTTATTGCCAGACAGCGGCCTACACGATTGCCGTTTTGGTAGCACTCGTCATAGTGGTCTATAAGTCGCATTTGCGCAAGCTGACCTGGAATGGCCCCTTCTTTCTGATGATCATGAAACGGAGTCTGCCCTTTGCTGCGTTATATCTGCTGATGGCATGCTATAACCGCATCGACTCCGTGATGATCGAGCGCATGCTGCCCGTGGACATTGCCTCCACACAGGCGGGCATCTACGCTTCCGCGTTCCGCCTGCTTGATGCCTTAGTGATGATCGCCTACCTCTTCTCGGTCATCCTTTTGCCTCTCTTTTCCAAGATGATCAAGGAAAGGGAAGACATACAGCCCATCGTGCGGACTTCGTTCTCGCTGCTCTTTGTCTTTGCCATCAGCGCAGTCGTCATTCTGCTCGGTTACAAAGAGCCCGTCATCTCCTTGCTTTATGATGAGCACGTCGCAGCTTCTGTTGCTGTGTTCTCCATACTGATCCCGTGCATTATCCCGACTTCGTTCACCTATGTGTTCGGCACGCTACTCACGGCAAACGGCAGTTTGAAAAAGCTGAACATCACGGCGTTGGTGGGCATTCTGGTCAACATCGTCGTCAACCTCATCATGATTCCGTTGTGGCACGCACGGGGCGCAGCCGTGGCCAGCCTTTGCACCCAGTCGGTGGTCTCGCTGCTGCAATTCATCATCGCCATGCGGGAGCTGAAAGTGCCCATGCGCACGCTGCCCTGGCTCTCCTGCCTGCTATTCATCACACTGCTTGTGCCAACAGTCGTGATAGCCAGCCGGCACCTGCACATACACGTCCTTTATTCGCTCATCCTAATGCTCGGTGCCGCCTTCGTTTACGGCATCGCGACCCGCCTTATCGACCTGCGCGCACTACGAAGCACCCTCATCCCAAAATCCTGAACCGACATGCGATTAGACAAATATCTCGTGGACCAGCAACTTTTCCCTTCCCGTGAGAAAGCCCAGACTGCCATCCGGCAGCGAACCGTCATGATCGACGGACGCATCGCCACCAAGGCCTCCCAGGAGGTCAACGACAACATGTATGTGGAGGTCATCGACATCTTCAACAAGTACGTCAGCATGGGCGGGCTGAAGCTGGAAAAGGCCATCCAGACCTTCGGGTTGGAGTTCCGAGACAAATGGGTGCTCGACATCGGGAGTTCCACGGGAGGCTTCACCGACTGTGCCTTGCAGCACGGCGCCGCGCATGTCGTGGCCGTGGATGTGGGCACACAACAGTTGGCCGACAGCCTGCGGCACGACGATCGTGTCACCTCCTTGGAAAACAAGGACTTCCGCAACCTCACGTCCGAAGAGATACAAGGCAGGCAGTTTGACTTCATCGTCTCCGATGTCTCCTTCATTTCACTCACCTACATTCTGCCCTATTGTGCCCAGTTTCTGAAACCCGACGGGCTGATGATGCTGCTCATCAAGCCGCAATTCGAGGCTGGTCCCTCTTTTTTAAGTCGCGGCGGCATCGTCAACAACGAGAAAGGATATAAAGTCGCCATCAGCAAGGTGGTGGAAGAGGCTCTCAACCAAGGGTTCCACCTGCACGGCATCGCCGTTTCCACACTCTTCGAAATTCATAAGAACGTGGAGTTCCTGTCCCTTTTCAGCCAGCAAGCCGACTCCTACCACCTCGACCTGAACAAACTCTGCGACGAAGTCAAAGAGGTCAAGAACCAAATCAAATGAGAGAGACCGCACAAATATTCAGCTTTTTGACCGGCCTTGTGACGCACAACGACCGCGAATGGTTCAAAGCCAACAAATCGGCTTATGACGAGGCCTGGGCCATGTTCAACGACTTTCTCGAGCGGCTGATTGCCGAGATGGCCAAGTTCGAACCCGCCATCGCCTATCTCACGCCCAAAGACTGTACTTACCGCATCTACAGAGACCTGCGTTTCACACAAGACAAGACTCCCTATAAAGGTCATTTTGGCGCCTACATCAATGAGCACGGCAAGAAGGCGTACTATGGCGGCTATTACATACAAATCGAGCCGCGGCAAGTCATGCTGGCCAGTGGCGTATGGTGGCTGCCGGCAAAGGAGATGCGCGCCCTGCGGCAAGCCATTGTCGATCAGGCCGACCTCTACGGCAACCTTGTGGAAAACCCCGAGTTCAAAGCCCTCTGCCCCGTCATTGGCTTGGATCACTTCAAGCGCATTCCCAACGGCATGCCCAAAGATTTCCCCCACCCCGAATACATCCTTTGCAAGGACTACACCTGCAGCACATCTCTGACTCCAAAACAGTTCCTGAATTCAACCATTGAAGAAATCGCCGAAAAGTTCCAAATCATGAAACCCTTCAACGATTTCCTAAAAGAAAACGTCCTCATCAACTTCGAAGAGATGGAAGGGATGAAGGACGTAGTAAAGTTCATTTGAGTGCGGAGTCGTGGACAGGGTCCGCGTGTCGATTTGTCCGTGCCGGAGGGGCTGGTGCAACCACAGAGGGAACCCAACCGCCAATCACCGACAACTATCTTCTCAACAAATCGAACACTGTCTTGACAGGGTTAAAGGTCTCGATGGGCACTTCCACAAAGATGGTGATCCAGCGGCTCATGGCACCGTTCCAGAGTCCGGGAAGTTCCAGAGCCTTAAGGGTGCGGTCGCCATACGACTTGGAGGAGATGAAGCCTGTGTCTGGGTCCACATAGCGGGCGAGGTCGAAGCGGTGGCCATTGTAGTCCTTGAGTCCGCATACCATATCCACGGGGTTGAAATGGGTGGCGTGGGTCATGATGTCCATCTGTGCCGGATTTTTCTTGTCGATCTGGGAGGATTCAACAATTTGGAGAGAGGTTTCGCCCTCGGCGTTGGTCACCCAGAACGGGCCGCCGCCGGGTTCGCCCTCGTTTTTGACCATACCGCAAAGGCGGATGGGGCGATTGAGCTTCTCGTACAGCATCTCGCGAGTCACATCCTCTCCAAGGGAAATCATCAGATCCGTTTCAGCGAAGTCGAGGATTTCGCAGAGCGTCATGTCGTCCACCTCTCCAGCCTCAAGGAGTCGGAGGTACTGGAAGGTGCGGGCCTGCAGCTGGAGCAGATGCGCGGCGAGAGCTTTCTTGTAGCGCACAGTGGGTCCCACGCGCTCCTCGGTGATGACATTGTCGATATTCTTGACAAAAACCAAGTCGGCATCCAGCTTGTCCATGTTGTGGATGAGCGCGCCGTGACCGGCGGGACGGAAGAGCAGGTTTCCGTTCTCATCACGGAAGGGAGAATTGTCGAGTTCGGCTGCCACGGTGTCGGTGGCAGGGTCTTGGATGGAGAAGTCGATATGATACTTCACGCCATATTGTTGCTCATAGAGGGGGACCATCTTGGCCAACAGGGCTTCAAAACCTGCCTGATGTTGCGGTGATACCGTGAAATGCAGATGGCATTCCCCGTCATTGCAGGCATAGAGGGCCGCCTCCACAAGATGTTCCTCCACAGCCGTGCGGATCTTGTCGGGATAGCGATGGAAAAGCAGGAGTCCCTTGGGCTGGTTGCCGTAATTGAGGCCTTCCGGCTCAAGCAGATAGCGGATGATGAGCTTGTAGTTGCGAGCCTGGATTTCAGCGGCCATGTCGTGGCCATCCTTGGCAAGTGCATCGGAAAGTGCCTCGTAGAAGGGGAATTTGGGCAGTTTATCCAAGAAGTCGAGCGCCTTTTGCTGCGTCGCGGGCGCATCGTCGGACAGATAGGAGTATAGCTCCTTGAACATGCGGGAAGCGGCGCCGGATGCGGGCACGAACTTGAGGACCTTCTTGCCCGCCAACAAATGGGGATAATCCTCGCAGAGCTCTTCCACGACATCGGAGTCGAGGCGCAGGATGCCGTCGTCAAGAGTGGCGGCGCGGTCAAGATTGGCAAAGTCGAAGCCCTTGCAAAAGCATTCGAGTTGATGTTCAACAATGGCGGGGTCGCTGCCGCGACGCCGCATGAAATCTAAATCCTGAGGGGTGAATTCTGTCATAGCCATGATATTTTTAAAGCAGCAAAAGTACAAAAAATAGTGATTGGTGGTAAAAAACGCCCGGCGACTTTATTTATTGAAATTTTATTCTTTCCGCCAGCTGCACAAAATAGTCATTCGACCAGATGGCGGTTTCGCTTACATTTTTCACAAACGGTTCCACGTCCTGCTTCACCATTTTTATATCTGTACTGGATAGTCTTTCCTTCAGCCGTTCCACGAACTCTTCCTTGCCTATTTCGAGTCCGTTGAACTGCCTGATGCGTTCCTGCAAATGCGCGAAATCAAGGGGCACCCTATTCCGCACGTACCACTCGAAATCGTACCAGTCGCGGCCTTTCACGCGGTTTTTCCAATTGCGGAACAGCAAGGCGTGCATTTTCCCGGCAAACAGGTCTGGCAAAGTGAGACAGCGCACCATGAAGGAGGACGGCTGCAGCAACAGCTTGTCCTCGGTGGAGAACCGCATCGGCGGGTCCGTGTCCACCTCAATCTTAATCTTAATGCTTTTCTCGGTCTGAAAAGTGAGATCATAGACATCCGTGTCATCCTTCAGGAACGCCGACTCGACCCTACCAAACGTGCGCTTCTCCTTCTTATGGATTTCAACCTTGCGTCCCACGTATGCAAACTCATCCACAATATAGGGGAAGAATTTCTCGAACTGGAATTTCTCGTCGGGAGCTGTCAGCGAGAAATCCATATCCTCGCTAAAACGGTTCAGTCCGTGGAAGATGCGCAGACACGTGCCACCGTAAAAAGCGGCGGAATCAAAAAAACCGCCTCTGTTCAAACCTGCCAGTACAATTTGCTGGTTCACCTCGAAGACAGCGTTACGTCTCTGCTGTGCGGTGGACAACTCGTAGTCGGACAACATCTTTTGGTAAATATCGTTCATCGTCATAGTATTTTTGCCAACAGATTCAATGTGTTTTTCTTCTTTCCGACAGCGGCACACTGGCGGAAAATGTCCAGATTCGCTTGAGAAAAACCATCCATGTCCAAACGGATATCTTCCTCCAGCCACTCGTGCAATTCCTTCTTATACCGCAAATTTAGCCCAGGAGTGTTCACAATCAAGTCGCACAAAGCCTTTTCGGGCGAGGCCATAACGAAATTGCAGCCATCTTCGCTGATTTGCGCCAAGCCAATGCTGAAATAATCCGGAAGGCAAGAGATGTACTGAAACCGCCCAAAGGCATTCTCGAAATTGCGGGAGTGCTTCACAGTCAGTGACTGCGTGACATAAACCGCCTCCGGAATCAGACCGTAATAGCGCAAGGCGGTTTGCATCGACACATACGAAGGCCCGTACAGGCGGTTGGCTATCAGCTCGGTGGAGACAGGTTTGCCGCTTATCTCCGGGCTCACCACGTACAATCCGCGCTTGAGGCGAATGATCTCCCCCGCCCTCTCCAGCTCACGCACCTTCTGGTTCTTTCCCGAAATCTCGGGAAAGAGATTACCCAGCACGCTGTTGCTCACTGGAATATTCTGTAATGTAGCCAACTTATTCACGCGGCAAAAATAGCAAAATTTTGAACACTAAAGTATATTACATATATTTTTCTGTACGAAAAACAACTCTTTTGCAAAGGATTCAATTGTTCATTTGTCCATGTAAATCTTATCTTTCTAAATGAATAATAATACCAGAATCTTTTTGATTCCTAATGTTGTCCTACGTTGTCCCCGTTGTCGTCCAAAAAACAGTCCATTTGTCTCTCTAACCCGAAAATAATTGTATTTTTGCACCGTAAAATTCCAACTGATATGGAAGATTTCAGAATATTTCAGGCAATGATATAGTAGTTGACCCATATAAGCAAAAGAGCTTGTTTTCTCCATCGCTTTTTACCCGTGGCACGGCAGTGCCGCGAGGCACACAGCTTGTATTCCCTAAAAAGCAAGCACTTACAGCGATTGCCATAAATGCTTGCCTTTCCTTCGTGATTCCGCTGCGACTCGAACGCAGAACCTGCTGCTTAGAAGGCAGCTGCTCTATCCAGTTGAGCTACGGAACCATCCGCGTCGGGATAGCCTGATTCGAACAGGCGACCTCCTGCTCCCAAAGCAGGCGCGATAACCGGACTACGCTATATCCCGTTTCGAGGCTGCAAAAATACACTTTTTTTCATTTTGGCAAATTCTTCCTTTTCTTTTTTATCATGCTAAAATTCAATATATTACATACATACCGGAGAAAAAAGGCCGTTCCCCATGCTTCTTTTTCTCACTACAGCCCTTAAATTTCGTATTTTTGCCGCCGCTATGACAAACGACAGAGACATACGCATCGAGGACTACAACTACGAGCTGCCGGAAGACCGCATCGCCTTCTTCCCCGTGGCGCAACGCGACCAGTCGAAGCTGTTGGTTTACAAGGACGGGAAGATCACGGACAGCCGTTTCTGCCAGCTGGCGGACCAGCTCAACTCCGGCGACCTGCTTATCCTGAACGACTCCAAGGTCATCCATGCGCGGCTGTTGGTCCACAACACCACGGGCGCGGCCATCGAGATTTTCTGTCTGGAGCCCCTCTCCCCCACATCCGACCCCGCGACAGCTTTCGCCCAGACCGGCACAGTGACATGGAAGTGCATGGTGGGCAACGCCAAGCGTTGGAAACACCCGCTCTACATCGACGTGCCCATCGGCGACCGCACGGTCCGCATCACCGCCACGCGTGGCGGGAATCTGGAGGGGGCCTCCTTCGAGGTCACCTTCGACTGGGATGCCGCCGATGTCTCCTTCGCCGAATGGCTGGAGCACTATGGCAAGATTCCGCTCCCACCCTACATCAAACGCGACGCCACCGCCGATGACGAGCAGCGCTACCAAACCGTCTATGCACGCTACGACGGCTCCGTGGCCGCCCCCACCGCCGGACTGCACTTCACGCCCGAAGTCTTCGACGCTCTGCACGCCAAAGGCATCGACACGGAGTACATCACCCTGCACGTCGGGGCCGGCACCTTCAAACCCGTATCCACGGAGACCATCGGGGAGCACTACATGCACGAGGAGAAGATCGTCATCACGGAAGCGCTCATAGAGCTGCTGTTGGGCAGTCGGCTGCGCCGGCGCATCGCGGTGGGCACCACCGTGGCCCGCACATTGGAGTCGCTCTTCATCATCGGGGCCAAGTTGCGGTTAGGGCGTCCAAACCCCCTGTTAGTGGAACAATGGGAGATCTACGACGACACCGCGCTGCGGGAAGTGACCCTCGAGGAGTCCCTCACCGCCATCCGCGACCATCTGGAGCAAGCAGGCACGGACCTCCTGCAGGCCTCCACACGGCTCATCATCCTCCCCACCTACAAGCCCCGCGTCGTACAGGGCATCGTCACCAACTTCCACCAGCCCAAGAGCACGCTGCTGCTGCTTATCGCCGCCTTTGTCGGCAACGAGTGGCACGCCATCTACCGTCACGCCCTCGGCCACAACTACCGTTTTCTCAGCTACGGAGACTCGAACCTGTATCTGCCTGAAGAATCAACCGTTAGCAACCCGCATTCATCTTAACCTTTCAACAATCAGGAAAATCCATCTCCTTATGAATACCAGACTTAGCGTAAACATCAACAAGGTCGCGACCATCCGCAACGCCCGCGGAGGCAACATGCCCGACCTGATCCAAGTGGCCAAAGACTGTGAACGTTTCGGTGCACAGGGCATCACCGTCCATCCGCGTCCCGACGAGCGGCACATCCGATACCAGGACGTGTACGACCTCAAGAAAATCGTCACCACGGAGTTCAACATCGAGGGCTATCCGTCCGACAGGTTCATGCAACTGGTGCTGGACATTGTGCCCACGCAAGTCACCTTGGTGCCCGACCCGCCCGAGGCGCTGACCTCCAACGCCGGCTGGGACACCATCCGCAACAAGGCATTCCTCACCGACATCGTCGGGCAGCTGCACGCCAAAGGCATCCGCACCAGCATCTTCGTCAACGCCGATCCCGAGATGATCGTGCATGCCAAGGAGACGGCCACCGACCGCGTGGAGCTCTACACAGAGTCGTATGCCGCCAACTACCTGAAGGACCGCGAGGCCGCCATCCGCGACTTCGTGCTGGCCGCGCAGGAAGCCGAGCGGCAACAGATCGGATTGAATGCCGGCCATGACCTCTCGCTGGTGAATCTGCGGTATTTCCAAGAGCACATCCCCGGCCTGCTGGAGGTCTCCATCGGCCATGCCCTGATCTGCGACGCCCTTTATCTGGGCCTGCAAGAGACCATCCGCCAATACTTGCTGCAGCTTCAGTAGCTGTCACAACACCACGGTCCATCATATTATCGCCGGACCTTAATGAATCAGCTCTGCGACACCCCATCTGGTGTATTCATAATTTATGTACATTTGCGTTCTTAAAAATAATGTTGAATTATGAAACGAAAATACTGGATCATACTGGCCGTCAGCATTCTTGCGCTGCTCCTCGTCGTATATTGGCCCACACCGAAACCGGACCGGATCATCCCTTCCACCAGCGAAATCGTCGGGATGCTGCAGGCCCAGTCGCAGGTGGCCTCCACTGAAGTGACCATCCGCAAGATGGGCATCTACGACTCCGAGACGCAATTGACAACCCTCAATCCCACCCGATGGAAACTTGGCAACAGACTGTGTGTCATCCCCGTGGACGTGACCATTCGCTACGGCATCGACCTTGACGAGCTGACCGAAAAGGACCTTCGCCTCATCGGCGAGGACAGCATCGAGATCCGCCTTCCCAAAGCGAAGGTCATCGACAAGTCGTTCATTCCCTACACAAATCAGGACGAGATTGTGACCATCTCGACCGGCTTGCGCGGCAAGGTGGGCGAGACCACCATCCAGCAGATCAAGACAATGGCCTTCGAGGAGGTGCTGAAGCAAGACAAGGCAATCCAGCAGCAGCTCTCCGACGAGCTGACGCACAACACCGAAATGGTATTCACCTCCATGCTGACCGCCATCGGTCTCCACCCCGTATTCATCCACTAAAGCCGCATTGTCATGAAACCCAAACATATCCTCATCCTCAGCGCCGTCATCCTATTAGTGGCCCTTGTGAGTCTGCTCAGCCGCCTCAGTCTCCGCAAGGCCGGCAACGACATCACCTTGAAAGAGACCCCCACCGTCATCGAGTCCTCCCGCCCCGTCGGCATCCTGTACCTTTACTCGACCATCACCGAGGACTATGCCAAGGAGAGCTTCTACGGCAGCGGCCTCGGCAGTTCAATTTTGGGCAAGGACAACGGCATCCTCAAGCGCAAGCACGACTGCGTGCAGATACTCAAGCAGCAGGTGAGCCTCACCATGGACCTTGACAAAGTACAATACCAGGCCGTGGAAAACTCCGACACCGTAAGGGTCATCCTACCTCCCGTGGAGTTCTCGCAGTCCACGCTCTCCTCGTGGTTCAAGTCGGACAATGAAGGCGAGGAGAATGCCGTGCAATACGATGCCAAACCGCTCATACAGCGTGTGGAGCGGCGGATTGAGAGTCGCTACAACACGCCCGAGAACCGCAAGAAAGCGAACGAGAAGGCAAAAGCCACCATCGCGACATTCTTGAAACAATGCGGCAAGACGGCTGTGTTTGGGGAATAATTTTCAGCACAGTCATACTCCACTTTCGCATGTTCCTATCAAGAACAATTGGCAAGAGGGCTCAGGTTTCAGACTGTGGAACTTGAACCATGAAACCCGAAATCGAATTTCTCTTGAAAAGAGTGGCAAATTCCTGCCGTAGGAAGCTGCTGTGGTGGATTTGCGAGACTTATAAATCATAGCATCCTACAGCAACTCCAATATCTACATGACACATGGAAACGCCAAGAAAAAAACCTTAGCGCTGAAGATTATATGCTTCCGCCACAGCCTCATAGGAATCATGATCCACTCCGATTGCAGCCATTTTATTATAGATTGTGGCAGGAATAACAACGGCTTTAGTCTGCCAAGTTTCAGCATCGTCAGTGAAAGTTATATGCACAGCCCGACCTTTTCGGAATGTCAGCTTTCCGTTGTTTGCCCTCCCATAAACATAAGAGTTATTTCCATATTCAAATGGCAATTGCATCCAGCCATAACCGGTATTAAAATAAACAAGCACCACATCATTCGTACTGACGTTTCCTTGTAAACCCGTATATGTGGTGGTTACCTGATAAACATCGTTTGCCGCAGGAAAAGTCACGTTAAAATCAGTGACAGTGACAAGATTAGAGTGTGTTGCCAGCCAAGCCTGCCATTGCTCGAGTGTCATATAACCAGAGAAATCATTTCCATGCTCTGCCTGCCACGCCTGCCACTGTTCCAGTGTCATGTAGCCAGAGAAATCATTTTCATGCTCCACCTGCCACGCCTACCACTGTTCCAGCGTCATATAACCGGAAAGATCAGGTTCTTTATAACAAGAATTCATAGAAATAGAAAACGCCATCAATACTACAATTGATAAACCAGTAAACCTTTTCATTATCACTTTGCCGTTTTATCCTGTTGGCTCTTCAGTTTTTTGGGGGTTAATAATTAATGTTTAGTATATGACAAAAAGCTTGGATCAATAATGGTTCAAAAGTATCAGCCCCCTGTCTTTCGGTGTAAATGGCGGCATTTCCATTCCGACACTTGCCCCCACATAAGTAGGATCACAAATCACATACCGTTTTCCGTTATGTTCGACAAACGCCCCGTTCACCCTCATCGGGAAATGCACTGCTGTAGCAATATGTCCGGGATAGTCAACAAAAACAACATCCAAGTTTAAGAGGTGGCGGACCAAAAAAGCGAACAGCACACAACGATCTTCACAATCATTCTGCGGATAATAAAAATTCTCTTCGCAAAAGAAAGGCTTCTCGTAGCCAAACTGTTGCTCATCGGCGGCATAATCAAAGCCGTATTGCACATACGACAAAAGGAATGACACCGCTTCTATGGGAGACAGAGACTTGAGATACGGTTGAAAAAACTGTTCCACAGACTCGGAGAAGACACTGCTTGGACGAGCATTAGCATACACTGCTATATCCACCTGAGGATATGTGCCAAACAATTCAATCATGCTTGTGCTGATAGTAATGGCAGAATCAATAAGGCTGTAGGACTCCGAGGATATTAACGGTTGCATTATATTCATATCCAATTCTTTCGTGGGTTTCAGGAACGGAATGTCGTATGTGCGGAAAGAAATAGTATCATCTCGATTCAGAAACACCGGATCCAATTCGAAGATGTAATAACGTTCCCCTTTGATGTCCACAAAAGAGACGCCAAACAGTTGTTGTTCCACAGCTAAAAGACAGAAAAGATGCGCACCGCCAAATCCGATTTTCGCCTCTATACCAAGCTGGTTGAGCAGGAAGACTGCCATAACGGCCTGCTCGTTGTACTGTTGAGGATATGTCTGACTTGCAAATTCCAAAACCAACTGATAGACAGCCCAGTCATTGAATCCCCGTTTTGTATGCGCTTCCCGACAAGTCTGTAGCATTGGCTCATAATCGCATTCTGACAGTTTTACCCAGAAAGACGACACATCTTCAGCGGATATGCCTGTTAATTTTCCGGGAAAAGATTTCCGCCCGAGGTGAACGTTCTCGCCGAACAACTTAAAATCCAACTCATCAAATTGTTCAGAAGGAGAATCCGCATGCTTTTCGGAGGATGGTTGGACTTGAACGGCAGATTTTGGTTGCGTTGATTGTTCCAGATGAGGTTTTATGGACGGTATTTCCGGAGTTTTGTTCTTTTTGATCTCCGGCAGCATCTTGGGTTTCGGCTTCGGATCTTGCACCCTGGGTTTTTCACCGGTGAACATCTTCATATTGGCTATCATCGCTTCCGCGAACTGACGGTTGATACTGTCCGCAAAACGGTCGAAAGACTGTTGGTTTCGGCTGGCAAAGGCATTGAAAGTATCTTCGAAATCCTGAGCCCGGACTGTCAACGTTGGACCGAACACCACCAAAGCCAATAAAACCCAAATCCTTTTCATAATCACACGGATAAAGCGCAGACCCTTATCGAAGGATTTGCGCTTATGACTTAATATTCTATTATTCTCTAACAGTCGTTTCACTCTGCGATTTCATCGTACTCGGGCATATCCTTTGCCACTTGGTCCATCAGGTTGTCCAAGCCCATCATTTTCTCCAGTTGCGCCTTTTTGACATCCGTTTCTTTTTGCAGTTCCCGCAGAAGGACATCACGAGTGATAGCAATGGCAGCTTTCATGTCGTAGAACATAGCGATGCTGACGCGGTAGTTGTTGTTGCTCAAATCCTGATACATTTCCAGAGTTTTGAAGGTACGGCCAAGTTTTTGCGACACCAGCATCTTGGAGCTTTCAACAACTTTGGTAATGGAAGCGGCTTCCTTGGCAGAAATTTCCTGATTGGCCAATGCCACATCCACCAATGCGTTCACGCTGGTACTCACTTGGGAAGCGATACGGAGTTTAGCTACGTTGTCAGCCTGCGACTGTGCAGCGGCATACGAGTTGCCGGTGGCCAATTCCGTTGCGAAAATATAGCGCGGATAACCATTGGGATCCTTGTCGGCCATTTTCAACCATGTTTCCTCAAGTTGCTTGGCGATGGGCATTCCCATGGTCTTCCATCCGTTCCGCTCATACTTCTTGGCTTCCTTCATGGCGCTCTTCGGAGAATTTTTGAAAACAGCATTCCGCTGTTCTTGCTGGTCTTTCTTCAGTTCCTTGTTCTCCTTTTTCTGATCCTTCTTGGTTTGTGCGGAGACGGGTTGTACCATCATAAGGCCGGCGGCCAAAATCATCATGCTGAATAATTTCACTGTGTTTTTCATTTTTTTGAATTTTAATTATTACTGAATTGAATTAATTACCATCGTTTTTACATCCTTATATACGCGCGGCCATTAGGTAATCTATCAATAACTGTCATTTTTTTTGAAAAAAATTTATATACAACTAATTCACAATAACATACAATCAAAATTTCCAATTCCAAAAAGCCAAAAGCTAACGGCCAACATCCACCTCCTAATCCCTGACAATATTCACCCCATGCCACTGCACCCGTTTCTCGTTCCGTTTGATGCGGGAGAGCCAGGAGATGACACTTTCGTAGGAGACCTCTTCCATGAACGGATAGGGCTTTTTCAAGGCGACAATCAGGAGCACGCCCTGCTCAAGGTTGTTCCGCTTATCATCAATCCCAATATCGTAATCCACATAGTTGTAATCTTTTCGGTTATAAAAGAACTGTCTATTTTTTTTAGAGGGTGGGAATTGAACAGGGACGTTCGCCTTGAGTTGCACATCTTTCAAAAGGCTGTCAATTGGATAAATCTGTGCGTTGGATGAAGGTATTTCTCCGAAGTAAAAAATCCGGAGATAACAGTCCGCCATCGGGGTGATGGTGAAAGTCATCTTCTCGCCATCGCGGTAGATATTCTTGAGTCCATCTGTCTTGAACTGGAACAGCATGTCGTCCTCCGTCTCCTCCATCAGGACATCTGCGCGGATAGTGGTGGTGTATCTGATGAGGCCGTCGTTGGTGAAGACGGGCGATGCGTTGGTTTGTTCCTCAACGCGCACGCGGCCCTCTATCTCTATGCGGCCCAGTTCGGATGAGATCTCGCGGAAGTCGTTTTCGGCACCACCCATCACCATAATGGTTGTAGAGGAGATGTCCTCCATCACGCCAGCCTCCCGCAGGGCTTGCTTCTTGGCCTCCAGCAGGGCCTTTGACCATCCGTAGGCGGGGGTCTCGTTCTGGTTGGCCACATAGCTGCCCGTGGCCGTCACTGTGCGGACACGCTCGCGCTGGGCGGAGAGAGGCACGGCGATTAGCAACAGCAAAGCCAGAGTGATTGTGGTTTGAAATTTGTGTTTCATTATTAATGTGTCTGCTTTTTATTTCAGTCTTTTAAGAATTGTGATTTTTTAGTCGCGGAGGCAGCGGACGGGATGGCCCTGTTGCTTCAATGTGTTCGTGATTTGTGGAGAAAAGGAATAGTCGCAACTGAACCCTCTGCTAATTACATATCCGTCTAAATCTTCAGTTGTGCTCCACAGGTATGAGACAGCGCCCATTTCGTACGTGGTACCGTAGTAATAGTAACCCGAAGCAAACACGCCGAACCCGGTGCTGTTGTTGTTGATCGGGGTGTTGCCGATGGCACAGGTGACGGAGCTGCAATTCCAGTCTGTAGTGCTGGCAAGTGCCTTGGCAATTGTGATATCGTTGATTCCGCATGCATATCCTGCTGATGCGACATAATTAATCAATTGGTTCCACTCGGCATTGGACGGGACATGCCAGCCGTTTGGGCAGGCACCTTGCACACCGCTGGGGTTCGTGCTGCTGGCGGAAGCCCCGTGCATCACGGCGGTCCAGTTGTAGAAATAGCCGTATGTTGGCAGATAATTGTTGTTATTGTCCGGCACATAGCGGTAGGCCGTGGTCGCACTGCTACCCGACCCCTGTGCGATGAGGGTGCCGTCGGCGTAGCGTGTGGTGCGGAGGTTGGAAGCCATCCAGCACTGGTTGCCAATCTGCACAGTATTATAGACATGGCCGTCGATATCGGTCACTGTGGGTGTCCCAGGACAGGGCTGGGCATCGCCGGAGGGAAGTTCGCTTACGGAAAGGCTCATCGAAAGGGTGTTGTCCGTCACATTATCTGCCACGCCATTGGGCTCCGACACCATCACCTCCAGTGTGTGTTGGCCGGTAGTGGGGATGGCTTTGAGCACGTTATGCGTGAAAGCAGAGGATTCACCAGACACGATATTACACGACACGGTGTAGTCAGAAGTCCACGCACCGCCATCCACCCTATATTTCACCTTGAAGGAGGTGAGAGGGTTCACACCGTTGTTCGTCACCACACCAGACACTGTAAAGTAGGCATTCTTGAATTGGCTACTGTTCACATCCAACGAGGTCAAGGCGATTTCGACGGCGGGGCATGAATTGGAAGAGGGGTTCAGAATGTGGGAGACTTGTGAGAATGCGTTGCCGCCGCTTCCCATCACCGTGCCGTCGTAGGAGACGGAATAGGAACCATTGCCGTAACTGCAGCAGATGCCATCTCCGTAAGAATCATTGATGATGAAAACATAGCAGCCTGTACCGTCCACTATTATGTCAGGTATGTTTTGGATTTGGGTAACTGAATTCGATAAATCGGAATATGGTCCGCCGGAAGCAAGCACAGTGTTGGAGGAGATGTCTTTCACTTGCCAAGTGGTCTCGCTGCCATATAAGTCGGTGGTGAGGGAGACGGAGATGGTGTGCTGGGGGACTTCGCTCACACTCAATTGAGAAACAATCGCACCGGGCTGTGTGCCGACCGTAGTGTCGTCACGCCAAAGGAAGACGAGCTTTGCCGTATCGTCCAGATTGGGATTGGCCACGTTCACGCTGATATGGATTGTATTGCCGTTGGTCAGATTGAACAAGTAAGGATAGCTGGAGTTTGTTGTCTGGGATTTGAAATTGGAGAAATTCACCGCATACGTCGAATAGGATTTATCAGACTGGGTGTTGTGACTTGTTCCGGCAGTATAAGTAACTGAAGATGGGGCGAGAAACACTTTCAGATAGTCGTAGGAGCTTTCCCCGCCCATACGCACGTCAAACTCTATGTGAACGGAGTCGGAGGAGGGCATAAGCAAGAGTTTCTCGGCCATCACCGTGGAGGCTTGCGACTCATTGTAGCCAGGCGCGGTTCCGTCGGTGGTGACAAACAGCCCGTATGCCGAGCTCTTCGCCCAATAGTTGACACAGGTTCCGTTGTTGAGCGTCCAGGTGTCGTCATCGTAGAAGTTTGTGGAGTATGGCAGAGCGGAGACGGAGGGAGCTTCGGGAGAATCTTCATCGCGGAGACAGCGGACCGAGAATCCGTTGGCCTTGCCGTAGTAGTTCCTGCCCACGTACGCGTAGTCGCAGTACAGGTAGCGGTACCAGGCGTTGCTGCTGTTGTACTGCGTAGAGGACCACAAGTTGGTGGAGTAGCCCGCGTTGCCGAACGACGAACCGGCGCAGGTGCCTGCCGGAACGGCGGAAAAGCCCGTGGCGTTGTTCGATGCTTGACCGTTGCCCACCGCACACTCGTTTGAAGAGGTGTACCATCCCTCCGTGGATGTCAACGCCTTGGCAATGTAGTTTGCCGTGCTGTCACACATGTATTCGCTTTGGCTTCTCACATAATTAGTCATCGCCGTCCATTCCGCATCGCTCGGCAGATGCCACCCCGCAGGGCAGATTCCTCTGCGGTGACCAGAAAAACTCACTGATACGGCGTTGCTACTACTCGTATTCACGCTGGTCTCCCCATACATCGTGTTGAACGTGTCCACCGCGGCGTTCCAGTTGTAGAGCAGGCCGTAGTTCATCGGCGCGTAAGTAGCCGAGTCGTTGTTGCGCCAGAACGCCTGCTTGCCCGTGAAGGTAGAGGTGGTGCCCACTGCTGGGATGAGATATGTTCCCGTACTCGGCGAGGTGGTGGTGCGCAAGTTGTCGCGCATCCAGCACTGGCTGCCGATCTGCACGGTGGCATACACGTTGCCCTCGTGGTCGGTGACCGTAGGGGCGGCGGGACAGGATTTGGAGTCGATGACGGCGGAGGCTGTTTCATCGCGAATGCAGCGGACGGAATATCCGTTGACCTTGGAGTTGCGGCCCCTGTTCTCGTCAGTGCTATTGTATCTCAGGAGGTGGTTGTACGCCATGTTGCTGCTGTACTGCGAAGAAGACCAGAAGTTGGCGTAGCTGCCCCTGCCCGCAGCGGTGAAACCATAGCCTGCCGGAACGGCGGAAAAGCCCGTAGCGTTATTCGTGTAAACACTTTGGTCTCCAGGGTAGCACTCCCCACTATAACTGTTCCATCCTGTTTCAGATGCTAATGCTTTGGCAATGTAGGTGCTCGATATGCCGCACACATACTGACCTTGACCACTGACGTAGTTGGTCATCTTCGTCCACTCCGCATCGCTCGGCAAATGCCATCCCGCAGGACAAATGCCCCGGCGTTGGCCCATGAAACTCACATTCACAGAATTGTTGTAGTCTGTGTTCACGCTGGTCTCTCCGTATACAGTGTTAAGGGTATCCACCGCCGCGTTCCAGTTGTATAATAGACCGTAGTTCATCGGTGCGTAGGTGGTGGAGTCGTCGTTGTACCAGCGGGCCTGCTTGCCCGTGTAGGTGTAGCCTGTGCCCGCCGGCGGGATGAGGTACGTCCCTGTGCTCGGCGAGGTGGTGGTGCGCAGATTGTCGCGCATCCAGCACTGCGTACCAATCTGCACCGTGGCATACACGTTGCCCTCATGGTCGGTGACCGTGGGGGCGGCGGGACAGGATTTCGCGTCAATGACGGCGGTAGCAGCATCACGGAGACAGCGGACAGAGTAGCCTGCCTGTTTTCCTGTAGAAAACCTTCCCACGTAAGCATAACCATAAGCCAGATACCTATTATATGCGTCAGTACTGTCTCTTTCGGTTGCAGTCCAGAAATAAGCACCGCTTCCTATATAATAGAGGTTACCAATATTTCCGCCATAAAAAGTACCAAGGGGCAATGCACTAAATCCTGTAGCGTTGTTTGCAGTTACCTCGTTCCCTACAGCACAGTTATTATTGCTATTTTCCCATCCATTGGACGAAGCCAACGCTTTGGCGTTATAATTGTTATTATTCCCACACACATATTCGCTTTGTCCACTTATATAGCTTGTCAACTGTCTCCATTCTTCATCACTTGGAACATGCCAACCAATTGGGCAAATACCTTGCACATTGCTCGGGTTAGTATTAGAAGATGTATCGCCATGCATCACCGCCCTCCAGTTGTATAAATAGCGCGGAAGGTTGGCTAAGGTATCTATGTAACAAATGGGATAGTTGACAAAGGAGAGTCCGTGGCTAACAGGAACACTTGTTCCGTCCGAATAGATAGTACTTCTCAAATTTTCACGCATCCAACACTGTTCGCCGATCTGCACGGTGGCATACACGTTGCCCTCGTGGTCAGTGACCGTTGGGGCGGCGGTACAGGATTTCTCATCCACCACGGTAATACCCGCATCGCGAAGACAGCGGACGGAAAAGCCAGAACACTTTAGGGTGGCTATGCGTTCCAAATCAGCGCCACTGCTGTATATAGAGCGATCATAAGCGAGACCGCCACTGCTCTGCGTAGAACTCCAAAAGAATATGGCATCGTAGCCGCCGAACATGAAATAGTCAAAACCATATTCGCCTGCGGGTAACGCCCCGAAACCAGTGGCGTTGTTGGAACTCACATCATTCCCGACAGTGCAGGTGTTGCCGTTGGTATACCACAGGGTGTCGATCGCCAACGCCTTGGCAATGTTGATGTTGGTGTCGCCACATACATATTCGCTTTGGCTTCCCACGTATGTGGTCAGCTGCGCCCATTCCGAATCGCTCGGCAAATGCCACCCAGCAGGGCAGATGCCTCGGCGATTCCCCGTGAAAATCACCGAGACCGAATAGTCGTAGTCGTTCACACTTATCTCCCCGTATGCTGTGTTGAACGTATCTACCGCCGCGTTCCAATTGTAGAGCAGGCCGTAATTCATCGGTGCGTAGGTGGTGGAGTCGTTGTTGTACCAGCGAGCCTGCTTGCCCGTGTAAGTGTAGGTGGTGCCTGTGGCAGGAATGAGGTACGTTCCCGTTGTAGGCGAGGTGGTGGTGCGCAGGTTGTCGCGCATCCAGCATTGGCTACCAATCTGCACGGTGGCATACACATTGCCCTCGTGGTCGGCAACCGTGGGGGCGGCGGGACAGGATTTGGAGTCGATGACAGCAGGGCTATAGAGTGTCGTGAAGCTCACCTCCTCGCCGTAGATTGTCCCCTGCGCTGTGGTCACGAATGTGCGGTAGGTGTAGTCCGTGTTAGTGGCAAGCCCCGTGAGGTTGTAGGACATCGCCGCACCCGTGACACTGACAGTCGTATACGTCCCGTCTTGCGAGGCCTTCCACTGGAGCCCTTGCGCGGTAATCGTCACATTGTCCGGATTGGAGACTGCACCATGAAGTATTGCGGAGGTGGCTGTGATGTCCGTCGCCAGGGAGGTGGACACCGTGGGCTGCGTTTGAGTGGTATTGTCACCTCCAATGTTGTCACAGAGACAGCGAACGGCCAGACCGTAGTTCTTGTATTCGATTACCCTAGACACGGAAACGGAATAGTAGACAAGACTGCGGATGTACGCATAATTGTTGTAACTCTCATTTTGTAAAGAAGACCAAAAGTAGGTATCGTAGCCCGCTAAACTGAATGACGAACCAGTGCAGCGGCCTGCCGGAACGGCGGAAAAGCCCGTGGCGTTGTTTGACGCTTGGTTGTTGCCCACCTCACACACATCCGAACTGGTGTGCCATCCATCCGTTGAGGCCAACGCCTTGGCTGTGGAACTGTTGCCGCCACTACAGGTGTTTTCGCTTTGGCTTCCCACGTAATAGGTCATCGCTGTCCACTCCTCGTCGCTCGGCAAGTGCCAACCCGCAGGACAGATGCCCCGGCGGTGACCCGTGAAACTCACTGATACGACGTTGCTACTGCTCGTGTTTACACTGGTCTCCCCGTATGCAGTGTTGAACGTATCGACCGCCGCGTTCCAGTTGTACAGCAATCCATAATTCATCGGGGCATACGTGGCCGAGTCGTTGTTGTACCAGAATGCCTGCTTGCCTGTGTAGGTGTAGTTGGTGCCGGCAGCCGGGATGAGGTATGTCCCCGTACTCGGCGATGTGGTGGTGCGCAAATTCTCTCGCATCCAGCACTGCGTACCAATCTGCACCGTGGCATACACGTTGCCCTCATGGTCGGTAACCGTGGGGGCGGCGGGGCAGGATTTGGAGTCGATGACGATTGTGGTAAAAGACACTTCAGGGCCATACGCCGTACCCTCACTGTTCGTGGCATATGCCCGCACATAGTAGGTGGTGTTTGGAGTGAGTCCTGTGATGCTGCTGGTGAACGCGCCGGTGCCGCCGCCGTCGGTGGTGTGGTTGCCGCTGACGGTTGGGTTTGGAGATGTGCTCCAGCAGACTCCGCGTTCGATGACGGTTGCGCCACCGTCATCAGTCACATTTCCACCACAACTTGCCGTGTTGTTGGTGACATTACTCACCGCACTGGTCTGCACCGTAGGCGATGTGGCGAAACTTACATCACTGAGGCAACGAACGGAAAAGCCGTTGGATTTACGGTATTTACCCCTGTACATGTTGTTGTAATAGGCTTCAAGGTATCGGTAGTAGGCATCTGAACTGCTGTTTTCCGTAGCACTCCAGAAAGTGGCGTAGTAACCGAAAAGCTTCAAACCGTTGGTATAGTAGAGAGTGCCAGCCGGCAATGCACCGAAGCCTGTGGCATTGTTGACATATTGATTATAGCCAATATCGCATGTGTCAGAACTATTGTACCAGCCTACAGAAGCCGCCAAGGCCTTGGCTATATGATTGCTGTCGTTGCCACACCAATAGTGGCTTTGACTTTTCACATAGTTGGTAAGCAGGGTCCACTCCGCGTCGCTCGGCACATGCCATCCAGTCGGGCAAACGCCCTGCACATTGCTTGGTATAGCAGAGCTGGACGATGAGCCGTGCATTACCGCATACCAATTATACAACAAACCATAGTTGGCTTTGTATATGGAATCTTCTTTCGGATAAGTCCAATATGCTGTTGTCGACTGATAAGAACCTCCTTGTGGAATAGTTGTGCCGTCCGAATACTTTGTGGTGCGCAAATTCTCTCTCATCCAGCACTGCCCACCAATCTTCACCGTGTTATAGACATTTCCGTCAACGTCTGTGAGTGTAGGCACACCCGGGCATGAAAGCGCATCCCCATTTGAATTGACGGGGATGGTGAAACTCACCTCGTTGCCATATACAGTTCCGTATGAATTGGTGGCGTATGCCCGCACATAATAGGTCAGGTTGGGCATAAGACCGATGATGGTGCTGGAAAAAGCGCCACTTCCGCCACCATCAGTAGAATGGCTATTAGCAACATTCGGGTGCGGGGATGTGCTCCAACACACGCCACGCGCTGTGACAGCCGCACTTCCTTCAGAAGAGACACTGCCGCCACAGAGGGCAGTACTGGTGGTAATATTACTCACAACGTTGGTCAATACAGTCGGAAAATATTGCGACTGTCCCTCATCGCGGAGGCAACGGACGGAATATGCACCGCTCTTATCATATTCATCGTAATACAATATAGTGTTTATATTGTCCATATCTCGCACAAATGAATAGTTATGGGAGTATTCTGTTGCACTCCAAAGAATAGCTCTAATACCAAATAGCCAATAGCTGGTACCATATTCGTATGTTCCAGACATTCCTCCTGCGGGCAATGCGCCGAAACCTGTGGCATTATTTGAACTTTGGTCGTAACTTCCCGGTATACAAGGTTCATTGGCATAAAAATCACTAATTTCCCAACCTTCGGTGGCCGCCAAAGCCTTGGCATAATGTATAGAATCCCCATACCAATAATCGTCACATACATACCTAAATTGACTTTGGCTCCTCACATAATTGTCAAATAGGGTCCATTCTGCTTCGCTTGGCACGTGCCAACCCGTAGGGCAAACACCCTGCACCCCGCTCGGCGTGGCATCAGAAGAGGAGGATTCGTGCATCACTGCAGGCCAATTATACAGCAAACCATACGATTGTTTCAGGGATGAAATCCCCTCAGGATAGTATCGGAAGGCTATGGTAGAAGACGTGTCACTTCCTTCTGCTATAACAGTTCCATCTGCATATTTTGTGGTGCGCAAATTCTCCCTCATCCAACATTGTCCGCCTATTTGCACAGTATTGTAAACATTGCCATCAACGTCAGTAAGGGTGGGTGCTCCTGGGCAGGAAAGAGAATCACCATTGGTATAAACAGCTGTGGTAACACTAACTTCATTGCCATAAACTGTTCCGAAAGAGTTGGTGGCGTATGCCCGCACGAAATAAGTACGGTTGGAGACAAGTCCGTCGATGTTACTGGTAAAACTTCCTGCACCGCTACCGACGATAGTATGTTTGTCAGTGATGGTAGGATTCGGCAAAAGACTCCAGCACACACCTCGGGCGGTCACACTTACCCCTTCCGGAGCGGTCACATTGCCACCACAGGTGGCCGTAGTGGAAGTGATATTACTTACGGGAGAAGTTGACACAGTTGGAAAATATTGCGAAGCAATTTCGTTACGAATACAACGAGCAGAATAATAGAAGTTATGTTTAAATAAATCTCCGATATAATTATAATAATGATCGCAAACTACCATGGAATCATTATAATTGATTTTGAAGTACCACGCTTGTACTCCTGTTTGTTCTGGATACCCAGTGGTACTCCAAAAAGTCGCAAAGCCACCAACAGAGTAATTATTGTTATAAACACCTCCATTATAACCTGCTGGCATTGCACAGAAGCCACTGACATTGTTAGTGCTTGGATCATTTCCTACGGCACATGTTTTTGTGCTTACATTCCAACCTGCGGTGTCAGCCAACGCTTTGGCGATATTCCGGCTGTCATTTCCGCACCAATACTGGCTATGAGAGCTCACATAATCAACCAATTGGCTCCATTCCGCGTTGCTGGGGACATGCCATCCGTTAGGACAAATGCCCTGCACACCGCTCGGCGTGGCATCAGAGAAAGAGGCACCGTTCATTGTGGCTATCCAATTGTACGAATAGCCGTACGCTGGAACCGAGGAAACATTATTGCCCTGTACGTATCCTTCAACGGGAGTGCCGTCTGCGTAGTGTGCGGTTCTCAAATTCTCTTTCATCCAACACTGGCCGCCGATCTGCACCGTATTGTAGATGTTATTGTCAACATCGGCGACAGTGGATGTTCCGCAGACGAAAGGCGGTTGTGTAGTAAACGACACTTCATTACCATAACTTGTCCCCATGCTATTCGTTGCATACGCTCGCACATAATACGTAGTATTTGGTGTTAGTCCTGTAATATTACTGGTAAAACTGCCTGTACCAGTGCCATCGGTTGTGTGATTATCAGCAATGGTTGGATTCTGTGAAGTACTCCAGCATACGCCCCTGGCAACTACAGCTGCGCCGCCATCCGAAATAACTTCGACGCCGCAAGCAGCTGAATTAGAATCGATTGATGTCACAGGATTTGTTGTCACCGCAGGAAGGGAGGCTGAAGAACCAGCATCGCGGAGACAGCGAACAGACCAACCATAGTCCTTACCGTTGTTGTAGCAGCTGACACCGGCATTGCTGTAGTGTAGGTTGCGGTCGTAGGCGTTGTAGCTGCTGCTCTGGGTAGAGGACCAGAAGTGCGCGCTGCCACTGTCACTGTTGAACCCACTGATGCAGTAGCCGGCGGGCAGGGTCCCGAAGCCCGTGGCATTGTTGGCACTCGGGTTGTTTCCGACGGCACAAGTGGTCGTAGAACTGTACCACCCAACGCTGTCCGCCAAGGCCTTGGCAATATTAATGTTTGTGTCACCGCACACATATTCGCTTTGGCTACGCACATAGTTGGTCAACTGAACCCACTCCGCATCGCTCGGCAAGTGCCACCCCGTAGGACAGATACCCCTGCGATACCCGTTGAAAGTAACCGACACCGCGTTGTCGAAGCTGGTATTCACACTCGTCTCCCCGTAGGCCGTGTTGAACGTGTCCACCGCAGCATTCCAATTGTACAGCAAACCGTAGTTCTTTGGCGCATACGTGGCCGAGTCGTTGTTGTACCAGCGGGCCATCTTGCCCGTGTAGGTGTAGGCGATGCTCGTGCCGGAAGTGAACTCGTTGTTCACCAAGTACGTTCCCGTGCTCGGCGAGGTGGTGGTGCGCAGGTTTTCCCGCATCCAGCACTGGTTGCCGATCTGAACGGTGGCATACACGTTGCCCTCGTGGTCGGTGACGGTGGGAGCGGCGGGGCAGGACTTTGAGTCGATGACAGGACCGCAACTGCTCACATGGAGTGTCATCACCACCACGCTGTCGCAGCCATAGACGCTCTGTAGCGTGGTCGTCTGCGTTCCAGCCTCCGTGAATATCTTGCCGTTCCACACTATCGGCAGGGAACTTGTACACACGGTGGAGTCCACATTCACCGTGTCAGAATGGAATATGGTGACAATCTTTGTCACTATGCTGTCACAGCCATTCATGGCAGTGAACGTGTCAACCAAAACATGGGTGTTGATGGCGCCAACGGCAGGATTGAATGTCATGACGGAATCAGCAATCTTAGCACCATGGAAAGTATAGGTGTTACAAGCATTGATCGTCTCGCTGGAGAGGAAAATCGGCTTGGAAATCACGTTCAAGGCCTCAATGGAGGAACAACCGTTGCTGTCAACAATCGTCACACAGTAAGACTTAGTAGCATAATTCGAAATGGCAAACGCCTGTTCTGTGAATTCATAAGCATCAGTGATGACACCGTTGGTCCAGTCGTGGGAAACAAGGCCCGTAGGATCAATACCGATGGTCAACGGATTATTCTCACAATTGAAGTAGTTGTTCGGATCGCGAGTTCTCCAAGGAACACCATTGATGTAGAAATGCACGAGAGGCAGGGAGTCCACACAAACATACCTGGTCTCAATGGTCTTACAGCCCGTCAGCACGTTGGCAACCTCAACCGTGTAGGTGCAGCATTGGACACTATCGGTGAGAATCATGCACGTGTCAGCAGTGGAGAGGATTTCACCAGCCGAGCAGTCATTATACCAAGCATAGGTAAAGTTGTTGTCGCCGGGCAAAAGTGGAGTGACATTGGCGAAGAGCATGCCATCGCTGTTCTTGCAGAAGTGGAATTCACCACCGTCGTTATGACCAGTAGAGGTGATGCCAACGAGAGGAGCATAGTTGTTGTCCAAACGGATGATAGCAGTAGCAGTGTATTCACAACCAGTGTAGACGTCCTTAACGGTGACCACATAGGTGCCAGCTTCGAGTTCGGAGAAGACATTGCTGGTCTGGTATTCACCACCGTTGATCTTGAAGAGATAAGATGTCGGATACGGGTTGGCATTCACAATATTGTTCACCGTGATAGAACCGTTGAAACGAGTAGGATCACAGTATTGGTTCGGAGTGGTGTCAGCATCGAAGGTGAGGACATACATCTCATCAGCGACGTCAATCACGCTCTTCGGGAGATTAGCATAGACACATTTGTTAGCGGTATTGCGAATCACAATGTTGTAGGTGCCAGGCACAAGACCCGTGAAGACATTGCTCATTTGATAGGTGGCACCACCATCGATGGAATACGTCAGGACAGCAGAAGCGCTGCTGGAGTGAGCAGACACAGTAATCGTGCCAAGAGCAAGATCAGCGCGGCAGCTGTAGTCCGGAGTGGAGGCAATAGAGTCGATGAACAGCGGAGTAGCGATGAACGGGACAAACACTGTGTCGGTGTATTCGCAGCCCGTGATCATATCCTTAATGTTGATGGAATAGTGACCATCAGCCAACGTGAACTTCGTGTAGTCAATCGGCCCGAAATGATCCACATTGTAATTGTAGTGAATGGTGTCGATATAGGTAAAGACATACAGATAATGTGTGCCTTGCGGAGTCAGGACATGGATTTGACCATTGCCCGGACGGCTCAGCGTGATGTCACAGGTGCTGTTCGGAACGATGTCATATTGACGTGCAAAGAAGGCGCTGTCAACGACAACCACATTCTCAGCATTAGAACTACAATGCAGGTTCGTGATAGCATAGACATTGTAAGTACCACTGTTAAGTCCTGTGATAGGATAGTTGACAGCAACACCATCGAGATAGTAATTCAAAGAGGTGTAGTTGGGATGGGCTTGATTGTCAACAGCAGTGATCGTACCGTTCTTGGTAGGATAGCAATTGTAGTTAGGCGTAGAAGTGAAGACCTGTTCAGGATACGTGTAGTCTGTACCGACAGTCTCGGTCTTGCTATAAGCACACTGGGTGGCGGCAACGTATGCCTCAACCGTGTAGACGCCCGGGTTCAAGCCGGTGAAGGTGATTTCCTCATGGAGGCTGTTGTAAATATGATAATCAGCTGCCAAAGCAGGAGTAACGCTGATGGAACCTGTACCAATCTCATTGCTACAATCCATATCGTTCACATGTGACAAGGTGTATTCAAACACAGGTCTGTTGAACGGGATGTTGATGACCATGTCGGTGAAGCAACCTGTTGAGAAGTTGTACTTGCGTACTATGTACTCGCCTTCTGCCATTGCATTGTAATCAGCAGCAGAAATCGTATCTCCATTGGCATTCATCACGAAATAGAGATGGCCGGCTTGAGCATTGATATGAATCTGACCGTTCGGAACAACACAGTTGGTACGCGGTTGAATGTTAACTTCGTTGGCACTGAAAGTAGGAATGACAGTACCGTCAGGAACAACAATCGTAGTGTCGTTGGAGCAACGGGTAGTATCATTGTAAATATTCAAGTTGTAAGAACCGGCAGGCAACAGACCGAAGGTGCGGGCACCTTGATTACCACGCCAGGTAATACCATTGAGGGTGTAGTAATACTTGGGATCCGTGTTCACCAATCTGACAGAACCATTGCTGGCAGCACAGCTGGTGTTCGGAACAATAACCATATTAGGAACTGGAGGCTTGTGATAGACAACGAGGTCAATAGCGTCAGTGGCCTGACAACCATGGGCATCCGTCACAACCACAACATTGTGGGTTCTGGAAGTCTCCGTGGGGCTGACAACCAATGCATCCACTGCGTCGGTGCCATTCCAAACAACCGTGTAAGTCGGAGTACCATTCAGAGTAGTGGTGGTAAGGGTGGTGGTGTAAGGATAGCAGGCACTGTCAACAGTAGCAGAAATCGTGGTGGAGATGAACGGCTCGGGGAAGCACACTCTGATGGTGTGAGTGGCAGCAGGACCGCACTTCGGAGCAACCGTGACAACCACATCGGTATTCACACCAATGAGCGTACCAGCAGCAGGAACCTGGGTCACAACCGTGCTGTCCATGTTCCAACAATTGTCGGAAACAGTATTGACATTGAAGAGATGCGTGTAGTCCGGAACAATAATCTTACAGTTCGGAGCATTGACAGGAATGGTGTCGGTGGTCAAGTCAACACTCAGAACAGGAGCCTCG
>JAGCCZ010000005.1 GCA_017651425.1 Bacteroidales bacterium
AGTAGAAACCCGCATTCGCCAAAAAGTCCATATTGAAGCGGTTGACATCCAGCACTTCCGGAGCCATTTTCAGATGATCGTAATATTCGGTGGTGTCGGGCCATATCAGGCCAGGCATGGAGTACGGACTGCTGACATCGTTATCGTAGCCGGCCATGAAGGTGTACCACGGCATGCGGAGGCGCACGCCGGCGGAGAGCGTCACCCATGTTTTCGGGGAGACGGGCGCGTGAAACTCGAACTTCACCGGCATCGAGAAACCGGTGCTGTATATGCAGTAATAGGTGTTGTTAAAGGGCACTCTGTTCTCGTTTGCTATCCACGACTCCTCCCAATCATTGCGATTGTGGGAACGGAAAGCCCCTGTGGTGCCGTATTCGAGCCCTGCCGAGAGGCCGAGGTACTTGGCGAAGTGGTAGGCAAACTCCAGCCCAATGTGGCCGCCGATGGAATTCTTGGCCTTCATATACTGCGTATTCGACAACTTTGCCTTAGACAGGATGTCAGCCTCCAGCACATAACCCAGTTGAAAACCTTTGAAGAAAAGAGGATCTGGCAGGTCCGCATACCACTTCTTCTTAGGTTCTTTCTGGGAGAGAGACTCTTTCGAAGCAGTGGCTTGGAATGTTTGGGCGGTAGTGTCCAAATTTGTGGCAAATATATTCTCCTCAACATTTTGTTTCCCGGTAACATTATCATTACGTACCTCTTTATGCAACTGAATCGTATCGTGCAGGAATATCGTGTCACGAGAGACGATGGTGTCGTACACCACCTGTGTCTCGACCACATAGATGGTATCGCTCTGCTGTGCCTCAACACTTAAGGCAGATATCAGCAAGATACTCAGCAACATTCCATAGCGTATTATTCTCAATAATCCATTGTTCATAGGAAAAATGTTTTGCTGTTTCATACTAATATTCCTTGTCGTTTATCTAAAGATGCAGTAATGAAAAAAGGTTACAAACTTTCTGCCCTTAACGACTCACTTTTCTCATACAAAAGGCACCGAAAAGTCCGTACCCGTTTTGGATGTTGTTATAGGTGTGCAACGGCTCCAACAGTAGCGAGTTAAGATAGTCCTGCGAGTCGGTCCAAGTGTTTTCATAAAGATAGCAGTTTTTATCCAAAAAGAGCAGATAGTATGATCCGTTGTCCACTCCGTCGTCTTCCAAAGGCAGGAGCTTGTCTTTCAGCAGCCGGATGGTTTGTCCGTTCCGTCCCTCATCGGAGAAGGTCTGTAGCCAAGTCTCACCATCTGAAAGAGATTCCAATGTCCATTCCCTGAACCAAAATTCGGAAGGACCCTCGCCAACCATGCCATAATATGCAATAGCGTAGTAGTTCTCGCTTGTCGGATCATCTCGCCACTGCATATAAACATCGCGATGTGGATTGTTGCTCACCACACCATCGTGGATGTCGTGCTCCACCACAATTGTATCAAAATGGCAATCCGCTTCATAGCTGTAGGGCACGGTGCAGGAGGCGGTGATACCTTCATATCCGGGATAAGAGGCTCTGACGAAGTAGGTTTTCCCTTCCTCAATGGGGAAATCCTGCTTGTGAAAGACATACTTCTTGCGGTTGTTGTCAAAGACTCCCGTCACCCAGTGCTCGCCATCGCACGAAAGCTCAACGATACCATCCGGAATAATGTGGATGTATTCATTTCTTCCTGCACCATACATCAATTTACTGTGAGATAGTACGATGCAAGTACTGTCCAACTGCGGACACAAGCGTCCGTATAACACCAGCTTCGGTGTTTCATCATTAATGTCCCGAATGTTGAGCGTGTCCTCGCATCCTCCAAACAGGAATCCTATCCATATTATTAATACAATTAACAGTATTGGGTTTTCAGACAATTTCATAATCGGAAGCTATTGATTTTTAAAACTTAAAGGAGTATGTGAATGTCGGGATAATGGGGAAGATGCAGATCTGTTTGATGACAGGTACGGAGTTCTGTGCCTGCTCATCGTATTCACTTCCAACAAAATAGAAGAACGGGTTTTTATAGTTGTACACGTTATAGATGCTGACCTCGAAAATGCTCTGGCCCTTGTTTTTCTTGTGCGGTTTCAGGAACTGGACACCGATGTCAAGATGGTGAAAGGGTTTCATCCTGACATTGTTCTTGTCGCCGTAGTTTTCTGTAAATCCTTGAAAAACGGTGTTGGTTATGTCGTTATTGACGTTTTCGGACAAGTTGAGATGATCGGTCATAGTATAGTACATATAGATGGAGCTTGGCAGGGTCACGGCATTGCCGGAGGCAAAAACCCATGAGGCCGACAGGTTGATCTTCGGTGTAGGGCTGTACATCACCACGATGGACACGTCGTGGCGGCGGTCGTAGCGGGCGAAGTAGGGTTTGCCGAAGTTAAGCTCGTCGAACTGCTGCTTGGTCCATGAGAGGGTATAGCCTACCCAACCTGTCACTTTCCCGATCTCTTTGCGTACTAAAAACTCCACACCATAGGACCAGCCTTTTCCTGAAGTGACATTCTGACTCCACCGATTCTGGAAGTTGGTGGTGTTGGCGGGCTGGTTCTCCATCATCGTTTCAATCATATCCATAAAAAAGGAGGCTCCTTCCTTGTAGGCTAATATATTGTTCATTCTCTTGTAGTAGCCTTCTATGGAGAATGAAAGTCGCGGATTTCTCAAGTCGTAATGCACACCCAAGGCCACCTGCTGGGAGCGTTGCGGTTTCACCTTGTCGGTGATGGGCACCCACAAGTCTGTGGGCAGTCCTATAGTACTGGTATTCAGCAATGTCATACTTTGGCTCATCATAGCGTATGAAGCTTTGAGGGCCAAGTTGGGCAAGAAGTTATAACTCATCGACAGTCTCGGTTCCGGAGAAAAATAGGTTTTGTGAGGTACCGAAAAACAAGTCATTCGGATACCTGGATTGATGCGGAACTTGTTGCCGAAGTTAATCTCATCCTCCACATACAGTGCGTATTCCAGTGCGTTTTCCTTCTCCACCCGTTTCATTGATGACGTGTCGCTTTTCACAACCATTGCATTGGGACGGGCCACGTGGTAAATGACCGTTGCACCAGCAAGCAGGCGGTGGGTGGGGTTGAACTGGTAGCTGACATCATATTTCAAGGTGTAGTCTCGGATGCCGGAGGTGAAGTTGGAGGAGAAGGCGGTATTGTCAGCAGGATTGGCGCTGCCTGTGATCTTGGAACGGTTGTAGGTGTTCATCTGATAGTCGCTGAAGACGAACGACAGGTTGGAGAAGGCCTTGTTGGAGAAGAGGTGGTTCCATCTTGCCGTGGCGGTGGCGTTCTGCCAGAAGAGCCCCAGTCTCACCTTTTCCCTTTCGCGGCTCGACTGTCGAATGTCGCTTTCCATAGAGAATTTGTCCTGGCCATAATAGGCACTAAGGTAGAGTCTGTCTTTTTTACTGATGTTATAGTTAACTTTCCCGTTGATGTCGAAAAAATAATATCCAACCCCAGCACCGTCAAGGGCATGTTTCATAATAGGCTTGGCCAACAAGGTGAGATAGGTGGCGCGCCCTGACACCATAAAAGAGGCTTTATTCTTTGCCAAAGGCCCCTCCACCATCAGGTGAGAGGAAATGAGGCCCACCCCACCCTCACAATGGTAACTATCCTTGTTGCCGTCCTTCATCACCATATCGATTACGGATGAGAGGCGTCCGCCGTAGCGTGCCGGGAAGCCGCCCTTGATGAGTTCCACCGATTTTATGGCATCTCCGTTGAAGATGGAGAAGAACCCTAATAGGTGGGATGCGTTGTAGATGGTGGCCTCATCCAGAATGACAAGGTTCTGGTCGGGGCCGCCGCCGCGCACATAGATGCCCGATGTGCCCTCCGAGGCCGACTGCACCCCCGGCATCAGCATCAGGGTCTTGAAGACATCCTTCTCGCCCAACAAAGCCGGTAGCTGCTGTATCTCCTTGGTGGAGAGCGATAAGCTGCTCATCCGAACCTGCTCGGTATTCCGCTTCTCAGCCTGGATGACGATTGTCTGCAAAGTGTTGATTTTCGGCAAATGAGCATCATATTCAAATGTGCGGGCCTCCGCTATCCTAAGCGTGTCGTTTTCGTAACCGAAACTATTGAAAACGAGAAATAAGTTCTCTTGATAGGGCAGCGTGATGGAATAAAAACCATAATTGTTTGTTGAGGTGGACGTTTGCGACACGGGGTCATAAATCAGACATCCCGGCAATGTCTCCAAGCTACCTTGTTCATACACATAACCACTGATAGTAATGTTAATGTTTTGCCCTTTCAGAATCAGCAAACTGCACAAACAAGAGAGCAACAATAGACTTTTTTTCATAAGAGGTGTAGTTTATGTTAGTGTGTGCGTTAACAAGTGAGCTTTATCAGTTTTCAGTCTCATAAACGGTATCCTTGACAATGACCGTTTCGCGAAGATGCACGGTGTCGCGCTGGACGATGATCTTCTTGATGACCACCGGCTCGGATGTTGTGGATGTCGCCGTGGCTTCGGGAGCAGCTGTTTTGACGGTTTCCTCCTTTTGAGAAGAAATCTTGGAGCTGTTTGAAGCAGTTGATGTTTGGTTCTCCTGTCGGACAACAGCCTGCTCAGAGGGTTCTGTTGTATAAAGGACCGTGCTGTCTGTGAAGGGTTCTTCCGCCAAGGAGTCAGTCGTCACCAGGGTAGTTTGTTCGGTGGGAAGTTGCGAGGGCGCCTTGTCTTGCAGCGCATGGGTGACAGCCAGGGTTCCGCCCACGCCCACGGCGAAAGAGACGGCCCCAATCAAAATCTCCTTGGCGTGTGCCAGCAGCCAGACACCCGCGCCGGTTTTGGAGGCGGAGGCGGCAGCGGCAACCTGGGCGTCTGTCATCGGGGCCTGCGGCATGCGGGAGACATCGGAAACGCTCCGCTCAAAAAGACGGTCTATATTCGTATGGTTATTTCTCATAATGCTCGTCCGTGATGGTAAAGGTGAGTTTCCCATAGAATGGGTGACCGTTGAACCAGCGGCCATAGTGGTGTTTCTCTTCGTATTTGTAGTGTATGGAGTTGAAATTATAGGGACTGATGCCTGTGGTATCGGTTCTGAAAAAAACAATCTGCTGTTCCGGCTCCCCGGCAAAGCGGAATGTGACACTGTCGCCGTAATACTGCATAAACGTAGCAATTGCCTCTTCAAGACTGGCACTGCCGATGCCGCCGTTGCTCTGTATGACCACCTCTTCGCTCGGGGCGAGCGTGTAGGTTTTGTTCCCCACGTCAAAGCCCAGTTCGCTGGTGGCACAGTCGCGAGTGCCCGGAATGACCGTCACCGTTTGGGACGATTCGTTACGGATGACCATATCCTCGTCGTAGCCTGGGTCGCAGGCGGTGGCCAGCACCGTTAGCAGGATAATTGCTGTGAATCGTATCGTCAATTTCATATCTGCGTTATTTGGAATTTACAATCATTTTCTTCTTGTTGCCCGCACACCTGCGGCGTGCGAATCTCTATCGACATCGTCCTTCCCTACCGAGTCTTGCAGACCTGACGTCCTGCACCGAGGTCTCATATCCAACTTCTTAACTTCTCATTTCTTTAGAAAAGTATAGCAGAAACCATCATACATTCCGTCTTCGCACATCGAAAACACCTGCCCCTCTGCCTCGCTGTAACCGAGGGTGGCGAGAAACTTGTGCGGCGTGGCCAACGAAATTTTCCCGTTGAAGGCATCTGCGATTTTTTTATGTTGCGATTCGGTGAGGCGGAAGCGTATGTTGAACCAGGAATAGAAAGGTTCGTCCTGGTCTCCCTTGTTGGTGTATAACGTTTCATCCACGTCATAATCAATGTGATAGGTCCCGGAGGTGATTTTCTCGCCATCTTTAAACAGGGTGAAACTGCTGCCGTTGAAGACGATTTCGGCCTCGAAGCCTTCGCTCTCGGGAGTGAACCACACGCCGGCGATGCCGCCCGTGGTGGCGGTCCACCGCCAGGTGCCGTCAAGCGCTTTCTTTTCGGGTTTCGTGCAGGCGGTCATCAGAAAAGCGACAGCCATTACGAGGATGGCCACGCCACACACTGCGCTGCGCTTGTGTGGGGTTACTTGCACTGCGTGCGTCTTGTCCCTTCGGGACTGCTCAAGGAATAGTGTTTCCATAATCTTAGTTTCTTAGTTTCTTAATTTCTTAATTCTCATCGCGGCCAGCATCCCTTGTAATTCCGCCCTTGCGCGGGAGAGGAGCACTTTGGAGTTGGCGATGGAGATGTCCAGTTTTTTGGCAATCTGTTTGTGCGACCAGTGTTCTACCGCATAGAGGTTGAAGACCGTGCGCTGCTTGACAGGCAACTTCCTGATGACCCCCAACAACTCTTCCTGCAAGAAATCCACTTTCACCTCCTGGGGTTCGTCGGCCAGCGGTTCCTCAACAGCCATCCCCTCGTCCAACTCCACCGTCTCGGGCTGGTTGCGCAGGTACATCAGCGCCTCGTTGACGGCTATCTTCTTGAGCCACCCCTCGAAGCTGCCCCACGCATGATAGGTACCCGACTTCTCGATGGCGTGCAGGAAAGCATCCTGCGCCAGATCCTCCGCCACCTGCCAATCGCCAACATAGCGGTAACATGTGCCCACCATCTTGCCGATGTGGCTTCGATATTGTTTCGCCCAGAAGTCAGCTTTCTTCATTCTATCGTTCCTCGTTCAATTGTAGGATGCAAAAATAGAAAAAAGGTTACAATTTTTTTTTATTTTTGCGCGCTGATTAACCGACATGGGAGTTATCATTCGACAGAGTATCAAAGGCACGCTGGTGAACTATTTGGGTGTCGCCATCGGATTCGTTACCACTTTCTTCGTCATCACCAGTTATCTGACGACGGAAGAGGTGGGGCTGACGCGTGTGCTGATAGATGCTGCCATACTCTTTTCCAGTTTTGCCCAGATCGGGACAAGCTCATCCATAATCCGGTTTTTCCCCTACTTCAAAGATGAAGAGGGCAAGAACCACGGCTTTTTCTTCTGGACATTAGTGGTGCCCGTGGTGGGTTTCCTGCTCTTTATGCTGGTGTTCCTGCTGTTCAAGAAGCCTATCATCGACTTCTTCTCGGAGAAGTCGCCGCTCTTTGTCAACTACTTCCGATTTGTGTTCCCAATGGGGCTCTTTATGCTCTACCAGTCGGTTTTCGAGGCCAACTCCAATGTGCTGATGCGCATTGTGGTGCCCAAGTTTGTCCGCGAAGTGGGCGTGCGCGCGGGATTGCTGGTCACCTATCTGCTCTTCGGTTATCATTACATTGACTTGGACGGCCTGGTGGTCGGTTTCTGCATCACCTATCTCTTGGCTGCGTTGGTTGACTTTATTTATCTGCTCTCTCTCGGAAAGATTTCCCTGAAGCCGGATTTCAAGTTCATCACCAAGCCCCTTGCCCGCGATTTCCTGTTTTATACGCTCTTTTTGTTGCTCGCTGCCATCGCCGGCAACATTACGCCGCTGCTCAGCTCGTTCTTCGTCAGTGCAAAAATGGGATTGGGCTTCACAGGTGTATTTGCGATCGCCAACTACATTGCTACAGTCATCGAAGTCCCCAACCGCTCGCTTAACGCCATCGCCAACCCGAAGATTTCGGAGGCCGTCAAGAACGAGGACTGGAAACAAGCAGAGTTGCTCTGTAAGAACGTGTCATTGCACCTGTTCCTTTCCAGTCTTTTTATCTTCTTGATTATCTGGATCAATGTGGATCTTTTATTTATGGTATTGAAGAACGGGGAAGACTATGTGACCGGTAAGAGCGTCATCTTCATCCTCGGGTTGGCCCGCCTTTCCAATGCCGTGCTTAGTCCGGGAGCCAGTCCGTTGGCCTACTCGAAATATTATTATATGTCATTGGTATTCACGGTTTTGCTAACATCGTCGGCCATTCTGCTGAACTTCTGGCTGATTCCCTTGTACGGGATGAACGGCTCGGCCTTTGCCAATTTCGGATCCTACCTTATCTATTTTATATGTCTGCTGTCGCTGGTGAAGTGGAAACTCCACATTTCCATCTTTTCGTGGGGGCAACTCAAGTCGCTGGTGGTGGTATTGGCCTTGTACGGATTGAACCTGCTGTGGGTGCGCACGCTGACGCCCGTGTTTGCGACGCTCCCGGTGAAGGCCCTCTATGCCGCCCTGCTGGACGGGGTGCTCAAGACCTGCGTCCTGATGGCCATAGGGGTCGTGGCGGTATATTATTGGAAAATATCACCAGAGGTCAACAGACTGATACTAAAAGTGTTGAAAAAGAATTAACCCCTCCATTCTTAATTCTTAAATCCCCTAATATCTCGGGTGGAACTGGGCGATGTTGCTACGGATGTAGTCCTTGTCGAGGTGGGTATAGATTTCGGTGGTGGTGATGCTCTCGTGGCCGAGCATCTGCTGCACGGCGCGAAGGTCGGCGCCGCCCTCCACCAAGTGTGTGGCGAAGGAGTGGCGGAAGGTGTGCGGGCTGATGTGCTTCTCGATGCCGGCGTCCTTGGCCCACTGCTTGACCAGCATAAAGACCATCTCACGGGTGAGATGGCTGCCCCGCCGGTTCAGGAAGACGTAATCCTCCTCGCCTTTTTTGATTTTCACCTCTTTGCGTTTCCCATCAACGTACAGGTTCACCATTTTCTGGGCCATTGTGCCTATGGGCACAAAGCGTTCCTTGTTGCCCTTGCCCACGATTTTGACAAAGCCTTCTTCAAAAAACAGATTAGAAAGACGCAAATTCACCAACTCGCTGACGCGCAGGCCACAGCCGTAAAGAACCTCCGCCATGGCGCGGTTGCGATGCCCTTCGTTTGTGCTCAGATCGATACCGTTGAGGATAGCCTCTATCTCGGGCAACGTGAGCACATCAGGAAGATGCAGCCCTATCTTAGGGGCATCCAACAACTCCGTGGGATCCTCCTTCAGCGTGCCATCGTAAAGCAAAAAACCATAGAAAGATTTCAGGCCGGAGATAATGCGAGCTTGGGAGCGCGTGGACATGTCGTGTTCATAAAGACTTTTCACAAATGCCTGCAAATCCTCCAGGGTTACATTCTCCACGGGTTTTTCGTCCATAAATTCCTGCAAAAGGCGCACATCGTGCATATAGGCCTCCACGCTTTTAGGGCGCAGGGCCTTTTCATAGACCAAATATTGCCGGAAACGGACGATACAGGAATTCTCAGGCATAAACCGCTATCTCAGATCCTTTTCAATCTCGATGCGCAACATGTTAAGGGCGGCGTGGGCGGCACGTTCCACAATCTGGGCGCGTCCCGTGCGGCTGCCAAAGTGGAAAAGGTTGGTGGCCAGCCGGGTGGGCGTGGCCACGGCAATCCATACAGTGCCCACGGGCTTCTGCTCGGTGCCGCCGTCGGGCCCGGCAATGCCAGACGTGGCGACAGCATAGTCCACGTCAAACAAACCCATCGCGTTGAGGGCCATGTCGCTGACAACTTCCTCGCTGACGGCCCCGCGGCGCTTGAGGTTGTCCTCGCGCACGTTGAGCAGATCGCGTTTCACTTCGTTGCTGTAGGAGACCATCGACCCCTCGAAGTAGCGGGAGCTGCCCGGCACGGAGGTGAGGAGGTTGGCGATGCGGCCACCCGTACAACTCTCGGCCGTGGCCACTTTGCGACCGGTCTTCACCAGAAGTTTGCCGACCACCGCCTGCATGGGCAGATCCTCATCGGTAAAGGCATAGCTGCCAGCAGCCTCCTTGAGCTTGGCAAACTGTTCATCCATGAGAGCGGCAAGCCGTTCCTTGTTGTCGCCCTGTGCAGTGAGGCGAAGACGGATGATGCCGGGCACCGGCAGGTAGGCCAACTTGAACCCGGCAGGAAGCTGCTGCTCGTAAGGTTCCAACAAGTCGGAGAGGCCGCTCTCGGTGATATTGGTGCATTGCAACACTTTGTAGAGGATGGCATGATGGCGGGTGTCGCGCTCTTTCAAGCGGGGAAGCGCCTCTTCGTCGAGAAGACGTTCCATCTCGAAGGGCACGCCCGGCAGCACAATGAGCACCTTGCCCCCCTCTTCGAGCCATAGCCCCGGAGCAGTGCCCAACACGTTGGTCAGCACCGTGCATCCCGACGGCACCAGCGCCTGCTCGCGATTGGTTTCCGTCAAAGCCATGCCGCGTGCCGCGAAGATGTCGGTAACATGTTTCAGCACAGCCTCGTCCATCACCAACTCGCGGTGAAAGAGGTCGCACACCACCTTCTTGGTAATGTCGTCCTTCGTGGGACCAAGGCCGCCAGTCATCAGCACGGTGTCCGTATGGCGGAAGGCCTCCTCCAAGGCGGCACGAATGGCATCGCCACTGTCGCCCACAGTAACGACCCCGGTCAGTTCAAAACCGGCGGCGGAAAGTTGCCGACCCACGTATGCAGCATTGGTGTTTACCACCTGCCCTATCAAGAGTTCATCTCCTATGTTAATGAGTATCATATTGTTGTTGTTTTAATTCCAAAATCTCCTGCTTTTGTTGCATAAAAAGGATGTACGGATTATCAGGATATTGTTGTTGCACATTTCGGATGATTTCCCTCAACAAATCGGCATTTTCATCATTGTTTAGAAAAATCCTTCGATTATAACTCTGGAAAAAGGCCATAAAAGAGGCCATGTTGTGCGGATGTTTTTGAATAAAATCCCGCAAGAAATCTGTATGAGCCTCAACAGCCTGCACATAATGAGCTTCGACATCGGCCCGCACGGAGTCGTTTTCAATATTTTGCTCATAAACGGCATACCATTGCTCCGCCTTTTGGGCAAACGAGGCCAAAGCACTGTCAAGTTGGCAAACCAAGAAGGCCTCCTCACTGCCACTCACACGATAGGTGGAAACAATATCGGCTGCATCCGCGGTGAAATGCAAATGCTCACCACCTCTTGCAATCGTTGTAAGTGCATTGTTTTCAGAAAGTTTTATCTGATACAACATCGGTGTGGCCATACGTTCCTTTTCCTGATCGGAATGGGCTTTCAATGCAAAGGAGAAGTGGCCGTTCTTCATGCGGACGGAATCCAGCATCACCGTCTCATCCGTACCGACCAGGGCCAGTCGCACCATTTGGGAGCCGCCACCCTGGAAGTCGCCTTCCAGCATAATCTCATCACCCCGCTGATGACAGGCAGTCAACAACAGGCACAGTACAACCCAAATTGCAGCAACACGTCTCATCAATTCATGCAATAGGAAGAGGGGGCATGGAGCAGGGAGTCCGCAGAGGCGGGAACGGGCATCTCGCAGCCGCAGTTGCGTTCGCGGCGGTGGGGGGTGTGCCCGATGATCTTTCGCGCACAAGAGGTACACATCAAGAGTAACACACTGACAAACAGAATGCCGACCTTTGTTTTGTATTTCATCTCTTCAGTCTCTTTAGAGCGGCAAAAATACGAAAAAAACGGTATTTTTGCAGCCGTTGATTTTTTACGTTTACCAACAACAACGAACGATATGAAAAAATATTTCAAGACTGTCCTGTCACTGTTTTTATGTCTCTTTTTTGCGGGCACTCTGGACGCACAACTCGCGCCCACCTGCTATCGTCTTACATTAAGCGACAAAAACAACTCTCCCTATTCCATCGACAATCCTTCTGACTATCTCTCCCCGCGTGCCTTGGAGAAACGCGCCCGTTTCAATATTGCCATCACGGAACAAGACCTGCCCGTCAATCCGCAATATGTGCAGCAGGTGAAAAACGTAAACGACCACATTCGCGTGCTCTGCAGTTGCAAATGGTTCAACACGCTGACCATCTATTGCCCTGACAGCACAGTGTTGCCGCAACTGTCATCATTGCCGTTCGTGACGGACATCCTGCCAGTGGCCAATTACGACCTTGACTCATTAATGCCATTGGTCTCGGCTGCGCCCGAAATCGAATACACCCCATTGGTCTCCAATAATTCCCGCGACAGTATAACACCCTACGACTACGGTTATGCCATTGGACAGATTGCCGTCCACAACGGCCATTTGCTCCACAACGAGGGTTTCCGTGGCGACAGCATGCTGATTGCCATCTTCGATGCGGGCTGGATCGGCGTGGACACCGGTGAGTTTTTCCGTGTTTTGTTCGACGAAGGACGTTTGTTGGGCACCCGCGACCTCATCCCTTTCCGCGACAATGTCTATGACGGGCACCATCATGGAACCATTGTCACCTCGACCATGTCGGGCCTGACCGAACAGGTAATGGTAGGCACGGCGCCCCGCGCCAGCTTTTTCCTCATTCGCTCGGAAGAGCCGAATAGCGAGCAGCTTATTGAGGAGGATTTCTGGGCGCAGGCCGCCTGCATCGCCGACAGCATTGGCGCTGATGTCATCAACTCCTCCTTGGGCTACACCAACTTCGATGATTTTCCGCAACAATGGAACACGTATGAAAGCACAGACGGAGTAAGCAGCATTGCCTCTTTGGCCGCCACTGTTTTGGGACAGAAGGGCGTCATCGTCTGCGTCAGCGCCGGCAACGATGGAGCCAACGACTGGCATTATATAGGTCACCCCGCCGATGCTTACGATGTCTTGTCTGTCGGAGCCGCCGACATATTCGGCAACATTGCCAATTTCTCTTCCCGAGGTCCCTCTTTTGACGGACGCGTGAAGCCCGACATCACCTCCGTGGGCGTGAACACCTTCTGTGTCTATCCCGGGGATCAATTAGGCACCGCCAACGGCACCAGCTTGGCCGGGCCTGTTGCCGCCGGCCTCTGCGCCTGTCTCTGGCAAGCCCTTCCTGCCGCCAGCGCCTCCCAAGTGATGCAATATATCCGCGAAAGCGGTTCTTGCTACGACAATCCCAACGACTCCCTCGGCTATGGCTTGCCCGACTTCTATGCCGCCTATGCCCAGCACGTCGGCATCCCTGAACCTACCGACATCACCCTCTCCGTCTTTCCCAACCCCTGCACCGACATTCTGCACATCGCCAACGGCGACCAGCAAATCGACAGGGTCGAATTCTATGACATTTCTGGGAAATTAGTGAGAACGGAACACGTCTCCGGTGATTATCTGGTACGTTTGAACGTACACGACCTGCCCTGCGGACTCTACATGGGAAAAGCCCGCCTTCACAACGGAGGCACACATGTGTTCAAAATAACAAAGCAGTAATACAGGAAAAGCTCTACCGTTCCACCCATTTGTAGAGTTGGTCGCCACGGCGCACCAACCCCTTGACGGGAATGGAGCACATCGTGCCTTTGACCGCCTTTTTTGCGGGTTCATAATCCACCCTGATTTCCGAAACGGTATCCTCATAGACACCCGTGGTGGATCCGATGATCAGAATATCGTCTCCCACGGCCAGTTCATCCTCTTCCACGGCGACTTCCGCCACGGAAAGTTTGGTGAAATAGTTTGTAATTTTGCCGATACGCTGCCTGTAGTGCGTGGCTTGGGAGCCATAACGGTCGGCCCATTCGCCGGCGGTGTAGCCGAGGTAGTAGCCACCCCAGAAGTCGCGGTTATAGACACTGCGCAACCGGGCGGTCCATTTCTCCACGCGCTCTTGGGTGTAAGTGCCCTCCCGGATGGCATCGACAGCCTCGTGGTAGCATTGCGTCACCACCTTTACATACTCCGCCGCACGTCCCCTACCCTCAATCTTGAGAATGGAAACCCCGGTTTTTAAAATCACGTCAAGATAATTGATGGTACAAAGATCCTTGGGCGAAAAGATATAGGGGTTCTCCACTTGCAACTCCAAATCTTCGTCAACGGCATGCACCGTATAGGCGCGGCGGCAGGGTTGCAGGCACGCCCCCCGATTGGCGGAGGAGTTGTAGTTGTGCAAGCTGATGAGGCACTGTCCGGAGACGGCCATGCAGAGGGCACCATGGATGAAAATCTCAATCTTGAGAAGTTCTCCCTTGGGGCCACGGATCCCCTGGTCGCGGATGGCGGCGCAAATGGCGGCGATCTGCGGCAGCGTACACTCGCGTCCAAGCACCACCACGTCGGCGAATTGCGCGTAATAACGCACAGCCTCCACATTGGTGACGTTGCACTGTGTGGAGAGATGTATCTCCAAACCGATTTGACGCGCATACTGAATCACCGCCATGTCGGAGGCGATGATGGCGGTAATGCCGGATGCCTTGGCCGTTTCAAGCAACTGATGCATCTGTTCGAGCTCATCGTTGTAGATGATGGTGTTGACGGTCAAGTAGCTGTTCACATGATGTTCGTGGCAGAGGGCCGTCACCTTCGGCAGGTCCTCCACCGTGAAGTTCACCGCCGCTCGGGAGCGCATGTTGAGCACGCCCACGCCAAAATATACAGAACCGGCGCCTGCCTGTATAGCAGCCATCAAAGACTCATACGAGCCTGCCGGGGACATGATTTCTATGGAATCTGACATTACTGTTTTCTTAATTATTAAACTTGATAAGTTGTTGATTTATAACAAACAAAACATGTTAGTTATAAAACAACAACTTAATAAATTGATGATTCAATAAATCAAAAATCAATCGTTTTGCTTGGTGGAAAGCATCTTCAGGAACGCGATCTCCTTCTTGGTGAGAAAACGCCAGTTGCCGCGGGGCAGGTCTTTTTTGGTGAGACCGGCAAAGACGACACGGTCGAGTTTGATGACCTCGTAACCGAGAAATTCAAACATGCGGCGAACAATGCGGTTTTTCCCGGAATGGATGGTCACACCGATATGCTGGCGGCTGTCATCCACATATTCCACCTCATCGGGGATGATGACGCCATCGTTGAGTTCCAGGCCGTTGCGCAGGGCCGCCATGTCGATATTGGCGAAGTTCTTGTCGAGTTCCACATAGTATGTCTTCTCGATTTGGGAAGAGGGATGGGTGAGTTTCTTGGTAAGGTCGCCGTCGTTGGTGAAGAGCAGCAGTCCCGTGGTGTCGCGGTCGAGGCGGCCGACGGGATAGATGCGTTCCTCGCAAGCATCGCGCACGAGCTCCATCACGTTGGCGCGGTCGCGCTCGTCATCCGTGGTGGTGATATAGTCTTTGGGCTTGTTCAGCAGCACATAGACAGGTTTTTCGCGTTGGAGAACCTTGTCGCCATAGCGCACCTCGTCGGTGGGCATCACCTTGTGTCCCATTTCGGTCACCACTTCGCCGTTCACAGTGATGGCACCGGAAGCGATGAGCACATCGGCATCGCGGCGGGAACAGATGCCCGCATTGGCGATGTACTTGTTGAGACGGATGGGGCCATGTTGCTCCTCAAACTCCAGGGAGAGAATCTTTTGCTTTTGCGGAGAGGTACGTCCCTCCATCTTGCGACGATTGACAATCTCGGTCAAAATCTCCGACTCAGCGGTCACATCGCGGCGACGGGGACGCTTGTCCTGACTGTCAAAACGGCGCTTCGAACGCGAGCCGCCGTCTTTATCGAACTTTCTGCCAAACGACTCCTTGCGGCCGCCCTTGGAGCCGCGTTTCTGTCCACGATAGTCTTGGCTATCATTTTCATCATCATAAAAACGGCGTTTGGGACGCGCAAATTTATCTTCACCATTGCGTTTGAAAGGACGTTTGGCACCGGAGTGCTTTCCTTTGCCGTCGTCGCGACGGGGTGAACGACTGCCGTTGGACTTTCTCTCGAAAGGCCGCTCGTCGTCGAAATTGTCTTTATTGAATTTTCTTTCCATGAAGGCGCTGTTGCGTGGTTTTTTTTAACGGCGGCAAAAATACGAAAAAGAATCCGATTTTTTAGTATCTTTGCCCCGAATTAAAAAACACAACATCACATCTAAAACAACAACTATCATGAAAAAGTACGTTTGCAAAGTTTGCGGTCATGTTTACGATCCTGCAGAGGGCGATCCCGACAACGGCATAGTCCCCGGCACCCCGTTTGAGGAGTTGCCCGACAACTGGAGCTGCCCCATTTGTGGCGTCAGCAAGGACGATTTCGAACCGGAAGCATAACAAAACTCACAAAACCAGGACAAAAATCCTGGTTTTTTTGTACAATAACCCAAACATGCAAATGGAGCTACACGAATTTCTTTTTCACCAAATCCACGACAAATCCGGGCAGCAACAGGCAGCATAATATGAAAAAATGGTTGATGAATCCGGGCACTTTTCGTCTGCGGCCGTTGAAAAGAGCGCGAGTGGCACGCTTCGCCACCGTCTTGGGCTTCAACATGACGCCAAAACGGCAAAGCCATTTCCGCAGATTGGGCGACAGATTATACAAATCCGTATCCACCGCACCCGGACAGACACAGCAGACCTTCACACCGTAGTGGCTTAATTCAAACGACAATCCCTTCGAATACTTGAGCAGAAAAGACTTGGTCGCCTGATACGCTGCGATTGTGGGGAAGGACATATAGGCCGTAATGGAGCTGGCATTGAGGATGTAGCCTTTGTGCCGTGCCTTCATTTCGGCACCGAAAAGGGCGCAAAGCATCGCGGGCGCATAGTCATGAAGCAAAACCATCTTGCCCGTCACGCCCGCGGGACGGTCCACCACGGCCCCGAAATAAAACATGCCGGCATTGTTGACCAACACCTCAACCTCCAAGCCTTTTTCGTGACAATAGTCCAACAACTGCTGCGGCGCGCCCAAATCCGTGAGATCCAAATAAAGCGTATCGACAGTGACAGCAGGATACTGCCGCCGCAAAGATTCCCGCGCGGACTGGTTTAGATCCTCGCGATTGCTGACGATGAGCAGGTCGTATCCCCGCTCTGCAAAAACTTCAGCGTATGCATAACCGATTCCGGAACTGCCTCCTGTGATTATGGCGTATGGCATAATGATAATCCTATTTTGTCCACATCCTGAATCCTACTGCACTTTCGCAATATTGATGATCACCTCGGCGGCCTTGACCATCGATTCCATGGGCACATATTCGTACTTGCCGTGGAAATTGTGTCCGCCCGCGAAAATATTGGGGCAGGGAAGCCCGCGGAAGGAGAGGTTGGCGCCGTCGGTGCCGCCGCGAATGGGTTGCACCACCGGTTTCACACCCGCCTGCTCCATAGCGCGAATGGCGCGCTCCACCACATGGAAGACAGGCTCCACCTTCTCGCGCATGTTGTAGTACTGGTCCTTGATTTCACACGTCAAGCGATTGTTATACTTGATGTTGAGGAAATTCACGATATCTTGCATCATTTTTTTCTTATCCTCGAACTTCTGGCGATCGTGGTCGCGGATGATGTAGTTGAGCTGGGATTGCTCCACACTGCCTTCCATGTGGATAAGAAGGAAGAAGCCCTCATAGTCCTGCGTGTATTGCGGACGCTCAAACTCCGGCAGCATGCCGTTGAGTTCCATGGCGATGAGCTGGGAATTGACCATTTTGTTCTTGGCATATCCCGGGTGGATGTTGCGGCCCTGGATTTTGATGACGGCGGAGGCGGCATTGAAATTCTCGTACTCCAGCTCGCCGATGGCGCCGCCGTCCATGGTGTAGGCGAAATCGCACCCGAACTTTTCCGTGTTGAAATACTTGACACCCTGGCCTATCTCCTCATCAGGCGTGAAACCCACCTTGATGGGGCCGTGCTTGATTTCAGGATGCTGGAGGAGGTATTCCATGGCGCAGACAATCTCGGCCATGCCGGCTTTGTCGTCGGCACCGAGCAACGTCTTGCCGTCGGTGGTGAGCAGCGTTTGTCCTTTATAGCCAGCCAATTCCGGGAAGTCCGCCAATGTGAGGCAGGTGTTACTCTCGGCGTCCAAAACAATGTCTTTGCCATCATAGTTCTCGATGATGCGCGGGGCGGCGATGCCCGGCATGTCGGGAGCTGTGTCCATGTGGGCGATGAAACCGATGACAGGGGTTTTCGCATCGGTATTGGCAGGCAACAGTGCTGTCACATAGCCATATTCGTCCTTGGCCACCTCACTCATACCAATGGCCTTGAGTTCCTCAACCATAACGTCGGCGAAATCCATCAAGGCTTTGGTGGAGGGATATGATTCCGAAGTTTCATCGGAAGTGGTGGCATAAGAAATGTACTTGGAGAAGCGGGAAAGCAGTTTTTCTTTCATATTATGATATTTTTAAATGAATAATCCAAAAGAATACACTTTTTGAGGGGCGCAAACATACACAAAAAAATTGGATTTTAGAAATGTTTCTCCATCAGGCAAAATGATTTTTGTATTTTTGCCGCTCCTTGCAAGTCATGGCTATGAAATATCGCATTTTCCTTTTCTGTCTGTTGGCAAGCTGCTTTGTTCGGGCCCAGGTGCCGTCCGGCTACTACAGCACTGCCGACAATCAGGGCGGCCAAGCCCTTCGCTATTCTCTGTATAACATCATCAAAAGCCACTCCTCACTGAGCTACAGCGCTTTGTGGGACGCGTTCTATTCCACGGACGCCCGGCCCGACAACGGCAAAGTTTGGGACATATACTCTGACAATCCCACCGGAACCACCGCCTACTATTATACTTTCGGCAGCGACCAGTGCGGCAACTACTCCGGTGAGGGCGACTGCTATAACCGCGAGCATTCGGTGCCCAAGAGCTGGTTCAACGACCAAACGCCCATGTACACAGACCTCTTTCACCTCTACCCCACCGACGGTTGGGTGAACAACAAGCGCGGGAACCTGCCGCTGGGGGAAGTTTCCAACCCCACCTGGACCAGCACCAACGGCTCCAAGGTCGGACCTTGCACCACAACCGGATACAGCGGCACTGTGTTCGAGCCCATCGATGCCTACAAGGGCGATCTGGCCCGCACCTATCTCTATATGACGGTGTGCTACATGGACAAAAAACTGGACTACGAGCAGTCCATGTTCACCAAGGGATCCTTGCAGCCATGGGCACTGCAGATGATGCTGCGCTGGCACGAGCAAGACCCTGTCAGCCAAAAAGAGATAGACCGCAACAATGCCGTCTATGCCCTGCAAGGGAACCGCAACCCCTTCATCGATTTTCCAGAGCTTGCGGGCAAGATTTACGGAGCGGATTCCGTCAACCTGTTTCATCCCAACGGCATAGAGGAGTGGGCTAACCCGTCGCGATGGCTGCTCTATCCCGTGCCCGCCACCGACCATGTCACGCTGGTGCCACCCACGCTTACGGAAACCGATGTGCTGATACAGGTAATAGACATCACGGGGCGGATGATGTGGCAGAATACTTTCACACCTGCAGAACGCTACACAATACCCGTCAACACCCTGCCCGCCGGCATCTATGTGCTTCGGGTTTCCAATAATCAGATGCTGTTTTCCATGAAGATGTTGGTGGATTAACACCTTGTACCTACAGAAGGTTTTTCACCAAGAAGACGGTCATCACGATGCCGAACACCAATTTGATGAAAGTACCCGCCATGAAGCCCATGAAGCTTCCAAAAGCGGAGCGCAGGGCAAGCTTGTCATCCACACTGTTGATCCTTTCGCCAATATAAGCACCCGCAAAAGGCCCCAACAAGATGCCCACAATGCCGAAAGGCCCGATGGTGATGCCCAAAAACGGCAGCAGGAACACGGAGACGAGCAGTCCGATGGTGCTCCCCTTGGTGCCGGCAGGCGTGCCGCCAAAGCGTTTGGTACCCCAAGCGGGCACCACATAGTCCAACACGGTAATAACAACCGCCAATACGGCTGTGATGATCAAAAAGGCCGGGGTGAAATCTTCGTCGAACTTGGTAAAGCTCTGCAGCAGAACGGCGAGCCACGCAAAAGGAGGTCCCGGCAGGCCGGGCACAATTGCACCCACAATGCCGATGATGGCGCAGAGAATGGCGAAAATGACGAGAACAATATCCATTTTTAATGTATTATTTGGCCGACGCGCACAGGAGGCCCGCACATACCAATTTCCTGACTTCCACCGCCTCCTTCACATCATGCACCCGCAAGATGGCGGCGCCGTGTTCGAGGGCGAGGGTGTTGAGCACCGTGGTGCCATTCAAGGCATGTTCGGGAGTGGTGTTTAATAATTTATAAATCATTGATTTTCTTGAGATCCCAACCAGTATTGGCAAGTCAAAAACCTTGAACGCCTCCAAATTGCGCATCAGAAAGTAGTTCTGTTCCAATGTCTTGCCGAAGCCAAAGCCCGGGTCGATGACGATGTCGTGGACATGGGCGGCGTGCAACTTGGCGATCTGTTCCCCGAAGAAACGCAGCATGTCGGCGAGAATGTCATCGTACTGCGTGCATTGCTGCATCTTGTCGGGTTTTGCGGGGGTGTGCATGAGCACGTAGGGCACCTGCATCTCGCCGATGGCGGGAATCATGTCGGGGTCGAAGGTGCCGCCGGAGATGTCGTTGATCATGTCGGCGCCTTCCCGCACGGCCGTGCGCGCCACGGAGGCACGCCAAGTGTCGATGGAGACAACGGCCTCCGGGAACGAGGCCTTCACGGTCGCCACCGCTTGCCGGACGCGGTTCTCCTCCTCCTCTGCGGGCAGTTCCTGCGCCCCGGGGCGCGTGGACATGGCACCGATGTCGATGATGTCGGCACCGTCACGGAGCATCTCCCCCGCACGCTCTGTCATGGCCGATTCAGAACGATAACGGCCCCCGTCATAGAATGAGTCATCCGTAACGTTCAGGATACCCATGATCAGCGGAGAGTCCAAAGACTGGAGGGTCTGGGAAAAATTGATGAAATGTGGCATAGTCCCTAAGGGTTTTCTTCGAAGGCCGCAAAAATAACAAAAAAGTAGAGGCACACGGTCGTGAGCCTCTACATGATATTTGTGTTTGCAAAATGTGTACGATGGCGTTATTTTGCCAAGAAGGGATAGCCGTAATCGGTGGCAGGGACGAATGTCTCCTTGATGCAGCGGGCGCTGATCCAACGCACGAGGTTGAGCATGCTGCCGGCCTTGTCGTTGGTGCCGGAAGCGCGTGCCCCGCCGAAAGGTTGGCAACCCACCACGGCGCCGGTCGGCTTGTCGTTGATGTAGAAATTACCAGCGGCGTGACGCAGGATGTTTTCGGCTTGGATGATGGCATAGCGGTCGCGGGCAATGATGGAACCCGTGAGTGCATACGGAGAAGTCTCGTCGCAGATATGCAGCATCTCCTCATACTTGTCATCCTCATACACATAAACGGTGATAACCGGTCCGAAGATCTCCTCGCGGATAGACTCGTAGTCGGGAGTCTTGGCCACAATGATGGTCGGCTCCACGAAGTAGCCCACCGTCTTGTCATACAGGCCGCCCAGCACGATTTCGGCATCCGGGGAAGCCTTGGCGCGGTCGATGTATCCAGCGATATTGTCGAAGGATTTCTCATCGATGACGGCGTTGATAAAGTTGGAGAAGTCGCGGACATCGCCCATCTTCACGGTGGTCATCATCTCCTTGATGTGGTTCAAGGTCTCTTCCCAAATTGACTTGGGCACGTATGCGCGGGAAGCGGCGGAGCACTTTTGGCCCTGGTACTCGAAGGCACCACGGAGGATGGCCACGGCCAATTCGCGTGCGGGAGCGGTCTTGTGTGCAAAGATGAAGTCCTTGCCACCCGTCTCGCCGACAATCTTCGGATAGGTGTTATAGATGTCAATGTTCTGTCCGATCAGCTTCCAGAAGCTCTTGAATGTGGAGGTGCTGCCCGTGAAGTGGATGCCGGCCAAGTGCGGAGACTTGAAGGCGACCTCGCTGATGACGGAACCGCTGCCCGGGAGGAAGTTGATGACGCCGTCGGGAAGACCGGCCTCTTGCAACAGTTTCATGAGGTAGTAGTTGGAGAGGATGGCGGTGGTGGACGGCTTCCAGATGGTCACATTGCCCATCAAGGCAGGAGCCACGTTCAAGTTCAGCGCAATGGAGGTGAAGTTGAACGGCGTGATGGCATACACGAAGCCTTCCATGCCGCGGTACTCGTTGCGGTTGAGCACCGTATGGTCGGAAATGGGCTGCTGACCGTACAGCTGCGATGCGAAATAGGTGTTGAAACGCAAAAAGTCGATGGCTTCGCACGGGCAGTCGATTTCGGCTTGGTAAGGGCTTTTGCCCTGACCCAACATGCAGGCGGCGTTCAAGATATATCTGTACTTGGTGGCCAACAGTTCGGCAGCTTTCATCATGATGGAAGCTCTCTGAATCCAGGGCATCTCTTCCCAGTCTTTCTTGGCAGCCATGGCTGCGTCAATAGCCATTTGCACCTCCTTTTTGCCTACCTTGTGGTAGTTGGCCAGCACGTGGGCATGCTCGGTGGGCATGACAACCTTGCCCATGTCGCCCGTTCTCACCTCTTTTCCGCCAATGATCAGGGGGATTTCGATGACTTGGTTGTACTGTCTGTCCAATTCGGCCTGGAGCAGCTTGCGCTCCGGAGAGCCAGGTGCGTATGAATAGACCGGTTCGTTTTTGGGTTCTCTGAACTCGTAATTTGCGTTGTTCATATACGATAACTATTTAAGGTTAATAAAATGAGTTTTTAATAACGGATTATTCTTTTTATTATGTGAAATCAATAAAGTTTTTGCACATCAGCCTTGAGCAGGGCCATGGCCTGTTGTACGACGGGCTTCTCGGCGGCGGCGGTCAGCAGGGCCTCCGCAAACATCAGCGAGTCGGCGTTCGGGTCAAAAGTGCCTGCCACGGCGTTGATGATGTCGATAATGTCATCCTTCGCGTCACTTACCTTGTTCCATACGGGTGTGGAGATGTAGATCTGCTGCGAAAGGTTGTGCTCAAACTCGGAGCGGATGGCTGTGAGCAGAAGGTTCTGCTCCTGTCCCACGCTCAGCCCCTGGCTGTGGATGCGCATCACCAGCTGGTTAGGCTCTATGCGCTCTAAAAAAAGCGCCATGCGCTCGTAGGCCTGCAACCTCAACGGCAGCACCACGCCCATCGCGTCCTTGTTTTTTTCCATGGACTTGAGTTGCAAGACATGGTTGGACCACATCTTATAGACGGCAACGACGGTGCCGAGCAACAGGGCGGCGACAATCAGGATGACAATTGCTGTACTGGTCATTGTTTGGGTTTTTATGTAGAGACGGGGCGCGCCCCGTCTCTACAATATGTTTTTTTATCCGCAATAGAAATATTCATTGACCATTTGGGTCATGACATCAGGGTTCTTAAGGATTTCCTTACGAATATTCTGATCCTTATAGGATTTGAGCTGTTTGACGATATCGTCGATCATCTCGCGGTTGAAGACACCGTGAGCCTCGAAGATGGCTCTATTCTTGCTCAGTTCGTCGGCGGAATCCCAGCAGGATGCCGGCAGTTGAGCCAAGCTTTCCACGAGCTTCTGGTTTTCGGGACGATGGATGTCCACATCGACGTAGGTCTTCTCAGCGAAATTGAGGGCGCCCTCCATCTCGAAGCCATGGCGTGCGGCGCAAGCGAGGCCGGCGAGCAGCAAGTAGATGTCGGCGGAACCGTCCGGGCAGCGGAACTCCACGGTCTGTTTTTGGGAGCGGTCGGCCTTGACAGCCTTCTCCAGCGGGTTGAGTTCGGCCACAATGTCGTTCTTGTGCGTCCAGCCGAGGGGCACGCGCACGAGCACAGAGCGATTTCTGTCGCCCCAGCAAATGGAGGTCGGAGCCTCCTGGTGCGGCACGAGGCGGAAATAGGAGGTTGGGTTGGTATTGCCGAAAGCGGTCAGGGAACCGGCGCAGGCCATGTAGCCCGCGATGGCGGTCTTGGCGATGGAGTTGAGCTTGCCCTTCGAGACGTATTGGTTTTTGCCCTTTTCATCCACCACGCGGGTGTGAATGTGCAAACCGCTGCCAGCCTTGCCCGTGGTGATCTTCGGAGAGAAGGTCACATCGAGGCCGTATTGGTAGGCAAGGTTGCGGATAATCCACTTGGCCAACACGAGTTGGTCAGCGGCTTCGCAAACATCGGTGACGAGGAACTCGATTTCGTTCTGCTCATAGATCTTGCCGTTGAGCGTGAAGTTGCCCACCTCGGAGTGACCATACTTGATGAGACCGCCGGCCTTCGCGATGTTGTACATGCACTCGGCACGGAAAGCCTCGAATTTCGTGAACGGGGAGGATTCGTGATACCCGCGCTGGTCGGGAATGGTATAGAGCTCTTCGGCATCGCCGATGACGTAGTACTCCAACTCGCCCATGGCCTGGAAGTACATGCCCGTGACATCGGTGAACGACTTGGCCGCTTTGCGCAGGATGTACTCCGGAGAGTTTTCCAGCGGTTGACCGTCTTTGTTATAGTAAGAACAGAGGAAAGAAAGCGTGGGAATCTCCGCGAAAGGATGCACGAAAGCCGTGCAGAAGCGCGGGATCACATAAAGGTCGGAAGAACCGGCATGGATGAATGCGGGGAAGATGTTGGAGCCGTCCACACGCTCGCCGTTGGAGAGAATCTGGTCCATGTACTCACGGCTGTGCAAAACAAAGCCCAGGGTTTTGATACGACCGTCGCCTGCCACATAGTGGAAGTTGATCATTTTAATGTCATTTTCCTCGACATATTTCATGATGTCGGCCTTTGTAAACTCCTTGGGGGACTTTTTCAGATAGTTGACCAAGGGGTTCATGCTCATTGTCGTGTTTTCTTTCATATCTATGGTTTTTAAATTTTGTCAGAATTGGGCGGCAAAGATACTAAAAAAAGTGAACGGGAAACATCTGCAATCGCAAACCTTTCCGTTTCAACCCCACAAGAAAACATAACGGGAAAAAAAGAAAAATCTTATGGTCCGGAAACCAATTATATTTTGTACTTTTGCCGCCGGAAATCGTGGACAGATTTGTAATGATTGCAACCACTCAAAAAAATGCTAAAACATTCCGGCTTTGCCCATGATTTTCCGCGCAATTTATTTATTATAAACACTTTAAAACGTTAGTCATGAGCTATCTATTCACTTCTGAATCAGTATCTGAAGGACACCCGGACAAACTGTGTGATCAAATTTCAGACGCTTTGCTGGACGCTTTTCTTGCAAAAGATCCAGAATCCAAAGTGGCTTGCGAAACTTTGGTAACCACCGGATTGGTGGTCTGCGCGGGAGAGGTCAACACCACGACCTATGTTCCCGTGGACGAAATCGTAAGAGATGTAATCAAAAAGGTGGGCTACACCAAAAGCGAGTACCAATTCGACTACAAGTCATGCGGTGTCATCTCCACCATTCACGGCCAGTCAGACGACATCCACCAAGGCGTGGTGCGCAAGGCCAAGGAGAACCAGGGAGCCGGCGACCAAGGCATGATGTTCGGCTATGCATGCGACGAGATGGACAACTACATGCCCCTCTCCGTCGAGCTGGCACACATGCTGGTACAAGAACTCGCCGCCATCCGCAAAGAGGGCAAGGTGATGACCTACCTGCGCCCCGACTCCAAATCGCAGGTGACCATCCGCTACTCCGACAACCACCAGCCCGAAAGCATCGACACCATTGTGCTTTCCACACAACACGACGAGTTCGACAAAGAGAAGGCCATGCAGGCCGTCATCAGACGCGACGTGCAGGAGATTCTCATTCCGCGTGTCATCAAGAGCTGCCCCGAAAAGGTGCAACGCCTGTTTGACCATTTCAACTACAGCAAGCTTTTCGTCAACCCCACGGGCAAGTTTGTCATCGGCGGGCCGAACGGCGACACCGGTCTGACGGGCCGCAAGATCATCGTCGATACCTACGGCGGGCACGGTGCCCACGGAGGCGGCGCCTTCTCCGGCAAGGACCCCTCCAAGGTTGACCGCTCCGCCGCCTACGCCACGCGCCACATCGCCAAGAACATGGTCGCCGCCGGGCTCTGCAAACAGGCACTCGTCCAAGTGGCATACGCCATCGGGAAAGCCAAACCTGTCGGACTCTACGTCAACACCTACGGCACCGCCACCGTCAAAATGTCGGACGGCGCCATTGCCCGCAAGATTGAGAGCATCTTCGACATGACCCCCTACGGCATCATCGAACGCTTCCAGCTGAAGAATCCGATCTACCAACCCACCGCCACATACGGCCATTTCGGTCGAACCTCCTACCCAAAAACGATCAACAAACGCAAGGTCACATTCTTCCCGTGGGAAAAACTGGACTACGTGGACGAGATCAAAAAACAGTTCAACCTAATATAATATATTGTATAAGACCATCGTGAAAGCAGCGCACATATTCCCTGGCCAAGGGGCCCAGCACCCCGGCATGGGAAAAGAGTTATATGACCAGTATCCGCTTGCGAAACAACTGTTTGCGCAAGCGGATGCTTGTTTGGGATTCCCCCTCTCGGAAATCATGTTCACGGGCAGCGACGAGGAGCTGACGCAAACCAAGGTAACCCAGCCTGCCGTATTCCTGCACGCCTACATCGCCCATCGCTGTTTGGCGAAGGAACAGCCCGACATGGTGGCCGGGCATTCGTTGGGCGAGCTGACCGCGTTAGCCATCGCCGGCTCCCTCGACTTCGAGGAGGGGCTGCGATTGGTGTCACGACGCGCACAAGCCATGCAACGGGTCTGCGAGCTCCAGCCCTCCGGCATGGTGGCCGTTTTGAATTTCAACGACCAGGTCACCGAACAGGTGTGCGCATCCATCACCGACGACGTGGTGGTCCCCGCCAACTACAACAGTCCCAAACAGCTGGTAATTTCCGGCACACAGACCGGATTGGAAAAGGCCATGGAAAAACTTGCCGAAAAGGGTGCCCGACGGCTCCTGCCTCTCAATGTCGGCGGGGCTTTCCACTCCCCGCTGATGCAATCCGCGCAAGAAGAGCTGGCCGCCGCCATCCGGGAGTGCCACTTCACGGCGCCACACTGTCCCGTTTACCAAAACGTCAGCGCTGCCCCCTCCATCGACCCGGAGAGCATCCAGGAGAACCTGATCGTGCAGCTCACCCATCCCGTGCGATGGATGCAGTCCGTGCGACAGATGGTCGCAGACGGTGCCGGACGGTTCGTCGAATTCGGACCCGGAGCGACACTCCAAGGACTTGTAAAAAGAATCAATTCGGAGGTCGAAATTTGCGCCTCATAATTTTTTTTCCAAAAGTTTTTTTCAAATACTTTATTATCAACAAGAAAAAATATCAACGTCTTTTTGTTGATATTATGTGGAAAATATCGGGTGCAAGATTGGCACCAATTTCATATTTTAGCGACCTCATTCACTACGTAGTAGAGAGGATTCAAACCACTCAAAATAAGAATGTTGCATTTTTCATTGCGAATTATGTTGCGTTTGGTATTGGTATCTCTCGGAAACGGAAGGAATGGAAATTGTCAACACCACTTTTAGAACACGCCTATGAATAACGAACTATCCCTTTTTGGAATTTCCGAGAACGACAACTCCAACGTTGATACAGCCGTTCCACAGACCAACGAACAAGGATTGGAGATGCTGCATTCCCGCACGCAAGCCATTCAAGACTTGTCTCGAAAGATAGGCGCAGAAGAGCAGGCCGCTCCGCAGGCGAAGGCATCGGAAGAGAGCCCTGAGGAGGTCCGCGAAAAGAAGCCGACCTTCTACACCAAGGAGGAGATTTTCCAAGACGTGGTCAAGTATTTCGGCGGCGACGAGCTTGCTGCCGGCGTGTGGATTGACAAATATGCGCTCAAGAACCGCAACGGGCAGCTGATGGAGCGCACTCCGGAAGACATGCATCACCGCATGGCCCGCGAATTTGCCCGCATCGAGAGGCGCTATGTACACCCCATGGACGAAAAGCTCATCTTCGACCTGTTCGACCACTTCAAGTACATCATCCCTCAGGGCAGCCCCATGGCCGGCATCGGCAACACCGACCAGGTGGTGTCGCTTTCCAACTGTTTCGTCATCGGCAACGATGGCGGGGCCGACTCGTACGGCGGCATCATGAAGCTCGACGAGGAGCAGGTGCAGCTCATGAAGCGGCGCGGCGGCGTGGGCCACGACCTGTCCGACATCCGTCCCTCCGGCAGCCATGTGCAGAACTGCGCCCTCACCTCCACCGGTGTCGTGCCCTTCATGGAACGCTATTCCAACTCCACCCGCGAGGTGGCCCAGGATGGCCGCCGCGGCGCCCTGATGCTCACCATCTCCATCAAGCACCCCGACTCCGAAAAGTTCATCGACGCCAAAATGACCGAGGGCAAGGTCACTGGCGCCAATGTCTCCGTCAAGATTGACGACGACTTCATGCAATGCGTACAAAACAACAACCCTTATACTCAGCAATATCCCATCGACTCCAAGCAACCGCAGTACCAGCAGCAAATCGACGCCCAGAAGCTGTGGAAGAAAATCATCCACAACGCCTGGAAATCCGCCGAACCCGGCGTGCTGTTCTGGGACACCATCCGACGCGAGTCGGTACCCGACTGCTATGCAGACGAGGGATTCACCACTGTTTCAACCAACCCGTGCGGTGAGATTCCGCTCTGTCCCTACGACAGCTGCCGTCTCATCGCCATTAACCTGTACAGCTATGTTGAAAACCCGTTCACGGACAAGGCCTACTTCAACATGCCCCTCTTCAAGGAGCATGTCCAGTATGCCCAACGTCTGATGGACGACATCATCGATCTCGAATTGGAAAAGATCGACCAGATCTTAGCCAAAATAGAGAGCGATCCCGAGAGCGAAAGCGTCAAGCGCGTCGAGAAGGAGCTATGGCTCAAGATTCGCCGCCAGTCCACCAAGGGCCGCCGCACCGGCCTCGGCATCACCGCCGAGGGCGACATGCTCGCAGCCCTCAACATCCGTTACGGCTCCGACGAAGGCAACGCCTTCTCCACCGAAGTACACAAGCAACTCGCCCTCGCCGCCTACCGTTCCTCCATCACCATGGCCAAGGAACGCGGCGCCTTCCCCATCTACAGTTGCATCAAGGAGGGACGCAACCCCTTCGTGCAACGCCTTCGCCAAGCCGACCCCAAGCTCTACGAGGACATGATCCGCTACGGCCGACGCAACATCGCCCTGCTCACCATCGCCCCCACCGGCTCCGTCAGCATCTGCACCCAGACCACCTCCGGCCTCGAACCCGCCTTCAACGTGGTCTATAAACGCAGACGCAAAATCAACCCCAACGACATGGGCACCAAAAAGAACGTCATCAAAGACGTGGTGGGCGACTCCTTCGAGGAGTACCTGGTCTTCCACCAGAAGTTCGTCACCTGGGCCGAAACCAACGGCTACACCTACGAGCAAATGTCCACCATGTCGGAGAAAGAACTCGCCCAGCTCGTGGAAAAATCCCCCTATTACAAGTCCACCGCCGCCGACACCGACTACATCAAGAAAGTCGAACTGCAAGGCTCCGTCCAGAAATGGGTGGATCACTCCATCTCTGTGACCGTCAACCTGCCCTCCGACGTTTCCGAACAGGTGGTCGCCGACCTCTACACAAAGGCTTGGCAGGTGGGCTGCAAGGGCATGACCGTCTATCGCGAAGGCTCCCGCAACGGCGTCCTCGAGTCCCTCAACAAGGACAAGAAAGATGCCGAAAAAGATCAAGCCCCCACTCCCAAGAACTTCAAGCGCCCCAAGGAACTGCAGGCCGACGTCATCCACTTCAAGAACAACAGTGAAGACTGGGTGGCCTACATCGGTCTGTACAACGGCAAGCCCTACGAAATCTTCACGGGCAAGACCGGTGACGAGAGCTTCCTGCTGCCCAAATGGGTCGAACATGGCATCATCATCAAAAACCGCAACGAGGACGGGACCAAGTCGTATGACTTCAAATATTACGACAAGGCAGGCTATGAGGTTCGCCTGTGTGGTCTTGACCGCTGCTTCGACCAAGAGTTCTGGAACTATGCCAAGATGACCTCCGCTTTACTGCGCAACGGCATTCCCGTGAACAACATCGTCAACATCATCTCCAGCCTCAACTTCCGGCAGGAGAGCATCAATTCATGGCGCAACGGCGTGTGCCGCGCCCTGAAGAAATTCATCCAAGACGGCACCAAGCAGAAAGACCAGGAGTGTCCCAACTGCCACGAGAAGGGCTCCATGGAGTTCAAGGAAGGCTGCCTGGTCTGCACCAAGTGCGGCTACTCCAAGTGCGGCAACTAATTCCAAGTACCTATGACAGAGCAAAGCAACATTGTCAACGTTTTCATACCCTGTCAGATGGACATGTTCCAGCCTAACTCCGCATACAGCGTGATGACGGTACTGGAACGGTTGGGGCTGCATTGCCAATATTTCGACACGCCGACATGCTGCGGGCGCCGCTTCCATTGGGAAGGCGAAATCGAGTGCGCCAAGAGACTTGGCATTGAGATGCTCGACACTTTCGGACGAAACAAACTGCCTTTCATTGTGCCCGACTGCGGTTGCGCCGGCTACATGAAGAAATATTACCGCCAACTTCTGGAAAACTCCTTTTCCCCGCCGGAGTTGCGCACCTTCACACAGCATGTCTATGAGATGTGCGACTACATCGTCAACGTGAAGCATATCGAGTGCCTGGACAACACCTTCTCCCACCGTGTGTTCTACTTCCAGTCCTGCTCCGCGCGGAACCTCTACCCTCAAAACGACGCACCGGAGATTCTGCTGCGCAACACCCGCGGCCTCGACCTGCTCACCGACCCCGACCTCCAAGGCTGCTGCGGCGCCAACGGCCGCTTCGCCATGGCCAACCCCGCCGCGGCCGAAGCCATGACGGGTGAAATCGTGCAACGCATCTACAACAAGGGTGCCGAGTATGTCACCTCCACCGACATCCACTGCCTGCAAATGATAGACGCCTACAAAGAGGCTCACGATGTGGGCATCGAAGTCATCCACATCGCGGATATCCTCAAAGGACAATAAAGCGATTGGACAATCTTAGTTTTTGAGAAACAAAAAAGGCCCCTTTTCAGAGGCCATTTTTTTTATATCAGCTGTCCGTTCGATTAGCGATTCGGACAGTTCTGCTTCATATCCTATTCAACAATTGCAACTTCATGCTGGTTGACTAACTTGTCATCGATGAAAATACGACCGCAGGCTTCGCAAACGATGATTTTCTTGTGCAAAGCAATGTCCAGCTGGCGTTGGGGCGGGATCTTGCTGAAACAGCCGCCACAAGCATCACGCTCGATCTTGACGATGGCCAATCCATTGTGGGCATTGGTGCGGATCTTTTCGAAAGCCGTCAAAAGACGCTGGTCAACTTTTTCCTTCAAGACTTCGGCCTTTTCAAGCAGCTCCTTTTCCTCTTTCTCGGTGTCGGCCACGATGACCTCCAACTCGGCCTTCTTCTGCTTGAGCACTTCTTCCAGTTCGGACAACTTGATCTCAGTCTCCCGAATCAACGCCTCTTTCTCGACGATCTCAGCCTCATATTTTGCCTTGTGCTTGTCGGCAACCTGGATTTCCAGCTGCTGGTAGTCGATCTCCTTGCTCAAAGACTCGTACTCACGATTGTTGCGCACATTGTTCTGCTGCTCCTCATACTTCTTGATGGCGGCGATAGACTCCTCTTTCTTGGTGTTCTCACCCGCGATTTTCTGTTTGAGGTTGTTGATTTCCTCATTGAACTTGGCAATACGGGTACGCTTGCCTTCGCACTCGTCCTCATTGTCGCGAATCTCCTCGGGCAACTCACCGCGAATCATCCGGATATCGTCGATTTTCGTACAGATCTGCTGGAGATTATAGAGGGAAAGAAGTTTTTGCTCAATCGTGATTTCCTCGGCAGTGCTTTGGGTGTCTTCGTGTTTTTTCACCTCAATGACACCATCGGAGGTTTTTTCCACAGTGACTTCGCCTTCCACATGGCTCTCCACAACGGGCGTAGGTTCCACGTTTTTCTCCTTCGTTTCTGTGACCTCTACTTTGTCTGCTTTTTTAGAAGTCGATGATTTGGAGGTTGTTTTCTTTGTCGTCGTTTTCTTAGTCTTAGGGGTCTTGGCTTCGGCGGTTGTCTCTTCAACAGGAGCAACCATTTCCTCTTCGGTAACTTTTTTCTTTGCCATGTTGGATATGTAAAAATTTGATAATTAGGCTTATAAATATAAAATCTCTAAAATGTCACTTTTAGAAATTGCGGCGGCAAAGGTAGCAAATTTTTCTTTAAGTGCTTTATAAATAATTTCCTTGATAAAATATTCTCCTTCATAGTGTCCAATGTCGGCGATGAGCATCTGCCGGTTGGCGCGGAAGAAGTCGTGGTATTTGATGTCGCCAGTGACGTAGGCGTCGGCGCCGGCGGCCATGGCTGCCTCGATGAAGGAGGAGCCGCCCCCGCCGCACACGGCCACGCGCCGCACAGGCCGAGCCATGTCGCCGTAATAGCGCAGCGTCTGCAAGTTCATGCGCTCCTTGACAAATTGCAGGAATTCCAGGGCTGGCATAGAGGCGGGCAGGGAGCCCACACGCCCGAGTCCGTTTTGCCCCGGCATATCGCAATCGCTGGCCACCAGCACCTCGCAGTTCTCGAGCCCGAGGCGCGAAGCAAAAGCATCATTGCCGCCCCCCTCCACGCTGTCGATGTTGGTGTGCATGGAATAGAGTACCAAATCGTGCCGCAAAGCCTTGCAAATAATCTTGCCCACACGATCCTTGGGCTCTATTTTGCAGATGCCACGGCGCAACATCAAGGGATGGTGCGAAATCACCAAATTGGCACCCATGCCGATGGCTTCGTCGATGACCTTGTCGGACATCTCAAAACAGACCAGCGCCCCGGTGATTTCCTGTTCCACATCGCCGCACTGCACTCCGCAGTTGTCGAAGTCCTCCTGAAGACAAAGCGGGAATTTATCTTCCAAATATCGGGTTACATCAATTATCTTCATATTTCGCTTTTTTTGAGGCGCAAAAATACAATTTTTTGTACTTTTGCACGATTAAATTCTTGTCCTTTTATGAAAAGAACCGTTCTTTTTAACATATTGATATTGTTTGCGTTAGCAACTTTTGCGCAAACCAATGACGTGAAAAACGTCATACTGATGATCACGGACGGCACCTCTACCAGCCTGCTTTCCGCCGCCCGGTGGTACAAGACGTACCACAATCCCCAAGAGAACTATCTTTACATCGATCCTTATATCACGGGCCTGACGCGCACCCATTCGTCGGACGCCCCCATTGGCGATTCCGCCCCGACGACCTCTTGCTACATGACGGGGCAGCCCTCCCAGACGGGATTTGTCTCCACCTATCCTGTGAAGACCGACCACGACCTGGTGCCCGTGGACGCCACGCGGGCTTACCAACCGCTGACCACCTTGTTGGAGGCCGCCAAGCGGCTGCAAGGCAAGTCCACCGGATTGGTTGTCACCTGCGAGTTCCCGCACGCCACCCCCGCCGACTGTGCGGCCCACTCCTACAACCGCAGCAAGTACGGCATCATCGCCCCGCAGATGGTTCACAACAAAGTGGATGTGCTCATCGGCGGCGGCACCGCCTGCATACGCCCGAGCGACTCGCTGTTCCTCAAAGAGAATGGCTACGCCCTCTATTACGATGACTATGCCGGGATGAAACAGTGCCACAAAGCCCCGATGTGGGCACTTTACAACCGCTACTCCATGCCATACGACATGGAACGCGATCCAGAGAAGTACCCCTCGTTGGCCGAGATGACCCAAAAGGCGCTCGATCTGCTATCCTCCGACCCCGACGGCTTCTTCCTGATGATTGAGGGCAGCAAAGTCGATTGGGCCTCCCACGACAACGATGCCAAGTCCGCCATCACGGACTTTCTCGCCTTTGACGAGGCTTTCCATGTGGCCCAACAGTTTGCCGAAAAGAACGGGCACACTCTCATCGTGGTGGTTCCCGACCACGGCAACAGCGCGTTGACCATCGGCAACACCAAATCCAATCACGGCTACGACAAGCTCTCCCTGCAACAAATCATGGAGCCGCTCGATTCCTATAAGATTTCCACCGCCACCATGTCTTCCAAGATGAAGGAGGTGGAAACCGACCAATGGCCTGCTCTTTTCAAGGAGTATTTCAACATTGACCTTCAAGATGCTGAAATCGAGTATTTGCAGACGGCCAGCGACTACAAGAAATCGCCCATCGCCAAGGAGCAGCGCAAGAACAACCTTTCGCTCACCAAAATGCTGTCGCAGGTGATCTACGGGCGCACCTACTTTGGCTTCACGACGTTCGGCCATACGGCAGAAGATGTCTTCACGGCCATGTATCATCCAAAGGGCCGGGAGATGCGCGGCGTACACACCAACATCGAACTGCACCAGTACATCCGTGGACAGATGGGCCTCGCCGACGATGCACTTGAGCAGCTCACGCACGACAACTTCGCCGACTACCGCGAGGTGTTCGAGGGCTTCACCTGCACCATCGACAGCCTTGGCCCGTACGAGTACCGCCTCACCGTGAAAAACAAGAAAAACACACTGGTCGCCGACAGCTACACCAATTATGTGACCTTCAACAAAAAAAAGCAGGAGCTTGCCTCTGTCATCATCTATTTCCCCGTCAACAAAACCTTCTATCTGCCCAAGGAACTTCGCAACTTATTGCTGGCAAAATAGGGCGTGGACAATTTTAAAATGTTTTGTCCGTTAATCGTAAACACGAAAAAATAAAAAACAAATCATAATGGAAAGCACAACCAATTTTTCAGACAAGAATCAAAATCAAGAAACAAATCCGTTGAAGAAATGGGTAATCCTCTTGGGTGCGCTGGCAGGGCTTTTCCTGCTCACGACGCTCTATTTCGGATTTTTCGCCAAGCCGATGATGAACAAGGAGTATGTCAAGGTTGAGACCCACAACAACGAGCTTCAAAGTGAACTTGACGAGCTCTTGGCGGAGCACGAACGCATCAAGGCCCAATATGGCGACCTCACCAACCAACTGAGCGAGAAGGACAGCATCATCATGGCCAATGCCGCCGAAATCGAGCACCTCATCAACACGCAGGCCGACTACAACCGTATCAAGAAGCAACTCGCCCGTCTGCAGAACATCTCCCAGGAGTATGTGCAGGAGATGGACAAGCTCTATCAGGAGAACAAGGCCTTGAAGGAAGAGAACACGCAGGTGAAGGCCGACTTGGAGCAGGAGCGCCAGGACAAGGCCGACATCCAGAAATCCAACGAAGACCTGACCAGCAAGATCAGCAATGCGGCCGTTTACAAGGCCTACAGCATCCACAGCGCCGCCTACAACGTCAAAGCCAAGGGTGACGAGGAGGTGACGGACAAGGCCATCCGCGCAAAGCGCATCAAGACCTCTTTTGTGCTGGGTGAGAATCCCCTCATCGAGCCCGGTCCCGTGAATGTGTATTGCCGTATCGCCGTGCCCGGCTCGGGCAAGGTACTCACACCGGGATCCTCCGAGACGTTCTCCTTCGTACACAACGGGCAACGACTGCAGTACTCCGCCAAGAAGGTGGTTGACTACGACAAAACGGCTCAGAATGTCACCCTGACCTGGGACATTCCTTCCGACGACAAAGCCATCAAGGGCCGCTATATCATCCAAGTCTTCACAGACGACCAGATGCTGGGCGAAAGCTCCTTCACTTTGAAATAATCCTAAAAGAAGGAAAAAGATTCCCGACCTATGATCAGCCGACGTTATCTTAGAACCAAAACCATGCAGGCGCTCTACGCGCACGGGTTCAAGCCTTTCGAGACCGTGGCCGCCGCAGAGGCCAGCCTCGTACAGACCGTCAGGAACTTCTACCCGCTCTTTTTGTGGCTGTTTTCCATCTTGCCCGAATTAACGTACTACAGGCACAACAAGTTGGAAGACCTCAAGGGCAAACACAACCCCACCCCGGAGGACCTCAACCCGAACACCAAGTTCGTGGACAACCAGGTGATTGCACAAATAGAACAGAACGTCACCCTGAAAAAGCTGTTTCCAAAATACCATATCAATTGGTCCGAAGACACCGATTTCATCGTGAAACTCTTCCATATCATCGAGGAGATGGAGGAGTACAAGCGCTATATGGAAACGCGCGAAGGCTCTTACGAAGAAGACAAGAAACTGGTCCTTGACATCATCCAGCATGTTTTCTTTGAAGACGAACACATGCGCTGGTTCTTTGGCGAAAAGGATGTCAACTGGTACGACGACTACGACGAAGCCGTCACCATGCTGTACATGAACATCAGCGACTTCAAACAAAAGAAGGGTGAGGAATGCAAGATTCTGACATTGTTCAAAAATCCCACAGACGATGAGAGCTTCTGCCGCAAACTGTTTGTCAAGACTTTGGAAAACGACGACGAATATGAAAAGATCATAGAGTCCAAAATCCAAAACTGGGAGCTGGACAGGGTGATCGGCATGGACATGCTGCTGATGAAAATGGCCATTTGCGAGCTGACAGAGTTTCCAGAAATCCCCGTCAAAGTGACGTTGAACGAATACATCGACCTGTCAAAGAACTACTCTTCTGACAAGAGCAAGATTTTCATCAATGGGGTTTTAGATAAAATAATTGTAGATTTGCGCGACCAGAACAAATTGAACAAGACCGGTCGTGGTTTATTTCAATAACAAGATTATGAAGAAGTCAACACTATACATCATGGTCATTCTCGGCCTTTTCGTGGCGGGATCCTGCCACTCCAAGCCCACACAGGAGGGAGATTTCAAGGTGAGCGACGTACACAATCCACAGACAGCGAACGGTCTGTCCAAAAAAGATGCGGAGAAGATGCCGGTAATCACCTTCGAAAACACCACATACGATTTTGGCGATGTCATTCAGGGCGAACGACTCACTTACTCGTTCAAGTTCAAAAACACGGGAAAGTCGAATCTGATCATCTACTCGTCGGAGGCCACTTGCGGCTGCACGACTTCCACGCCGCCCAAAGCGCCCATTCGTCCGGGCGAGTCGGGGGAGATCACCGTGACGTTCGATTCCAAGAGTCAAAAAGGCAAGGTCACCAAGCGTATTCTGGTGGCAGCCAACACCTATCCGACCGAGAACATCCTGACCATCACTGCGAACGTATCGGTTCCCAAATAAGCAAATACATTACTAATTTAAAATAACTCTATTATGAATCAACTGTTTACACTATTGCAGGCCGCACCGGCCGCAGCTCCCAAGGGTGGCGGAAGCATGACCCTGATTTTCATCCTGCTCATCATCCTCATTTTCTATTTCTTCATGATCAGACCGCAACAGAAGAGACAGAAACAGGTGGAAGAGTTCCGCAAAAATCTTCAAAAAGGTGACAAAGTGACCACCGTTGGCGGCATTCACGGCAAGATCCGCGAAGTCAAGGAGACCACTTTTGTCATCGAAATCGCCCATGATGTCTGCATAGAGATCGAGAAGGCCGCTATCAACGTGGACGAGAGCCAGACCAAGGCTCAAGCCAGCAAAGATAATTCCGAAAATCAATAGAAAAGATGTCCGCGAATCGTCCGAAACTCAAGTTGCCCTCTTTTGCCTTCCTGGTCTGCCTGGCCATCGCCGCTGCAGGCTGGGTCATTGTCACCTTTTCCAAAGATTATCGCGTGACCATGGATTACAAGATCCGGTGCTATAATCTTCCCGAAGGCAAAAAAAGCGTGACCGTTTCGGACTCCGTCATCTCACTGACATTCAACCAGAAAGGCCTCCGATACCTGATGAAACCCTTTTCCGACAAGGAAAAAGTGGTCTATATCTCGGTCTCCGACCTGATAAAGCCCAAGAACAAGGTGACTGTTTATACCTTTTCCAATCGCGACATGCGCGAGTATCTCATACACAACACCTTCGGCTCTGAGTTGGTGGCGGTGGAGGCACCAGAAGTGATCACCTTCTATGTGCGTTAAAAAATGCAAAATAGCCCTCACGGGCGGTATAGGAACCGGGAAGACCTATCTCTCGCGCCATTTTGTGGAGATGGGTATTCCCGTTTTTTATGCAGATGTGGAGGCCAAGAAACTCTATCAAGAACCGGCCTTCATAGCCACCCTATGCGACACTTTTGGACAAGGGATGCTGCAGGCTGACGGCACGGTAGATCTGCGCAAAATGGGCGCAATGGTGTTTGCCGATGAGGAAAAACTGCAAATCTTGAACAAGCTGATCCATCCCCGGGTGATGCAGATGTTCGAGGAGTGGGCAGCACAACAATCTTCAACTGCCGTAATCATGGAGACAGCCATTGTCTATGAGGCCAATCTTACCGGGTATTTCGACAAAATTATCGTGGCGGACGCTCCCTTGGAGCTGCGCATCCGCCGTATTCAGCAGCGCGACCCCCATCTCACGCGGGAGGATATCCTGCAACGGATAGCGCGCCAAATGCCGCAGGAGGAGAAATGCTCGCGGGCCGACCTGGTGATCTGCACAGGGGAGACCTATCAGGAGGCGATTGGCTGTTAGCCGTTGGCCGTTAGTTGCAAGGGATTCCGCTCAACGCTGGAGCGTTTCGCGGAATGGTGCAGCGAAAGCGGCGGGAAAAAAGAGAGCGGCGGCAGAAAGGGATATCTGTTAGGCACGCTCCGTGTGCCGCCGCTCATTCCCTCCCTCCCCGTTGGGCACCACCATTCCGCCGCGAACGAAGTGGGCGGCGGAATCCCGAGATATATTAGCTAATAGCCAACAGCCAATTACTCTTTCAATTTCGAATCAATAATGATGGTAACCGGTCCGTCGTTGACTAATTGCACCTGCATATTGGCGCCAAAAACTCCTTTTTGGACAATTTTCCCGCAATTTTCTGCCAAAAGGTCGCAGTATTTTTCATAGAGCGGCACAGCCAATTCGTGGCCGGCGGCGCGGATATAGGCTGGCCGGTTGCCTTTGCGGGTGGATGCCGTGAGGGTGAACTGCGACACGGCCAGCAGCTCGCCAGACACGTCTTTGACGGAGAGGTTCATCACCCCGTTTTCATCGTCGAAAATGCGCAGGTTAGTGGTCTTGGCGGCTAACCAGACGGCGTCGGCCTCGCTGTCGCCGTTCTCCACCCCAACCAAGATGAGCAGTCCTGGCCCAATGGCGGACACAGTATTGCCTTCGATGGTCACGGAGGCAGAAATTACACGTTGAATGACGATACGCATTGTTAGTGAACAGTGATCAGTGATTAGTGAACAGTGAATTGAATTATTTCCTTTTAATTTCTTAGTTTCTTAATTTCTTAGTTTCTTAATTTCTCACAGCCCCCACTGAATCACACTCAATATTACATACAGTATATTAAGCAGCAGGGCGCCTAAGAGGCATTGGTTGTATTGGGCTCCTTGGGCGCGGCGGGTAAGGTAGTAAAGCAGCAAGGCTGGAAGGATGATGAGCATCGGGAGGCTCCACCCGAAGGCCAAGTAGGCCATTACGGGCATCAGCAGGATGACCATCAGCATCCCGATTTCGCCGGCGCGCTTGCCGAAGCGCACGGGGAAGGTGCGCTTGCCCACCTCGCGGTCATCGTTGATATCGCGCAGATTGTTGGCAATCAGCACACACATAGAACAGAGACCGCACACACCGCCCGCCCAGAAGGAGGTCATTGAGAAGGTGTGCGTCTGCAGATAGGTGGTGCCCGTGGAGGCGATTACCCCGTAGTATAGGAACACGAAGATGTCGGCGATGCCTAAATAGGAGAGCGAGTGGTCGGTGGCGGTGTAGAGCCAAGCGAACAGCAATGAGGTAAGCCCAATAAGGAGGATGGGGAGACAGTACACCCAGTTGAAGGTGACCAGACACTCGTGCCGCACGTAACCGGAATGAACCAGCAGGATGGCCCCTGTAATCACAGCGATGGCCAGTGTGACGAGGATGGCGCGCCGGACTTGGACGATAGAAACTTCGCCTTCGGCCAGGGCGCGCTTGAAGCCCTCGCGTCCGGCTTTGTCGGCTCCGCGCTTGAAATCGTAGTAGTCGTTGATGAGATTCGACATTGCCTGCAGCGACATCGCACAAATGGCGGTGCAGATGCCGATGGGCACGTTTACGGTGGTGCTCACGAGCAGACCGACGAGCACCGGGCAGAGAGAGGCAAACAGGGAATGGGCGCGGATGACGCGGAGCCAGAAGAGGATAGTTTTCATTTTTGGGCTAAATAAAGGATTGTGATGCCGAAGGTCATCGGGTGGAAGGAGACGTTGCGGAAACCGGCAGCGCGAAGCTTTTCAGCCATTGCCTCGCCCCACACGAACGCCTTGACACTGCGGTTGAGGTAGTCGTAGGCGGTGGGGTCTTTGCTGACCGTCCGTCCGATGGCGGGCATTATTTTGGTAAAATAGAAATCGTAGAAAAAACGGATGATTTTGTTGTCGGGATAGGAAAATTCGAGGATGAGCAGTTGTCCCTTCTCGCGGAGCACGCGGTGCATCTCCTGCAGTCCGCGCTCGAGGTCAGAGAAATTGCGGACACCGTAAGCGCAAGTCACAGCATCAAAATAACCGTCAGGGTTTGAGAGTTCGAGGGCGCTGCCCTGTTGGAGTGTGATGCGGGAGGCGAGATCTGCTTTCCGGATCTTTTCGTCGCCTAAGCGTAGCATCTCCTCGGAGAGGTCTATGCCGGTGACGTGCCGGGCTTTGTTCTGACGCACGATTTCAATGGCGAGGTCGGCGGTGCCCACAGCCACGTCAAGGGCCTTGTCGCACGGCGTAAGCTTGCGCACGGCACGCCTGCGCCACCGGCGGTCGGTATTGAGCGAGAGCAGGTGGTTGAGCCGGTCGTAGGTACCTGCGATGCAGTTGAAGAGGTGACTTATATCAGTAATGCCGCCCTTGACACACCAATCATTTTTCTCATTTGGCATAGTATCCTCCCGTCTTGTCTGAATCTCGATGCTCAATCAAGCCTTCTTTTATAAGAATGGCAATATGTCGGTCGATTGTAGGAATGCTCTTCCCTGAAATATCGGAAATGCCTTTACGCTGGATACCAGGATTTAAGCGAATAATTGTGTATGTAGTCTTTACGCTATCATTTAGTGTATCATTTCGACTATCATTTACCCTATCATTTCGACTATCATTTACCTTATCATTTGCATCACTATTTCTCTTATTAGGTGTTGGAAGTATCAGCTCCACTTCATCAACTTCAATCTTGTTTTTCAGTTCTGGCTGGCCCCATTGGGAATCTTTCCAAGCGGATATGATGGTTGGGAAACCTGAACCGACGTTCTCTCCGTAACCAATCATCCGGAGCATATTCTGAATTCTCGGATTACGAGCCTTTGAGTTACCGCCTTCGTATATCATCTTGATAGGCAGTTTCAGCAGACCCGGATTACGAAAACACAATCGGTCATCGTGCTTTTCAACTCGTAGTATTCCAGCATCCATTAGCAAGTCAGAGTGTATGATTGCATTTGTAAAGGCTTCTCTGACGGCTTTGTGTTGTGGAGTGTCATCCACTCGCTGAATGCCTTCCATCCGGAACGGTCTCGGAAGGTCTGCCGTGACTTTAGGTATCACTCTGCTAAAGAACTGGTAGAGGTTGTTTTCCCAACGGCCATCGTAAGTCAGTCTATCACTATAACGCTCTTCACCGATGAGGTTGCAAAAATCTATGTAGTCCATACGGAAATTGGCAAAACGTTCTTGCACAGACAATCCCTTGCCGAACATCATCAGGCCTGCCATTGTAAGACCTTCTTTGCCCGTTGCCCTGTCAATGATATAGCCACCAAGATTTTTAAGAAACGTTTTGTCATCAACATCATTCCACACATGTCCCTCATTCCTGTATTGGAATAGGGTACGATAACGGTGCAGTGTATCTATGTCTATGTCATTCATATCATAGTGCTCCAACAACATACCGTCGTTGCCATCCTCAAATGAGTCTCGTATCATCGCCCTTACCTGACGTTCAGTACAATGATAATCGCCTTCGTGGTTTCGTCTGTAGGTTCCTTTATACACATTACCGTTCAGATAAATGGGCTTTATCCTCCAATCCGCTTGTGGCACATGGATACACACTATCTGCACATTGTTTATCTCGACCACATCCACATCTCTACCATTAAGGATATTTTCATTTACCTTATCACTGTTGATGGTGTTCCAGAAGTCATTGACAATTTTCTGTGCATCATCGACACCCATAATTTTGAAGCGTTTTGTTTCATCGGATTCTTTCTTGTTTTCCTCAATGCCCAGCAGAATCACTCCACCAATAGTATTGGCAAATGCAGAGTATGTTTCCCAAACAGATTTTGGAACCTCGGATTTTGCACGTTTGCATTCCAACGTCACACACTCACCATTCAGCAACATTTCTTTTATTCCGTTCTCGTTCATATCATTCAAAACGTTTTATACACCATAACGTTTGATTTTATTTAAGGTATCCTTTAAAAACAAACGTATTTGGGACATATCGAACCATTGTTAAGAAAGAAAAGTCATCATCCATTTTTGCCTCGAAACCTATTCCCATTCGATCGTGGCGGGCGGTTTGGAGCTGATGTCGTAGCAGACGCGGTTGACGCCCTTGACCTTGTTGATGATGTCATTGGAGATCTTGGCCATAAAGTCGTAGGGCAGATGGGCCCAGTCGGCGGTCATGGCATCGGTGCTGGTGACAGCACGCAGGGCCACGGCACGCTCGTAGGTGCGCTCGTCACCCATCACGCCCACACTCTTGATGGGCAGCAGGATGACGCCGGCCTGCCAGATCTGGTCGTAGAGGGAGACCTCAATCTCGCCATTGCTCATATTGGCGGGCACACCGGCGGCCAGCACTTTGCGAGCCTCCTCGCCAGAGAGTTTCACCTTCCAGTCGCGCAGTCCTTGGATGAAGATGTCGTCGGCATCCTGGAGGATGCGCACCTTGTCGCGGGTGATGTCGCCGAGAATGCGCACGGCGAGGCCGGGGCCGGGGAAGGGATGGCGGGTGATGAGATGCTCGGGCATGCCTAACTGGCGTCCCACGCGGCGCACCTCGTCCTTGAAGAGCCATTTCAGCGGCTCGCAGAGCTGGAGGTGCATCTTCTCGGGCAGTCCGCCCACATTATGGTGGCTCTTGATCACCATTCCGGTAATGCTGAGGCTTTCGATGCGGTCGGGGTAGATGGTGCCCTGTGCCAGCCATTTAGCATCGGTGATCTTCTGGGCCTCGGCGTTGAACACGTCGATGAAGCCGGCACCGATGATCTTGCGCTTGCGTTCGGGTTCGGTGACGCCCTCCAGCTCACGGAAGAACTTCTCGCTGGCATCGACCCCAATGACGTTGAGACCGAGCCCCTCATAGTCACGCATCACATTTTGGAACTCATTTTTACGCAACAGCCCGTGATCCACAAAGATGCAGGTGAGATTGCTTCCGATGGCCTTATGCAGCAACACGGCGCACACGGAGGAATCGACACCGCCGGAGAGACCGAGGATAACGCGGTCGTTGCCGATCTGCTCTTTCAGCTCGGCCACGGTGGTCTCCACAAAAGAAGCGGGGCTCCAGGTCTGGTGGCCGCCGCAGATGCCCACCACAAAGTTCTTGAGCAGCTGCGTGCCCTGCGTGGTGTGGAACACCTCGGGGTGGAACTGCACGCCCCACACCTGCTCACCTCCAAACTGGTAGGCAGCAAACTCCACCTTGTCGGTGGAGGCAATCTTGCGGCACTGTTCCGGCAGGCGGGTGATGGTGTCGCCGTGGCTCATCCAGACCTGCGTGTGCTCGTCAAGGCCGCGCAGCAGCGGATTGTCGTGCTCAAAAGCGGCAAGATTGGCGCGGCCATACTCGCGGCTACCAGCGGGCTCCACGCGGCCGCCGTTGGTGTGGGCCATATATTGCGCACCGTAGCAGATGCCCAGTATGGGCAGCCGCCCGCGGATGGCGGAGAGGTCCACCTTGAAGGCCTTCTCGTCATAGACGCTGAAGGGCGAGCCGCTGAGGATGACGCCGATGACATCGGGATCGTCATGCGGGAACTTGTTGTAAGGCACTATTTCACAGAACATGTCTAACTCGCGAACACGCCGTCCGATGAGCTGCGTGGTCTGGGAGCCGAAGTCGAGAATGATGATTTTTTCCATATAAGTTGTTACGATAAAAGAGGGTGCAAATGTATCAAAAATCCCGTTATAGGGCTATCATGATTTTAAAGGGGGTTGTGGCCGGGCAGAGCGTCTTTCAAATCGCCATATCTGCCAGCTGTTGAAGAGGTTTTGCCATATAGAATAGAACGCCAGAAAAACCGTAGCGAGCGGATTGAGAAAAACGGTGGCCATCCAGATGCCAAAGGCGGTGTTCTTCTGTCCCATCAGCTGCCCACCCGCAATCGTGTCGTGATAATGATATCCCACCCATTTGCCCAAGCCAAAATTAAGGGCGCAGACCAGGATGGAGGCGATGCCGAGCCACAGGATGTTCAAACCATTGCCCTGTCCATGCAAAAAGACAAAGTCGATGGTACGTCCCAAGGTCAGCAACAGCAAAAATGCCCATATATAGAAAGTGATGTCTTTGTATCGACTCAGAAAATTATTGGCTTTGGGCCAGCAGAACTGTAGAAATAGTGCGACAAAGAAGGGCAGTGCGATGGTGGAGCTCACCTTTTTGAAGATCATCCAAAAGGAGGTCCCGAAAGCCATGTCTTGATGCAATCCGATGAAAGAAAAATAAAATGGGGCGATGAGCACAATGAGCAGGTTGCCGAAGATGGTGTATTCAGTAATGGTTTCACGGTTGGCACCTAACATGCAGGAAACCACGACCACCGAGGCGGCCACGGGACACAGAATGCCCATGAAGACACCTTGCGCCAACAACTCATTGTGAAAGATGGCTCGAATGAGAAAATAACTGCCCACACTGGCCAAGGTCTGGTAAACCATGATCCAAACATTCAGCTTGGTAAGATGCAGTTTGCGTAAATCCACCGCCACGAAGTTGAGCAACAGAATGGTGAATATCAGATAGGGTGCCAAAAATGCCAATTGTCCGCACCATTTGTGCAACAAAAGGCCCATCACCATGGCAAACGGAAGTATGTAGCTGCGAAATCTCTCCATGGATGTCATTTTTGGGCAAACCGCAGCATATAAATCATGATGACGAGGAATATGAGATTCGGTATCCAGGTGCCTAATACGGGGGGCAGTCCGCCCGACACTGAAAAGACGGTGGACACCTGCTGTAAAAAGACAAATGTGAAGGCCAACCCCATGCCGATGAAGATGTGGACGCCCACTCCTCTGGCCGTTTTTCTCGAAGAGACACTCAATCCTAAAAATGAAAGGATGATGATGCCCAGAGGATTGGCAATACGCTTGTGCCGCTCGATTTGATAATGCGCCACCAAACTCGACCCTCGCGATTTTTCTTCCTTTATAAATGTGCGCAACTCATTGTACGACATGGTTTCACTGACAAAAGCATCCTGATTGAGGTTGATGGGCTTCACGTTGAAAACCGTGTCCATCGTCAGGCCTGTCTCCATCTGTTCCACTCCATTTACTATACGACGTCGCGTATAATCGTTAAGTGTCCATACCTGTTTTTCATCATCGAAAGTGATGCTCTTGGCGGAAATCTTCTCTTTCAAATACTTCTCATCGAACACTTCGAAAGTAAAATAGTAACCTGTCTGGGCGGCTCGGTCCCAACGCTCCACAAAAATATAACTGTCAGCGGAATTCTTGATATGGAGATAGGTGGTCTGCACGGCCTGCCGCCCCATGTTTTGATACTTGAACTCGTTAAGCCGGGCGTTGGTGCGGGGCACGATGAAGTTTGCCAAAACCAACGAAACCAGCACAATGACGATGGAACCCACAAAATAGGGCAGCAAAAACCGCCTGAAACTGACTCCGTTGCCCAAAATCGAGATAATCTCATTGTGGGAGGAGAGTTTCGAAGTGAACCATATCACGCTGATAAACGTGAACAAGGGGATGAAAAGATTGATGAAGTATGGGATGAAATTGAAATAATATCCCGTGATAATCTCCTTGACAGGAATATTCCTGTCCATGAAACGCTGGATATTCTCCGACAAATCGAAGACGACGACGATGGTCATCAGCAACGTCACGGCATAGACCACCGACCCGAGGAATTTCTTCAGGATGTAGGAATCGAGGATTTTCCATCCCGTCAACTCCCGAAATCGTTCAATCCAGCGTGACATTCAGTGAACTATAGGTATTGTTGTGTTGCTAAATGATCAGGTTATTGGCTTATCTTCTTATAAATAAAAACACCAACTCCAAGCTCCAATTGCCAACAGCTAACAGCCAACGTCTATTTTTTCAACCATTGGTCGAGCCAACGGAAGAACTCGCGCTGCCAGAGCATGGCGTTCTGCGGTTTGGTGACAAAGTGGCATTCATCGGGGAAGAAGAGGAAGCGGCTGGGGATTCCCTTCATCTGGGCCACGTCGTATGCCTGCATGCCCTCGGTGTAGGGGATGCGGAAGTCGTTGCCGCCATGGATGACGAGAATCGGGGTGTCCCAGTTGCCCACGAAATGGTGCGGTGAGAAGTCGTAGCTCTTGGGCGTGGGCTTCTGCCAATAGTTGCCCTCGATGTCATGATTGGCGAAGAAGAGCTCTTCGGTGGTGCCATACCAGCTCTCGAAATTGAACATGCCGCAGTGGGCGATGAAGCACTTAAAGCGCTTGTCGTGGTGGCCGGCGAGCCAATAGACGGAGAAGCCGCCGAAGCTGGCGCCGATGCAGCCGAGCCTGTCCTCATCCACGTATGGCTCCTTGGCAAGCGCATCGATGGCGGAGAGGTAGTCCTTCATGCACTGGCCGCCGTAGTCCTTGCTGATGTCATCGTTCCACTTCTGGCCGAAGCCGGGCAGGCCACGACGGTTCGGGGCCACGATGATGTAGTCGTGCGCCGCCATCATCTGGAAGTTCCAACGATAGGAATAGAACTGGCTTACGGGAGACTGCGGGCCACCCTCACAATAGAGCAGCGTCGGGTAGGTCTTGGTGGAGTCGAAGTTCGGCGGAAGGATCACCCAAACCAACATCTGCTTGCCGTCGGTGGTCTGCACCCATTTTTTGACGGTCTTGCCCAACGTGACTTTGTCAAGCACGTCCTTGTTGATGAAGCTCAACTGCTTGACCTCCTTGTTTTTCAAGTTTATGCCATAGATCTCGGCAGGATAGGCGTGCGTGGTGCGCGTGGCGATAATCTGGTCGCCGGCGACCTGAATGGAGTTGTAGTCATAGTCGCCATCGGTGATTTGCTCAAAAGTGCGGGCGGCAAGGTCGTAACCGTAAACCTGGATGGTGCCCTCCTTGTCGCTGGTGAAATAGATTTTCTTGCCGTCCTCGCTCCAGGCGAAGTTGGTGGCGTTCTGGTCAAAGTCGGCGGTGCAGTCCTCCCACTTGCCCGTGCTGAGGTCGCAAAGGGCCATGCGGTGCTTGTCGGACTCGAAGCCGTCGGTTTCCATGCTCCACCAGACGAGCTTGCTGCCGTCAGGGGAGAAGACGGGAGCCATGTCGTAGCCCATATTGCCCTCGGAGAGGTTGCGCGTGGTCTTGTCGGCAAGATTGTAGAGATAGACATCCGTGTTGGTGCTCTCGGCGAAAGCCTTGCCGGAAAGTTTCTTGCAGCAGTAGGCGATAGATTTGCCGTCGGGGCTCCATACGAACTCCTCGGCACCGCCGAACGGAGGCGTGGGACAATGGAACTTCTGACCCTCCAGCAGGTCAGTGGCGTTGTCGCAAGAGGGATAGTCGGCGATGAAGAGGTGGCTGTAGGTGCCGTCGGCCCAGTAATTCCAATGACGGTACATAAGGTCGTCGTAGATCATGGCGTTGGCCTTGGGCAGGTCGGGGTAGCGCTGTTCGATGGTGGGGTCGATCTGCACGTTCATGGCGTAGCTGATGTGCTTCATGTCGGGTGCGTAGCTGAAGCTGTTGATGTCGCCCTCCACATGGGTGATTTGTTTGGCGTGGGAGCCGTCGGGGTCGCACTCCCAAATCTGGGTGCCCTTGTCGTCGCTGTAGAGATAGGCGATTTTCTTGCCGTCGGGACGCCAGACGGGCTGCATCTCGTCGTTGGGGGTGGAGGTCACGCGCGTGGGTTCGCCACCCTCCACCGGCATGGTGTATAACTCGGCGTTGCCTGTGTTGGCTTTGTAGTCATAATACTTGACACTGTACAGAAGCGTCTTGCCGTCGGGCGAGACCTGCACGTCGGAAAGACGGCCCAAATACCAGAGTATTTTCTCGTCCATCACTCCCTTGCTGAAGTCGGGAACTTCACGGTTGTCTTTGGAAATCACGGTGTTATTGTCTTCTTTGGACTTTTTTGCACAACTGTTGAACAACATGGTGGCGATAAGGGTTACGAACAAAATTTTTTTCATAAAAGATTATTTTTTACAGGGCTGCAAAAATAGCAATTTTGTATCTTTGCCGCTCTTATTTTTATCAACTAAAATTTCAGAAAATGAAGAAACTTATGATTTTGGCAGCTGCGTGCTGTCTGGTTTTAGCCTCTTGCAACAACCAACCCAAAGAACAGCCCAAGCCCGAATGCCAAGCACAGACCGAATGCCAGAAAGAGAAATCCCCTTGTTGTGAAAAAAAGCAGAAGGCCATGGAAGACTGGGCCAACTGGGAAAACCTGACCGAAGACCGCAAGGTGGAACTCCTCAACGAGCGCAAGGCTTGCTACGACAAGCAGAAAGCCGAACAAGCTGAAAGAGAAGCCCAAAAAGCCAAGTTCGAAGAACAAATGAGCAAGTGGGATAATCTCACCACCGAGGAGAAGAAGGCCGCTTTCGACCTTTGTCCCTGCTGCAAGAAACCTTGCTGCAAAGAGGGTCCAAAAGAGGGCAAATGCTGCAAAGAAGGCAAAGGCGAGTGCAAGAAGGACGGCAAGTGCCCGAAAGAGGGTGAATGCAAAGGCAAGTAGTCTTCTATGAAAAAAATCGCAGTTTTCGCTTCCGGCTTCGGCTCTAATTTCCAGGCCATCATTGAAGCCGTAAAGAAGGGGACGCTTCAGGCCGAAATCGCCCTGTTGGTCTCCGACAAGCCGAATTGCAAAGCAGTGGAACGCGCCAATGAACACCACATTGACGCGTTCACTTTTTGCTCCAAGGAGTATGCCGACAAGGCGGCCTACGAGACCGCCATACTGCACGAGTTGCAGAGCCGCGGCGTGGACTATATCGTCCTGGCCGGTTATATGCGCTACATCGGCGAAGTGCTTCTCACTCACTATCCCATGCGCATCATCAACCTCCATCCCGCCCTGCTGCCCTCCTTCCCCGGCGCACACGGCATCGAGGATGCTTTCAATCACGGTGTGCGTGTCTTCGGCATCACCATCCACTTCGTTGACGAAGGTGTTGACACGGGGAAGATTATCGACCAGTTCGCTTTCCACAGTGACGGCACCGAAACCCTCGACGAGATCGAGACCCACATCCATCAGCTGGAACACCAACATTACCCCGAAACCATCAATATGGTGTTGCAGCACGACCAATGAACACCTACCCCTTGATTCCTGAAATCTCCACTACCATAACAAACATCCCATACGAAAACACCACCCATTTCCATGATTATCACCCTCATCAGCGACTGGCGGCTGCGCGACCCATACGTGGCCATGCTCAAGGGACGGTTGCTCACCACCCATCCCGACGCAAACATCATCGACATCTCCCACCACATCGACTTTTTCAATGTGGCCCAGTCGGCTTTTATTATGAAAAACAGCTATCAGAACTTCCCAGAAGGATCAATACATCTGATGCTTACCAACACGGCCCACACCGCCACCGCTCCCGCCGTGGTGCTGGAACATGACGGCCACTATTTCATCGGGCAGGACAATGGTGTCTTTTTCCTGATGTTCGGGATGAAGGGCCCCCTGCAGGGACAACGTCTGACCACCGTTCACGACACCACGGTGGAAGGCATGTTCCATTTAGTGCAAGCCATCCACGACGGGAACCTCCATGAAGTCACTGAAGAATACCCTGAGTTCGAACGCGCGTTAGGGGCTGAGCCCATCCATATTGTGCCCCAAAGGAGCATCGAAGGCGAGATCGTTTATATTGACGCCGCTTTCAACGCCATCACCAACATTCCCACCGCCATGTTCAAGGAGGCGGTGCATGGTGGCACTTTTAAAATGACAGTTCATTCCAAAACAGAATGGAAAATCGAGAAATTCTTTGAACATTACTCCAAAACTGAAGGCATGTTCTTGACGAACAATGCGCTCCATCATATACAAATCTCCATGTATCAAGGAGAAGTGTCGCTGCTCGCATCCCTGAGCGTCGGCGACAAGGTGGAGATAGAATATTAGCTACTTCATCACTTCCAACGCCTTTTGAACCGTGTTATCCGTAGTGTTGATCACCGGATAAAAGGCCTCCTCGCCATAAAGGTTGCGTCCGATATAAGCCTTGGTCCAAATCTTAAGTTCCTTACGGTCCTTTGCGGTGAGCGTGGGGGCGTTATGCCCGCTGAGTTTTTTATAATAACCCAGCATTTCCGTCAGTTGGGCATCGCTAACTTGAAAATTGTCCACAAAAGCCTTGGCATTGGCATATTTTTTCTTTAGATCCGCCTTGTTTTGAGTGACATAGTGAAATGCATATTGCACCAGGGCGGCCGTGTTCGCGACTTCGGAATAGCCAGGCGTCTCGTCGAGCCGCTGCAGAGGCACGAAATAGTCGGGCATGATGCCGCCACCGCCATAGACAGTGCGTCCTCCAACAGTCTTATAGGCTTTTGATTTGTCAAGTTTGATGCTGTCCTCAGACTCCATCTCGCCGTTGATGATGCGTTGGTAGAGCTCTTCGTAGTAGGCCTCTGTGCCCTCTTTGTAGTCGCGTTGGATGCAGCGACCGCTGGGAGTGTGATAGCGCGCGGTGGTGAGACGGATGGTGGACTCGTCGTTGAGGTTGAACTGCCGCTGCACCAAGCCTTTCCCGAAAGAGCGGCGTCCGATGACGTGGCCGCGGTCATTGTCCTGCACCGCTCCCGCCACGATTTCGGAGGCGGATGCGCTGAAATCATCGATGAGGATAGCCACTTTACCCGTTTCGAAGTTGCCCCTACGGGTTGCAAAATAGACCTCCGGACGGACGTTCAGCCCTTCCACGGAGACAATTTTCCGCTTGTTGGCCAACAACTCGTCGCAGACACTGATGGCGGCATCGAGGAACCCGCCCGCGTTGCCGCGCAAATCAACGATCAACTGCTGCATACCCTGCCCTTTCAGCTTCTGAAGCGCCTTGGCGAACTCCTCGGCCGTGGTGCTGCCAAACTCGTTGAGCTTGATGTAGCCCGTCTTCTTGTCCACCATATAGGCCACATCCACCGTGTACGTCGGAATCACATCGCGTTTGATGTCGTAAGTATAAACCTCATCGAACCCCGGCCGCAGCACACCCACCTTGACATGCGTGCCCTTCTTGCCCCTCAACGCTTTGAAAACCTTCTCGTTGGAGGCGCCCACAAAGGACTTTCCATCCACTGTCACGATACGGTCGCCGGCGCGCACGCCCGCCTTCTCGGATGGTCCTCCCGAGATTGTGGAAATAACCATCACCGTGTCGTTCATGATGTTGAACTGTATGCCGATGCCTTCAAAAGAGCCTTCCAACGCTTCCATCATGGCCTTGTTCTGCGCTGGGGTGGAATATGAAGAGTGCGGGTCAAGCCCTTGCAAGATGGCATTGATGGCATTGTCGTAGATAGAATCCACATCGACGGAATCCACATAGTACTTGTCAATATAGTTCATCACTTCATTGAGTTTGTACAATTGCGGATTGGCAGGACTTATCTTTTTGGATGGCAGAAAATTGACAGCCACAGATGCTCCTGCAAGGAAAGCAATCAACAAGTATAGGATAGGGGTGATGATCTCACGAAATTTTCCGTCCATAATATCTTACGAGTGCGATTATTGTTGTCTTTTAATGGAATTGATATGGAGCACTTCTAAAAATTGTTCTATAAACTCCTGGTATTGAATATCTTGATCAGCTTTCAAATAACGTTTTCGAACCTGCGCCCATTGTTGGGGTTGCACCACGGGCAGATTGTTGTCGCGCTTGATGCGAGCAATTTCATCGACTATATGGAAGCGCATGGACAAAAGCTCGCTGAGCTGGGTATCGACATTTTCGAGCAAGGCGCGTTGCTTGACAAGATCACGGTTGGGGACATTGGTCTTGAAACTCAGTGTTTCAACGAGTTCGGCCCACTGCCGCGGAGTGAGTTGCTGTTCGGCATCGCTGAGGGCCTGTTCGGGATGGGCATGGCACTCCATCATCAGACCGTCGAAGCCGTATGCAAGGGCTACTTGGGCAATTTGCGCAATCCAGCGGGTGTGTCCGCAGATGTGCGACGGATCGCAAAGAATCGGCAAATCGGGAAACTGGACCTTGAGTTCAATCGGGATTTCCCAGCGGGGGGCGTTGCGATACACATTTTCCGTGCTATCGGCAAAGCCACGGTGTACGGCCATCACCTTCGTCACACCGGCATGGAGAAAGCGCTCCACGTTGCCGGCCCAGAGCTTGAAGTCGGGCACCATCGGGTTCTTCACCAAAACAGTGACCGGATCGCCTTTCACTGCATTGGCGATTTCCTGCACGGTCGCGGGGTTCACGCCGGTGCGGGCCCCGACCCAGAATGCGGAGATGCCATGCTTCCGGCACAACTCCACCTGGTGAGGCGTCATCACCTCCACACACACAGGGAAACCAAATTGACGCTGCACCTCAGCCAACCACGGAAGCGCCGCCTCGCCCATCCCCTCAAAGCTGTCGGGCCTGCTGCGCGGTTTCCACACACCCGCCCGGTATAATGCCAACTGCCAGCCATGCGCACGAACCTCCTCCTGCAACTGGGCGGCGGTGTCCAGCAGTTGACGCTCGCTTTCAGCGGCGCAAGGCCCGGCGATCAAAAGCTCAGAATTCAAAGTTCAAGATATTAATCCTCATCCTGTTGTTCCTGCACCTCTTCCTCCTCTTCCTCCACATCGGTGAAGTAGTTCTTCACAAATTTGTTTTTCCAACCACGGTTGCCCAGTTTGTAGGAGAACGAAGGAAGACCGGCAGCATTGTCAGGAGCTAACGAACGATTCTTCGGTTTAGTATTCTTGATGGCATTGTTGAAGTTCATGTCTGACGAGAAAGCGGAAACCACGTTGTTGTCAAACTGGAAATAATAAAAATCGTTGCCCATCTCAAAATAGACATACAGTTTGTTACGTGAGCCGCGTTTCTCCACCACAATACGTCCCGGCACCATCTTGTAGAGCGTGCGCCCGCCGCAAATAATCAATGGCAGAGTTGTTTGCGACTTGAAAGTCGAGCGGTCCTTATCCCATACGAAGTCAATGTTGGAGAACATGAACTTCACCTGAAGCGCTTCGGGGAGACGGCGGTTGCTTCCAAGGGTGGCATTCCGCACATAACGCTCGTATTCCGTCTTGCCTAAAATGTCGTACAAGGCCTCATCATACGCCTCGTCCCCGGAGACATCCACAAACTCCAGCTCGATGTTGTTTTCCATCGCCTTGTGCATCATGCGCATACAGTCGTCGTTGAAGAAGAAGTTGATGGAAGTGGTGGCGAACATTTCAGCAGAATCGGCAGACATGTAGTTGATGATGGTACCATTCGTGTTGAAATCGACACGTCCCAACTTGGCACCGATGTCGATTTTACCCTTGCCGATGGAGACGCAGTCGTCGGTGCGCAAGGTGATGATGTTGCCACGGGCCGTCGAGTCGGTCAGCTTTTCCTTGGAGGCGGCGCGGAACTCGCGACTCTCCTTGTCGTATGTGATGTAGCCATAGACGGTGATGTAATCGGCGTCATTACGTTGGTGCTTGGCATGACCGAAGGCCGTATAGATGCGCCCTGTGACATTGGAGGAGGAGATGGAGACTTTGACAGGAAGCTCCTGCATGTCCTTGGTACGCTCGTGTATCTGTAACATGATGTTGTTGGGATCGACCTGTTGCAGGATTTTCATGCGTGCATGTTGCACGGTGTCGCACCCCGTACGGATCTCGACGCCGCCGAAATAGGAAAGGAACGGTTGGGTGCTGTGCAGCTCGGCACGCCCGTCGAATCCGAACTGGTCGCTGAATTGGAAATTCTTCTCCAAGGGAATCTTGGCGTCGCCGACAGTCTCCTTTATATGATATATGGTATCAAAATAGAGCGTCTGTTTCCGTTGCTCGGCATCAATGTAGTCGTAAAAGCCGTTGGCATAAAAACGGGTGACCGTCTGGATGCGAGTGTTGCAGTCGTAAAGCTCATGGTACTTGTTCTCGCGGCCGGCGAGGATGCGCGACTGCTGCAATCGGTCCATGGCCGCCTTCTTTCGAATGACAACATCACCGTGCTTGGGCGTGACGGCAGCATCACCCACATTGATATAGCGGACGCCGTGCGCATAGATGACATTCTGGGTAAAATCAAACTCCGCGCTCAAGGCACCGAAACGGTAGCCGACAGACGGGTCGGCGGCGAAAAGTTCATTGCCCGGCTCAGGGGCCATGTCCACCAAGTCGCGAATGGGCGTGTTGTCAATATCGACATCCTTGTGCGGATCATCCCACTGGAAACGCAGCAAGGTGGAGTCAATGGGATCCCAATAGAACTCGTGGGCGTTGGTCTTGATTTCATTTTTGACAAAATAGACCTCGGAGGCTTTGCCATTGGCCACAAAATGGCCTTTTCGGGTCTTGAAATCAACATGCGAGTTGTAGTTGTCGGTGGTGAAAGCAATGTTGTCGTTTCCGTTGCTGATATCGTAAATGCGCAAGTCTGACGTGTCAGCATTGACCTCGTGGTGTTTGAAGGCAAAGAGCTTGGAGGTAATGTCCGCGCGGTTGAACTTGAAGACCCCCGTGCCGTACATGCCATGCGGAGTGATTTTGGAATTGCCCACCAACTCTGTTTCCCCGAAGATGGCTATGGGATTTTTGCGGGAATGAATGAACATCTGGTCTTGATAAGGCTCCCAATGGAGATAGGCGTCATCCACAGCGGCAGGCGGAAATTCTGTGCCGGCAAGCTGCTCGTCCACGCGATGCTGGTCAGCGGAACCATTGGTGGAATCAAGGTAGAAGACCAAGCTGTCGGACACCGTGTGGGAGGTCACATAGTCAATCGTGCCCTTGCCTCTAAGTCCCATGTTGCTGAGGTCAATAACACCCTGATAGTTTCCTTTGCCCTCATACATGGGCAAGCCCGAGGTCCTGTGTCGCATACCTAACGAGAAGTCAGGACGGACCTGCAAAGGCTCCGCTATGTCGGGAAAAATGCCGCCGGAGACCAATGCGCCCGTGAATTTCATGGAGTCAATCTCAAAGTTGTCAAGATTGACGATACGGAATTGGTCCACGGCATAGAAGAACCGGTTGCGGTCATAGACACCATTCAGCACATAGGGTTGGTCGTAGAAGACTTTGCCGCCTTTTCGGGCCTCGAAGATGGGATAGTCGGGATAGTCCACCATGCCGCTCTTGTTGCCGGGCACATCAATATACAGCGTGCCGGAGAGCTCCTCGATCTGGCTGCGCACACGCTGCAACTTGTAGTCGCCATACATGTCCATCGGACCATTTTTATCCTCAACATACATGATGAGCGTGTCAATGACATTCATGTCCACCAGGAAACGTTCATACTCAAAGCGGCAATTGTGGGTCACAAAATCAAACAAGCCGCCAATAACACGTCCGGAAAAGACCATGTCGCGGTTTTTCTTGACTGTCACCACCTCGTTCATGGGATAGACGTTCACAATCTGCGGGTCGCTGAGCACGAAAAACTCACAGCCCGTGATGCGCAGGTCATTGGTCAGCATGTCAAGCGAGGCATAATGGCTCTTGGATTCCAGACGAATGTAGTCGTAGTCCTTCTTTTTGACCTGATTGTTGAGATAACGGGAAATTTTACTGCGGTAGTGCAGTTGGTTGTTGTTGATGTCGTATTCAATAAAGCCGCGTGCGGCAAAGTCCACCATCATGGCCTTGATGTCCAAGGGCGGTTTATTGAACCACAAGATGACATCCTCAATGGTGACGGGCTCGTATCCGGCGCTGTTGAAAAGCTGCCAGAGCGTGTATAGCGGATTCACGTTGTTGTAACCCGCTATTTCGTGCATCACCGACTCGTCATAATAATTGTAAGACTCGAAAAAAGCGGAATGCTCAGCGGTTTGTCCCACGATGGGGCGGAATTCGATGCGCTTGTCGTTGGTGTTCCACTGCATGGATTCCACATATATGTCCAATTTGTGATAGGAGTCGAAGAAAGGGGAACGGCCCACACCCTGTTTGGGGCGGGAAATGAGGAGGTCTTTGGTCTCGTTGTCGTACTTGAAATTTGCAGCAGGATGGTAAATAGAGTCTTCTTCGAGGTAGATGCTCACCTTGGCATCCTCAGAAAGAAGGTTGGTGGGCTTGATGAGAAAGCTATGGGAAAGGGCCCGGATGATGATTTTGCCCTCATTGCGGATTGTGATGGAAGCCAGCGTGTCGCCCTCCGTGGAGCCGAAGATGGAGGCTCCGCGCAGTTCAAAACCACCCACATAGTCCACATCGGGGTAGAGATTGGGAATCGCCAACATACGGCTGTTGCTGACAAATCGCGGGTAGGCCGCCTTCTCCTCCGTTGTGGGCAAGGAAGCCTTGTACTCCACCCGCCCAATGATTGGGCCGCTGAAAAGTGCAGGATAGTGGAATGTGACATTTTCGGCTCTCACATGCGGGTAGCGCAGGTCTATTTCGTAATTACCGAGCTCGGCGCGCACACTCAGGTCCAGTCCGGCGCGGTCCCAGAACACCTTGCCCCCCTTGGCGGCAAATTTCAGCCGTGCCGGGAAATAACGCCCGCTCACATCCATCACCTCAAAACTGTCCTTCTTGGAGGAAGCCACCAAATTGATGTCCTTAAAGTCGAAATAGGGCTCCTGGTCAAATCCCATCTTGTCGGCATACCCCATGGCAATCCAGCGCACGTTGTCATCATCGTTAAGATAGTTTTTCTTGAAAAAAACTTCGTACAACTTCATTTTGTTCGGAAACTGTGTCTGCGTGTGAGTGGCATGATACTCGACAAACTGGTTCCAGACACCGATCTCGTCCGCAAAATCGCCGGCCGTGAAAGCCATATAGGCATGAATGAATGACTCCAACTGCGGGAAAGGACGGAATTTGCGTTTCAGCAGCTTGTTGGCCTCTTCGATAAAAGCCTCCTGCGCATCGGGATTGATGCCCGTGGTCCAATATTCCGTAAACTCTTTCAAGAGGGCGTCGGCATCCTTCTGCCGGTCCTTGTTGACCGAAGACAAATACTCCTTCATCTCGGCGACAGTCAAGGCCGGGTCCCGAGAAAATGAAGTGAACCGCTGTGCGTTGACCATCAGCGTCAAGCACAGCAAAATCGGGAAAACAATGTATTTTTTCATAGTCAGACTTTGCTGAATTTTGCGGCTGCCCAATTGTCCATCACCCGATGGGAGTCGTACAGTATTCCACATTCCAAACAGCAGCGGCGCAGGATCTCAAGATCCCGTCCGTTGTAGAATCCGCTGATGAACAGCAGCCCGCCCTCTTTGAGGCATTTTGCATAAACCGGAATGTCGTTCATGAGGATGTTGCGGTTGATGTTGGCGAGAATGACATCGTACATCTGGTCTCCAAGCAAGGTGGCATCGCCCAACTTGACCTCAATATCCTCGCAGTGATTGCGGGCGATGTTTTCGAGGCAGTTGCGGTAAGCCCACTCGTCATTGTCAATGGCGGTGACGGGGCGGGCACCGCATATATGCGCCAAGATTGCCAGCACACCCGTGCCGGACCCCATGTCCAGCACCGACTTGTTCAGCAAATTCGTCTCCATCACATATTCGGCCATTTGATACGTCGTGGCATGTTTGGCAGTGCCGAACGACATCTTGGGTTCGATGACAATGTCATATTCCATGCCAGGGCGTTCCGGGTGGAACGGAGCGCGCACATAGCAACGACCGTCAATGACCACGGGCGTGTAGTTGGATTCCCACTCTTGGTTCCAGTCACGATCAGGCATCTCCTGTGCGGACCAGGTAACCTGCACGTCGGGATAACCGTGGTTTTCAACCACCTCCCGAAGCGCCTCCTCGCTGTAGTCCTTGGTGGGCATATAACAAAGAAGCTCTCCTTCCTGCTCGCCCTCCATGAAACTGTCGCATCCGAGGTCGGCCATCATTGACGTGAAAACATCCACCCACGGGTCGGCGGGTGTGATGGTGAGTTTTATTTCTGTGTATTGCATAGGTTTTTGGTTTCTTTGGTTTTTCGCTCCCCCCTATTCGAGAGGACGTCCGGCCGTGGTGAACCACAGCACATCTTCCTCTTTCGTTTTCTTGTTGGTAATGAAAACTTTGTAGCAATTCAACCGCTCGGCAACCTTTCGCACTGTGTAGAATTCCGTGGCCTTGTAGTTTTTGTAGTTCTTCTTGATGTAATCCTGGATTGTAGAGGAGAGATTCTCCAACTTGCCCATGAGCATGGTTTCCACGATTTCACCATAGCTGTTGAAGACACATACTTCCTTGCCTTTGGCACTGAAAAAGATGGCCTGATAGTTCATGTCGTCATCCTCTTTCCACTCCACGTTGGTGGCACGCGGATATTTGAGCTTGAAGGCAGCCTTCACCGGTTCGGGAATGCTTTTGTTGTCATCATTCCCGGCTGTCTCGTTCACCCTTACGCTGTACAGGTCAAGGGCGGCATCCTCGGTTAAACTCTGCGGATTGTTCTCGTCCATCTGGTCTTCCGGATGAATGGTCCGAAGCAACTTGCCCGACTTGTCGAAGATGACAGTGGTCACCTGTTTGGCCTTGAAGTTGGCTTTCTCGTAGAAGTCAACCAACGTCTTGTCCTGCTTGTCGGCACGCTGTTCACGAATGGCCATCTTGAACTTGAACCCTTTGTAGAAGTCGTTGAGGTGCTTGAGCATGGGTCCTGTGACAGCCTCCTCCGGCAACACCGTTAAAGTCTTGTTCCAAAATCCGTCAGGCTTGATATAGACGGCCGTTTTTTTGCCGGAATAGATACATTTGGCCACATAACCGCTGTCCGTCAAAAACCAGTTGAGTTCTTCGGGATGAAGCACTTTCTTGGTCAAAGACTTCACAACGATTTCGGGCACCTCGCTCGCGGCGATGGCCTCATTGCCAAACTCGTCGGAGACAACCTCCACAGGTTTTTCCTTCTTGGGCTTCTCGGGTTTAGGCTCCTTTTCAACGACCTCTTTTTCAGGTTTCGGGGATGGTGTCCGGGCAGCCGGTTTCTCCGCTTCGGCCAAGGGATCCTGGAAATCTTCCGGATCGGTGCGGCTCAAAAGCTCGTTGCGGCCTATGGTGCTGAACAACAACACCGACGGTTTTGCGCCCACGGCATCGGGCTTCACCTCAAGATAATACTGGGCTTTCTCGTCCTCTTTTTCCTGAAGACAAGAAACCGAAACGACGAAGTCCGGGTAGTTCGTCTTCACATACTCCGTGACGGTGGGGGGTAGCTCGTTCCGGGGAATGAAGAAGTGGGTGTAGAGCCACTGGCCCTCCTCTGAAATAACCACCTTGCCGTTAGTGCCTTCGTCCTTGACAGAAGCCACATAATTGTTGCCATCCTTTGCCCAGCCCACCACTTTGACGTAGGGATACTGAAACTCGAGCGTCTGGGTAACATCGGCTGGCACGTCGGCGGTCTTGAGCTTTTGCGCGGACAATGGGGTGAAGAAAAACGCAACTACTTGTATTGCAATGACTAAAAGCAGATTTTGGAATGATTTTCTCATAGGATTCCTATATTATAAAAACGAGTGACAAAAATACAAAAATTAGCAATTAATCAACAGGCTCTCGCCGTTAGTTTTTTCACGATGAATCTCCGACTGTCAAACACTAACGGATAATTGCAATTTTTTGTATATTTGCCGCTTCAAAATTGCTTGACAATGAACGGATTTATGCAAAGTCGCATTTGGGTGGAGCCCATGACCCAGGAGGAGTTCCTGGGCAAAAAGAAACCACTTGTCATCCATTACAGTTTCCAAACGGTACCGGGAGGACGCGTGCTGGTGGCATCCACGCCCAAAGGGATCTGCTTCCTGATGCCCGCAGCCCGCAAATGGCTTCCCGAAGAGACCCTCAAGAGCCATTTCCCACACGCCCGTCTTCGGCACAGAAGCGTGGAGCTGCACAAAAAGGCCGCCTGGCTTCTCAAGCAACGCTGTGACAAGGTCCGCGACCTATGCCTGCATCTCTACGGAACCCCCTTCCAACTCGACGTGTGGCGCGACCTGCTGCAGATTCCCGCCGGCAAGGTGACCACCTACCTCAACATTGCCAAGAGAATCCATCGCCCGAAGGCGGCACGACCTGTCGGACAAGCCGTGAGCGCCAACCCCGTGATGTACATCGTGCCCTGTCACCGCGTCGTGTGTACCAACGGCAAACTGGGCGGCTATCACTGGGGTATTGTGCGGAAAGTGAAATATCTCAACATGGAAGCCCACATCGCACCCAAGGAAAATGGGCTTAAAAATTGGGAGCCAACGCTATTTTGATTTTGTGTATTTTTGCCGCTCCAAATCCAAGCGTATAATTAATCCCATGTCGTACCTCGACCTCCTTCTCCTTTCCCTCAGTTTAGCCATGGACTGTTTTGCCGTAAGTTGCGCGGCAGGCGTGTTCCAACCCAAGCTGAGAAAAGGCCAGGTACTGCTTTTCGCATTCTTTTTTGGCTTTTTTCAAGCCATGATGCCGCTGATCGGCTGGTTTTGCGGAGAAGCCGTGGTCACACACCTCAGCCGTGTGGCCCCGTGGATTGCGTTTTTGATTTTGCTCTTCATCGGGGGCAAGATGTTGGTGGAAGGCATCCGCAACCGCGAGGAGGACCGCTTCGACATCACAAAGGTGCACACAGTGCTCGCACTCTCCGTTGCCACAAGCATCGATGCATTGGCCGTGGGCTTTGGATTCGCCATGATGCAAAATGTCCGCATCGGCTGGGCCATTCTCAACATCGGAGTGGTCTCCTTCCTGATGTCATTGTTAGGCTATGGGCTCACGAGTCGCTGGAGCACCCGCATCAAGGCCAACATCGCAGAGATTGTCGGCGGCTTGGTGCTGATCGGTATTGGACTTAAGATATTGCTGACATGAAAGAACAGACATATTTAGTCATAGACATCGGAAACACGGCCCAAAAAGCGGCGCTTTTCAATGAAAAAGGAGCGGAAAAGGCTTGGATGCGCAAATCTTCTTTCTCTTGCGACGACATCGGCGATTTTCTGGTTGGCCATGTCCTGACGGCGGCCATTGTCTCTTCCGTGGGGGAGGCCCCGACAGCCATAGTGGATTTTCTCCAAACACGGACCCGCACGCTCACCTTCTCGCCGCAATTGCGCCTGCCTGTGCGTTTGAAGTATGCCACCCCGCACACATTGGGCACCGACCGCATTGCCAGTGCCGTGGGGGCACACGCCCTGTTCCCCGACTGCAACGTGCTCGCCATACAAGTGGGCAGCTGCTTGGTCGCCGACTTCGTGACAGCAGACGGCGACTACCTCGGCGGCAGCATCGCTCCCGGCCTGCGGATGCGCTTGCGGGCTCTCAACCATTTCACGGCACGGCTGCCCCTGCTCGAAGCCAAGCCCATCGACTATCTCGTAGGTGACTCGACCGAAAAGTCCATCCTCTCCGGCGTGACAAACGGCCTGACGTATGAAATAGACGGTCTTATTTCTCAGTATCAAACACAATTTTCAGACGTAAAAGCCGTTCTGACAGGCGGCGATTCACCCCTCTTGGCCCATTCGCTAAAAAATAGTATATTTGCCGCCCCGAATCTGGTGCTGTCCGGATTGTATGAAATATTGAAACTCAATGTTTAAAAGACATAATGTACGGTTGTTGTTCGGACTTTTAGCCCTTGTTCTCACCATTCCCGCAATGGCGCAGAACGTTATCAGCGTGCCCTATTCCAAAATCGGGGTCGGTCTGGTCAACAAGGGTTCGAACGGCATCCTGAACGGTATGGGCGGCACATCCTACGCCATGCAGAGCCCCTATTACGTCAACTTCCGGAACCCCGCCTCGTATGCGGCCTTCGATTCACTCTCCTTTGTGGCGGATGCCGCAGCTTCCATTTATACCGCCATCCTGTCAACAGAAAACGCTGTTCAGAAAAACACGTATGCCCGCCCCGACTACTTAGCTATCGGCCTGCCTATCACCCGCCATTGGCGCACCTCCGTCGGCATTGTGCCCTACAGTTCGATGGGCTATGACATGATCGATGGCCGCGAAATCGACAATATCGGCAAAGTGAACTACGAATACTCCGGCAAGGGCGGCCTCAACCAACTCTACTGGGGCAATGCCTTCAGGTTGTGCAAAGGTCTCTCCATCGGCCTCAACGCCTCCTATATGTTCGGCTCATTCTACCATTACCGCCGCACCGAATTTGAAGGCAGTTATTTCTATAACACCAACATTTCGGATGCCTATCACCTGGACGGCATCCATCTCACCGGCGGCATACAGTATCTTTTCAAGGTGAAAGAGAACCACACCATCGGATTAGGTGTGGTATATGGCAACACCGTCCATATCTGGGCCAAGGAAAAGATGCTCATCAACTACTTTGAAGGAAGCTATAACGCCGTGACCACATACGACACGGCCTATTTCAACCAAGAGGACATTCGCGGTTCCCTTTACATCCCGCAATCTGTCGGCGGGGGAATAAGCTATTCCTTCAAGGACAAGTTCACCGTGGCCGCCGACGTGACGTGGCAGAATTGGGACAAATTCAGATTCATGGGACATGGAGATTCCCTCAAAAATGCCATCTCCGGAAGCCTCGGCATGCAATATGTCCCCGACCCGCTTTCTCCCAAGTTCCTAAAACGCATCGCCTTGCGCGTCGGAACCCGTTTTTCCACAGGAGAAATTATGCTCCACAATAAACCTGTTTCCGAATTTGGAGTCTCTTTGGGCGTTGGTATTCCGCTAACCACGTTCAACACACACTCAAGTATCAACGTCCTCTTCGAATATGGAAAACTTGGAACTACTGCAAACGATCTCATACAACAAAACTTCTTCCGCTTCACACTCAGCTTTACCCTACAGGAAAAATGGTATCAACGAATGAAAATCGAGTAAAAACCAACATAAATAACAAAAAGATGAAAAAACTGATTGTTGCTATGATGCTGCTTGTCTTCGGCGGCTCCCTTTTTGCACAATGCCCTTACAAGTATGGGGCAACACCTGAAGACTCCTTGAAAAGCCTTGAACAGATCACCGCCTTTAACATGGCGTACAAGGCCAAGAATTACCACGATGCTTACGAATCATGGAGATACATTGTCAACAACAGTCCTTGCGCATGGGATGGAATTTTCACCAACTCCCAGAACCTCCTGCAAAGCCTCATCAAGGAGGAGAAGGATTCTGTGAGAAGAGAACGCCTCATCGACACACTGATCTACTCTTATGAGGTTCGTAACAACTACTTCCCTGAAAAATTCTCCAAGGGTTACTGTCTCGGTTTCAAGGCTTACAACACCTTGATGTACAGAGGCAAAAATGCGCCCATCGAGCAGTGGGAGCAGATCCACGACTGGTTTGTACAATCCGTGGAAATGGAGAAGCAGAACACACAGCCCGCCATTTGGGACAAGTACTTCACGGTGGCCCAGGTTATCACCAAGGCCAAGAAGGACACCACCTACGTCATTGATGCTTACGGACGTGCCACCGACTATCTGGACATGTCCATCAACAATGCCCTGGTGCAATACGAGAAGCAAACAGAGAAGCTTGATGCTTTGAAGGCCGAACTTGGTGCCGATTCATCCAGCATATACAATCACCCGCAAGGCAAGGTGCTCATCGCCGACACCGCCCGCCAGATGAAGCTGGTCCTGAACTATCGCAGAACCCTCGCCAAGATCGAAAAAGAGGTGACCCCGTATGCCACCTGCGAAATGTTGGAAGAGGTTTATTCCAAGAAACTCGCCGCCAGCAAGGAGGATCTTTCCGCCATCAACAAGATGGTCATGACCATGTCAAAGGGCGGCTGCTTGGGCAGCCCTGTCTTCAAGGAAGCATTGGAAGTGCTGCACAAGGCCAACCCGAACCGTAACTCCGCTTACTGGATGGGTAACCTTTCACTGAAGAGCTATGTCACCACCAAGGAAAGCTCCGAACTGGATGCCGCCATCACCTACCTGCAGGAGGCTGTCAGACTGAGTGAGACCAACGAGCAGAGAGCAGATGCCAACTACATGTTAGCTTTGGCTTACCAGACCAAGAGTGCCTACTCCGAAGCCCGTAACGCTGCCCTCGCCGCCCTCAAGGCCCAGCCGAACATGGGCAAGGCTTACCTCCTTATCGGTGACCTTTACGCCACTTCCGGTGGCAGATGCTCCGGTGAAGACCTGCCGCTGGCATGCGCATGGGCTGCCGCCGACAAGTACGCCAAGGCTGCAGCTGTGGATCCTTCCTGCTCCGATGATGCTGCCGTAAAGCGCGGCAAGCTGAGATTCCCGCCCAAGGAAGAACTCTTCAAGCGTGGCCTTAAGGCTGGCGACCCCTATCGCGTGGGCTGCTGGATCCAAGAGAGCACGACCGTCAGATAAGACCTGATGGACAACACTGCAAGACATATCACCCTAAACATCATAATGGCCTTGTGCCTTATGATGTTTTTTATTGCCTGCCACAAGGAGAACAAAAGCTCTGTGCTCTACGAATACGAGGGCAAATTCCCTGACGAGTCGGCGGAAAACATGGTCCTCACCATGAGCGACTCCGGCATGGTCAGCTTCATCCTTGAGACGCCGTTGCTGAACCGCTACTATGGCGACACCACCTACGCCGACTTTCCCAAAGGCATCAAGGTGGTTTCCTATAACGAGTACGGCCAGCGACAAGCCATGCTGACGGCCGATTACGCCATCGAGATTAACAACACACAATACACGGCTTCCAAGAATGTGGTGATTGTCGATCTTGTCAAGGGCGACACCCTGAAGACCGAAGAGATACAGTGGAACCAGCTCTCCCGCACTGTCCGTTCCGACGTGTTGGTGAAACAGATTAAGGCCGACGGCTCCGTCAACTACGGTGACGGCTTTACCGCCGACGACCGCTTCACCAAATACACCATCATACACCCGCGCGGCGAGATGGCGGGGTTTGATTTCTAATTCACTGCCTTAACGCTGCCGGCGACCTTCTTCAAGGCCTCCACGATGCGGTCGGCCTCGCGCAAGCGCACGCTGAAACGAATGGTGCAGTTGAGGTCGCTCTGCTGGCTGAGGATGGTGACACTCGGGTCCTTCATCAGCTGCATCACGGCGTTCATCTGCAAATATTCGAAAACCACATCGTACATCTCCTCGATGGTCTTTTCCACGATTTGCGCAGCATCGAGAGCTTCCTTGGCAGCAACCTTGTAGGCATTTTGCAACCCACTGACACCTAATTTGATACCTCCAAAATAACGCACCACCACGACCAGAGTGTCTGTCAAGTCCTTCGAGAGCAGCTGCCCGTGAATAGGGCGGCCTGCCGTGCCGGACGGCTCACCGTTGTCGTTGAGACGATAGGCCTCCTTGCGGGGACCAAGAATGTAGGCATAGCAGTGGTGCCGCGCATCGTAATGCTTTTTCTGAAGCTCCGCAAGATGCTTCTTCACCTCCTCCTCCGTTTTCACAGGATAGGCGTAGGCGAAAAACTTGCTTCTTTTTTCGCTATAGACGCCCGTGGCAGGCGCGGCAATCGTCTTATAGGTGTCTTCGAACATACCAAATTGTATTATTATCCATGCGTTCCTCCCGCTGCGGCGTGCCCGGCAAGGCTGGCGCTGGAAGGCCCTTGCCCCAGGTCACATCGCCAACGAGCACGCGAGCCTCGTCCCACAAGCCGGAGGCAATGAAGCGGTCGAGGGTCTTGCGTCCGCCCTCCACGATGACCGACTGGATGCGCTGCTCGTAAAGCTGCTGCAAGCACTCTTTCACGTCCATGGAGACGGCACTACACGGCAGAGGGGCGTCAACCTCATGGCCACGCTGCATCACAAAACGCTTGGGATCCTTGCCCGGATAGAGCCGTGTGGTCAGTTGCGGACGGTCGTTGCGCATCGTGTTGTAGCCTACCAAGATAGCGTCTTCCTCGCTGCGCCACTTGTGTACCAGCACCCTCAGTGCGGGATTTGTAATCCAATAGTCGTGGGGTTGCCCGTCGGAGCGGTCCACGTCCATAAAACCGTCGGCAGTTTGCGCCCACTTGAGGATGACGTACGGCCGCTGATGGCGATGGAACGTGAAAAAGCGGCGATTCAGCTCTTCACATTCGGCCTCGCACACCCCCACGGTGACGTTGACACCGGCGGCACGCAGCTTGGCAATGCCTGCGCCGTTGACCTTGTCATGACAGTCCATGGTACCCACGACAACACGGGGAATGCCATGGCGGATAATGGCATCTGCGCAGGGAGGCGTTTTCCCGAAATGTGAACATGGCTCTAAATTGACGTACAAGGTGCAGTCCGCCAACAGTGATTTGTCCTCAACCGAGGCCAAGGCATTCACCTCTGCATGAGCCTCTCCATAGCGGTGGTGGTAACCCTCGCCGACAATCAACCCGTCATGCACAATCACCGCACCCACCATCGGATTGGGCTGCACACTGCCCAAACCCAACCGGGCCAATTGCAGGCATCTCTGCATATAGGGAATGTGACGCTCGATATCCTCCATGAGACAGAGATTATTAATGTTTCAGGAAATAAGACAGCGGCTGCAACTGACGGTCGAAATGGAAGTACTGGCATTGCACAAGATTCTTGTCGTTTCCATTCAACACCGCATAGAATTTGTCACGGTTGTACGGTCCGTCATCCACCTCGTCTTCCCTTCCGAGGATGGCATCCAAGTAAAAGGCATCCGGTGTAAGTTTGCGGTACATGTCCAAAGTGGTTTTGTTCCCGTCCACATCTTCGAGCGTAATGGTCTTGAAGTGGTTAAAACGGAGGATAGAGTCCTTGCGTTCCTTGGGCATGTCGGGGATGAAGAGTTCATAGTTCTTGTCGCGATATTCCGCCAGCATGTCGAGCAGCTTGACCGTATCGTAGTCGGCAACAATTTGATGTTGTGCATCATACAGTGTGAAGAAGCGTGAACCGGCCTTTTCCACCGAAAAGGAATTTTCGGGAGTTTCAAAATCTTGCACCTGCAAAATCTTGATGCGTGTGATTTTGGTGGAGAAAAGGTCGCAATTGTACCAATCCACGGGCTTAAAGGAGTAAGAAGGGGTGAGGAATCCCTTGAAACCAGGGATATGTACGATGCAGGGTTCGTCGAAACCATCCAAGATGGCGAAGTTGGCCATGTTGTCCATGGTGGCCGGTCCCATATAGTACGTTTTCACCAAACGTTCCTTGTTGAAAAAGCCGCGCCCGAAGAGGGAAAACTTGGGGGCCGTTTGGTAAATCTCCACTTTTACCGCGTTGACGGACATCATTTTATTGATGTTCGACTGGGCAGTTTTGGCCACAGTCTGTTGCAAAGCGACATTTCTGATGGTGGACAGCAACTCCGAGACCCTGATTGGCATGGCGGGTATGGAGTCCTGGACGTACCACACATTGTCTTTCCGGGTTAACAGTGCGTATTCACCGTTCATGTCTGCGATGAAAATCTTAGTGATGCTGGCCGTGTCTTTCACAGCAAAGAGGTCGGACTTGGGCGAACTGTTACGCCCATGCAGAGTACCCGTCTTGAAAAGGATGAGTATCAAACTAATAACCAACAGTATGGCTATGCTGATGAGATAGATGTGATTTTTTTTCATTGTTAAAAATTAGGCGGCAAAAATAGCAAATTTTAGTGTTCGGGGAATAGGATAAAAACCATGGCGTCTATCGTATGAAATAAACAGCGGAATTTAAACCTTTATATGAAATAATAGTCGTTTAATTCTTAATTTTCTTTCTATGAAAAAGACACTGATTATAGTTCTTACACTTTTACTTATTGTATCTCAAATAGTTGCACAATCCCAAAATACGTCCGTTCCCCAAACCCTTTCCCTTGAAGAGTGTATCCGCTATGCCGAAGAGCATAATTACTCATTGCAAAGTGCGGGATTGAACGTCAACTCTTCCGAAATTTCGCTCAAGCAGGCCAAGGAGAACATCGCACCCTCCGTATCAGCCTCGGTTTCCCAAGGGCTTGGAACCAATCATTATCAAAAATCGGTAGGCTGGAACGGCAACTACGGCATCAGTGCCGGCATGACGCTTTTCAACGGTCTCAGCAATTATAATTCCATCCAACAGAGCAAATTGCAGGTAGAGCAGTCGCAGTTGCAGCTGGAGCAGAACAAAAACAGCATCAAAATATCCCTTATTCAGGCTTTTTTGAACATCATGATGAACGAAGACATGCTTGAATATCAGCAAAAGGTGCTGACAAGCAGTCAGGAACAAATGGAGCAGGGGGAGCAGCAGTTTAGAGTGGGCAAGATTTTAGAGAGCGAATACAAGATGCTTCAGGCCCAATACACCTCCGACCTCTATAATATTGAAAACACCAAAATCAACATCCAGAACAACTATTTGACGCTCAAGAACCTGTTAGCCATCGACCCCGCTGCGGAAATCCAGATTGTGCGTCCTGACAGTGCCACCCTCTTCAAAAGTCTGGAGATTCCGACATTGCAGGAGCTGATGACCCGTGCGAAGAGTTATCTTCCGGAACTGAAGATCAAGGAAAACGCCATCACGGATGCACAGTACGACGTCAAAATCCAGAAATCCAACTTCTATCCAAGTCTGTCGCTCAATGCTGGCATCAGCACAGGTTACAACAGCAGCAACTTGGCAGACAATTTAGGTTGGGGCACACAGTTATGGCATGGCCTTGGCGAAAACATAGGCTTGAATCTGAGCATCCCCATTTACCAGCGAAGCATGGTGCGCCACAACGTGCAGCAGGCGCAACTGCGTGTGCAGCAGGCCGAATTGAGCCAAAAAGAGACGGAATACCAAATCGGCCGCGAGTTGCAGCAGTATTATCTCGATGTTCTTTCGGCCCAGAACAATTATCTCGTGGCCGAGGCGCAGAAGGATGCCTACGAGGCCAACTACAACGCCTACAGTTTCAAGTTCAAGTACGGGTCCGTCACGGCGGTGGATCTCATCCAGCAGCAAACCAACTATCTGAACCAGCTCAACAAATACATGCAAACCAAATATTCCTTTGTGCTGGAACGGAAAATCTTGGATGTGATGATGGGATTGCCAGTGAAGTTTTAGTAATTAAGAAATTAAGAAACTAAGAAATTAAGAGTATAGAAAACATTTTATTATATGTCTAAGTTATCTAAAAAAGCAAAATGGATTATGATCATCGCGGCGGTTGTGTTGCTCGCGTTGATATTGTTTTTTGTTCTCAAGAAAGGCAAACATGTCGAAATGCAGATCAACACGGTAAGAAGTACGATAGACAGCATAGAGGTTACCGTGACGGCCACGGGCGAGCTCCAACCCGTTTACAAGGTGGATGTGGGCACGCAGGTGTCCGGCATTGTGGAGCGCATCTATGTGGATTTCAACTCCGTAGTGAAAAAGGGCCAGCTGCTGGCCGAGTTGGACCGTTCCAACCTCAACGAGCAGCTCACGCAGGCGAAGACCAGCGTGTCGAACGCCCAGAGCAATCTGACGTTGGCGCAGCAGCAGTTCGACCGCGTGAAGGCGTTGTACGACAACAAGGCCGCCACGCAGGAAGCATACGAGTCGGCGGTCAACTCCCTGAACCTGGCCAAAAACCAGCTCAAGACGGCACAGTCTGACTTGTCGCGCGCGCAGACGAACCTCTCCTACGCCACCATCTATTCGCCCATTGACGGCGTGATCATGGACAAAGCCGTGGAGGAGGGCCAGACTGTTGCCTCCTCGTTCAGCACCCCCACGCTGTTCACCATCGCCAACGACCTGACGCAGATGCAGGTGCAGGCGAAGGTGGATGAGGCCGACATCGGTGAGGTGAAGGCTGGCCAGCCCGTGACGTTCACGGTGGACGCCTTCCCCGACGACGTGTTCACCGGCACAGTCAAGGAGGTTCGCATCAATCCCACTGTAACTTCCAATGTGGTGACCTACACCGTCATCATCAATGCGCCTAACCCTGAGACAAAATTGTTTCCCGGCATGACCGCCAACGTGACCATCGTCACCAAAAAGGAGACAGGCGTATGCATCCCGATGACCGCCCTTTACACCTCTTTGGATCAGGATGTGATGAAACAGTTTGAAAAAAAAGGCTATACCTTCCTGTCTTTGTACAAGAATCAGGAAGAGCTGACCCAAGGACTGAAGGACATCACCAAGAAGACCATCTGGGTAAAAAAGGGGGAGAACAAATATGAGCAGGTTCGAGTTACCGTTGGATTGAACAATGGTGTTAAAACATTGATTTCCGAAGGCTTGCAAGAGGGTGAGGAAGTGCTGATGGGTGTCAACGAAGCGATGGGAGGGATGCCGAATGGAAACAAGGACGGCAAGAGTGGAAGTTCAAATCCGTTTATGCCCGGGCGGCCCGAGCGCAAGACCAGATAGTTATGGAAAAAGACATTTTAAAAGTGGAAAATCTGGAGCGTGTGTTCCGGGTGGGGAGCGAGGATGTGCATGCCTTGCGTGGAGTCTCCTTCTCCATCAAGGAGGGGGAGTTTGTCAGCATTATGGGCACCAGCGGTTCGGGGAAGTCCACGCTGCTGAACATTTTGGGCTGTTTGGACACGCCCTCTGCCGGCGACTATATCATTGATGGCGTTTCCATCCGGAACTTGAGCAAAAACGAACTTTCCACCCTGCGCAACCGCAAAATCGGCTTTGTGTTCCAAAACTACAACCTGCTGGCGCGCACCACAGCCTTGGAAAATGTGGAATTGCCGCTGTTCTACAACAACACTGTGCCGGCCAAAGAGCGCAGGGAGCGCGCGGAGGCGGCCCTCAAGCTGGTGGGTCTGGAGAAGCGTATGGAGCATAAGCCCAACCAGCTCTCCGGCGGTCAGCAGCAGCGTGTGGCCATCGCCCGCGCACTGGTCAACGATCCCGTTATCCTGCTGGCCGACGAAGCCACCGGCAACCTCGACACCCGCACCTCCTACGAGATCATGAGCCTGTTTCAGGACCTCCACGAGCAGGGCAAGACCATTGCCTTTGTGACGCACGAACCTGACATTGCGACGTTTACTACCCGCAAGATCAAGCTCCGCGACGGACAGATCATCGAGGATGCGCCCATCAACACGCAGTCGGCCGCCGAAGCGTTGGCCGCCATCAACCTCCAAAAAGAAGATTAAGCCATGAATATCGGAAACCTTATCAAAATAGCCATCAGCTCGCTGTTCCGCAATAAAATGCGCACCGCCCTCACCATGCTGGGCATCGTGATCGGCATCGCATCGGTCATTGCTATGGTCAGCATCGGGCAGGCCTCCACACAGAGTGTCAAGTCGGAACTCTCCACCATGGGCTCCAACATGATCATGATCATGCCCGCCCGTCAGCATCGTGGCGGTGTGGATATGGGAATGTCATCTTCCAAGTCTTTGGATGACAAGGATTTGTTGTCTATACAAAAGAACACCCGTTATGTAGCCGCCGTGTCACCTATGGTGAGCAGCGCCAAACAGCTGATTTACGGCAACAACAACCACAGCTGTTCCGTCAATGGCGTATCGGACGCTTACCTTGAAATCCGGAAATACGAGTTGGCCGACGGGGTGATGTTTACGGAAGAGGATGTGAAACGCTACAACAAGGTATGTGTCATTGGGCAGACGGTGGTGAAGGAGTTGTTCACCAACGGTGAGAACCCGATAGGCAAGTCCATCCGTTTCGGGTCAATACCGATGACCGTGATAGGGGTTTTGGACTCGAAGGGCCAGAACGGAATGGGTGAGGACCAGGACGATATTGTGTTGGCGCCCTATACCACCATCCAGAAGCGTTTTCTGGGCATCAACTATTTCAACATGTTGTTTGCCTCGGCCACCTCTGAGGATGAGTCGGAGCTGGCCGCCACGGAAATCACCTACATTTTGCGCAGCAACCACGGCATCAAAAGCGGTGCTACCGACGACTTTGACATCCGCACGCAGGAGGAGCTGGTTTCCACCATCAGTTCCGTTACCAGTCTGATGACCACGCTGCTGGCCGCCATCGCTTCCATTTCGTTGGTAGTGGGCGGTATCGGCATCATGAACATCATGTACGTCACGGTGACGGAGCGCACCAAAGAGATCGGACTGCGCATGGCCATCGGCGCGCATAACCGCGACATCATGCTGCAGTTCCTGTGCGAAAGTGTGATTTTAAGTCTTATTGGAGGCATCATCGGCATCATTTTTGGGCTGATTATCGCGTATGTGGCATCCAAGTTGATGCACATGCCATACGTGGTGAGCGAGATGGCCATTCTGGGATCGTTCTTGGTCTGCGCCATAACCGGCATCTTCTTCGGCTGGTACCCAGCCAAGAAGGCCGCGAACATGGATCCGATAAGTGCGTTAAGGTACGAGTGATCTCCGCGAATCGTGTGTGTTTGCACATACAATTTTCCCCGCAGATTTCGCAGATTGGCGCAGAAAAAGGAATTGCGAAAATCCGCGAGTTCTGCGGGGAACAGACTAAGCCGTTGCCACAGCGCCGTGGCAGTTTTTGTATTTCTTGCCGCTGCCGCACGGACAGGGATCGTTGCGTCCTACTTTTTTCTCCACGCGGATGGGCTGGCTTCCCTTGCCTCCCTGCGTCACTTGACGACCGCCGCCGGCTACCTCCTGACGGCCTGTGGTCAGCTTCTTGGCATCGGATTGCGGCAACTGGGCTTCGCGCACCTGGCGCTGCGGTTCCTCGGCCACCGGAATGCGGCCTTTGTTCAGGAAAGAGACAATCTCCTGGCTGATGCGCACTAACAACTGGTCGAACAGATTGAAGGACTCCAACTTGTAAATCAACAGCGGGTCTTTCTGCTCGTAAGAGGCGTTCTGCACGCTCTCCTTCAGGTCATCCATGGCACGGAGATGTTCCTTCCAAGCATTGTCGATGACGGCGAGGGTGATGCTCTTCTCGAATGAGAGACCCACCTCACGGCCCTTGGTCTCGTAACACTTGCGTAACGGGGCCACCACATTGATATTCTTGTTGCCGTCGGTGAACGGAATGGCTATATTTTGGAAACGGTCGCCATGTTCCAGGAAGACACGTTCCATGACCGGGTAGGCTTGTTCGCTAAGTTGCTGCAGTTTGGCCTTGTAGTGGTCATACACAATGGGATTGAGCTTCTCGATGAGTTTGTTGGGACGCTCTTGCAGGAAGTATCCCTCCTCAAAGGGCGACTCAATGCCGAAGGTCTTGATCATAGTGATGTTGAATCCCTCAAAATCCTTGGATTCCCAATAGTCGGTAACCGTGGTTTCAACCACGTCCTCAAACATTTGGGCGATATCGATGGCAAGGCGGTCGCCAAACAGGGCGTTGCGGCGCTTGCGGTAGATGGTGGAACGCTGTTTGTTCATCACGTCATCGTATTCAAGCAAACGTTTACGGATGCCGAAGTTGTTCTCCTCCACCTTTTTCTGGGCGCGCTCGATAGACTTGGAAATCATGCTGTGCTGGATGACATCGCCGTCTTGGTGGCCTAACTGGTCCATCACTTTGGCGATACGGTCGGAGCCGAACAGACGCATGAGGTCGTCTTCGAGGGAGACGAAGAACTGGGAGCTGCCGGGGTCGCCCTGACGGCCGGAACGGCCGCGCAGCTGGCGGTCGACGCGGCGGGAGTCGTGACGCTCCGTGCCGATGATGGCCAAACCGCCCTTCTCTCTCACCACGGGGGTGAGCTTGATATCGGTACCACGGCCTGCCATGTTGGTGGCGATGGTGACCGTGCCCTCGCGGCCGGCCTCTGCCACAATGTCAGCCTCCTTCTTGTGCAGCTTGGCGTTCAACACGTTGTGCTGGATGCGGCGCGCGGAAAGGATGCGCGACAACAATTCGGAAGTTTCCACAGAGGTGGTGCCGACCAACACAGGGCGACCCTCCTCATGGAGGCGGATGATCTCGTTGACCACGGCGGCGTATTTCTCGCGCTTGGTCTTATAGACAAGGTCTTCGGCATCGATACGGATGACGGGCTTGTTGGTGGGGATGACCACTACATCGAGCTTGTAGATGTTCCAGAACTCGCCGGATTCCGTCTCTGCGGTACCGGTCATGCCGGCCAGTTTTTTGTACATGCGGAAGTAGTTCTGCAAGGTGATGGTGGCGTAGGTTTGTGTGGCGGCCTCCACCTTGACGTTTTCCTTGGCCTCGATGGCCTGGTGCAAACCGTCGGAATAGCGGCGGCCCTCCATAATACGGCCAGTTTGCTCATCCACAATCTTTACTTTGTTGTCGATGATGACATACTCCACATCCTTGGCGAACATCGTGTAAGCCTTGAGCAGCTGGTGTACGGTGTGGATACGGTCGGAGGCACTGGCGAAGTTGGCGTAGATCTCCTCCTTGCGCTTGGCCTTCTCCTGTGGGTCAAGGTTCTGTTTCTCCAGTTCGGCAATCTCCGCACCCACATCGGGCATGATGAACATCTTCTGCTCGTTCGTGTCCTTGCTGATGATATCGATACCCTTTTCCATGATATCGACGGTATTCTGTTTTTCCTCAATGACAAAGTAGAGTTCGTCATCGATGAGGGGCATGTTGCGGTTCTGGTCTTGCATGAAGAAGGCCTCGGTGCGCTGAAGCACCTGTTTCATGCCCGGTTCGCTGAGGAACTTGATGAGAGCGGTGTTCTTGGGCAGTCCGCGGTGGGCGCGCAACAGCAACATCGCACTCTCGTCTTGCGGCTTCGGGTCGGGGTTCTCGGCCAGCATTCTCTTGGCCTTGGTCAATATCTCGGCCACATAGACACGCTGTGCCTCGTACAGGCGCTGCACGATGGGCTTGTACTTGTCGAAGTCCTGCTGGTCGCCTTTGGGCGTGGGACCGGAGATGATCAACGGGGTACGGGCATCGTCGATGAGCACGGAGTCCACCTCGTCAACAATGGCATAGTTGTGGGGGCGTTGCACCAGCTCACCGATGTTGCGGGCCATATTGTCACGCAAGTAGTCGAAGCCGAACTCGTTGTTGGTGCCGTAGGTGATGTCGGCGTTGTAGGCGCGGCGGCGCTCGTCGGAGTTGGGCTCGTGCTTGTCGATGCAATCCACGGAGAGACCCAAGAACTCATAGAGGCGGCCCATCCACTCGGAGTCACGCTTGGCCAGATAGTCGTTGACGGTGACCACGTGGACGCCTTTGCCGGGGAGGGCGTTGAGATAGACAGGCAGGGTAGCCACAAGGGTCTTACCCTCACCCGTGGCCATCTCGGCGATCTTGCCGGCGTGCAGCACCATGCCGCCGATGAGCTGCACATCGTAGTGGCACATGTCCCAAGTGATCATATTGCCGCCTGCGGACCAGGTGTTGCGATAATAACACTTGTCGCCGTCAATCTCGATACCGTCGTGCGTGGCCGCCAAATCGCGGTCCATATCGGTGGCCGTCACCTCCAGAACCTCGTTGTCCTTGAAGCGGCGCGCCGTCTCCTTCATCACGGAGAAAGCTTCCGGCAGAATCTGTTCCAAAACATCCTGTGTGGTCTTATAGACCTTGTCCTCAAGCTTCTCGACCTCTTTGTAGAGCTCCTGTTTTTCCTCGATGGGAAGGTCGTAGTTGGCGTCAAGATATTCACGAATCTCCTTCAGACGATCCTCTTCCACTGCAGTGGCTTCGCGGATGGTCTGACGGAACTCGACGGTCTTGTGCCGCAGGTCGTCCAAGGGAAGGTCTTTGATTTTCTCGTAAGTTTCCAGCGTCTTGCGCAGCAAAGGCTGCACCTCTTTCATATCACGATCGGCCTTGGTGCCGAACAGTTTTGTCAGAAAATTTGCCATATAAAGTGTTCGTTTTTAAAAACGGCAAAAATACAAAAATTGTGCCAACCTTTTCACATCCTCCACAAAGGCGCGAACATCCTCCTCTGTGGTGTCCCAGCTGGTCACCAAGCGGATTTCATTCTCGTTTTCGTCCCAAATATAGAAGAAATATTTCTCCAACAGCTTGTCAATGAGTGTTTTCGGTATCTTAAACAGCAGGATGTTGGCATCGGTGCTTTGGGTGAAGGTGTCGAAACCGGCGTCCACGATGCCTTGGCGCAGCAACTGCGCCATCGCGTTGGCGTGGGCAGCGTTCTCCCTCCAGATGCCCTCTTCCAGGTAAGGAATCAGCTGGCAGCCCACATAGCGCATTTTGGAGTAGAGCTGGGCGCGCTGTTTGCGGATATACTTGAGATTCTCGGCCAGCTCGGGACGGAAGGCAATGACCGCCTCGCACATCAGCAAACCGTTCTTGGTGCCGCCGAAGCTGAGGATATCGACTCCGCAGTCCACCGTCATCTCCTTGAAACTCTTGCCCAAGGCGACGGCTGCGTTGGCGAGACGCGCCCCGTCTAAATGCAGGTACATACCATACTGGTGGATATAGTCGGCAATGGCCTTGATTTCCTCACAGGTATAGACGGTGCCCAATTCAGTACACTGGGAGATATAGACCGCCTTGGGCTGCGAATGGTGCTCGAACCCCCAGTTGATGAGGCGCGGGGCGATGAGCTCCGGAGTCAGCTTGCCGTCGGGCGTCTCAATCTCGCGCAGGGCGGCGTGCGTCATAAACTCGGGCGCGCCGCACTCATCAACGGCAATGTGGGCGGTCTTGGCACAGAGTATAGAGTTGAAAGACTGCACACAGGCACTCAGGGCCACGATGTTGGCCCCCGTGCCGTTGAAGACGAAATAGGGCTCGGCGTTTTCGCCGAAGTGCTGCTTGATCAGCTGCTTGGCGCGCGCCGTGTAGATGTCGTCACCGTAGGCAATCTGATGGTCGGCGTTGGCCGCCTCGATAGCTCTCAATATGGCGGGATGGATTCCCGAATGGTTGTCGCTTCCGAAACTGCGCATAGCTTACTCCTCTTTTTTCTTGGTGATTTTGCAACCCACGGTAGCAAAGAAAAGGATGTAGGCGTAGCTCACAAAGAGGATCGCGTAGGCCACATGCCGGTTGGCAGCATCGGCAATCTTGCCATAAATCAGAGGCATCACGGCACCGCCGGCAATGGCCATAATCAGCAGGGCCGAGCCGAATTCGGTGTGATCGCCCAAATCGTGGATGGAGAGCGGCCAGATGGCGGGCCACATGATGGCGTGCGCGAAGCTCAGGCAGATGATGGCCGCGATGGAGAAAATGCCAGTGGTACACAAGGCCACGATGACCAACAACACCGACAAACAGAGTTGTATGATGAGCGCGTTGCGTTGCGAGATGAACTTCGGCACGAAGATGATGCCACAGAAATAGCCGATCAGCAGTGCGATAAGGGCATACACACCAAAGTAGTGGGAAACATCGGTGGGGATGTTGTAGTAGTTGCCGTACGGAATCAGCGTGTCGATGGCGATAACCTCAGCACCGACATAGAAGAAGATGGCGAGAATGCCGAGCCAAAGATAGGGAAAATCGAAGATGCTGCTCTTCTTCTCCCCTTTTTGGCTCTCTTCGAGATGGATTTCGGGAAGACGTGCCAACTTTACAAATATCACCAGTGCAATCAGCACCGCAGTCATAATGAGGTAAGGCAGGATGACGCCGTTGGAAAGCTGCTGGAGCAGGGCCTCCTTCTCCGGACCCGCCGGGGTGACGCCAATTTGCTCAAACAGGTGCTCTTTTCCGGAGAACAGCGCCTTGTAAAGCAACAGAATGCCTATCATCCCGGCGAGTTTGTTGCAGACGCCCATAATGCTCATACGGCGGGCGGCCGACTCCACAGGACCCAGCACCGTGACGTAGGGATTGCTGGCCGTTTGCAACAACGAGAGACCGCTGCCTTGCAGGAACAAGCCCAACAGGAAAAGGGGGTAGCTGCGCGTCATCGCGCCAGGCACGAACATCACGCAACCGATGGCCATGATGATCAGGCCCAACGCCATCCCGTTGCCATAGCCGGTCTTTTTCAACACGTAGGAGGAGGGTATCGACATCACAAAATAGGCGATATAGAAGGCGAAGGTCACCAAATAGCCCTGCACCTGCGTGGTAAGCTCGCAGGCGGCGGTCATATAAGGGATTAGGATGTTGTTGATCCACGTCACGAAGCCGAACACGAAGAACAGGGCTCCGATGATGAACATGCTGTAGGCGGTCTTTTTATTGGATGTTTCCATATTCAACGAGCATTATTTGATTACTTTCATCAGTTCGGCCTTTTTGGCGTCATACTCCTCCTGGGTGATGATCTGGAGATCGAGTTTCTCCTTCCATTTCTTCAACTCCTGGAGCGCAGCCTCGGAGGCGGCATCCGAAGGGTCAACCTTGGTGACAATCTCTTGGGTAGCCAACGCCTCCTCAAAGTTGGTGCAAGCCAGTCCGCCGCGGTTGAGAACAAGGTAAATCTTGCATCCGCTGGTTTTCCGGTTATAGGGGTCCACGGGCACGCACTGTATTCGCTTGATGGTGGCCACACCGCCAGCACGGTTTTCCACGCGCTCATACACCTCCCGGTTGGCGGCGCTGGTGGAGGCATTGCTGCTTTCATCATCCGCCAACGAGCCGAGCACACTGCCCGTCACATCCTTGAAGTACACATAGTACTTGCCATTAGTGGGATAGCCGTAGGTAATGGTGGAACCCTTGGTGTAGGTCACGCCGTTGGAGGCCACATAGACGGAGATGTCGTCACCACCTGTCCGGCCGGTCAGTTCCTTGGCCGATTTCTGGTTGACAAGATCCTGATAGGTCACCGTCTGGGCAAAAAGGCCCATTACGATAACATTCACACATAAAAAGACAATCAGTTTTTTCATTCTTCAATGTTTTTAAGATTCTGAATAGCTATTTCCGGGTCTTCAGCCTTGAACACGGCGTTGCCCGCCACTACGGCGTCGGCGCCAGCGCTGACGATGTCGGCGATGTTGTCTTGGCACACGCCGCCGTCCACCTCGATGAGGGCTTCCGAGCTGTTGCGCTCAATCATCTCGCGCAGCTCGCTGATCTTGTGCAGGGCCCGTTTGATGAACTTCTGGCCTCCGAAGCCGGGGTTGACCGACATGATGAGCACGAGGTTTACATCGTTGATAATGTCCTCCAGTCCGGCCACAGGCGTGTGCGGGTTGAGGGCCACGCCGGCCAGCATCCCCTCTTCCTTGATCTGGCTGATGGTGCGGTGCAGATGGGTGCTGGCCTCCCAGTGGACGGTCAGCAGATCGGCACCCACCTCCTTGAAGGTGTGGATGTAACGCTCCGGCTGCACAATCATCAGATGTACATCCAACGGTTTTTCGGAGAGCTGGCGCACCTGCTTGATCACTGGCATTCCGAAAGAGATGTTCGGCACGAACACGCCATCCATCACATCGAGGTGTATCCAATCGGCCTGCGAACGGTTCAACATCTGGATTTCCCGCTCTAAATTGCCGAAGTCGGCAGAGAGGAGGGAGGGGGCTATGACAGGTTTCATAATCATCATCTTTATGAGGCGGCAAATGTACATAAATTATGAATACCCGCAGACAAATGAAGTGTCTGCCATGATGATGAGACAAAGCAGCTCTGACTCATCATATTTTTTGTACATTTGCACCCATTTTAAAACCCGAGAAAATAAACGTATTGTATTATGGCAGAATGTAATCACGATTGCGCAAATTGCAGTCAACAGAATTGTGAAAAGAAAGATTTGCACGAAAACCCTAACGTTCATAGCAACATCAAGAAGGTCATCGGCATCGTCAGCGGCAAGGGCGGCGTGGGCAAAAGCTCCGTTACCTCCCTGTTGGCCGTGCAATTGCGACGCAAAGGCTACCATGTGGGCATCCTCGATGCCGACATCACCGGTCCTTCCATTCCCAAGATGTTCAACCTCCACGAGCTGGTCAAGGGCAATGAAGACGGCGTGTTCCCCGCCAAGACTGAAATGGGTATTCATGTCATGTCTGCCAATCTGCTCACCGACGACGAGAAGACACCCGTCATCTGGCGCGGTCCCCTCGTGGCCGGCATGGTGAAGCAGTTTTGGACCGAAGTGATTTGGGACAACATCGATTTCCTGTTGGTGGACATGCCTCCTGGCACGGGCGACGTGCCCCTCACCGTTTTCCAGACGATGGCCGTCGATGGCATCATCATGGTGACTTCGCCGCAGGACCTCGTCTCCCTCATCGTCAGCAAGGCCGTCAATATGGCCGGGATGATGAATATCCCTATTCTGGGATTGGTGGAGAACTACAGCTACGCCCTCTGCCCGCATTGCGGCGAGAAGATTGCCGTGTTCGGCGAGAGCCACACCGCAGAGGTGGCCCGCGAGTTCAACCTGCCGCTGCTGGCCCAGATGCCCATCGACACCCGCATCGCCCAATTGGCCGACAAGGGCGAGATGGAGAAGGCGGAGGTCGATTACTTAGACCCTGTGATCAACATCCTCGAAAGTCTCAATGCGAAATAAAACAGCATAAAACTCCTTATGAAACAATATCTTGACCTTCTTGACACCATCCTGACCAAAGGCGCGTTCAAGTCGGACCGCACCGGCACGGGCACATACAGTATCTTCGGCCATCAGATGCGCTTCGACCTGTCGGAGGGTTTCCCTCTCTTGACGACCAAGAAGCTGCACCTGCGCTCCATCATCTACGAGTTGCTCTGGTTCCTGCAGGGCGACACCAACATCCGCTACCTGAAGGAGCACGGTGTCTCCATCTGGGACGAGTGGGCTGACCCCAACGGCGACCTTGGCCCCATCTACGGGCACCAGTGGCGCTCGTGGGGCACCCCCGATGGCGGCAAGGTGGATCAGATCAGCCAGCTTATCAGGCAGATTCAGGAGACCCCCGACTCGCGCCGGCTGATGGTGTGCGCCTGGAACGTGGGCGAAATCGACAAGATGGCCCTGCCCCCCTGTCACGTGCTCTTCCAGTTCTATGTTAATAATGGTGAAATCTCCCTGCAGCTGTACCAGCGCAGCGCGGACGTGTTTTTAGGCGTGCCCTTCAACATCGCCTCCTACACGCTGTTGCTGATGATGGTGGCCCAGGTGTGCAATCTCAAGCCTAAGGAGTTCATCCACACGCTCGGCGACGCCCATATTTACTCCAACCATGTGGAGCAGGCCAAATTACAGTTGTCGCGCGAGCCGCGACCGCTGCCCACCATGCGCATCAATCCCGAGGTCAAGGATATATTCTCCTTCCAATACGAGGACTTCACGCTGGAGAACTATGACCCGCACCCTCATATCAAAGCAGATGTAGCGGTGTAAAAACTATCGCTGATTTATTGGATTTCTTGCTGAACCAGGGAAGTTATTTTTGTTACGAGTTGTTCTGCTGGTTCAAGCAGTGGTTTGACATCCGCTTCTTGTAAATCAAAAGTTTGCCTTGTCCAAGCGATAGGCAACAACTGCTCTTTTTTCTTCATCGTTCAAACTCATACCAGTACTATTGCTTCGTCCATAACATTTTTATAGAAGGGGGTAAAATTTTTCTGTTTCCATTCTTCTTTGGTTTGGATAATGGTATTCACATCTTGTCCGTGACTCCAGAAAAGCATATTCAAGGGATAACCGACATTGTCGTAATCCTCCCTGGTGGAACGTCCTTCGCGGTTCAACAGTACCAGCAAATCCCAATCAGAGTCGGGACGATGTGTGCCACGGGCTCTGGAACCGAACAGCAATACACTCGCACCTGCAGGCAGCAGTGCGAGAATGTCCCGCTTGAGAGTGGGACAGCATCGTCTCTTGAGCCATAACCGTTTGATCACCAATTGTAACGTTCATTTTTTCCACTTAAAAACATTTCGCAAAAATACACAATAATTTCAATCATTCGGAAAAAAGATGTAGTAATTGAAAAAACACCAGATCACCATCTTCCTTACGTTTCTACTTTTCGGGCAAGGGTATAGCACTTTCGCCTTTTGTGAGGCTTTTGGCATTTTGCGAGGATACAATCGAATGACCGAGTTCCTTTTCAATCACTTTGCGGGCACTACGTGCTGCTTTTCCTCCACGTTTCGCGATACCTGCACTTTCTGTGAACCCATTGGGATTCTCTTGCTTTGAAAGTTCCGTCGTGGTGGCTTCGGCCAACATATTAACAGCAATTTCGAGGTCGGTCATATTATCACGGAGATTCTCCTTTTTCAGTCCTTTGAATTGTTTGTATTCTTTAGCGGAAAAACCACTCCATTGTCTGTAAATAATGTCCGTCAGGGTGGCGAATTGTTGCCCCTCTTCCACTCCAGCCCGTTTCCATTCGTCAGTCAAATGTTTGCGCACCTCTATGGATTTGATTCGCTGATTAATCCAGGATTCCGAATATCCAAGTCGTTGGTAGTCGGCAATCGCTTGGTTGATGGAGAGTTCCGGATCTTGCAGTTGGTCAATGCGCTGGCTCGCCACTTGTGCCATCCATTGCTTGAACGGTTCTGCCTTAGGCGAAGGTATGGATTGGATTATTCGAAGAAGTTGCTCTGTATCAGCCACATCGGTGTTATATCTTTTTCCATCAGAAGCGATTAGTTTCAGTTGGTTACAATTTGTAACCGACTCATTTCCTTCTTTGATTAGCCGATGTTTCAGGACTTTCCAATAATTTCTCGGGTTAGTGCTGTCGGTAAGTGCCTCCACTACGTCAACCACAGAGAAATACCATTTTTCCGTTTCGTTGTCCCAAGCGGTACGGATTCTTTTTTGATCGAAGATTTGCAATGCTTGTTTTTGAGTCATAGTTTGTTACAAGAATTAGTTCATAAATAGTCTTGCGGCAAAGATACTATTTTTTTCATTCTGATTTGGTGTCGGATTTTTTTTCTCTCCAAGATAATCTTACTTTATGCAAAATAATGTTTAGTAAGGATATTTTGTGTAATTTTGCAGCCTTGAAAATATGATTGTATAATTTTATAAAACATAATCACAATGAAATCAATAGACTCATTTAATTTTGCAAATCAGAAGGCCCTTATCCGTGTGGACTACAACGTTCCCTTGGACGATAATTTCAACGTGACCGACGTCACCCGCATTGTGCGCACGAAAGAGACCGTTTCCAAAATACTGAACGATGGCGGCACCATCATCCTGATGTCGCACCTCGGCCGCCCGAAAGGCGAGGCCAACGACAAGTATTCGTTGCGCCACATCGTGGGCAAGGTGTCCGAAATATTAGGTCAGGAGGTCGTTTTTGCCGGCGACGTGCTGGATCCGAAAACGGCAGATGTCATTGCCGGTCTGAAGCCCGGTTCCATCGCCTTGTTGGAGAACCTTCGTTTCCACGCCGAGGAGGAGAAGGGCGACCCCGACTTTGCCAAGGCCATTGCACGTCTGGGTGACGTCTATGTAAACGATGCATTCGGCACAGCGCACCGCGAGCACGCCTCCACGGCCACCATCGCCCGCTGTTTCCCGGGCAAGGCTTTTGCCGGCTACCTGCTCTATAACGAAGTGATGAGCCTCGAAACCGTGCTCAACGGCGGCGAAAAGCCCTTCACAGCCATTATCGGCGGCTCCAAGGTCTCCACCAAGATCAACATCATCACCAACCTGTTGCCCAAGGTTGACAACCTCATCGTGGGCGGCGGCCTGAGCTACACCTTCCTCGCCGCCATGGGCTACACCATCGGCAACTCGCTCTTCGAGCCCGACATGCTGCCCGTGGCCAAGGAGATCCTCGACCAGGTGAAGGCCTCCGGCAAGAACTTCTACTGCCGTCTCGACACCATCTGCGGCGACAAGTTCGGCGACGACGCCAACATCCTCGTCACAGAGGACAACAACATCCCCGACAACTGGGAAGGCCTCGACATCGGCCCGAAGACCCAAAAGAGCTTCGCCCAGGTGCTGCGCGACTCCAAGACCATCCTCTGGAACGGTCCTGTCGGCGTGTTCGAGCTGGAGAAGTTCAGCAAGGGCACCAAGGCCGTGGCCATCAGCGTGGCCGCCTCCACCCTCGCAGGCGCCTACTCCGTCATCGGCGGCGGCGACTCCATCGCGGCCATCAACAAATACGACCTCAGCGACTTCGTCTCCTACATCAGCACTGGCGGCGGCGCCATGCTTGAATATCTCGAAGGCAAAGAACTCCCGGGTGTCAAGGCGTTGAACGAAAATTAATACCGCATACACAATATCGCCAATGTGGGGACGTTTCAAAAACGTCTCCACATCAGATGCAACACACCGGTCAATACATTTGATGCGGATCAATATGGACGCAGCACACTGCGTCTCTATAATAACAAACAACAAACAATCATGGTAAATCCCAATTATTACTGTGTCATTATGGCCGGCGGCGTAGGATCCCGCTTTTGGCCACTCAGCAACAGCACCACCCCGAAACAGTTTCTCGACATTCTCGGCGAGGGGCAAACCCTTATCCAGAAAACATACAAACGCTTTACCAAAATATGCCCGCCCGAGAATATCTATATCGTCACCAGCAAGGCCTACCAAGATATCACCAAACAGCAATTGCCGGAGCTGAACGACGAACAGATCATTCTGGAGCCCTATCGCCGCAACACGGCACCGTGCATCGCATACGCCAATCACAAAATCAAGACCCATAACCCGAACGCCACCATTGTCGTTGCCCCCTCCGACCATGTGATTCTCAAGGAAGACATCTTCGTCTCCGTCATTGAAGAAGGTCTCAAAGCCGCCACCGACAACGACTGGCTGCTCACTATCGGCATCCGCCCCTCCTCGCCCAACACAGGCTATGGCTATATCCAGTATGATGAAGACAAACCATACGCCCGGAACAACTCCATCTACGATGTGAAAACCTTCACTGAGAAGCCGGAATTGGAAATGGCCAAGAGTTTCATCGAAAGCGGCGACTTCCTTTGGAACGCCGGCATCTTTATGTGGTCCCTTCCCTCCATCCAAAAGGCTTTCGAGAACTTCCTGCCCGAAATAGAATCCCTTTTCAAACAGGGCGAGGGACTCTACAACACCGACCGGGAGGAGGATTTCATCGACCAAATCTACCAAGTCTGCAAGAAGATTTCCGTGGACTACGGCATCATGGAGAAAGCCAAGAATGTCAAGGTATATGCCACCGACTTCGGCTGGTCGGATCTGGGCACTTGGGGGTCCTTGTACGAATTGCGCAAGAAAGATGCCAACAAGAACGTCATTTCCGGAAACCATGTCAAAGTATATGACACCAACAAGTGCATCGTGAACGTTCCCAAAAACAAAGTTGTTGTCATCCAAGGTCTGGAAGACTATATCGTGGTGGAGAACAACGATGTCCTGCTCATCTGCAAGAAATCCGACGAACAGCAAATTCGCCAATATGTAGCGGACGTGCAGGTGGACTTCGGCAACAAGTATGTATAGGAACAACTGGCAAACAATATCCAACATCCACCGTAGAGACGTGCCATGGCGCGTCTCTACATTTATGTTGTGGTGTATCCTGGCCTCTTTTTTCGCCCCCCTTTCGGCGCAAGAGAGCGACACCACCCAACAACAACGTCTCAATGAAGTGATCATTGCCGCAGAGCAGCCCGTGCGCATTGCGGCAGATGCCGCGACCGTACAGCAGCTCACCGCCAAACAGTTGAAAGTGCTGCCCTCGCTACAGCTCTCCGATGCCCTCAAGTACATGTCTGGCGTGGTGGTGAAGGACTACGGCGGAACTGGCGGCATGAAGACCGTCTCGGTGCGCGGCCTCGGCTCCCAGCACACCGGCGTGATTTACGACGGCATCCCCCTCACCGACTGCCAGACTGGCCAGATAGACCTCGGCAAGCTCTCCCTCGACAACGTCCGTTCCATCGTCTTGGAAATCGGCATGAGCTCCAGCATATTTGTGCCTGCACGTCTGTTTTCATACAGCAATATATTAAAAATCAACGCACTGTCAAGAATCCCCAACAAGCCTTTCGGGGTAAAGGTGGGGTTTACCACTGGTTCTTACGGCTTGTACAATCCGCAAATTTACTTGGAAAACCTCATCAAAAGCCGCAAGCGGGAGGACCGTTTCTTTGTATGGAACGTCTCCGCCTCTTACCTCACCTCCAAGGGCAACTATCCCTTTGTACTGCACTATGGCGGGATTACAGACAGTGTCTCCCATGAGCGGCGGCAGAACTCCGATGTCACCGTCTGGAACACCGAGGCCAACATGCGGTTCCAAATTAACCGCAAACAGCATTTGACCTTCAAGTGGTATTATTACGACTCGGAACGCGGCTTGCCTTCCGCCACCACGTTTTACTACCTCAACTACTCGCAGCGACTGTGGAACCGCAACACTTTCGGGCAACTCAGCTACTGCAACTTCTTCAACACCCACTGGGCCTACCAAGTCAATGCCAAGTTCAACTACGACCACACACACTACCTCGACACCACATACAACAATACGGCGGGGCGGCTGGAGAACGACTACAGGCAGACCGAAAGCTACCTCTCCAACACCGTGATGTACTCGTTACCCTTCACCGACAAAAAGGGACACGACCAATGGCTGCAATTTGCACTCTCTCACGACTTGTTTCATAATTACTTGAAATCCAACGCACTTAACTACGATAACCCTTCGCGCATCACTTCGCTCGCGGCAATTTCATTGCTCTACAAGAGCCGGATTGTAAAGGTACACGGCAATTTGTTGTTCACTGCCGTACACGACTGGGCGCAAGGGACTGTCGGGGACAACTTTTTCCACCTCTCCCCGACGGTGGGCGTGGCGGTGGCGGCCACCAAAAGCCTATCTTTCAGAGCATTCTACAAAAACATATTCCGAATGCCCACCTTCAATGACCTCTACTACCGCGAAGTGGGCAACATCAACCTCAACCCCGAGAAGACCCAGCAGTGGGATGTCGGCGCCGTATATAACCGCGACAACCTTGCGCACGGGCGCGTGGCGCTCGCCGCCTCCGTGGACGGCTATTTCAACATCGTGAAGGACAAAATTGTGGCCTTCCCCGCAGGCAACCTCTTCTCGTGGACCATGATGAACTACGGCAAGGTGTTCATCGGGGGTGCGGAGGTCAACGCCAACGTGCAGTACCAGTTCGCCAAGGGCTTTTTCCTGCGCGTCAACGGCAACTGCACCTACCAGAAAGCTGTCGATCGGACCAACCCGACGGACAAAACCTACAACCACCAGATTCCCTACACGCCGGTCTGGTCGGGCTCCACAGGCGTGAGTGTGGAACTGCCGTGGATCACCTTCTCGTACTCGTTGTTGCTGGCGGGTGAGCGCTATGCCTTGGGACAGAACATCCCCATCAACCGCGTGGCCGGCTACGCAGACCACAGCATCACCATCGGGCACCAATACAAAATCAAGAACACCCCAAACACCATCGGGTTCAAATGCGAGTTTCTTAACCTCGCCAACAAGAACTACGAGATCATCCGCAATTACCCCATGCAGGGGTTCGGATTCCGGGTGAAGGTGTTTTATGAATATTAGTTTGTGCCAGGGGAACAACTGTTTTTTTGTCCCTATTTTCTTTTTTACTACTTTTGCAGCTTTAAAATTCCGCGTATGAAAATCAAATCCCTTCTGCTTGCATTCGGCATCATTTGCCTCGTTTTTCACTCACACGGTCAAGAGACCGAACTGGTGGGTGCCAATTGCACCTCCATCATGGTAGGCTGCAAGGCCACCACAGACGGTTCCGTGATCACCTCGCACACCTGCGACAGCAAATACCGCACCTGGGTGACCATGGAGCCTGCCGCCGACCATAAGCCCGGCACCATGCACAAGGTCTATAAGGGCACGATGCACACCGAGACGCCCAAAAGCATGGAGGGTCTGACCCTTGCGGGCGAGATTCCCGAGGCGGAGCACACTTACGCCTACATGAACACCGCCTACCCTTGCCTCAACGAAAAACAGCTGGCCATCGGCGAGAGCACCTTCTCCGGTCCTGACACCTTGGTGAACGAGAAGGGCATGTTCCTCATCGAGGAGCTGGAGCGTGTGGCCCTGCAACGCTGCGACAACGCCCGCGACGCCATCCGCCTCATCGGCGAGCTCATCGCCCAGTATGGCTACGGTGACGGCGGCGAGTGCATCACCATCGCCGACAAGAAGGAGGTCTGGCAGATGGAGATTCTCGGCGAGGGTCCCGACAAGATCGGCGGCATCTGGGTTGCGCAACGCGTGCCCGACAACGAGGTCGCCGTCAGCTGCAATGTGCCCCGTATCGGCAAATTGGACCGCAAGAACAAGAACTACTTCCTCTGCTCCGACAACATAGAGCAGGTGGCCCAAAAATATGGCCTGTGGGACGGCAAGGGCGACTTTGTCTGGTACAAAGCTTTCCCCTCCTCCTACAGCAACGGCAAGAACTTCAAGGAGCGCGAGTGGTACATTTTCAACGAGTTGGCCCCTTCGCTTCACCTCGCCCTCGACGCTGAAGAGCTGCCCTTCTCCATCAAGCCCGACAAGAAGGTGGATGTGCGCAAGGTGATGGAGCTCTTCCGTGCCAACTATGAGGGTTCTCCCGAGCTGGACCAGACACAGAATCTGCTCTACCCGCGCACGCGCAAAATCGAGGGCAACCTCGTCACCGACACGGTGGTTTGCCCCAACGCCAACCCTTGGATGGACGCCAACGAGCGCGCCATGTACAACATGCTCAAGCCCGGCACTGTAACGTTCTACCGCGGTGTGGCCATGTCGTGGTGCTCCTATTCGTTCATCACCCAATGCCGCAGCTGGTTGCCCGATGAGATCGGGGCACTCTGCTGGTTCTCCCTGGAAAACCCCGGACAGAGTCCGCGCATCCCCGTCTATGCGGGTGCCACCAAGATGCCCGCCGGCTTCGACATCTGCGGACACTTCCGCTACAACGAGAACGCTGCCCTATGGCACTACCGCAAGGCCAACAAGCTGGGCCAGGTAAGGTGGGGACGGACCAAAGCGATGTTCTATGACAACATCCTCCGCTATGAAGAGAAAGCCATGGAGGAGTTGCCCGCCCTCGAAAAGAAGGTGGCCGACCTGCTGAAAGATGGCAAAAAGCAAGATGCGCAGAAGCTTCTCAACCAGTACACCTCCGACTTTGCCGGTGCCACACGACAAACCTGGCAGGAGATGGAGGCAAAGATGTGGGAGACTTTCTGGACGGGATTTTAGGCGGTTGGTAGTTGACTTTGATAATTAAAAAATTGATTCCGCGCCGCCGCGCCGGCACGCCCAAATAAAAAAAAAGATGCAAAAGCCCTGATTTGTGCCATCAAGTGTATAATTCCCCAAAAAAATTATATATTTGCACCCCGTATTTCTAATGCCAAAATTATGAAAAACGGGTTCGACAATGACAAGTACTTGAAAATCCAATCGGAACACATCAAGGAACGTATCTCAAAATTCGGGGACAAGCTTTATCTTGAGTTCGGAGGCAAGCTATTCGACGACTTCCATGCCAGTCGCGTACTGCCGGGTTTCCAGCCGGACAGCAAACTGCGCATGCTGATGCAGCTGAAAGACGATGCGGAAATCATCATCGTCATCAGCGCCATCGACATCGAGAAGAACAAGGTGCGCGGCGACATCGGCATCACGTACGACGAGGATGTGTTGCGCTTGCGCGAGGTGTTCCAGAGCCGCGGCTTCTATGTGAGCTCCGTGGTCATCACCCACTGCAACGGGCAGGCAAGCGCCGCGGCCTACCGCGAACGATTGGAGCGCATGGGTATCCAAGTCTATTACCACTACACCATCGAGGGCTATCCCACCAATGTCGACCTCATCGACTCCGAAGAGGGATTCGGCAAGAACGACTATGTGGAGACCAGCCGTCCGTTGGTGGTGGTCACCGCGCCGGGACCGGGCAGCGGCAAGATGGCGGTCTGCCTCAGCCAGCTCTACCAGGAGAACCGTCGCGGGCTGAAGGCCGGATATGCCAAGTTCGAAACCTTCCCCATCTGGAGCATTCCCCTCAAGCATCCCGTCAATGTGGCCTACGAAGCCGCCACCGCCGACCTCAACGACGTCAACATGATTGACCCGTTCCATTTGGAGGCATACGGGAAGACGACTGTCAACTACAACCGCGACATCGAGATTTTCCCTGTGCTGAACGCCATCTTCGAGGGCATCTATGGTGAAAATCCCTACAAGTCACCCACCGACATGGGGGTGAACATGGCGGGTTTCTGCATCTCCGACGACGAGGTTTGCTGCGAGGCCTCGTACGCCGAGATCATCCGCCGCTACTTCACGGCGTTGTGCAATCTGGCTAATGGCAAATCCACCGAAAACGAGGTGAACAAGATATCCCTGCTGATGAAGCAGGCGAAGATCAAGCCCGAAGACCGTCGCGCCACCGTGGCCGCCCGCGAGCGCAAGGAGCAGGAGGGTGTGGCCACCGCCGCCATCGAGCTGGCCGACGGCACACTCATCACCGCCAAGACCAGCCCGTTGTTGGGGCCGAGTGCCGCCCTGTTGCTCAACGCCACCAAACATCTCGCCGGCATCGACCACAGCGTCAAACTCATCCCGCAGGAGATGATCGAGCCCATCCAGAACACGAAGGTCGCCCTGCTGCACGGCCACAACCCGCGCCTCCACACCGACGAGGTGCTCGTGGCCCTCTCCATGCTCAGCCTGCACGACGACAACTGCCGCCGCGCCCTCGCATGCCTGCCGCAACTCAAAGATTGCCAAGTACACTCCACCGTCATGCTCAGCGAAGTCGATCACAAGATTTTCAAGAAATTAGGCGTCGGCCTCACCTGCGACCCCATCAGAAAAAAATAATCACCAATATGAGAAAAACCATCCTCCTCCTGACATCCACCCTGCTCTTGATCGGCACGGCCCGCGCCCAATATGAAACCGACCCCGTCACGGGCAACATGGAATGCACCTCCATCACCGTGGGCAAGCTCGCCTCAGCGGACGGCTCGGTGATGACCTCGCACACCGACGACAGTCACCGCTCGCGCACCAACATCATGGTGGAGCCCGCCAAGGACCACCCGAAAGGTGCCAAACAGACGCTCTACAAGCGCGTGTGGGCCAAGAACGAACCGGGCAAGATGGCCCGTTATGCAGACATTCCCGTGGGCGAAATCAACCAGGCTCCGCACACCTACCAATTCCTCAACACGGCCTATCCCTGCGTGAACGAGAAGCAGTTGGCCATTGGCGAATCCACCTTCGGAGGACGTGCCGAACTGAAGTCCGACTCGGGACTTATCGACTGCCAGCGGCTTTGCATGCTGATGTTGCAGCGCTGCGCCACCGCGCGCGAGGCCATCCGCACCGCTGGCGAACTGCTGAAGCAGCATGGATGGATTGATGCCGGCGAGTGCCTCACCATCGCCGACAAGAACGAAGTGTGGCACCTTGAAATCCTCGGTCCCGGCAAGGACAAGGTGGGTGCCGTCTGGGCCGCGCAGCGCGTGCCCGACGACCATGTGGCCGTCAACGCCAACGCCTCCACCATCAGGGAGATAGACCTCAAAAACAAGGACTACTTCATGGCCTCCGACAATGTCTATACGTTGGCCAAGGAGATGGGATGGTGGGATGGCAAATCAACCTTCCAGTTTGCCTACGCCTACGCACCTGCCACCCGCACCATGATCGCTTGCCGCCGCCGCGAGTGGCGCGTCTTCGACCTGCTCGCCCCCTCCCTCCACCTGGACCCCAATTCCGAGAACTATCCCTTCTCCGTCAAGCCCGACACCCTCGTGACCGTTGAGAAGATGATGAGCGTTTTCCGCGACTATTACGAGGGCACGCCCTACGACATGCGCAAAAACCTCACCGTCACCGACAAGGACGGCAAGAGCGTCATCTCACCAATGGCCAACCCCTTCATGAAGGCAGATGAGATGAAGCTGCACAAGATCAATGGCGGCTGGGACGAGCGCGGGGAGCGCAACATTGCTGTGCACTTCACAGTCTATGGCACCATTATCCAATGTCGGTCGCAACTGCCCGACGAGGTGGGCGCACTCTGCTGGTTCGCCCTCGACAACGTGGCCTCCTCCATCTATGTGCCGCTGTATGCCAACGTCACAGACCTGCCGGCCACCTACAAGACTGACGGGCGCGAGACAGGCTTCAGCAAAGATGCGGCCTGGTGGGCCTTCAACCGCGTGGGCACCATCGCCGCCCAGCGCTGGGGCGACATGCACATCGTCATTGACGACGTCTGGCAGCCCTTGGAAAAGGAGTTCCGCGAAGGCAGTACACAAATCGAGCAGGAAGCCCTGCGACAGCTGCGCAACGGCGACCGTGCCGGCGCCATCAAGACGCTCACCGACTACTCCAACCAATGCGGCAACCGCGCCGTGAACCAGGCTTGGAAACTCGGCGACTACATCTGGACGGTGTTTGATGGGATGTGGTAGGAAAGGTGGTTTGCGATTTACGATTTGCGGTTTACGATTACCTTGTTCCAAAAACGTAAAACAAAAAACGAACACTACAGCCCCGTCAGGGGCAAAAGCTCGGTAGAAACAATAGATAATGATCTTCCTTGAGCAATGATAGATGCTGACCTGCGGTTGGTTTGTTATTCTTGTTGACGAACAGATGCAATTTTCTTTGTCCGCACGTGTGTGCGGACACCTCATAACTCCCCTTCTGTTTTAGAAGGGGTGGCCGCAGGCCGGGGTAGTAACATAAAGAATTATAATACTTTACAAAAGAAGCAACCACCATTAACGGCATCTGGATCAAAGATCGCTATGTCCAGAATCTCCATGTGAATAGAAATTTGTTGGGTTATTTTCGAACGAGCCGCAAGGCGAACAACAAGGATGGCCTAACGGCCAATCTCTCATATTAACTACCCCGCCCTTCGGGCACCCCTTCTGAAAATCAGAAGGGGAGTTTTTGGGGTGCGGCACTCAAGGTGCCGCAAACACAATGAGCGATGGAATCCACATCGCTACTGTCTCTTTGGGGCAACTTCTATATCATTGCCTTTATTTAACTACTGCTTTTGTGGCATAGTCATCCGCACGGACAACATAAAAACCCTTTTGTAATGGAATAAAATGCTTGCCTGAGGACAATCTTCCGCAATAAATTGTTTGGCCTAACATATTCACCATCTCAACATTGCTGACATCCGAAATTACAGTCACATATAATCCGCCAGGTGCGTTCAAAACAGCAAGATTGGGATTCTTGTTTTCCGGAACGTAAACGATTCCGGGCCTGATTTCCAAAAATTCTCTCACAATTTCCCCGCCCGCTGTCACTATGGACAGACTGTCAGGATTGAAATACGCTCCTTCTGGGATGGCGATATGGCTGTCTATCAGTTGGAATCCTGAAATATGACCAATGCATCTGGTGGCAGTGACTACAAGCCTGCTATTGTCTATAGTCAGCGTTGTACTGTTTCCCCCGTATGTCGAGCCCACAACTCCGGCTGAGTATTGGGGAATCATGAATATTCTGATGTCAGCATCTTGGCATATTCTGATAGACGTGGTGCCTAAATCACCACATATCCCCCACCATTGTCCATTGAGAGTCAAGGAACCCGGTCCTTTGATGTCATACGATCCGTCCAGAAAGGCAATGGGAACCAACCCGCAAACCACATTGTCGCCAATCAACTCAATGGTGACGTTTTGGCTTCTGCCACTTATATATATTGAACGTCCAACATCAATGTCGTCGGGATGAGATATATATTCGCGGATGTAAGCGTTTTGCAGCGTGAGCGTGCGCGTTGTGGAGTCGTAGCGGACAGTCCCTGAGATATAGTCGCTGGTGATGTTGTCCTGATTGTCAGGCGACACCTGCACATCGGCAATTTTGATAAATGGATACTGGGCAAACGCTCCCAATCCCAGAGACATTAACATCAAAAACAAAATTATTCTATTCATGATTATTATGGTGACCTCTCTTTCTACCATTTTCCCCGCCACATCTCCAGATCCTGCGAGGTCCGTTGAACAGAATCCGAAGATATGACGCGGCAAAGATAACAACTTTATCTATTAAGGGTTAATATTTTACTCTTCATAAGGAATGTCGTGTTGGGTTATGGAAAAAGAAACATGTTCAGTGTTTTTCAATTTTCTATTTGTCATACAGACATAAAAAATTTGGTGACCCACTTCTGCGGCAGCAGTTTCCCACAGCTCGGCATGAAGATTATAGTTATTATCGTCCACTTTCTCCCAGCTAACATTCAAACCGTGATTATTCCAGGATGTTAGGAAAAACAGAAGTGTGTGTTCATTGAAATCAATGTCGGAAAGGTAGTCCACATCCGACAGGGGTATGCCATAAATAAAAAGATCTTGGAGTTGCCTCAGGGAATCAATACGGTAGAGGATGTTCTCTTGCAGATTCGTGTTGAGATTTGGCACGCTCCACTCCGTAATGTTTAGTTCTGTGATTGATACATCGGGTTCCGGTTCGGGACGGTGGCATCCTGTCAGAAATCCGCTTGCCAATAGTGCCAAGACAAAAAAATGGATAATAATATTGTTTTTCATAAATAAGCTATTGTTGAAACTTTGTTTTTAATGAATTGGTTTAGAATAATTTCCGTTTTTTAGTGGACTTTATAGTATTTTTTAATAAGAATGACCCTTGATGATTTTCTCCCTATACAGGACACCGTTGTTGTCCAAGATGAGCAAGACGTACACGCCCTCCTTGAGACGGGAGATGTCAACCATTGTATTGTCGGACTGCACTGGCGCGGTCAGGATGCGGTGTCCCAACGCATCAACAATCTCCAAATGCGAACCGGCGGCGAAGGAGGCGCACTCCACGTGCAGCGTGTTGCCTGTTGGGTTGGGATACACCCGGGCTTGATACAAAGTGGGTTCCCTCACCCCCACGCACTCCACATAATAGATGTTGGAATAGTTCTGCCACCCGGGCGCTTGCTGATAGAGGGATGTGCTTCCGCACGGCACCCGCACGATGATGGAGTCCGATGTGTTGAAGACCGCGCTGCCAAGAGCAGGGGGTTGTTCACAATAGATGTCTAATGTCCTGAGCCCCCTGTCCGAAAGGGTCCTGAATGCCTGCTTGCCGATATACGACACCGTGGCGGGCAAAGACAGCCCCTGCAGCATGGGCGTTTCAAAAAACGCACCTTGTTCTATCGTTTCCAGTTGGGGCGGCATTGTGACACTGCTCAGCAGATGGCAGCCATAGAAGCAGCACTTGGGAATGGCCTTGACCTGCTGGGGTATGACAACCTGTTCCAATGCCGTGCCCTCGAAGCATCTCTCCCCGAGGAGGAATATGTTGTCCGGCAAAACGGCTTCTTTCAGATGCTGGAATCTGAAAAAACAGAAATCGGCTATTTCCAGGGAGTCCGCCCCATTCGCAAACTCCACATATTCGCAAAAAACCTCATCGCCGTTAATGTTGTTTTCCCCCAGCGAGATTTTACGAAGGGTGCCGGGAAACAGCAAGGAGTCAATGTGGGTTGGATCCACGGCACCCTGCTGGATTTCCCGCAATCCGTCATGGAAGGTGACTCTGGTCAATGGGCAGCGGTAGAAGGCATGATAGGGAAGCACTTCCACTCCGCCGGGAATCTCCACTTCGCTCAAGGAGGTGTTTTCAAAAGCCATGGTCCCTATGTGCGTCAAGCCGGAAGGCAACTCTATGGACGCCAAGGGAGTGGACATGAATGCGTAATAATTGATGCGCTTCACATTGGCTGACATCACAATCTGATGCAGCGTGGAATGGTGAAAGGCCCCGGTGTCGATTGTCTCTATTGAAGCCGGAAGCACCACGGTGTGCATGTTCTTTTGCATGAAAAACGCCTCCTTGTCAACAGAGGTCACCGCGTATGTAAGCCCCCCGTGGGTCACGGAAGAAGGTATGGTGATCAGGGCGTCGTAGTCATAGACCGGATACACAAACCCGGGCTGTCCCACTTCCCAATAATCATAGGGAAATGGCAGGGAGTGGTATGCGGAGTCGTGGCAGCGGGTCACGGCCACGGTATAGGGGGCAACGGAGGAGGTTATGCGATAGTAGAGGGTGTCGCCGTCAGGGTTCGCCTGCCGGAAGTCGTACGGCGGGTAGAGGCCCTGGGCGCTTGCCGACAAACAACCCAGCAGCACAATCACAAAACTGAAAAATGACACTAACTTTTTCATAATAATGCTCCTTTCTATTTTTGTTGTTTTTTTACAGGGCAAAAATACGGGTTTTCAAATATGATTCATTTGTTTTTATGTTAAAAATTGTTTTTTGCGGTATTTGTTCAATTTTACATTGTGTAGAGCCGTCACAATGTGGCGGCTCTACATTTTGACGGTTTTACAGGTTCCCCTACATTTTCACAAACTTCCTCACCGCCACGCCGTTCTTATTGCGGAAACTGACCACATAGAGGCCCGGGGTGAGGTGAGAAACGTCGATGGTGACACCATGTTGTGACGTTTCCACATATTGCACCACCACGCCGGTGATGTCAGCGACGGTAATGGTGCCCTGCAGGTCGTCGAGGCCCTCTAACTCTACATGGAGGGTGTTGGTGGCCGGGTTGGGGTAGAGTTTCATCGACACATCCTGATGATGAGATGAAATGTCATTTTCCCCGGTGGCGGCGAAATGGCGGGGATCCCCCATCACGGTGAAGTCCTCATCCTCGCAGATTCCGAAGAAGAAGCAGAGCACGCCACGGGCCATGACCGAGGAGCGGCCCGTGTTGGCCTCGGCGATGCGCTGCAGCTCCGCGATTTGCGTCCCCGTGGCGGAAGGCCAGTCGGCATGGCCGTGGAGATAGCCCGACAGGGCCTCCTTCAGGGCGTTGAACGCCATGTAGTTGTCATACTCGTCACGCTCCTCTTCTGTCTCTAACAGCGCGGAGACACCCTGCAGGGTCAGGACGTTGCTCGCACCAGAAAGGTACTCGGTCTCCGCCAAGGAGTAACGGCTTGACAGTCCCGGCGTGGCCGCGAACCAGCTCTCCAAGGCCGGCAGGTCCAGCAATGTGTCGCGAAGCAGGGCCCGCACGGCGTTGTTGGAACGTGTGTGAAGCTCGCGCTCCAGCTCGCCGAGCTGCGCAAAAGCGAGTCGGGCTGACAGAATGTCCGCCTGGGAATGGATGTCCTCCGACGGGTCGGCCACGATGTCCGCGTAGCCCCGCGACT
>JAGCCZ010000018.1 GCA_017651425.1 Bacteroidales bacterium
CAAATAGCAATGGTTATTTCTCTGTTTTTCAGAAAAATAACCATCTTTTTTTTAAAGTATGGAAAAGCACAAAAGTCGAGCTTGCAATCTTGCAAAAAAATGTAAAAAAAAAGAGGATGACTACTTTTTAGTCACCCTCAATGCTTAATTCCCCATTTTGTACACCGGCAGCGGTTGGTCGATGACCTCGTGCCAGGGCAGGCCGTAGCCGCCGATCTCCTTCATAAACGGATCGGGGTCGAACTGCTCGACGTTGAAGACGCCGGTGCCCTTCCAGGTGCCGGTGAGGATCATCTTGGCGCAGAGCATGGCGGGCACGCCGGTGGTGTAAGAAACGGCCTGTGCGCCAATCTCCTTGAAGCATTCGGCGTGGTCGCAGTTGTTATACACATAGTAGGTGCGCTCCTTGCCGTCCTTGATGCCCTTGATCTGGCAGCCGATGGAGGTCTGGCCGTGGTAGCCCTCGCCCAAGGAAGAGGGCTCGGGCAGCACAGCTTTCAGGAACTGCAACGGCACGATGTCAACGCCCTGGTATTTGATGGGCTTGATGCTGGTCATACCGATCTCCTGCAGCACGTTGAGCACGGTGAGGTACTTTTGGCCGAAAGTCATCCAGAAGCGGGCGCGCTTGATGGTGGGATAGCTTCTCACCAGCGACTCCAGCTCCTCGTGGTAGAGCAGGTAGGACTCGCGTTCGCCGATGTTGGGGTACTCCACGGGACGGTGGATGGACATCGGGTCGATTTCAATCCACTGGCCGTTCTCCCAATACTTGCCGCGCTGGGTGATCTCGCGGATGTTGATTTCGGGGTTGAAGTTGGTGGCGAAGGCCTTGCCGTGGTCACCGGCGTTGCAATCGACGATGTCGAGATAGTGGATCTCGTCGAAGTAGTGTTTGGCGGCGTAGGCGGTGTAGATGCTGGTTACGCCGGGGTCGAAGCCGCAGCCGAGGAGGGCCATAATGCCGGCCTCTTTGAAGCGGTCCTGGTAGGCCCACTGCCAGCTGTACTCGAACTTGGCCTTGTCGCGGGGCTCGTAGTTGGCGGTGTCCATATAGTTGGTCTTGGTGGCGAGACAAGCGTCCATCAGGGGAAGATCCTGATAAGGCAGGGCCACGTTGATGAGCAGGTCGGGCTTGTAGGCCTCGAGCAGCTTGATGGTCTCGGGCACGTTGTCGGCATCCACCTGGGCGGTCTGGATGCGGTTGCCGCCGATTTCCGCCGCGATCTTGTCGCATTTCGACTTGGTGCGGGAGGCGAGCATGATTTCAGTGAAAACTTCCGGCACGGAAGCGCATTTGTGTGCCACGACGGCACCCACGCCGCCTGCACCGATGATGAGAACTTTTGCCATATTTATCGCTTTTTTATTGAATAATTTACTTCTAAAAGAACAGTATCAAATTGAGGTGCAAAAGTAAGAAAATCTTTTGTACTTTTGCAGCCGTTTTTAAAAACAAGTTTTATAATGGCAGAAGAAAAGTTATTCACCGAATTCCCGCCCATCTCCACGGAGCAATGGGAGGCTACCATCAACAAGGATTTAAAGGGTGCCGACTACCAGAAAAAGCTGGTTTGGCGCACCGACGAGGGCTTCAATGTGCAACCCTACTATCGTGCCGAGCATCTCAGCGACCTCAAATATTTGGACACGCTTCCGGGCGAGTTCCCCTACACGCGCGGCACCAAAGCCGACAACAACCACTGGGAAATCGTGCAGGAAGTGGAGGAGGCCGACCCCGCCAAGGCGAACGCCATCGCGCTGGACGCCCTGAAGCGCGGCGCCACCACCATCGCCTTCAACGCACGCGAGATTGCCGATGCCAAGGCTTTGGAGACCCTGCTCAGCGGCATGGACCTCCTCACGACGGGCGTGCAATTCAACCATGTGAAAAACTATATCGCCCTGACGGAGCTTTTCTTGGACTACATCGACGAGAAGGGCTACGAACGTCGAAAGATTTCCGGCAGCATCAATTTCGACCCGCTGATTTATCGCTTGAAACACAACAAGTTCTATCATAGCGAAGAGGAAGACATGATGCAGGCTGTGGAGCTGCTCCGCATGGTGGAGCACATGCCCAACTTCAAGCTCATCAATGTGAACGGCATCGTGCTGAACAACGCCGGCGCCACCATCGTGCAAGAATTAGGCTATACATTGGCCATGGCCAACGAGTACATCGCCTTCTGCACGGAGCATGGCATCAAGCCCGACAAGGCTGCGTCGCGCATCCAGCTGACGCTCTCTGTGGGCTCCAACTATTTCATGGAAATTGCGAAGCTGCGCGCGGCACGCCTGCTCTGGTCCACCATGGTGGAGCAATACAAGCCCGAGTGCCCCTGCGCCTATCGCATACATATCAACACTGTGGCATCCACTTGGAACAAGACCACCTTTGACCCGTACGTCAACATGCTGCGCAGCACCACCGAGGGCATGAGCGCTGTTTTGGGTGGTACCGACTCCCTGTTGCTGCAGCCCTTCGACGTCACCTACAAGGAGTCCGATGAGTTCTCCCGCCGCATCTCCCGCAACGTGCAGGTGCTGCTGAAAGAGGAGTCTTACTTCGACCGTGTGGTGGATCCCGCCGCCGGCTCCTATTATATCGAGACGCTCACCAACTCCATCGCGGAGCAGGCCTGGAAACTCTTCCAGGAGGTTGAGCAAAACGGCGGTGCCCTCAAGGTCATCACCGACGGTTCCATGCAGGCCGCCATCGAAGCAAGTTGCCAAAAACGCGACATGGACATTGCTACCCGTCGCTACATCCTGCTCGGCACCAACAACTATCCCAACATCAACGAGAAGATGGCCGACAAGATCGAGCGCGTGGTGAAAGACGAGGACGAAGGGTTGAAGACCTACCGCGGCGCGATGGCATTCGAGGAGTTGCGCATCGCCACCGAGCGTTATGCTGCCCAGAACCACCGTCCGAGAGTCTATCTGCTCAAGCTCGGCAACCTGGCCATGCGCCAGGCACGTGCCGGCTTCGTCACCAACTTCTTCGGCTGTGCCGGCTACGAGATTGTGGAATCCTCCGGCTTTGCCACCGTGGAGGAGGGCGTGAAAGCCACCGTCGAGGCCAAGCCCGACATCATTGTGGTCTGCAGCTCCGACGAGGAGTACGCCACCCTCGGTGTCGAGGCTGCCAAGCTGTGCAAGGCCCAACTTCCGGACATCCCGTTTGTTGTTGCAGGCAATCCCACCGAGGCCATCGAAGAGCTCAAGGCCGCCGGTGCCGATGACTTTGTGCATGTCAGAACCAACATCCTGGAAAGTCTCAGGAACTATAACAATATCGTCCTGAAGTAGCCCGTGAAAAGACTCTTCCAGATTCTCCTTGTCCTCATGTTACTCTTGGGGTCGTTTGCGGGTTGCCACCAGCAGACGGAAAATCCCAGGTCATCGGCATTCTTCGAATGGACCGACTCCTACGGGCGTGCCGTTGCCTTGGACACCGCCCCGCAGCGTATTGTCTCCCTCTCGCCCGCCATCACGGAGATCTTTTACATGATCGGCGCAGAGAAGAAACTCGTGGCTGTCTCCGACTTCTGCCAATATCCTCCGGAGGCCACAAAACTGCCCTCCGTGGGCGGCATGCGCAACATCAACATGGAGGCCTTGCTGGAACAGCACCCTGACGTGCTGCTCATCGGGTCCATGGTCTCGCAAAAAGATGTGGAGGCCATCGAGAAGATGAACATCCCTGTGGTCACCATCAAGGAGGAATCTAACATCGAGGGCATGGCCGACATGATTGAGGTCATCGGGCAAATCACGGAGTGCCGGGAGCGCGCCAATGAGGAGGCGGCCCGTTGGCGCGAGCGTGTTGCGCAGCTCAAGCAAGAGAAGGCCGCCCAAAAGGGCAACGAGAAGAGCGTCTATTATGTGGTCGGCTTCGGCGATGCCGGTGACTTCACTGCGCCAAAAGGATCCCACATCCACGAGATTATCGAGTTGGCAGGTTGCCGCAACATCGGCGAAACCGTCTCCAACTGGAATGTGAGCCGCGAATTCCTCTTCAAGTCCGACCCCGACATCATCATCATCCGTGCGGAAGACTGCGATGCCTTCAAGTCGCAATATCCCTATACACAGCTCAATGCCGTCAAGAAGGGGCATATCTATCCTGTTGAGAGTGGCTGGATAGACGTGGTCTCCACCCGTAATTTGAAGGCCATTGAATTCATCCAACAAAAAGCACGCGAAATTGATTCGTGACACTGAATATATAATTGTATGATTTTGCCAATCTGACGGACATCCCTGACGCATTCATACAGCTGCCACTATTTAACAAACCGAAGAGACATGATCAGTTATATCAAAGGAAAGTTAATGGAAAAGAACCCCGCTTACGTCATTGTGGAGACGGCTGGCGGTGTAGGCTACTATATCAACATCTCCTTGGCTACCTTCTCGGCGCTCCCCAATGAGAACGAGGAGGTCAAGTTGTTGACGTATTTTATTGTGAAGGAAGACGCTCAGGTGCTTTACGGCTTTTTGGAGGAGGAGGAGCGCGAGCTGTTCAAGCTGCTGATCTCGGTCAACGGCATTGGTCCCAATACGGGCCGGCTGATTCTCTCGTCCATGAGCGTGGGCGAGGTGCTGAATGCCATTGCCACGGAGAACGTCAAGGCCATACAATCCATCAAGGGTATCGGGGCCAAGACAGCGCAGCGTTTGATCGTGGAATTGAAGGACAAAACGAAGAAAGCGACATGGGGTGGGCAAACAAAAATTTCCACCACATACAATAATAACAAATATGATGCGTTAACTGCCTTAATTGCCCTTGGTTTTCCAAAGGCGGGCGCAGAGTCCGTTCTTGACAAGATCATCAAGGCAGAGGGGATGAATTTGAGTGTGGAGGATTTGATAAAGAAGTCTTTGAAACTGTTATAGCAAGAGAGAAATTTGGAATCGACAATTAAAAGAACTCTATATATACTTTTCGCCATCTTCACGATGACGTGTTTTGTGGCACGCGCAGGGGTGACCCCTGCCGGCGTGGTGGCATATACGCAACCTGTAAACGTTTTCCCGCCGGATACCAACCCGCCGGGCACTGTGCCCCAACCCAACACCAACCCTCTGGACAACTCGTACCACAGTCCGTTCTGGCTCCAGAATCCGCCGGGCATCGGCACCCAGATCCAGTACGATCCGGAAACCAACACCTACAATTTCCAATACATGACGGGCAGCACGCCGTTCGGACCGGGCGCCTACATGGACGTGAACGAATATGTGGGCTATGATCTCCGTCAAAGCATCAACGACTATTGGTACAATCACAGCACATCCTTCGGCGGCGGCAACCGCCGGGGTGGGGGAGGACTGATTCCCCAACTGCACATCGGCGGCGATATTTTCGAGGGCATCTTCGGCAGCAACACCATTGACATACGGCCTGCAGGCAACATGGAAATCAAGTTCGGCTTGAAATACACCCAAGTTGACAACCCCAACATCCCTGAGAAACAGCGCCGGACCCCCAATTTCCTTTTCGACCAGGACATACAGTTGAGCCTTATCGCCAAGATCGGTGAAAAGATTGAATTCAACTTGAACTACACCACGGACGAGTTGCGATTGGACAACAACATGGACAAAATCAAGTTGAAATATGCGGGCAAGGAGGACGAGATTCTGCAACTCATCGAGTTCGGTAATGTCACGCTTCCGTTGAACAGCACCTTGATCACGGGTAGCCAGAGCCTCTTCGGTGTCAAGACGCAGTTGAAGTTCGGAAACTTGATGGTCACGGCCGTGGCCTCCCAAAAGAAGAGCAATTCCGAGACCATCACCATCACGGGTGGTGCCGAGAAGCAGGATTTCTACTTCAAGGCCGATGAGTATGAGGAAAATCGACATTTCTTCATTGCCCAATATTTCTACGACCATTATAACGAATACTTGAGTACCCTGCCGTTGGTGGGGTCTCCTATTGTCATCACCAAGATCGAGGTCTGGCGCACAACTGTGGGTTCGGCTACCAACCAAAACCGCAACATTGTGGCTTTCACCGACTTGGGAGAAGCAAATCCGGAATTCAGCGGATTTACCTACAATCCCATGTATGATGGCGGGCAATATCCCGACAACTACATCAACAATTTGACGATGTTGGCCGACTCTTCCATCATCCGGAACATTGCCAACGTCTCCGGCAACATGCAGTCCATCGGACTGAAATCGGGCGTCAATTACGAGAAGGTTGAAAATGCGCGTCTTCTTTCTCCCAATGAATATACTTTCAACTCCAAATTGGGCTTTATCACCCTCAATTCGGCTTTGAATTCCGACCAAGTGCTGGCTGTGGCCTTCCAATACACGGTCATAGGATCTGATAAGGTCTATCAAGTCGGTGAGTTCTCCAACGAGGTCTCCGCCCCGAACTGCATACGGGTGAAGCTGTTGAAGAGCACCAACCTCAACACCAAGTCCCCGTTGTGGAAGTTGATGATGAAGAATGTCTATAACCTCTCTGCCTATCAGGTCTCCCCCGAGAAGTTCATTTTGAATGTGCTTTACAAGGGTGATGCCGACGGTATTGCCAATGGCTTCTTCACCCAGGGTTCCAACAAGGGCATCCCTTTGATCCGCCTGTTGGGTCTTGACCGATTGAACAAGCAGCAGGATCCCACTCCGGACGGCATCTTCGACTTCATCGACGGTGCTGCCACCACGGGTGGTACCATCAATGCGCAAAACGGCCGTATCTATTTCCCCACTGTCGAGCCGTTCGGCAAGGACTTGCGGGCCCTTTTCCCGCCGGAGGAGCAAAACTTGGCTGACTTGTACGCTTTCGACTCGTTGTACACGATGACCAAGACGATGGCGCAGCAGATCACGAACAAGAACAAGTATTATCTCGAAGGCAGTTACCAGTCCTCATACGGTTCCGAATACCGTTTCAACTCCACCAATGTGGCACAGGGTTCCGTCAGGGTCACGGCCGGTGGCATCACGTTGACGGAGAATGTGGATTACACGGTCAACTACAGTATGGGAACCTTGACCATCACCAACCAGGGTGTCCTGAACTCCGGCACGCCGATTTCCATCTCCATTGAGAACGACAACGAATTCGGCATCAAGGACCAGCTGATGTTCGGTGCCAATTTCGACTATGTCTTCTCCAAGGATTTCAGCATCGGGGCTACCATTTTGAATCTGAAGGAGAGACCTATCACCAACAAGGTCAACTATGGCGACGAGCCCATCAACAATATGATCTGGGGCATGAACTTCGCCTATCGGACGGAGTTGCCCTTCATCACCAAGATGGTGGACTTGTTGACCTTCCACAGTACCTCCGCACAGTCCAACCTCAACTTGGATGGCGAGTTCGCGCATTTTGTGCCGGGGCACAACCGTGTTGTGGGCAAGACAGGTACCACATACATCGACGACTTTGAGGCGGCCAAATCGACCATTGACTTGATGACGATGTCCAATTGGAATTTGGCGTCCACCCCGCAGGGCCAGCCCGACCTTTTCCCGGAGGCGGCGGCCGTGTCGGTCAACGACAGTCCCAGACGCCAATTGGCATACGGCTATAACAGGGCGCGCCTTGCGTGGTACATCATTGACAACCTGTTCTACAAAAACAGCAATGCCACGCCACGCAACATCACGGTGGAAGACCTCTCGCGGCCGTATGTGCGTGCCGTCTATGAACCGGAGCTCTTCCCCTACAAGCAGCAGACGGCCACCCAGCTCTCCACCTATATGACCGTTTTCAACTTGGCATACTATCCTTCTGAAAAGGGTCCCTACAACTATGACGTGGCTGGAGCGGAAGGGTTCTCGCGAGGCATTGCGGCAGACGGAAGCCTGAATGACCCGAGCACCCGTTGGGCCGGTATTATGCGCAAGTTCGACAATACCGACTTCGAGTCATCCAACTATGAGTATATCGAGTTCTGGATGATGGACCCGTTCATTGAGAACCCCAACCACACTGGCGGCAAGCTCTATTTCAACTTGGGTGACATTTCCGAGGATATCTTGCGCGATGGTGTGAAGTTCTTCGAAAACGGCCTGCCGACAGACGGCTCTGACGAAAACATACAGTTTACCGTTTGGGGACGCGTGCCGACCGTGCAGATGATCGTCAACGCCTTCGATGCCGAGGATGGTGCCCGCCAGTATCAGGATGTGGGCTATGACGGCTTGCAGGACGAGCGTGAGCGCGACTATTTCCAAGACAACTACCTTAACCTCATTGCCGCGACATACGGGCTTTCTTCCGAAGCCTACGTCAAGGCATACAACGACCCCTCCTCTGACAACTACCACTACTTCCGAGGCTCCGACTATGACGATGCCGATGTCAAGATCCTTGAGCGTTACAAGTATTTCAATAATGCCGACGGCAACTCGCCCACCGATGCCCAAAGTCCGGAAAACTATCCGACCAACGCCACCTCTTTGCCCAATATTGAGGACATGAATAATGACAATACCCTCAGCGAGGATGAGCGTTATTACCAGTATGTGATCGACCTCACCCCTGAGAGGATGGTCGTGGGTGAGAACTACATCAACGACATATATGAGGCAGTGCCTTACACCCTCCCCGACGGCACTCGTCCCACTACCAAGTGGTACCAGTTCCGTATCCCCATCCATAATCCCGACAGGGTGGTCAATGGCATGTCCGGGTTTAATTCCATCCGTTTCATGCGTCTTTTCATGCGCGACTTTGATGAGCCCATCGTCTGCCGTTTCGCCACATTCGAGCTGGTGCGTGCCGACTGGCGCACCTACAGTCTCAGTTTGCAGGAGGAAGGTGACTACTCACCTACGCAGGGCGATGGTGAAGGTTCTTTCTATGTGGGTACGGTCAGCTATGAGGAAAACGCCAACAGAACACCTATACCGTATCTTCTCCCGCCGGGCATTGAGCGCGAGGAGGTGCAGGGCATCGAATTGCGGCAAATCAACGAGCAGGCCCTGACCATGAAGGCCATAGACCTTCCGGACGGTGATGCCCGTGCCATCTATAAGAACACTTCTTACGACCTGCGTCAGTTCAACAACCTCCAGATGTTTGTCCATGCCGAGGATGTCTATCACAGCGGCGACCTCCGTGCGGGCGACGTAACGCTCTTTGTCCGTCTCGGCTCCGACTTCACGGAGAACTACTATGAGTACGAATTTCCCATTGAGATCACCCCGTGGAATGTGGGCAAGGACACCAACGCCATCTGGCCGGAGGCCAACCGCATGTTTGTCAGTCTTGACTCTCTCGTGTCCCTCAAGCAGGAACGTAACGTCGCAGTGCGTCACGGCCAGCATGCCAGCAACCTCGTCCCCTATACGAGGTGGATGGATGACAACAGCCGCATGACGGTCATCGGCATGCCCAACCTGAGCGATGTCACCACCATCATGGTGGGTATCCGCAATCCCAAAAAGAAAACGCTCAACGACGGGGACGACATGTTGCCCAAATCGGTTGAGGTATGGATCAACGAGCTGCGTCTCTGCGGCTTTAACGACCGTCAGGGCTTTGCCGCCTTGTTGCGTTCCCGTGTCAACTTTGCGGATGTGGGTGACGTGACAGTCTCGGGACGCTACTCCACCCCGGGATTTGGTAGCTTGGAGCAGTCTGTGACGCAGCGTTCCATGGAGACCAACTACAACGTTGACATCGCCGCCAACCTTGACGGTGGAAAGGTGCTCTTTCCGGAGAAGTGGAGAATCCGCATACCGGTACACTATGACTACTCTTTGGGTATCACCACACCTGAGTACAACCCGCTCAACCCGGATGTCAAGCTGCGTGACGACCTCGCCACCTACGACACCAAACCCGATCGTGATTCCATCAGAAGGCTGACCAATACCTTCGTGCAAAGACAGAACGTCAACATCATGAACGTGCGCAAGGAACGCAACCTCGAGGGCGGCTCGCTCAAGATGCATCCGTGGGACATTGAGAACTTCGACCTTTCGTATTCCTACTCCGAGCTCATCCAACGCGACCCGGATCTGGAGCTGAACAACGAGTTTACCCACGACGGTGAGATCGGATACACGTTCAGCACCAACCCCAAGAACTATCGGCCGTTCAGCAAGGTGAAGTGGATGAAGTCGAAATGGTTGCAGCTCTTCCGTGACTTCAATGTCACGCCGCTGCCCAAGAATGTCGTCATCCGTACCTCTTTGCGCCGCGAGCTGCAGGAGTTCAAATACCGGCCCAAGAGCCAGGGCAACATCATTGTGGATACCAGTTTCGTGAAGACATTCGACTGGACGCGCAACTACGCGCTCAACTGGGATATCTTCCAGAGCTTGCGACTCGAGTACCGTGCCGATGCCGCGGCGCGCATTGACGAGCCCGAGGGCCGCATCGACACCCGCACGGAGAAGGATTCCGTATGGCACTGTCTGGGCCGTGGCGGCAGAACCACCGACTTCCGTCAGAACTTCAGCGCCACCTATCAGATCCCCATCAACAAGATTCCGCTCTTTAACTGGATCAACGCCAATGTGCGCTATGCCTCCACGTATATGTACACGGCTTCGGCCCTTTCTCTCTCCTATCTTGGCAATACCATCCAAAACTCCAACCAGATGCAGGGTAACGGTACCTTGAATATGGTCAACCTTTATAACAATGTCCCTTATCTTAAGAAAATTAATCAAGGAAAGATCGGACAGAACAGCAAGAACGCGAAAAGTGGAAAAGATGTTGACAAGGATAAGGAAAAGATGGAGAAAGAACTGGCCAAGAAGGGCAAAGACCGCAACAAGAACGGACAGGATTCCCTTAAGGAGCGTCCCAATGTGGGTAAGATCATCTTGGACGGCTCGCTGCGTTTCTTGATGTTAGTGCGCAACATATCCTGCAACTATTCCCAGGGCAACGGTACTACGTTGCCGGGCTACATGGGACGTCCGAACATGTTGGGTCTCGATTTCGCCAACGGCTCGCCCGGATTCCTCTTTGTGTTCGGTGCACAACCCGACATCCAGGCCATAGCGGCACGCAACCATTGGCTCACGACAGACTCCCTGATGAACACCGCCTACCAGCGGACACATAACGAAGTGCTCAACATGCGTGCCACCATTGAGCCGTTCAAGGACTTCCGCATCGAGGTCACGGCCAACCGCAACTTCACCCAGAACTTCACGGAGTATTTCCATGTGGACGAGGCGGGCAATGTGTCGCATTACACTCCTATGCGCAACGGCTCCTTCAGCATGACCTACTGCGGCCTCAAGAACTTCTTCTCCGATTACGATGCGCTGTATGAGGATTTCAAGATGGCGCGTTTGGAGATTGCGCAGCGCCTGGCGGCAGACAATCCTAACTACAACGGTGATGTCGATGAATACGGCTTCCCCGTCGGATACAGCCAGGTTTCCCAGGATGTCCTTATGGGCGCGTTCTTCGCCTCTTACCTCAGCAAGGATGGCTCCAAGACGGACATTTCCACCCCGTTCCTCAAGATTCCGCTCCCCAATTGGCGCCTCAACTACAACGGATTCTCCAAGATCAAGGGCGTGGACAAGGTTTTCCAGAGCTTGTCGCTTATCCATAACTACACCTGCACCTATCAGGTGGGCAGCTACGCCACCAATATCAACTATTTGGAAAACCGCGCTGCCACCAATGCTCTCGGCGATTTCATGCCGGAGTACGAGCTTAACCAAATTGCCCTCTCAGAGCAGTTCGGACCTCTCATCGGCTTTGACATGACCCTCAAGAACAGCATGCTCCTCAAGGTCGATTACAAGCAGAGCCGCAATGTGGCCCTCAGCTTCTCCAACAACCAGATCACCGAAACCTCCTCTTGGGAAGTCTCTTTCTCCGGTGGCTATCGTTTCAAAGACCTCAAGGTGGGACTCATCTTTTCCGGCGAAAAACGCCAGTTTGTCAGCGACCTCAACCTTACCGCCGGCTTCGGTATCAAGGACAACAAGACCATGCTTCGCAAAATCCAGGAAGGCGGCGACCAAGTCACCTCCGGTATGCTCACCGCTACCGTCAATGTGGCCGCCGAATACCAGTTCAGCCGCATGGTGGGACTCAAGTTTTTCTACGACATGACCATCAACCGTCCCAAACTTGACAACCAGTACAAGAACTTGAACTTTGAGACAGGTATCGCTGTCACCCTCAATCTCACACAATAGTCAAAGTCAAATTTCCGAGCGTAAAAAAAAATTATTATTTTTGCAGCTCTTTAAAAATAGATACAATGGATAAGTTCAAAAAAATGTACTTGGTCCTGGGATTTGTCGCCATGGCACTCCTGATGATGCAGTGCAAAAAGGATCATCTTAACGAGGTCAAGTTATATTGCTACTATGAACAAGACACCTCGAGAGCCATCCCTGGCGTGTGGGTTGACCTTGACACATCCCGCATCTCCCCGCATCACTGGATGTCTTTCCTTGTCGATACTTTGGGCTTGGACAGCCTCGGACAGTATATTATCGACACGACATACCTGGCTCATACGAACTACTGCAACGACTCCGTGGTGGCCGCCCGCAACTATACCAACAGCCAGGGTTATGTGCTGTTCCGCTTCAACCATCCTTTAGTCATGAACTTCGTTGCGTTCGATACCCTTCGCGACATCAATGGTAACGACTCCGTCTTCTTCTCGGGCACGTTGCGCGATGTCAAGGTGACGGACGGCCAGGATTACGAGGGCAAGATTATACTCATCCAACAAAATTGACGCCGCCATGAACAAGCTAAAAGTCATTTATCCCTGTCTCGTAGTGTTCTGCTTTGCGTTTTTGCTCTTCAACAGTTGCAAGCCTAAGGATTACAGCTGCACGATGAAGATTACATGCCAGTATTTTGACGGTGTTGATTCCGGCAAGGCCGTGAAGGGTGCCCATGTGGTCGTCGGCAGGGAACGTTATGCCAACGGTCCAAGCGCCGATTATGCACGCGCCGAAGGAACGACCGACGCGAACGGTGTGTTTATACACGTCTTTGACTTCCCCGCCTTGCTCGATGTTGTTGTGACGCACCATGACACCATCCCCAATGCCGACAGCACAAGCTTCGAAGTCAAATACTACACCGGAAACGCCCAAGTCCAGCTCTATGAGAGCGAAATGACCCACAAGGTCATCCAGATGATTGAGACCGAAGAGCTTAACTGACCGTTGCTCCGCTCCGTCTCCATGTAGAACCAAACCCCATGTTTTGAAAAAGAAACATCTCAGCTACCTTTTCCTGCTCATAGCAACAGCTCTGTTAGGTGTCTTCATCTTCTCCCACGAACGTGTCGATTATTTGCCGCTTAAAGACAAACTCAAGAAGGTGAAGGAGGTAACTGTGGTGCACAGCGACACCATCTCCGCCCTTATTTTCTACCACGCCGCCGACTATTTTGTCTATCACGGCTCTGTCATCGGTTTTCAGTACGACCTTATCAAAAAGATGGGTGAGGAGCTCGGCCGTCCCGTTGCCATTGCTATCGAGAGCGACCCGGCCAAGGCCTTTCTGAAGAGTTTTTCCAACGAATACGATCTTGTCGGCTTCGACTTCGACAAGGAGATGTTCACGCCGGAGTACATCACCCAGTCGGAGCCGCACTCTTATACCTATCCGGTGCTCATCATGCGCAAGGAGAAGCATCCGGATACTACGAAAGCCCATGTTGTCCACGCCTCTGCCAAATATGCCAACCGTATTGATTTCAGTGAACTGGACAATCCCGGCAGCTGGAAGCTTGAGCACCATCCCGATGCCACTGTGGAGGACCTCTTCGACCAGTTAGCCGACGGTGAAATCGACTATGTGGTCTGTAATTACAATGTGGCCATCACCATGCTGCCTTTCTACAAGCACCTCGTGCTGGGTCCCCGCATCGGCGACAACTTTCCGCGCACATGGGTGCTCAACAGCAACAACGGCGCCCTCAACGACACCATCAACCAGTGGTTGAGCGGTTTCAAAAAGACCAAGGAGTACGACCGGCTCTGCACCCGATATCTTTCCCGGGCATCCCAGCTGATCCAGAACTCCTTTGGCAAACAGAAAAACAGCATCTCGTATTACGACAAGATTATTCAGAATATCTGTGACAAATATGGGTTGGACTGGAAGTTCATGTCCTCTATCGTCTATCAGGAGTCTCATTTCAACTCTGATGTGTTAGGCATGGGCGGCAGCTTCGGCATCATGCAGATGATGCCTGTGACTTGCGCCCGCTACGGCATCACCGACACCTCCACCGTGGAGGAGCAGCTCGTTGCCGGAGCCAAGTACATCAACTTCCTCTACAGGATCTTTGACGGCAAGGTGGATGTGTCCGACATCTATTCGTTTGTCGCGGGCTCCTACAACTCGGGCCCCGGTCACATTCTCGACGCCATGAGCCTCTGTGAGAAGTATGGCGGCAACCAGCGCAGGTGGGAGGAGGTGGCCCAATATCTCATTTTGAAATCTCATAAGGAATACTATAGCGATTCTGTTGTCAAATGCGGCTACTATCCGGGCAAGCATACAGTCAACTATGTTGACGAGGTGATGACGCGCTATCATGGTTATGTCATAACAAAACAAGAAGAATGAAAATACTGATCATTGGCCGTGGAGGCCGCGAGCACGCCATCGCATGGAAACTGGCGCAATCCTCTGTTCATCCGCAACTCTTTGTCGCTCCCGGCAGTGACGGGATGCTCTCTTTGCCCGACACGGTGCGTGTTCCCATAGAGGAGACCGACACGGCGGCGTTGCTTCAATTTGCCAAGGAGAAGGGCGTGGACCTTACGGTTGTGGGTCCGGAGGCTGCCTTGATGGCAGGCATCGCCAATGCTTTCCAGGAAGCAGGCCTCGCCATATTTGCACCCACCCGCGAGGCCGCCGCCATCGAGGGCAGCAAGCAGTTTGCCAAAGAGCTGATGGAGAAGTATGGCATCCCCACGGCAAAATTCCGCACGTTCGGTGACTACGCTTCCGCCAAGGGCTACCTCGATGAGGTCGGGGCTCCCATTGTGGTCAAGTACGACGGCCTTGCCGCCGGCAAGGGAGTCGTGGTGGCCATGACCAACGAGGAGGCCGACGCCGCACTTCGCGACATGCTGCTCGACAACCACTTCGGTGAGGGCAGGGTAGTGATGGAGGAGTTCCTGCAAGGCCCCGAGTTCTCCCTTTTCGCGATGGTCAATGGCGAGCAGGTGGTGCCCATTGGCGTGGCCCAGGACCACAAGCGCGCCCACGATGGCGACCAGGGCCCCAACACGGGCGGCATGGGCGCCTACACGCCCGTGCCCATCATCCCGCAAGAGCAGGTCGATTGGGCTGTGGAGCATATCATGAAGCCCACGGCGGCAGCCTTGGCCAAGGAGGGCAGGCCCTTCTGCGGCATCCTCTACGGCGGCCTTATGCTCACCCAACAGGGTCCCAAGGTCATCGAGTTCAACGCCCGTTTTGGCGACCCCGAGACGGAAGTGGTGCTCGTTCGCCTCAAGAGCGACCTTCTGCAGATGATTCTCGACATTCTCGACCATAAGCCCGTCACGGTGCAGTATAATGACCAAGCCTGCTTAGGCGTGGTGATGGCTGCAGACGGCTACCCGGGCTCCTATCCGAAAGGGCTCCCCATTGGCGGCCTGGATGCTCTCCCCAACATTGTCTTCCACATGGGCACCAAATGCGAGGATGGCCGGTGGCTTTCCAATGGTGGCCGCGTGTTGTGCGTTGTCGGCCAGGGCGACACCCTCGTCGAGGCCCAACACAACGCATACGACGGTGTGGCGAAAATTTCCGCAGAGGGACTGTTTCTCAGGAAGGATATTGGCTGGCAAGCAGTGTGATTTTTTGTATCTTTGCCGCCTTATTTTTAAAGGATGAAAAAACTTGTACTACTGCTCATTTCATGTCTTTTCTTCGGAACGGCATTTGCGCAAAATGCCGCGATGAAAGGCTTTACATACGACGATTCCAACGGAGAGACTTTGCCGTATTGTACCATTCAGGTGCTTGGTACCACATGCGGGGCGCTGTCTGATGCCAAAGGTGCCTTTATGATCAACAAGATCCCCTTTGGCAAGCAGGTGGTGAAGGTCTCTTACCTCGGCTATGAGGATGTGCTCGACACCATCGAATTCGGCAAGGATGGCATTGTCACCCGCCGCTATTCCCTGAAGCCCGCCACTAACAGGATCCAGGAGGTCCAAATCCTCGGTGAGGGCCAGCGTCATGTGCAGGAAACGCGCACTTCTGTGGTCAGCGTGACCCCGAAGGATATGAGCAAAATGCCCTCCATCGGTGGCCAGCCCGACTTCGCACAGTATTTGCAGGTGCTTCCGGGCATCATCTCCACCGGCGATCAGGGCGGCCAGATCTATGTGCGTGGCGGCACGCCCATCCAGAACATGCTCCTGCTGGACGGCGTGATCCTCTACAGCCCGTTCCACTCCATCGGTGTCTTTTCTGTGTTCGACATGGACATCATGAGCAGCGCCGATGTCTATACGGGCGGTTTCGGGGCCGAATTTGGTGGCCGTATCTCTTCGGTGATGGACATCAAGACCCGCGATGGCAACAAAAAGCGCCTTTCCGGCAAAGTCGATGTCAGCAACATCGCCACGCAGCTGCTTCTGGAAGGCCCTCTCGTCAAACTCAAGGATAACCGGAAAACCTCCCTCAGCTTCATCCTTTCCGGCAAGGGCTCTTACCTCCAGCAGGCTTCCAAGTTCTTCTATCCGTATGTGGGCGAAGGCGGGTTGCCGTACAATTTCCTTGACCTTTACGGCAAGATGACCCTCGCCACCCAAAACGGCACCAAGTTGAACCTCTTCGGGTTCCGCTTTGACGACAAAGTCAATTACAGCTCCATTGCCGACTATGGCTGGACCAATTGGGGCGTCGGCGCCAATTTCCTCATAGTGCCCGGTGATGTGCCCACCACCATCGAGGGCTCCTTGGCCTATTCGAAATACGGATGCACACTTGACGACAAGCTCTTCCAGCCCAAGTCCAGCTCTATGGACGGGTTCACCTTTAATCTCGCCTTCAACTACTATATCGGGAAGAGTCTCCTCAATGTCGGTATCGAAGCCGTGGGCTACAATACCGGTTACCGTTATTTCACCCGCTTTGGCTCAGAGGTGTTTCTGGAAGACCACACCACAGACTTGTCGGTATTTGCCAAATTCAAGTACAACTTCCGCAACAAGTTGCTTGTGGAACCCAGCTTCCGCCTCCAATACTACTATTCTCTTGGGGAAGCCTCTCCCGAACCCCGTCTGGCCATCAAGTACAACGTGAGCAAGAAGGTGCGCCTCAAGCTCGCCGCCGGACTCTATTCTCAAAACATGGTCTCCGTCACCTCCGACCAGGATGTGGTCAGCCTGTTCTCCGGCTTCATCTCCTCGCCCATAGGGAACTCGATACTGCCGGCCTATACGCTTAACGGCTCGGATACCGTCAAGGGACATCTCCAGAAATCGCAGCACATTGTCCTCGGTGTCGAATATGACCCCATTCCCAATGTGCTCATCAACGTGGAGGGCTATTTCAAGAACTTCTCGCAGCTCATCTCTGTCAACCGCTATAAGATGTTCGACTCCGACCCGGAATTCATTTGGGAGAAGGGCAAGGCATACGGTGGCGATGTGACCGTGAAGTACGAAAACAAGAATTTCTATGTATGGCTCGTCTATTCCCTCGGGTGGGTGAAACGCAATGACGACGTGATCCAATATGCTCCGCATTTCGACCGCCGCCACAACGTGAATCTCGTCGCATCCTACTCCTTCGGGAAGCGCAAGTCCTGGGAACTCAACCTCCGCTGGAACTTCGGTTCGGGATTCCCGTTCACGCAGACGCAGGCGTACTATCCCCATTACGATCCTACGGGCATCAACGACGATTATGTCTCCAACAACGAGGATGTCTATTTCCTTCTCGCCGATTTCAACAATGCGCGCCTGCCGAGCTATCACCGCCTCGACCTCGGTGCCAAGAAGAAGTTCTTTTTGGGCGAGCGGCACTCTTTGGAGCTCAGTCTCTCCTTCTCCAATGTCTATAATTATCACAACATCTTCTATGTAAATCGCACCACAAACGATATCATCTACCAACTTCCGTTCCTCTATTACTTCGGGATGACGTGGAGGTTTTAAGGTGTTGATTATCTAAGCAAGTGATTTATAATAAAATAAGGCAGAAAGATTTTTTTGTAAAAAAATATGCGGCATTATAAAAAAAAGTGTATTTTTGCGCCGTCATTCAGACAAACGGATCGGTAGTTCAGTTTGGTTAGAATACATGCCTGTCACGCATGGGGTCGCGAGTTCGAGTCTCGTCCGGTCCGCCAACATTGTAGAGACGCAATGCATTGCGTCTCTACTTTTTTTATTCTCCCTTCCTTTGTTAGAAGTTCGTCCCCATCATTTTCTCCTCGTCAATTTTATCCCCCCAAAAAACACCCCGAAAATCTTCTTTCCTGAAGCAGAAATTTCGTAGTTTTGCAACCGGATTTGATTTGATGATTGAGGCTGAGTCAAGTAATACAACAAAATACACTCTGATGAAACGTCTGATATTCTTATGTGTCCTTTTCGGGCTGGCCATCTCCCTCTTCGGCCAAAACCCAACACCGACCTGTTATCGGGTCTATCTGAGTGACAAAAATAACTCGCCATACTCCATAAACAATCCTTTGGAGTATCTCTCGCAACGGGCTATTGACAAGCGCACCCGGTTCAACATTCCGGTTACAGAACAGGATTTTCCCATCAATCCCCAGTACAAGCAACAGATTTTGGCTTTAGACCCGCAGATGCGGTCGTTGGCCGTGTCCAAATGGATGAATACGTTCACGGTCTATTGTCCCGACAGCGCGATTGTTCCTCAAATATTGAATCTGCCCTTCGTGGATTCTGTGATGGCGGTGGCCGCGTACCATTTGAAAGATTCCCTTGTGGCAGAACCTATGCCGGAGAATCCGACGCCGATGGTTTACAACACACCGACATTCAGCAAAGATACGCTGAACTATGGTCGCGGTTTTGCACAGATTGCCTTGAACAACGGTCATCTGTTGCATGCAGAAGGTTTTCACGGAGAAGGAATGCTCATTGCTGTTATGGACGGCGGTTTTGGGTGGATTGAGGATATTCCTTTTTTTCAGGAGATTGTAAATAGTGGACGTTTTTTGGGAAAGTATTCATTGTTGCCTAATTTAGATTCGCTATCAGCAGGAGGAGGAGTTGCTGAGCATGATCATGGTACAGCTGTTACATCCGTGATGGCGGCAAATATTCCTGGAGAATTGATTGGGACAGCCCCCGCCTCCTCTTACGTTTTCATAATATCTGAAGTCGCAGGAACAGAGCAACCTATTGAAGAAGATTTTTGGGCTAATGGCGCGGAAATTGCTGACAGTATTGGAGCAGATGTTCTCAATGCCTCGATAATATTTCACAGTTTTCCAGATTTCCCGCAAGTCAGTATTGGCTACGAGCAGATGGATGGCGTATGGAGTATAGCCTCCAGAGCCGCCACCATTTTAGGACAAAAGGGTGTGGTTGTTTGTGTCAGTGCCGGAAATACAGGAGATTATACAGAAAATCATATAGGACATCCTGCCGATGCCTTTGATATTCTTTGTGTAGGAGCCACCTCTGATAGTGTTATTCTCATTTTTTCTTCACACGGTCCAACTTATGACGGACGTGTGAAGCCTGATGTCGTGGCCGAAGGAAATGATGTATATTGCTATAGAGCAGCCCCTCCTGATTATCATTACGCTAGTTATATACTTACACTTGCTGGAGGTACCAGTCTGGCAAATCCCATCATAGCTGGTCTCAGTGCCTGTCTTTGGCAAGCACTGCCATGCTATACTTCTTCCCAAATCATGCAGATCATTCGCGAGAGCGGCCATCTCTACAATAATCCTAATCCGGAGTATGGCTATGGCATTCCCGATTTCTACAGGGCGTACACCAGCCACGTCGGCATTAAGGACTACAAACCACAGAATCTCAGTATCTATCCCAACCCCGTCACCGACCGGTTGAATATCCTCAACCCCGAAGCCAACATTCAAGCTGTTTCCGTTTATAACGCCGCTGGTCAACTCGTCCTGCAAACCGCCGTCCCCAACTCCCCAATTCTTGAAATCAATATGGCTGGCTTGCCCAATGGATTCTACATAGGAATGGCAACGCTTGATAATCACCAAATTGCCACATTTAAATTTATGAAACAATAATTCCCTACCGGACTTTTGCCCCAGTCGGGCACCAAAAATAGATGCAATGAAACCTTGTTAGATTTCAGTTCAGCTGATGACGCTCCAGTCCACTTCGCCGTGTGCCATTTCGGCCACCTTTTCCCGAAGGCGGCGGTTCTCCGCCTTCTCTAACAGCGGGTCCTTCTCTAACACTTCCATGGCTAAGTTGCGGGTGTAGGCCACCAACTTCTCGTCTTTGGCCAAGTCGGCCACGTGAAGGTCGAGCATACCACTCTGCTGCGTGCCTTGGATGTCGCCCGGCCCGCGCAGCTGCAGGTCGAAGTTGGCGATCTCGAAGCCGTCGTTGGTGCTCACCATCGCGTTGAGGCGTTTGCGCCCCTCGGAACTCAGCTCGTATTTGGACATGAGGATGCAGTACGACTGGCTGCCGCCCCGGCCCACGCGGCCGCGCAGCTGGTGGAGCTGCGACAGCCCGAAGCGTTCCGCGTTCTCGATGACCATCACGGTGGCGTTGGGGATGTCGATGCCCACTTCGATGACGGTGGTGGAGAGCAGGATCTGCGACTGGTTCTTGGCAAACCGCTGCATCTCGAAATCCTTGTCTTCCGCCTTCATCTTGCCATGCACCACCCCGATGCCGTACCGGGGTGGGGGAAAGGAACGCGTCACGGCCTCGTAGCCGGCCATCAGGTCCAGCAAGTCCGTCTTTTCCGACTCCTGGATGAGGGGATACACCATGAAGACTTGCCGTCCTTTGTCGATTTCCCGCTGCATGAAGCCGAACAGCTTGAGGCGGTCTTTCTCGTACAGATGTTTGGTGATGATGGGCTTTCTGCCTTGTGGCAGCTCGTCGATGACGGAGATGTCGAGGTCGCCGTAGAGCGTCATCGCCAGGGTGCGCGGGATGGGTGTGGCGGTCATCACCAGCACATGCGGTGGCATGATGTTCTTGCGCCACAGCTTGGCACGCTGCTCCACCCCGAAACGGTGCTGCTCGTCGATGACGGCCAGACCGAGGTTCTGGAACACGACGTTGTCTTCGATGAGGGCGTGTGTGCCCACGAGGATATCGACATCGCCGCTTTGCAGCCCCTCCAGAATCTGCCGCCGCTTGGCGGTCTTGGTGGAGCCCGACAGGAATTCCACCCGCATGCCCAAGGGGGCCAGCTGGCGGCTGATCTTCTCGAAATGCTGGGTGGCCAGGATTTCCGTGGGAGCCATCAGGCAGCTTTGGAAGTTGTTGTCCTTGGCGATGAGCATGGAGAAGAGGGCAACGATGGTCTTGCCGCTGCCCACGTCACCCTGCAGCAGCCGGTTCATCTGCCGTCCGCTGCCCATGTCGGCTCTGATTTCGCGTATGACCCGCTTCTGGGCGTTGGTCAGCTCGAAATGGAGATGCTCCTTGTAGAAGGTGTTGAAATAGTGCCCCACGGTGTCGAACCGGTGGCCAGGGATTCGCTGGGTGTTGATTTGTTTCAACAGAAGCATCTTCAGCTGCAGGAAGAAGAGCTCGTCGAACTTGAGGCGCAGCACGGCGCGCGACAGTTTCTGGCTGTCTTCGGGGTAGTGGATGTTGCACAGAGCCTCGTTCAATGACAGCAGGTTGAGACGCTTCACCAGGTCGTCGGGCAGCGTTTCGGGGATGACATTGCGCACGATGGGCACCAGGTTGGCGGTCAGTTTGGCCACGGCCTTGGAGTCAAGGGTCTTGCGCTTGGCGAAGTCGGAGGTGTTGTAGAGGGGCATGAACCCTGTCGGCACGGGCGACCCGCTTTGAGCGTCCGGGTCGATCATCTCCGGGTGGGTCATGTTCCAACGGCCGTTGAAAAGTGTCGGCTTGCCGAAAATGATGAACTCCTGCTTCTTTTGCAGCAATTCCTGCACCCATTTGATGCCGTTGAACCAGACCAACTCAAGGCTGCCCGTCTCGTCCGCGAAGTTGGCGACAAGGCGTTTGGCGCGTTGCTCGCCGAGCACCTGCGCTCCGGTAATCCGTCCCCTCAACTGGATGTAGCCTCCCTCCTCCACGATGTCAGTGACATGGTGAACATGCGATTTGTCCACATGACGGTAGGGGTAATAGTGCAGCAGGTCGCCGAATGTGCGGATGTCGAACTCCTTTTGGAACACTTCGGCTCGCTTGGGGCCCACTCCCTTGAGGAACTCGATTGGGGTTTGCAACAGGTCTCGTTGTGCAGTCATTGCGGTGATGTATGCTATGGTTCCGTTTTGTTTTTACTAATTTGCAAAAATATGTTTTTTCTACAACACCGTGATGCTGCCGCTCGTCATGCTCGGCTCACCATTGATGTTGCGGTAGTGGATCACATAGTTGTAGATAGTGTTATGATGGAGTTGCCCTCTGTATTCGCCATTCCACTGGAAGTATTTGTTGGTGGACGTATAGACGAGCTCGCCCCAACGGTTGTAGATGTAGATCTGGAAGTCCCTGTCTTGAACCTCGGCGAGAGAACCCTCCGGGAGGCAGAAGTAGTCGTTCAGACCGTCGCCGTTCGGTGTGAAGGCGTTGGGCAGCATCAGCGGGTGTACGCAAGGTCTGATGGTGATCTGAGACTCCAGCACACACTCACCTTGCGAGGCGGTCACGGTGTAGGTGCCGGGCTCGTAAACGGTGATGGTGGGAGAGGTCTCCCCGTTGCTCCATACGTAGTCGGTCAGTTCGCACTGCACATCCAGGACGGCGGACTCGTTCTCGCAGAAGTTGCTGGTGAGCGTGACGACCCTGATGTCGGTGCTCACATAGATCAGATGCAGGGTATCGACTTGCGTGCAGCCGTTCTCGTCGGGATGGGCGAACGTGTAGTCGCCATCTGTTGTATAGGTGTGCCCGTTCCAGACGTAGTCGTCGCAGACATAGACGGTCACGGCGGTGTGCGTCGGGAAGTTGACGGTGAGGTGGAGGGTGTCGACTTGCGTGCAGCCGTGTGCATCGGGATGCTCGTAAGTGTAGGTTCCGGACTCGGTGTAGGTGATTCCGTTGCCGAGCGTCCAGGTGTAGGTCTCGCACTCGACGACGGTGATGGCCGTATGGTCAGGGTGATAGACGGTGAGGTGGAGGGTATCGACCTGCGTGCAGCCGTGGGCGTCGGGATGCGAGAAGGTGTAGGTGCCGGAATTGGTGTAGGTGGTCCCGTTCCAGGTGTATGACTCGCATGCACTGTCCGTGAGCGCTGTGTGTACCGGGTTGAAGATGGTGAGGTGGAGGGTGTCCACCTGCGTGCAACCGTGGTCATCGATGTGCGAGTAGGTGTAGTTGCCGGAACTGGTGTAGGTGGTCCCGTTCCAGGTGTAGGACTCGCACTCGGTGACGGTGGTGGCTATATGGTGCGGGTGGCCGATGTCAAGGCGCAGGGTATCGACCTGCGTACAGCCGTGGACATCCGGATGCGAGAAGGTGTAGGTGCCGGAGTTGGTGTAAGTGGTTCCGTTCCAGGTGTAGGTTTCGCAGGCGAGTACGGTGTCGGCGGTGTGTATCGGATTATAAATCGTCAGGTGGAGGGTTACGGTGGAGTCGCACCCCACGGCATTGGTGAATTGCTGGGTGTAGTTGCCAGATTGGGTGTAAGTTTGGCTGTTCCAGGTATAGGTTTCACATTCTGAGACGGTGAATTCGGAACTGCTGCTGTGGCTGATGGTAAGATGCATGGTGACAACCGAGTCGCAACCGTGCGTGGTCAGCAGGGTGTTGATGAAATCGCCGGATTGCGTGTAAGCCTGGCCATTCCATACGAAGCTGTCGCATGCGGCGGCTGAGAAGGCGGTGGCTGTGTCGTAATAGACGGTGAGATGCAACGTGACAGTTGAGTCGCAACCGTGGATGGTGTGGAATTGTTGTGTGTAGGTGCCGGACTGCGTGTAAGTGGAATCGTTCCAGACATGGATATTACAGGTCTCGACGTTTACGATGGTGTCCACGCTGTGATGGATGGTAAGATGGAGGAAAACAGTGGAGTCGCATCCATGTGTGGTGTTGAACAGCTGCGTGTAAGTGCCGGTACTGGTGTAGGTCTCGTTATTCCAAGTGTAGCTGTCGCACTCCGAGATGTGGAAGTGGGTGGTATCGGAGTAATTGACGGTGAGGTGGAGCGTCACGGTGGAGTCGCAGCCGACAGCGTTAAGTGTGTGATAGGTGGCGGTATCGGTGCTCTCGAAGAATGTGCGTCCGTGCCACACAAGGGAATCACAGACAGTAAGCGTCAGGATTGAGTCGGAAGAGTGGCGGACGGTCAGGTTAAGCGTCACCACAGAGTCGCAGCCCGCGGCGTTGATGAGGGTGAATGTGGGCGTGTTGGTGCTTTCAGTGTAGGTGATGCCGTCAATCCAAGTCATGGAGTCGCAGACATCTTGCACATCGGTATAATAGGTGGAATGTCTGACTGTAAGATCAAGGGTGACAATGGAGTCGCAACCCACGGCATTGGGGATGACAACCGTCGGGGTGTCGGTGCTTTCGGTGTAGGTGATGCCGTTGATCCAAGTGAAAGTGTCGCAAACGTCATGAACATCCGTGTAATGGGTAGAATGTCTGACCGTAAGATTCAGGGTGACAATGGAGTCGCAGCCCACGGCATTGGGAAGTGTATAAAGTGCTGTGTCGTTGCTTTCGGTGTAGGTAATGCCGTTGATCCAAGTGAAGGTGTCACAAACGTCGTGGACATCGGTATAATAGGTGGAATGTCTGACTGTAAGTTTAAGGGTGACAATGGAGTCGCAGCCAACAGCGTTGACAAGCGTGAAGGTCGGGGTGTTGGTGCTCTCGGTGTAGGTGACACCGTCAATCCACGTCAACGAATCGCAGACATTTTGAATGTCGGTGAAATAGGTGGAATGTCTGACGGTCAGGTTGAGCGTGACGACACTGTCGCAACCCGCCGCGTTGGTGAGCGTGAAGGTCGGGGTGTTGGTGTTCTCGGTGTAGGTGATGCCGTCAATCCATGTCAGAGAATCGCAGACATCTTGCACATCAGTGAAATAGGTGGAGTGTCTGATCGTAAGATCAAGGGTGACAATGGAGTCGCAACCCACGGCATTGGGGATGACAACCGTCGGGGTGTCGGTGCTTTCGGTGTACGTGATGCCGTTAATCCAAGTGAAGGTGTCACAAACATTGTGGATGTCGGTGTAATAGGTTGAATGTCTGACGGTCAGATTGAGTGTGACTACAGAGTCGCATCCTACGGCGTTGACAAGTGTGAAGGTCGGCGTGTTGGTGCTTTCGGTATAGGTAATGCCGTCAATCCAAATGAAAGTGTCGCATACGTCGTGGACATCTGTATAGGTGGTGGAGTAGTTGACGGTGAGATGGAGCGTCACCGTGGAGTCGCATCCGTGTATGGTCTGGAAATGCTGCACATAGTCGCCCGTCATGGTATAGACGGAGTCGTTCCAGACGTAGCTATCGCAGGCGATGTCGTTGAAGGCGTATGTCTCGGCGGGGAAGATGGTGAGGTGGAGGGTGACGGTGGAGTCGGCGCCGTGGATGTCGTGGAAGAGCCTGGTGTAGTCGCCGGAGGCAAGGTATGTGGAGTCGGCCCAGCCGTAGGAGACGCAGGCGGAGTCTGCGAACTCGGTGAATGAGGAGTAATAGACGGTGAGGTGCAGGGTATCGACCTGCGTGCAGCCGTTGGCATCCGGGTGTGCGAAGGTGTAAACGCCCGTACTGTCATAGAGGGTGCCGTTCCAGGTGTAGCTGTCGTAGGCGGTCACCACCGTGTCCGTATGGACCGGGTAGTTAACGGTGAGGTGCAGCGTCACGGTGCTGTCGCATCCGTGGACGGTCTGGAAGTGCTGGATGTAGTCTCCGGACTGCGTGTAAATGGAGTCGTTCCAGGCGAAGGTCTCGCAGGCCGTTTCGCTCCAGACGGTGGCGGTGTCGTAGTGGAGGGTGAGGTGGAGGGTGACGACGGAGTCGCAGTTGGAGGCCGCCGTGAACGACTGCATGTAATCACCCGAGACATGATAGGTGCTGTCGTTCCAGGTGTAGCTGTTGCAC
>JAGCCZ010000019.1 GCA_017651425.1 Bacteroidales bacterium
AAAATGGACAAGATCAAGCGCACCAAGACGTCGTTTGTTTTATACGGCGAGTCTTCACTTTGTGCACTTCAGCTTGCTTGGAACTCTTTGCTATGAAAAAGAGGGTGACCGTAAAGTTGCTTTTTAGTCACCCTCTGGCCGCAGGCCGGGGTAGTAACATGAAATATCAGAATACCTTATGAAAAAAGATCTTCAATAACAGCATTAGAACCGAAGGCCACAATGTCCATAATCTTTCTTCGAACAAGAGTCTGTCAGATTATGACCCAAAGTACGGCGAATATTGCACTAAGGATGGCCTAACGGCCAATCTCTCATATTAACTACCCCGCCCTTCGGGCACCCCTTCTGAAAATCAGAAGGGGAGTTAGCGCCTCGTGGCACAGTGGTGCCACGGGTGTTTATAGGGATCCGCACCCGTTGTATTTGTCTCTATAGGTCAAATTCTATATTATTGCATTTTTTTCAGTCGCATTCAATGTGATGGCGATTTTCGGTCAAGTCTCCGAATCCTTGGAAACTCGTCACATTTTCCAAGCACCGAGGTCATATTGGGCCTCGATGGCATCTTCCAAGTCGTCTTCCAAGGCGGGGAAGAAGTCGATGCCCGCGAGGCGTTCCACCTCGTCGATGGTTTTGGCATAGTTGCGGAGCCGCTGGTGTCCGGGCTTGTTGTCGAACACGAAACCGATGGCTTGCCATTCGTCGTTAATACAGCACAAAAGAACCTTGAAAAAGGCGTCGGGGACAGCTACGTTGTTTCGTCCGATGACCTCGGGATTGTTGGACATGAGGGGACCGCATGCGATATAGAGGTTGCCGTATTTCTCGGCCCAGACGCGTGCCTGTTCCTCCAGCATCTTCCAGTCGCCATCGTTAAGGTTGTGGTCTTGCGGGCAGACGTTGGAGAGGTAGAACGACTCGCGCATGGCGATGGTGTCCCATTTCATGTCGCCGGCGGGTGCCATGTGGCCACGGGTGTAGTTGGAACGGGAATAGTCACGATAGGTCGGGCACACGCCTCTGACGTCGGGGTCCGGCTCGAAATGGACGGCACGAGGGTACTTGCCGCGCGTCTCTTCGCGTGTCAGCTCGTAGGCCACCCAGTTGGGCACGCACCAGTCGGAATTGTAACTGACAGTGTATCCGGTGTGCTCGATGATCTGCTCCGGACGGTCTGCCATGAGCTTCGGAAGCTCCAATAACCCGACTTCCGACTTCGGCGGGAAGGTGGATTTGGAAGCGGACTGTGCATCAGCCGTCTTTCCTTTGTTCTTGTTCAAAAAAACAAAGACTCCCGCCAAGAGCACGATGCCGATTAACATTATCGTGGCGGATTTGTTATTTTTCTTCATATCTTATTCGTTTGCAAAAATATACAGATTTCATCTTTGGATGTTGCAAAGATAAAAAATAATTTTACCATATAGATTACAAAGTGATTTTTTTTGAGTATATTTGCAGTGTACTAAAAAAAACAATTTCAAACTTTCTTGTGAACAATTTAAATTTTAGATTATGAAGATTTTACACACAAGTGACTGGCATTTGGGCCACACACTCTATGATCATGGTCGTATGGCGGAGCATGAAGATTTCCTCCGTCAACTGAAAATTGTCGTCGGAGAACAGCAACCTGACGCATTGTTGGTGTGCGGTGATGTTTTCGACCGCGTGGCCGCCCCCGTGGCTGCACGGGAGCTGTATGTGCGTGCGTTGCTCGACATGCACGATATTTGTCCCGCCATGCAAATCATTGTCACGGCCGGCAACCATGATGGCAAGTCGGCACTCGAAACCGAAGGACTCATCTGGGGCCGCCTGCATGTGAAGGTGATCGGGCAGGTTGAATTCGATGACGACGGACAGGTCGACTTCGACCGCCATATTGTGGAAATTCGCGATGCACAGGGCTGTCTGCTGGGCTTTGTGGCTGCCGTGCCCCACATCTATGAGTATGGCTATCCCCAAATGGGGGATGCGGAGGATAGGAATGACCGGCAGAAGCTGTTCTTCCAGACCCTGCTCGACAAGGTTGCGGAGCGCAATCCCGACAAGTTGCCGGTGGTGCTTTCGGCGCACCTGGCCATGGCCGGCGGCAACTTTGCAGGCCATACGTTCAGTGACTCCATCGGCGGCATCGAGACCGTGAAGCAGGAGCAACTCGGCACGGGTGGCTACGATTACTTGGCCTTGGGGCATATTCACAGCCCGCAAACACTCCCCGGCAGTAAGCCCGTCGCCCGTTACTGCGGCACCCCCATTGCCATCTCCTTCGATGAGACGGGGCACCATGGCGTCACGATGGTGACCCTCGAAAAAGGTGTGCCGCCTTTCATCGAGGAGATTGAAATCCGTAACCCCAAGCCCTTGCTGACCTTGCCCGGCAAACCCGCCCTCTTTGAAGATGCCCTGCAGGAGCTGCGTGAGTTCCCCGACACTGAATCTGCCTATATCCGTCTCAACGTGCTCCTTGACGGCCCGCTTCCCCCGAATCATATTGAGCAAATTCTGCAAATTCTCGACAGGAAAAAGGCCGAATACTGTTGTGTGGTGACCTCCTTGCCGAGCAGGGAGGAGAAAAGCGGGGAAAATGTGGATGTGAAGCCGGTTGATGCCGACAACATGCCAGAGCCGGGGGAGTTGGCCGACCGCTTTTTTCAAAAGAAATACAATGTCTCCATGGATGCCGACCTCGCGGAATTGCTTCGCAAAGCCATAGAAGTTGCCCAAAAAAATGAAATCGAACATTAAACAAAACAAATTATTATGAAGCTCAAGAAACTGATTGTAAAGAATATTGCATCCATAGAGGATGCTGAGTTGAACTTTGACGCTGCACCGCTCCGCGATGCGCGCATCTTCCTCATCGGAGGTGACACCGGCAGCGGAAAGAGCACCATTCTCGATGCCATCTGCCTGGCTCTCTATGACGAAACTCCGAGATTGAAGCAGGCCAGCCACAAGAAAAATGAATACGGCAAAGACAACATCTCCGCGCAGGATACCCGCAACCTGATGCGCCATGGCACCACGGAAGCCATGGTCCAACTCGACTTTGAAGGCGATGACGGCAAAACATATAGCGCCGTCTGGTCCGCCCGCCGTACAAAGAATTTCACACTCGACAGCACAAAACGCTCCCTTACCGTTGACGGCCATCCCATTGACAAAAAGGAGATTGACGCCACCATATCCAAGGCTGTGGGGCTTGACTTCGAGCAGTTTTGCCGCGTCACCATGCTCGCCCAAGGGCAGTTTACGCAATTCCTGAAGAGTGACGAGAACAAAAAGGCCGACATTCTGGAAAAGATGACAAAAACCGAACGCTACAGCCAGATCGGCATGACCATCTTCCAGATGTACAAGGATGCGCAAAATGCCTACGACCTTGAGAAAAGCAAGTCGGAAGGCGTGCAACTGCTCTCGGAAGAGGGAAAAAGAGAACTTGTCGAACAACTGTCCAAGGATAGGGAAGCGGTTGACAAGTACAACAGCGCGTACGAAACGGCTTTGGAAAAGAAAAACTGGCTTGAAAAGGATTTGAAGAATGAGAAAGACCTGAATGAGGCCAAACGGCAATTGGACAGCTGCGAAGGTGTCTCCACGTCCAAGCAGTTTATAGACGAGGAACGGCTCATCGCCGACTGGGACCTGTCGCGCGAAGCGCGCACGTGGGCCAACGATCTGGCGATACGACAGAGAACGCTTGAGATTATCGAGAAGCAAAAAGAACCCAAAGCACAGTCCATCCTCGCCACCCTGCGCCAAGCTCTGCTGTCTTTAGACAACCTTATCGCAGCAGAACGGCAGCAATATTCGTCACTTCAGGAGGCACACGATGCGGATTCCGCTCACAAACTGATGTATGAGAATGCGCAGACCATCAAGAAAACTTTGGAGGAGGCCTTCAAACAGCGCCAGACCAAAGCTGATGAAGAAAAAAAACTCGCCAAACTTGAAGAAGCCCTGCCCATGCTGCAGGAGGAGATCCGGCAGAAACAGAAACTATTCAACACGGCAAAGAAAGTGCTTTCCGAAAAACAGCAGGAGGTGGAAAAAGCCGAAAAGGAGCTCGAAGCCATGAAACCGAAGGAGTTGGCGCGTGCGCGTGAGGAGGCCGACAGGCAAACCGCGCTTCTCCGTGCGGCTGAAGAGGCTGTGAACAAATTGGAGAAAGCCTTCTCTGACCAAACGGCCGCACAACAGGCACTCTCGGAAAACCATACGCTCATGGAAACGGAACAAAACAAGAAGAAGGAGGGGAGCATTGTGGAAGAAGAACGCCAGCATGCATACGACGCAGCCAAAGAGGCTTACGAACAGGCCAAGCTCGCCATCGCGGATGAGGTTGAGCGTCTGCGTGCCCAGTTGAAAGTGGGTGACACCTGTCCCGTGTGCGGCCAGAAAATTGACATGCTGCTCTCTTCCGAAAAAGCTCGCAAGACATTGGATGCTCTGGCGGTGCCGCTGAAGGAGAGCGAAAAACGCCTCCAAGAAGCAAAAGCAGCGGTCAAGGCATCCCAGAAAATCATAGAGGAATGCAATAATAAAACACCCAAGTTGACAAGTTCCTTGAAAAGAGCCGAGGCTCTTGTCGCGGCTGCATCGGAAACTGCAAAAGCCGGCTGTGCTGCCGCGGCCATCACCTTAGAGGATGCCTCAACGGCAAGCATTGACAACGTCCGCGTTTCCCTCAAATCGAAGTTTGAGGAAATTGAAGCCACGCTGAAACACTTGAATGAGCAACAGAAGCTCATAAACGGGCAGAATGAACTCATCAAGGTTCTGAAGGGCGAGGAGAACGCATTGACCCAAAATCTTAATGCTGCCGACAAAGCTGCAAGTGATGCTGTGCAGTCAGAGGCAACCCAAAAGCTGCAAATTGACAACCTTAAAGAATCCATCGGGCAGCGCGACAACATGATCTCGCAGTATGTGGGGGATGCTGCGCAGTACATGACTGACCCGGCGTGGCAGTCCGACTGGGAGGCGAATCCAAAGGAGTTTGTGGACAACATGGTGGCCGGGGCACAACGCTACACGAAATTGGGCGAGGATATCATCAAATTGTCCCATCAGATCAACATGGATGAAGACAAGCGCGCACGCATGACAGGGCAGGACAACCGCATCAAGGAACTGTGGCCAGATTGGAATGTCGGCTCAATATCGGTCACCCCTCTCTCCGATGTGCCGCAAGACTTGGAAACCCAGTGGCAGAATTTCGTGACCGATGCCACAAAATTGCAGGAGCAGAAGGAGAACTGCCGACAGGAGATCCTCAACCTGAAACAAAAGCTGGAAGAATTCCATGCGACCACCTCCATTGACGAGACACGCCTGCAGGAAGTCTCCTGTTTTCAGAACATGGATGAACTCAAGAAAAGCCACACAAGACTCAACGAGGACCTTGCCGCCGCCAAGACGAATCATGCCACTCTGATGAAAATCCATGAGGAACATCATTGCTCAAAACATCCTGCCATTGAGGAGAGCGAGACCGTAGAGTCGCTGCAACAAGCCCTGCAGAACGGCAAGGGGCTGCTCGAGACCCTTAACCAGCGCATTGGCGCGATAGAAACGAAGTTGGAGAAAGATAAGAGCGAGGCTGAACGTTTGCAGGATATCCTGAAAAAAGTCGAGGAGCTGAGGTCTCACGCTGAGAACTGGAAGAAGCTGGACGGTCTCTTCGGCGGCTCCGACGGTGCAAGATTCCGCAACATTGCGCAAAGTTTTTTGTTAGAGAACCTGCTGCGAAGTGCGAACTATTACCTGCAAGACCTCACCAAACGCTACCTGCTGGAGTGCATTCCCGGCACACTCACGATCAGCCTGCGCGACCAGTACATGTCCGACATGGTCAGCCCCGTGGACACGCTCAGCGGTGGGGAGAGCTTCCTGGTGTCGTTAGCCCTGGCCCTGGCCTTGGCTTCCATGAGCCGTCAGGGCATCACTATGGACACGCTTTTCATCGATGAGGGTTTCGGCACGCTCAGCGACAATGAGATGGACACTGTCATGTCCCTGCTGGAGCGGCTTCAGGAAAGGAAGGGCAAACGTGTGGGCATCATCAGCCATGTCAAGGAGCTGCGCGAACGGATTCCCGTGCATGTTGAGGTGAGCCGCATTGACCCCACCCGAAGCGGAATCGTCGTTAAAGACACCACACACATCTGAAAATTATCTTGCAGCGGCTCCGCTCAATTGTTTTGGACAAGCCGCACATAATGCCAAATGCACCGTTCTTTGTGGGCCATATCCACCCCGTTCCAGTTGAATTGCAAAATCCATGCCCGCTCCAAGCCCATGGCTGTTGACGACCAGTAACAGCCCATGGGCACACCGGACAATAGTTCATACCAATCGCCATGGCAATCCCGCAACCCCTTTGATACCGGCAAGAAGATGGAGTTGCCGTTAGGTCCTGTCACCTTGTAGCCGTCGTCTTTCCATTCCCACTTGCAGCTGTCCTTCAGCTCCTCGAACTGTGTGTAAGTGGGGAGACTGTTGCCAAACTCGGCCATTGCCGCACCATAGTAGTACAAGTCGACCTCGTTTTTGTCTTTCCACTTAGTGCCGCTGGGCAGCCCCAAATCCACAAACTCTTGGGCATTCAAAGATAATGCTATCAAGCAAATGATGCTAAAACAGTAAATTTTTTTCATGATAAGGAGTTTTTAAATTGCTTCATTATAAGTGTTTTATATGTCAACATGCAGTTTTCTTTCCACTTATTTTCCTGTAGAAAAGTTGATTTCTTTGTTCTTGCCGGCATTGTGGCCGTCTTTAGTTTTGAAGAAGGACCCCAAAACAGTAAATCCATATTGGGTTGACGGTTTTAGGAGGAACCTGACCTCCAATGTCTTGTCATTAGGCCAGGAGTAACCTTGGAATTTTGGGAATTCCGCCCCGGAGGAGCTGGGGTTCAAGGAAATACCCTCCACCATCGGCTTGGAGAACTTGATGATAACAGTATAAGTGCCACTCGGGATGTTTTTGGCGCCGTTCTTGATGCTCACTTTGTAAGTGGCATCCAGCTTGGCCGCTTTTTTCTCCTCTTTGATGTAATTTTTCAAGTCAAAGTCGTTCACGGCCTTCGCTATGGTGGGCATGAAGTCGGCCATGGTGGCATAGCTGCCACGCTGCTGCTCATATTGCTTCAAAGCCTCGCACAAGGTTCGGGTAAGGATAAAGCCGTTTTTTTCTTCCTCCTTAACAAGCGCATTTTCATGGACTTGCGGATAATGTGCTGTCATATAGCGGATGACAGAGGCGCGGACGAATGTCTCATTCATCATGATCATGGCGTTTCCGTAAGCGGACTGTGTCAGCTGTTCGGCTTTCACCTTGAAAATCTTCTCGGCGGACTGGCTCATCTTCGACCAGTATTTTGCGTTTAGAGAGTTGCAGTAATGGTGGCAGAACTCGTGAATCACTATCGGCAGTACCGAATTGGGTTCGTAATAGAAGTCTCCATTTTCGGCAAGTTCGCAACATCCGATGACGGGACTCAGCATGTCACTGCCGTTCTTCAGCTTGGCACTGCATCCGTAATTGTTCGGACCCACCAGCAAACTGAGCACAATGCGGAACTGGCTGCCGCCTTCCATGCCATAGAATTTTTTGAACCAGTCGTAATCCACCTTCTTGTTGATGTCGGAAAAGGCTCTCTCGACATCGTTGAACAACTCCTGCTGTTTCAAATACCACTCATGGAAGTTCGTGGTGTGATAAAAGTCGTTCAGAGGCTTGAGGAAATCCTTCTTCTGCTCGTCTGACCATCGGTCGAAAGAGTCATCTCCACCTTTCAGAAATTTGTCGTCGAACATTATCTCCGCATCGTCAATCACGTTCAGGTGCAAGGCGTATGCGACGACAGCGTCGTAGGCGATTCCAGCGTCATGTTGGTATCGGCGGGCCAGTTCCACCACTGGATGTTCTTTGAATGGGCTGAAATAATCATCCACCTCTTGTGCATATTTTGGAACTTTGCACAGGTTGTATTCGCGGGCGCCGGAAAGTCGCCAGACAGTGGACATCAGTTCGACACACTCGTCGAAATGGGCGGGTATCGTACTTTGGGCGAAGGAGGACAGTGAGAGGAGAATGCTGCAAAAAATAACGGTCAGTTTTTTCATAAATATTACATTGCGTTTTATCCATGAATAATGATGCAAAGATATTCTTTTTTCGATATCAATCGATAATCAGTCGGCGATTATTATGAACAATAACTCGAACGGTAGAAACATGGCCTCGTTGAGAGTGTTTGTTGTTGTGCTATTTGTCGTTTTTATTGGCCGTTTACTCTTTTTTTTACGTTGTTATTTGTTTTTTAGGCGGATATATTGTATTTTTGTAGCCGTAAAAGAAGATTGTAGATGGCACAAACCAACACGTCCAATATTGATCTCCTGTATTGTTTTTCAGACACTCCTATCATCCATTTGGAGGATGAGTTTTATATTGTGCGCTATTTTGAATCTGATAACTTGGTTTGTCGAACCTTGCGCACGTCTCTTGTTATAAATTTTTTTGCCTGAAGGGTAATCTGATCGGATATGTTGACAGAAAGCCTATTTCGTTAAAATGCAATGAAGTCTTGATACTTCTGCCCGAACAAACGTTGTCCGTCAGTCAGTTGAGTCCGGATTTCGAGTGCTCACTTTATGCGATGTCGCGTGATATTGCGGAGGAGCAGAATGTCGGTGAGGAATCTTTGATGTATGAGAACATACTTAAAAACCCCATACTTGCATTTGAGGCCGATGAGATAAAGGCTATGCTTTCGCTAACGGACACGTTCGCATACACTGTTCAACAGCGTGATAATCCGAGACAGCGTGAAATCCTGCTGCTGCTTTTGCGTGCCAACCACCTGCTGCATGCCGGTTATCTGCACCATAATGAACAGAACAAGAATATAGCAGGACATCAGGCTGATACCATCACCATCCGATTCAACCGTTTGGTGGAGAGCTATTACACCCAGCAGCATCATGTGGGCTTCTATGCGTTGAAAATGTGTCTTACGCCCAAATATTTGAGCACTGTGGTCATGCAGACCAGCGGACATACGGCAGGCTGGTGGATTGACCACTATATAATGCGCGATGCGGAACAGTATCTGCAATCCACAGACATGCCCATACAGCAGATTGCGGCTGTGCTCGGCTTCCAAGACCAGTCTGCATTCGGCAAATATTTCAAACGTCAAAGGGGGATTTCTCCCAAGGCGTTCCGACAACAGAATTTTCACATTAAATCATTATTATCATGAGAAAAAGTACATTCTTTTCAGTTATCTTGTGCTTTTTGTTGGCAAACATCACATGGGCGCAAACCATCACCCTCACCTTTACAGGTCATGACAACAAAAACGAATATGTCCAGCTGAACCGCGTGGTTGTCACCAATTACACGCAAGGATGGCAGGAGACCATCTGCTGGCCTGACACCAGCTTGTCAATGGAAAAAACATCAGGCATTGAGGAGTATGTTGAGAACAGGGGTATTGTCCTGTCGCAGAATAACCCCAACCCTTTCATCGGCACCACGGACGTGTGTCTCACGATGGCGGATGCCGGGGCGGTGGCGTTGGATATCACCGATATTAACGGACGTGTGGTTTGGACAATGCGTACCGGTGCCCTGCCGATGGGCTCACATTGTTTCCGTGTGTCTCTTGCCGCTGCGGGGAACTATCTGATGACCGCCCGTCTGAACGGCAGAATGTCCTCCATCAAGATGGTGTGCAGTGGTGGAGGGGGCTCCAATGCCATCGAATATGTCGGCGAGACTCAGATGATGGAACAGGATCTGATAACCACAATCACCAAAAGAGTCAATGTCAAGGACAAGATGGAATATGTGGGGTATGCCACTATCGACGGCATTGAGGTGGAGAGCCGCCACATAAGGCAGTCGCAGAACAGCTCGCAGGCCATCCCGCTGCAGTTTGCCGGACAGCCTGTGTTCAAGAGCAAGAGCCGTGTCCGCTCAAAAGTGAGCAACGAGGATTTCCGCGTTGCGCTCTCCTTGAGCCCATTCTCCTTGAACCAATTCCAAAAAGGCTACACCTTTGCGATCGGCGACAAGACCGCCACGACTCCTGAAGAGCTGCAGAGCATCTATTGGGAACTCGGCTCCACGGAAATGTATGTGCGCATCGCCACCAAACGCCATGTGACAGCTGAGGACATCACCGACGGGGAACCTGACGAGAACGCCAATGTCCACACTTTTGATCAGGGGATACACCTTTGTCAGATTGCGGCCGCGTTGGATATCCCCATCAACCCGGAGATCATGTGCGCCTACACCTATATGGATATGGACAAGCAGCAGGCACCGCGTTTTGATGAATATCCGGAGTTCAACTATCTGATGAACGGCAAGGACTGGTCGGAACTCACCCTCGACGAGATCTGCACTGTGTTGGAGGCATACGGCGAATTTGTGGCCTCGGCGATTCTCAACACCGGCTGCAAAGTCAACAACTGGAATCTCGGCAATGAGGCCAACTTCGGTTTTGCCGGCATCAGCATGGGACTGAAAACCGCCGTTGACCCCAAGTTAGAGAAAGCCGGGAACCTCAAGAAATACACTGCTCCGGTGTTTGCGCGCGGCTGGCTCAAGAAGCATGTGTGGAAGCATGACGCCAAGGCCTACGCTGCTGTCAAACAGGGCATCTTGAATGCATACGCCAAATTGGGTGTCGATGCCACCAATGTCAAGTTCTCGACGCATGTCGCCACGGTGGTCTTCCCGGCCGGATGCACGGCGAAGTTCTTCAACTTCATGAAAGAGAACGGTTATGAGATGGAGACCGCTGGCATCAGTTATTATCCCAGCGCCCCGTCCATGTCGCTGAACAAAAAGCAACTTCTGAAGAAAACAGTCAAGAAAGTCAACAAAAAGTGCGACCTTAATGTTTTCATCGGCGAGTTCTCCTATCCGTCGGGCAAGATGGATGGTCCTTTCGCGGGATGGAACAAGAAGGTGAGAGGCTATCAGCATGATCAGCAGGGACAGGCCGACATTTACGCCGATGTGATTAACTGGGGAAAAGCAAACGGCCTGATCGGCATCCGTTATTGGGCACCTGATTACGAGGGCTGGTATGCCATGTCTATGTTCGAGTTTTCCAACAACACAGGCACTGCAAAAACCATTCTGCAAAACCATAAGGAGATTGTAGGAGAATAATCTCTGACCACGAAGACCACATGGGGGGAGGCAATATTTTTGTATTTTTGCGTCCACAAAAAATACAAAAATATGAGCAACCCCCTTTTCAACATCCAATACGGCCTGTTCGTCGTCACAACGTGTGACGGCGGCCGCGACAACGGCTGTATCAGCAACACTGTCGCACAGGTGGCGATGCAGCCCGACCGCATCTCTGTGGCTCTCAATAAAGGCAACCTGACCACCGAACTTATCCAACGTTCGCGCCGCTTCACGGCCTCCATCCTCAGTGAGGCCGCCGACTTCGAACTGTTCAAGCATTTCGGGTTCCAGAGCGGGCGCGAGGTGGATAAGTTCGCCGACTTCAAGGACTGCCGCCGTGTCGGCAACGGCACTTTGGCCGTCACGCGCGGCACCAACACCTTCCTCTCTGTCGATGTGGAGCAGGTTGTGGACCTCGGTTCGCATGTCCTCTTCATCGGACCCGTCACCGAGATGGAGGTGCTTTCCGATGTGCCCTCCGCCACCTACAGCTACTATCAGGAGCATATCAAGCCGACGCCCGAACCTGTGGGCCAGACTGCCGAAGGCAAGACTATCTGGCGCTGCGTCATCTGCGGTTACGAATATGAGGGCGAGGAGTTGCCCGCCGACTTTGTCTGTCCCCTCTGCAAGCATCCTGCCTCGGATTTTGAAAAGATCAGCCGTTAGCCTGCGTTAATGCAGGTAAAAACACTATTTTGCTGTTCAAAATTATTTTAGTATTTTTGCAGGTTAAAAATAATGAAAATATGGCAACATTAACAATAACTTATGATGGGCGCAGTAAGGTGGCGCAGAGTGTTGTGGCGTTGATACGCTCGTTAGGAAACGTGTTCCACATTTCGCAGTCTCAAGAAGAGGCGAAAGATCGCGAGTGGACGGCTGAAGAGGAAAGACAAGCTTTCCTCTGTACATCAAGAAATAATATGGTCCGCTGGTTGAGCGAAAACGAAATCTAACATCCTATGAAATGCGAACAGCGTGACGTCGTTGAGGTCAATTTCATGTTTCCTGATGGTTCATTCAAACCTCATCCAGCGTTAATTATTTCAAATAATGAACTGCAGGAAAACGAGGGATATATCTATTTGTGCATGATTTCGTCGAAAGATTATAATCCGCAATACAGTTTCACCCTTTCCGACGAGATGCTGACAAAGCCATTAAGCAAACAAAGCTACGTGAAATGCCAGCTGATAATGGGAGACATAGAACGCGATGTGGTACGTAAAATCAGCCGTATCAAGCAACCCTATTTCGACCAGATTGTAGAGAAAATAAAGGTGTCGATTTTTTAAACACTTCGCAGCAGCGTATTATATACAATGACGAAAAGGGGTTGCATTGTTTTTAGTATGGTGGAGTCATAGTTGTTTTTTTGCATGTTTTTAGATATAATATGAAGAGACTCTCCCTTACCGCTCAAATTGGCATCGCCTTGCTGCTGGCGGTGGCCGCCGGCATACTGCTGCGCCATCAAGCCGACTTCGTCGATACGTATATCAAGCCTTTTGGCATTATCTTCCTGAACTTGCTGAAGTTTATCGTGGCTCCGCTGGTGCTTTTCTCCATCATGGCGGGCATCCTTTCGATGAACGACATCTCGAAAGTGGGCAAGCTGGGACTCCGGGCACTGCTCTATTTCATGACAACCACCCTTTTCGCGGTGACGTTGGGACTGATAGTGCCCAGCTTGTTGAAGGGCATGCTGCCGGTCATCAACATTGATTTGGACACTGAGACGCCCCCTGTGGAAACATCCAACGTTTCGGTGATGGACCAGCTGGTCAACATATTTCCGGAGAACATCATTGAACCGTTGAGTTCGATGGCGATGATGCAGGTTATCGTGATCGCCCTGCTCTTCGGCATCGCCATGGTCCATGTGGGTGAGAAGGGCGAGATGGCCCGCAAGGTGACCCTCAGCTTCAACGATGTGGTGTGCAAGATTCTGGAGTACATCATGGCATTGGCTCCCATCGGCGTGTTCTGCATGCTCACGCCTGTGGTGGTCGATAACGGTCCGGCGGTGTTGGGCTCCTACGCAGCGCTGTTGGCGTTAGCCTACCTCTGCTTTGTGGTTCACGCCGGAGTGGTCTATTCATCTGCGGTGGCGCTGTTGGGAAGAATGTCGCCGCTGAAGTTCTTCAAGGGGATGCAGCCGGCCATGCTGTTCGCCTTCTCCAGCGACTCGTCGGTGGCCACGCTGCCTTACACGATGCAGTGTACGGAAAAGATGGGTGTCAGCAAGGATATCGGCAGTTTCGTGCTCTCTTTGGGCGCCACCATCAATATGGACGGAGTGGCCATCTATCTCGGCGTGGCTTCCGTCTTCATGGCGACCTGCTGCGGCATTGACCTCACCATGAGCCAGTACATAGCCATCGCTTTCGCCTCCACGGTAGCCTCCATCGGCACCCCAGGTATCCCGGGCGGCAGCTTGGCGTTGATGGCGATGGTGTTCGCCTCGGCGGGCATCCCGGTCGAGTGCGTGGCGGTGGCCGCCGGCATCGACCGCCTCATCGACATGGGCCGCACTGTCATGTCGGTCACCGGCGACGCCTCCTGTGCGGTGGTGATGCAGCGGATGGTGGGGAAGAAGTTGTGATAATTTCAAGAAAAATCATAAAGAACCGAAACCCAAAGTAAGTATGGAAGCAAACGAATACATCAAGAAACTAAAACTGGAACCCCATCCGGAAGGAGGCTATTACCGCCAGTTGTTCGGCAACGACGAGACGGGAGAAAAGCCCGTCTCCACCATCTATTACATGCTGACTGCCAACGACATGTCGGCGTTCCATCGCCTGCACAATATGGTGGAAATCTGGTATTTTCACGCGGGCGAACCGCTCAACATCTATGTGATTGATCCCGACGGAACCTTGACTGTCCATCAGCTTTCTGAACAAAGTGAGATGCAGGTGGTCATCCAGCCGGAGCAATGGTTCGCCGCCGACATCCCCTCCAAGCGCAGCTTCTGCCTCGTTGGTTGCGCCGTCGGTCCCGCCTTCCGTTTCGAGAACTTCGAGTTGGCAAAGAAGGAAGAGTTGCTGAAGCTGTACCCGCAGCACGGGGCGTTGATTGAACGGATGTGTAAAGAATAAGAAGACCGCAAGAAAAATCACAAAAAAGACACGAACCCTATGACAGAAAAGGCACGCACAACACTCTTCGGAATCCTGAAACTGATTCCCTTTGCTATTATCACGGCTTTGGACGTCTTGATATGGTATGACGATTATTTTGCTTTTGTCATAGCTTTTGCTCTTTTTTGGCTAACGTATCCCGCTCTCATCCTTGCTTTTGTGTTCTTTTTCACAAGCATACGTTGTCGAAACAAATGGGAATTGGCTACGGTCATTTGGGGTGCAGTCGATGTTCTGCTCATCGTTGTTTTCTTTCTGACTCGGCCCACTGTTGAAAGATGCGACCCTGATATCATGGCTGCGAACTACGAGAAACACCACACGGAGATGGAAGAATTAAGAGAATATCTACATGAAGCACTTGAAGACAGTTGTGAAATAAAGTTGTTTTTTGAAGGGGAACAAATGGAGCAGTTCTATGTTGGGAATTATTACGGCAGTGACAATTATTACAAAGGAGAAGCCCAATCTCGTTTAGACTCGATGATGGCTGTCGCAGGACTTTCACAAGAGGAATACGCAAGTGTCGAGCAACGTTTGGAGTCAATGCATTGCAATGGGGTCACATACAATCAATATACGCCTGACCGGATAAACATTCGTTTCCGTAGCGACAGATGGGGGGACTACCAATACAACATAGATGCTTATCCTATAACAGACAAAGAAAAGGAAAATGTGATGAAGAACAACCTTTTTATCCCATACAACGAGTATTGCATGTTTGTTTATGACGGAAGTGCGGGAGCATTCGATTCTGGAGGGTTCAGCGAAAGTGAAAAACGCCGATTCTTAAGGAAGCACAAGCCGTGGTAAAAGGTATTACCGCTATGATGTTGTTAATTGCACTGCGTGCGTGACGCCTTCCGAGGTGACGCAATACACAACTGGCAAACAAGTTCATAAGGCGAAAAAATGATTGAAATTTTTGTCAACAAATCAGTTGACATTTTTTGTATTTTTGCGCGGTCGTTTTGCGATGAATTATGAAAGAACGTTTAGGACAATATATCAACAAGTTGATGGTTCGGGACCATTACAACCAATCCGCACTGGCGAGGGAGTTAGGCGTTTCCCGCCAGATGTTGAGCAACATTGTGCTTGACCAAAAGGAGGTGTCGCTTCCGCTTTCGCTGAAGATCGAATCGCTGTTTTCGCTTCCCGAAGGCACCATCCTGAGAATCCAAAACGACTACAAAATCCATCAATATAAAGAGCTGATTCGTAAGGATCTGTTCAAAAAACTGATGCAAGCACACGTTTTTTGGTCATACAGTGAGGTGACTGTGGAAACACTTCCTGACGAGTTGCTGATTGAGAAGGTTTTTGTACATCTCGACATGACCGATATTGACAAACTGTTCGAACTGTTTCCAAAGAAATTCGTTCAAAAGGTCTGGCGAGAAAACATGGCCATTCAAGGGGAATATCTTTTTGACCTGAATGTGATGATAGCGCTTTACTTCTTCCATATACGGAAGCCTGAAGCATATCTCCATCGTCAGGAAACGTTACATCTAAAAAAACTAGCCCGAACCTCATGATTATGCTTTCAAGCAGCTGAATCCCCAAGGATGCAAACTTTGCGCAAATGAGCCCAGTATATGATGTCCCAATTGAAACGATGCGGGAATTTCTTGTGAAGCATTTGAATGGGTGATCACTTTTTATGAAACATTTTAGTACTTTTGCCATTTAAAAATGGATGAAAATATTGCAACATGGGATTCAATAGAAAAGAAGGCAAACCTCCGCTTTACCGAAAGGTGAACAAGCGAACGCACAATGGATGGTCATGGTATCAATTCAGCCATAATCGTTACAGATACGAACGAGGCAAAAAGCAGGATGTTTTGACTGAAAGATTGCCAATCAAACGATGTGATTCCACATTTAGGACAGGATATGATTATACGCCACTGATTAAGTTCCTTCATGCGCACGTTGGTCAGCCATGGGACGAGGTCTATCAGGAATGCGTTCCCCGGTTGGACAGTCCCAAACCAATAACATGGATGGTGGTGAATATCAACGAACGAGGGCTTGTGGTGAATAGAAACCCCAATGGAGAGATGAGTGCATGGTGTTGTGTGGGTGGTGAAGAAAGTTATTGGTCTGCTTTGTGGGTGGACGACGATGGACTTTTGCAGTTTGTAAACCCTGACTATTCGTGGATTGAGGCAAACCGGGATCACGTGGATGAGTTCTATTCTGGCGAATGGACGATCTCATGGAACGGAAAAGTGGTATGGCCGGAGAGCGCGGTGAAGCCGGAAAAGGGTGTTTGAAAACAGCTTGTATCTTTGCAAACGAAATTTGTCGAAAATAGATAGATATGAACGAACGCTCTCGCACAACACTCTTTGGCATTCTGAAACTGATTCCTTTCGCCATCGTCACAGCCATCATTATTTCAATTTGGATAGGCAAAGATATAGGCTTTTTCGTTTTTGTTTTCTTTTGGTGGCTTTGGATACCTGCTCTTATTATCAGCATTGTGTTGTTTTTCGCAAGCATCCGTTGTCGTAACAAATGGGAGTTGGCTACGGTCATCTGGGGTGCGGTCAATGTATTGCTTTTGGCTGTTTTCTTTATGTTGCCAGGCCAAAAGTGCAATCCAGATGTTATGGCAACACATTATGACGAGCATCACACTGAAATGGAAGACCTTCACCGATACGTTCAATCCGCCATCGCCGACAGCTGTGATATCACATTGGAATTCAATGGAAATAAACTTGAGAGATTCTATGTGAAAGGCCCGGACAAGCGTTATCTGCCATATAGTGGCAAAAAGGCTGAACAGAATAAAGACTCGCTGATGACCATTGTACGGCTGTCTCAAGAGGAATACGACAACATTTGTGAACAGTTGAAAGATATGGGGTGCATTGGCATTGATTATTCTCAATCCACCCCCGAACGGCTGATGATTTGGTTCAGACGTGTAGGTTGGGGACTATATTGCTACACTCTCCTCGACCGTCCGATGACCGATGAAGAGAAAGCGTCAGCGATGAATGGGGTGGTGATCCCCTACAATGACCACTGCTATTTCAACTACTACGGTGGGGCCGTCGGCCAGGAGACATTCCCTGAAAAAGTAAGAGAAGATTTCTTAAGGAAGCACAAGCCGTGGTAATAGAATCATCAAAATCAAAGTAATACGTTATACAACAATATTAAAACAACTGACTATGATCGACCAAATTATCGAATACAACAAGACATTCGTGGCGCAGAAGGGCTACGAGAAGTATCTAACTGACAAGTATCCCGACAAAAAGTTGGCGGTGCTATCGTGTATGGACACGCGGCTGACGGAGCTGCTGCCCGCCGCACTTGGATTGAAGAACGGCGACGCGAAGATTATCAAAAATGCAGGAGGACTGGTAATCTCCGCTTTCGACTCCGCCATGCGCAGCCTGATTGTCGCCATTTACGAATTGGGCGTGCAGGAAATCATGGTGGTGGCGCACTCACACTGCGGCGCCTGCCACATGAGCTACGACCACTTCCACCATGAGATGATTGCCCGCGGTGTGACGGACGAGACCCTCGACACTATCCGCAAGTGCGGCATCAACCTTGACCACTGGTTAGAGGGTTTCAAGGACACCCCGACCTCCGTCCGAAAAACCGTGGAGACTATCCGCACCCACCCGCTCGTTCCAAAGGACATCGTGGTACGAGGGTTCATCATTGATTCGGAAACGGGAGCGTTGGAGGAGATAGGATGATTCGTTCGAGAACGTGGGTTGAATATGTTACAACATTCTAAAATTCAACGTGTTTTGTGTTTTTATAATATGAAGTGTTTTTCAACAAAATTGGTGTTTTGTGCAGCCCTGCTAGTCTTCGGGTTGACGGCCTGCAAAAACGGCAATGTTAATGGCCCTGATGTTGGCATTGCGGTGCTGTCCGACACCTCTACGATAAAACACAGTTGGGCTAAAGACATTTCCGTTGATGGCAGCTGTCTGACTTATGTGATATTCTTTTGGTCAGATGATTTTACAGAACGCACCGTACAAGAGTTGGAATCATCTGGTGATACCGTTGGCTTGGACAATTTCTACACAGCTGCGGATGATATGCAGTGGTATATGGCAATATGCAGAGATCGGTTGGAGGAATTGAAGGCGAAATACTATGAAACAGATGCCAGCAATGCGGTTTACTATCCCGGCGGAGTTTTCCGTACTACGAAAGACTCGGATTGTGGGGTGCTCATCCTTGAACCTGGAAAGAATCCTGTCTTTTTGGAATATCTCGAATTTCTCGGATCTGTCGGATGGACCGGCGAGTAGAGACACAAATTAACACCATACAAGCGAAGCACAGTGTGGTGATGCGGACAGGTGCGGTCAGGGCAAGCATCTCGGAGAGATGCAACAATTGAATGTCGATAGTATTCATATTCCCGAAATTATTATTTTTGCCTCCACTGAAAAACACCAATATCATGACCGAAATAGAAGCCATCAAAGTCCGCCATTCCGTGCGGCAATACCTTGACAAACCCATTGAGGCGGAGAAAATCGAAGCCATACAAGCGTGCATCGACCGCTGCAACCGCGAGGGCGGCATACATCTGCAGCTGGTAACCAACGAACCCAAGGCGTTCCGCAAAGGGGTGGACTGGCCGAAATACGGCAAATTCGGAAATGTTGAGAACTACATTGCCGTGGTGGCACCCAAAGGTAGGAGTGGGGATGTGACGGCCGGCTACTACGGCGAGAAGGTAGTGCTGCTCGTCCAAACACTTGGTCTTAACTCTTGTTGGGTCGGCTTGACATTCAAGAAGGTTAAGCAGGCCTATTCCGTGGGAGAGGGAGAGGAGTTGAAAGCCGTCATCTCCATAGGTTATGGGGCTGTGCAAGGCGTACAGCACCCGCAAAAGAAGACCATCGCCGACGTGACGGCGAACAAATCCTCAGCCGCCAGTTTCCCCGAATGGTTCGTGAATGGCGTGGAGGCCGCACTGCTCGCCCCCACGGCCGTCAACCAGCAGAAGTTCGAGTTTGTGCTGCACGACGACAACCGTGTGGAGGCCGTGGCCAAGTTCTCGCTCATCGGCTATGCGCACCTTGACCTTGGAATTGCAAAATACCACTTTGAAGTGGGTGCGGGGAAGGGGAATTTTGAGTGGTTATAAAGATGTCCACCCTGTTTTTATAAGATGAGAAATGGCCAAAGGGTTGCAGTTTCTTGAAAATAACTTCTATTTGCTATCGCAATGGGCTAATAGCGTGGTCTGACGGTTGAGCCCTCCGAAGTGGGACAGTTTACAACGGGATGGCAGTCGTCGGAATAGGTTCCGTAAGTGAGAGTGCTGGCGCCACTGAGTTTCACATTCAGATTAAAGCAGCACGTGACATCCGCGTTGCTGGCTCCGCTCATCTCCCCGTACACTGACTCGGCAGAGAGATAGGGAGCCTTCAGGGTGCTGGCACCACTGAGGTCAATCTCCATCTTATCCAATTTGGTGAGATCCAAACCGTCAATGAACGCCTCGGATGCGCCGGAGAGTTCGACATCCAGTTCTGCGGCATCAATACCACCTCTGAAGGTGGAAGTACCAGAGAGTTTGACACCGGCATTACGGCTATCATAATCGCCATTGCTGTAAAGATTGCCTGTAAACGACGACGCTCCGCTAAGTTCAAGTCTGCGAAGACCGATTGTAGCCGGAATAACCGCCGTGGCTTTGCCGTTGTACCATGTGTTCGGTTTGAATCCGATTTGCAATTCACCGTCAACGACTCTCACCACGACCCGTTCTTGAGCCAGTTCGCCCACCGTGACAACCACATCGGTCACTTGGTCGCTGACCGTCACCTCGAAAGCATTGCTCACGTCAAGTTTTGTGTATGGGGCGTTGACGGGATAATTTCTGGTGGCAGGATTACCCCAATCTTTTGTACATCCGAAGAATAAAATGCTTATAGACAGCATGATGAAAATGTTTTTCATAATCAGATATTTTAATCGGTTAGTTTTGGCAAAGATACGATTTTTGTTTCATCACAATGACCAACGCAGCGTTAGTATTTCACATCCACCCCCATATTAAAGAAGATGAACGAGAAGATGTCCACCGTCTCCTCGATGGTCTTGTCAAGGGGCTTGCCACCGCCGTGGCCCGCGTTGCTCTCGATACGGATGAGGTGCGGGCGGTCGCCGATGTCGCTGTTCTGCAAGGCTGCCGCGTACTTGAACGAGTGCGCGGGCACCACACGGTCGTCGTGGTCGGCAGTGGTCACCAGTATGGCCGGATACTCCTTCCCGTTCTGGATGGAGTGGAGCGGCGAGTATTTGTAGAGGTACTCGAACATCTCCTTGCTGTCCTCGCTGGTGCCGTAATCCACGGCCCAGTAACGGCCGATGGTGAACTTGTGGTAGCGCAGCATATCCATAACGCCCACCTGCGGGATGGCCACTGCGAAGAGGTCGGGACGTTGGTTCACCACCGCGCCGACCAGCAGGCCGCCGTTGGAGCCGCCCTGCAGCGCCAGTTTGTCTTTGTTGGTATAGCCCTGCGCAATCAAGTATTCCGCCGCCGCGATGCAGTCGTCAAACACATTCTGTTTCTTCATCTTGGTGCCGGCCTCGTGCCATTTCTTGCCATATTCGCCACCGCCGCGCAGGTTGGCCACCGCCAGCACGCCGCCCTGCTCCAGCCACGCGATGCGGGTCACGCTGAAGCCGGGCGTGAGCGAGATGTTGAAGCCACCATAACCGTACAGCAGCGTGGGATTGTTGCCGTCCAGTTTGATGCCCTTCTTGTGGGTGATGAACATCGGGACTTTAGTGCCGTCTTTCGAGGTGAAGAACTTCTGCTCAGTAACGTATTCGTCAGAGTTAAAGTTAATTTCGGATTTCTTGTAGAGTATGGATTTGTTGTTGGCGATGTCGTAACGATAGATGGTGGCCGGCGTGATGTAGGAGGTTACCGTATAGAATGTCTCGGTGTCGTCCGCTTCGCCCGCGAACCCGCTGATGGTGCCGATGACCTCGTTGTCAAGTTTGCCGAGCGACTTGCCGCTTTCGTCAAAGATCCTGACCAGCGAGCGGGCATCTTTGGTGTAGTTGGCGATCAGCCGCTTGCCGATGTGGCTGACCCCTGCGAGCACCTCCTTCGACGCGGGGATGAGATCCTTCCAGTTGGCGGGTGCGGGATTGTCCATCGGGATGCTGATGACTTTGTATTCCGGTGCGTCGTGGTTGGTCATCACAATGAGTTGGCCGTCTATCTCGTCGATCACGGAATAGTCGTCCGTAAAGTCGGTCACCACTTTCACAAATTGCGCTTTAGGATTTGTCAAATCTTTGTAATACAAACAATTGCCAGACGTTGACTCACTGCCATAAATCACAAGATAGCGTTTGTTGACCACCTCGGCTGAAAAACTGAGGTCCGGGTTGGTGCGGTCTTCGTATGCCAGTTGGTCGGCCTTCTGGTCCGTGCCGACTTTATGGTAATAGAGCTTTCCGTTCTCGTTCACGCCGGAGAGTTCGTTCTTGGGTTCCGGGAAGCGGCTGTAGAAGAAGCCGTCGTCTTTCCAGGCGATGCCGGAGAACTTCACCCAAACGAGATGGTCGTCCAGAACTTCACCCGTCGTGATGTTTTTGACATAGATTTCCTGCCAGTCGCTACCGTTGCGCGAGATGGCGTAACCGAGATAGTTGCCGTCATCGGAGATGCCCAATGTGGAGAGCGCCACCGTACCGTCGTCGGAGAGCTTGTTGGGGTCGAGCAGCTCCACAGCCTCGCCATCCAGAGAGTTTTTGTAATAGAGGACGCTTTGGTTCTGCAAGCCGTCGTTGCGGTAGAAGAAATAGCGGTCGCCTTTTTTCCACGGCGCACCCTCCTTCGGATAGTTCATAATCTCCATCAGATGTTTTTTCATCTGCTCACGATAGGGAATCTGCGACAAAAACTTTTGGGTCACAGCATTCTGCGCCTTCACCCAATTGGCGGTTTCTTCAGAGTAGTCGTCTTCAAGCCAACGGTAAGGATCGGGCACCGCTGTGCCGAAATAGTGGTCCACGGTGTCGCATTTCTTGGTCTCCGGATACTGTACCGGCTCAATCTTATTTTTCTGATGGCAAGCGGAAAACATCACTATGATACTTGAAATGAGAATACAAAAAAATGTTTTTTTCATTGTATGGTATTTTAATTTGAGGGTGCAAAGATAGTTATTTATGCTTCACCATAAATTTCATAATTCAGTGTTGTGTATCCAATCTCTTCGTTCACCTCAGGCGTGTGTACTGCGATAGGCTTCCAACCGTTGATTCAGCAGGTCGAGAAGTGGCTGGGGCTTCATCGACAAGCGGTAGGTGGGGATGCCCTCTTGAGCGCCTATGAGCATCTTGTTCATTTGGCGGACTGCATTCCCAGCGCTATGGGCACTTTCCAACTTTTGCGCTTCAACATTTTCTTTATAGCGGATTCCTATCAACTGCTTGGTGATATCCGTAAAGAAGAACTCCTCCACCTCAGAAAACGGAATCTCCCAACTTTTCAAGCTGTTCATCACAACCTTGTCATCTGTTACTTCCAAAAACGGTATTTTTTTGTTTTTTTCTTTCCACCACGGAATCAAAAAAGAGAATCCGAGTCCCACACCGAAAAGCCCGATTAACGAGGGTGTCCATCTGACACTTCCAGTCAAAGTCAGGAAACCCAACCCATAGGCTATTAATTCGCAGAGTCCGGCAACAATAAAACAAATGGCGGCAATAACGGGGCCTCTCCCCAGAGAATGATAAATCTTGACGTTTTCCATATTCGTTAGTGTTTTTTATCGTGAAAATGTCCGATAGAACTCCCACGTGTCGCGGTGACCGTCGCGGTAGGTGAAGCTCCACTGCAGTTTCTTCTCCGTCAGCGTGTCGAGGTGAAACTTGTATTCGTAATCGATGCTGCCGCTGATGACCTTGATGATTTCCTGTGCCAGCTCTGCTTCTGGCTCACCATCAACCACCTCCATACGGAAGCTTTCCTTGATGCCGGAAAAGTAGAAATTCTCCCCTTCCAAACGCCACTTGCTGGGGCTGAGGTAGTTGAACACATACGTCACTTTCTTGCCATTCTGAAGAGTGGCGATATAGACTTGCCGGGCGGAGTCGAGGGCGGTGCCATCGGGGTGGAAGTCCATCGTGCCGGTCTCGTACACGGCGAGGTGCACACCTTTGAGGTCATAGTTGAAGGCGTGTGCATAGCCGTAGTGTCCTTCAACCTTCGGCGCTTTGCCATTGGGTTCCACTTCATATTCCCACCAATCCTCATCAATGGAGTACAAGAAGTCGTAATACATCCACAGAGGATCACCTACCCAAGCGTGATTATCCCAATCAAGGTAGGGTTTCCAGCCGAGATCATAATATTCCTCGCCCGGGATAAACAACCCGCACCCGCCATCCAAGCTTTTGGATTCGGGAATCCGGAAGTCGCCCCAGTTGCAGGTGAGCGTGTCGTTTGTGACAAGATCAACCCATTTGCCAGCATATTGGTTGTTGCTATATCCGTCTGCAACAATCATCATAGCATCGTAATAAACACTGTCATTATGCACCAAATAGCCATAACTTGAGCGACCGAAAAGCCGCGCAACAGGTATTGATCCTGCGGAGGCCTCCATCTCATAATGGGCATAGACCGTTCCGCATTCCGTCAGGTTTTTGATAAACTCATCCCCGACATCACATTCGTCAAGAGTCACCGAATCGATGAGGATGCGACCTTGGATATGGCAGATTTCATCCTTGCAGCGAGAGCGAGCTTTCATCTGATAGACCGTTGGCGAGACTTTATATACCGTGTCGAAATGGATATAAAAACGTTGGAAATTGTCACCCCTGAAGCCCAACGGCTCCGGACGATGCAACCAACCGTCATCCATAGGTTCACCCCATTCTGCTTTCGCGGTCTCCGTCCACCAGGAATAGACATCGTCAGTAGGCGCCGTGTCGGGGTTGATGACTGTGGTGGAGAGATCATAACGTTTCAGGAATGCTTTCTCGTGGCTTTGTGCATAGCCGGTCATCCGTCCCAGCAGCAGTATTGAAATGGCCACCGTTATTATCCGTAACCCTTTGAAGAATATTGTTTTCATACTAGCGATTCGTATTATTGATATTGGCAGGTTCTCTATGAAAAACAACGGCAAAATTACAGCTTTGCCATAAACTTAGCGCTTTCCACCACAAACCGCTCGTGGATGCCTTCGCCGACAAGTGTTTCGCCTTCGAAGCACTTCACAGAGAAGACCAGGCGGCGGCGGTCCACCTCCACCAGTTCGGCCTCGCAGCGGATGGTCGCACCCACGGGACTGGCTTTCAAGTGCTTGATGTTGACGGCGATGCCGACGGTGGTGTTGCCCTCGCCGATTTTGTCGCACACGGCCATCAGGCAGGTTTTCTCCATCAGGGCGATCATCGCGGGGGTGGCGAACACCTCCAGTGCGCCGGAGCCATAGACCGCGGCGGTGTCTTTGTGCTCCACCACCAATTGCTCTATGTGGCGGAGACCGGTAAGGTTGTTGTAATCTGTCATAACAAGGTGTTTTAGGGTGCAAAAATACGCATTATTTAAAGCGTTCGCGCAATTTTCGCGGATGATCGCAAATTATCTACCAGCCCATGTGATTCTCCCGACCATATTTTCCGTGAAGATCATCGAAATAATGGTCGGGATTGAGCTCGTAGGCCCGGTCAAAGCACTGGCCATACCAGAGGCTGTATCTCCCTTCTCCATGATAAAAGTCTTCCGGCGGGTTCCCGGGATGCTTTTTGACCATTTCGAACGTTTCCTCTATCATGTCACTGGCCCACGGTGAGCGATAAGCCATCAATGCGGAGAAAAAGTAACGCAAACGGGGCATGTTGTATCTTATTTCAGGATATAGTTCTGAATCTCTTATCTTCGTCAACAAGGCTTTAAATTGCTCGTGTGGCCACTCTGCGACGGCCAATAAGGCGCAATCAGTAAGATTATAGTGCTGATGGTGGTAATTTACGGCAGTCTCTTTCAAGGTCGTGTACCAGTAGTATATCCAATCGTCATTGGATAGAGTATATTTTCGCAGATTTTCCAACACATAAGCGGCATCCTCTTCTCGGTGGAATCGAGCCAATGCTATAAGAGCGTTACCATCGTGCTCTTCAAGGTACATTCTTTTCATTCCCAAATAATATTTTTCCTCAATGGGCAATGTTTTCAGCAATTTAGCTCTTCTTTCTATATGTCTTAAATTTTCGGAAAAAAGCAAAGAGTCAACCAAGCGAAGAGAGTCGTGCTCAGAGATAAAGCTGTTTCTGAAGAGTTCTTCCAACAGGAAATTTCCGACATTGTCATGCATAAAAACGTCAGCATAGCCAATTTCAAACATGTTTTTGTCATGGAGGAGATCGAACACCAAGGGAACGGCCAAATCGCTTTTGCGCTCTATTAAAGACATTCCGGCAACGGCTCGGACGACGGGCGAGGGATGTTTCCTTGACAGACTGTCTAAGGTTTTGTCACTGGCATGTCTTGATAGAAGTTGAGTATAGGACCAGCATTTTGGCACATTACCCCAGCCGTCAGTTCCATAATAACAAATATAATTGTATTTACGAATGCTGTCAACAGCCTCGTCTATTAAATTTCTTTCCTGTGCCTTCAATGGGCTTACACCGCAGTATAGTGTCAGGAGAAAGGCCATAAAGAGGTGGAACTTGAATTTCATAAGGGGTGTCTTATATATTTTAAATATGCAAAAATAAAATTTTTAATCATACTTCGCTCACAAAGTTCACCACCGCAAAAACCAGATGGCACACCGCGAACACCGTGGCGAAGAGGACCGCTGGGAGGTTCTTCCGGTCGATGGCAAAGAGGATGAACGCCAAGCAGGGCGGAACAGTCAGCAGGAGGATGACGATGGGGGACACTTTGGCCGTGTAATACAACGCCCACCCAATGTAATAAATTGCGACGCAAACAATTGCAGTAATAATCAAGGGAGAAAAGCGAAGTTTGCTTCTGTCATTATGGATAACGAAGCAGAGGCACGCGACGGTCAGGACTTGGAACACGGAGCCGATGGCATCCACCACCGGAGTGACCGAATCCGCGCGCAGGATGTCGTTCGGTGCGGGAACGGCGAACCAGATGAAATTGGGGAGCATCACCAGCAGGAAGAGGAGCAAGCCCCACGGGTCGAAGCCGAAACGGTATTGTTTTAGCGGTGTCATAGTGTTTCGAAAATAAGTGGTTCAAATTTTTATATACTTCGGAAATGCCTCGTTCCGCATAATTCCCCACATCTTGTCGATATAGGAGAGGGTGTAGAACTGCTCGTAGTAATGATAGTAAAACGCCCCTTTCGTTGTCATCGAATAGATGTTGTTTTCTTTTGTAAGGAAGCCCAATTTCTGCGCCAACCAAAATTCAAAGCCATACATTTTTTTCAGCGGCACACCGAAAAACTGTTCAAACGTTCTCTCATCCAATTGCATACTGTATAGCGTCCAGAAGAGGTAATACACCATTCGTTGTCTCAGAGAGAACCTGATGGTCAATGAGGTGGGCAACTCGCCGCCGTTTATCCTTTTGCAATATTCATCAACAGAAAAGGTGTTTATTTTGAATTGATTTTTTAACAGGGTGGTGGCGGAACAGCCAAAGCCAAGGAAGTTGTCCCGTGTCATAGAAGAATATTTGGCTTCTTTCTTGTTTGAGAACGTCCAAATGGAGTCACGATAATATCTTTGTTGCTTGAAATAGGCCGTTGTTTGATCCAAAAGTTGCTTTTTTTGTTTCTTCGGCATTGGTTTCACTTCACTTTTGGTGAAAGAGAAATCAATAAACGGATAAATAGCGACGTGGTTGGCTCCGTTTCTGAAAGCGATATCCACATCCGATTTGATATCTTCGCAAGTTTGGTTGGGCAATGCAAATATAAAATCCATCGAAACAGTCTCAAACGCAACCTTGTCCAAGGCTTCTTTCAATTTGGCAGGATCCACCTGCTTTCGTCCTAAGACAGTTTGGAATTTTTCTGAAAAAGACTGGATTCCGATACTGATTTTCGTAACACCCGCTGCCTTAAGTTTCCATAGTGTATCGACCGTCACGTTATCGGGATGCAGTTCCACGCCAACACCTTCTGCAACAATGAAATATTCGTTAATTACCTCTATGATTTCGCCGATTCTGTCCGCCACCAAAGCCGGTGTCCCACCCCCGAAATACAAACTGGTCGTCTCTTTCTTGCCGTCATATTGACTGCCAACCATACGTATTTCCTGAATCAGCGCATCGATATATTTATCGCATAACTCCTTGTTGTATATTGTTTTGCAATATGGGCAAAACGTGCAAATGCTTTTGCAAAAGGGAATATGGACATACAGTCCAAGTTTGTCACAATCCCCAAAAGGAAGATGACTGTCGTACTCATTTTCAAACAGAAACGGTTTGAAAGATCGGGTGAGCCAAGTTCTGGTGAAGGTCGTAATCAAACTCATGGGGAAAAACAATCTTGTTCGCGGTTTTATATGTACTTTGAGTAAGTTTTCAGCGAATTGCACCTGTCGGTTATGATTATTGACCCGACGATGGGGCCTTTTTTCTTGAACAGGGCAGTTTTAATCCAGAAATTGGCAAGATACCAATAGGAAGAAGCTTTCATCACAGTGTTCCGATGGTTTTCTGCAATGCCTCGAGAAACCGGGCCGCGTCGCCGCCGTCCATCTGCACGTGGTGGAACTGGAACGAGACCGGCAGCTTGGTCTTGAACCACTCTTTGCGATACTTGCCCCACATCACCATCGGGTTGAGGAACTTGTCGGTGTATTGGTTGACGATGCAGTCGAGCTCGGTCTGGATCATCGCGGAGGTGCCGACAATCATATAGCCGTCGAGGAAGCTGCTCGCGCACTCTTCCGCCACCTTGGTGGTCAGCGCGATGTAGTCGCGGTTGAACTGCTGCAGGTCGTCGGAGAAGGGGATGTCGCAGGAGTTGATGCCGCCTTTGCGGTTGCGCACCACCACATTGACGGCGATCTGGTCGTACTGAAACAGCTTTCCGTTCTCCGGCAGCAGATGCAGCTCTTCCGTCTCGGTAGCCGTCTTGCCGATGCACCAGCACATCAGCGTGTTGAACTTTACGCCGGTCTTCTTACTGATTTTCAGCAGATTGTTAACATTCATTGTCTTCACCAATGTCACCATCGGCATCGGTGCGCTCATCCACATCTCAAAGGCGTACGCCCGCTTGGTATCCCGGGGGTTGATTTCTTGTTTCATTATGATGATAAGATTGAGGTGGCAAAAGTAAACAAAAAAACATCTCCCGCAGATTACGCAGAATGACGCCGATCTTTTTCTGCGCGAGTCTGCGAGTTCTGCGGGAAAATCTATAACAACTCCAGCCGCAGCACCCGGATTGGTCTGCCCGCGCCCTGGTACTGCGTCTCGTCGATGCAGGTTTCGCCGGTGGGCACAAAGCCGCACTTCTCCATCACGCGGCCCGAGGCGGGGTTGTCGATGAAGTGGCCGCTGACGAGGGACTTGATCTCCGTGGTCTTGCAGATGTGGTCCAGCATCAGTCGCAGCGCTTCGGTGCAGATGCCCTGGTTCCAGTAGGGCTTGGCCACCCAGTAGCCGCAGATGGGCTCGTTTTCGCGGGCGGGAAGTTTGCAGTCGCAGGAGGGACCGTAGCCCATCGCGCCGATGGCCTCGCCGGTCTCCTTCAACTCAATGGCCCACGTACATAGCGCGTCATTGAACACCGTGCGGATAATCTCCAGGCTTTCCTCCACGCTTTGGTGCGGCGCCCATCCCGCGCGCGGACCCACATCAGGGTCGGAGGCATATTTGTAAAGCGACTCCGCATCGCTCTCACGCCACGGACGCAGCAGGATTCGGTCGGTATGGAGGAGGTTGTTATCTTTTTTATTCATTGTTAATGTTTTAACAAGTTGTCAGACCAAACAAACGCGATGCAACTCTTCGGAGAATCGGATAATCCCCTCTTGTATTTTCCGCACAGTTTTGACGGAAGGACGGCTTTTGCCAGTTGCATAGTGACTGAGCTGGTGACGGTTGATACCAGTGATGGTTTGCAGGTCAGCAAGGTTTAGCTTCCCGTTTATATACTGCAAAAAACTGGCGGTGTCAAACTTGTACTCAAAGGTCATTTCCGGCAGCGAAGGGAGCATCTCCTTGGCTTCATTGTATGAGTTCTGAAGATCTGACATCGTTTCCTCCACTGTTTTTCCCATCCCTATGAATCCGATTTTATGCTTGTGCTGCGGAACGGCGGTGAAAGTTCCGTCGTCGTTTCTCTCTATAATAACAGTAATGTTTTCCATACTCTATGGATTGATTTAACATTGCAAAAATATACAAATGTATATTGTTTTAAATACACGAGTGGATATTTTTATCAACAGATTTATAAACAGCAAGAGGTGCCACTATACTACAAGAAAACATCCGCAGATTACGCAGAATGACGCAGACTTAGTTATGCGTTTATCAGCGAGTTCTGTGAGAAAAACATTATCCCAAATATTCCACGAACGCCTCCGCCTGGGCCTTCAGTGCGGCACGCTGCTCGTCGGTGAGGATCATGCGGCCCTCCGTCCATGCCTCTGCGTTGAGGGTGACACCCGTCTGTGGTTCAGCCATCACGTCAGCCTTGATGAAGGTGAGCAGTTCGGTGAGCTTCTCGCGGCACTTGCCCGTGGCCATCTGACCGCCGGCGCCGCTCAACGCCACCTTCTTGCCGTTCATGACCGTCGGCGTGGCGAAATCGTATGCCACCAAGGGGCGGGAAAGCCAATCCAGCACGTTTTTCAGATGTCCGGGATAGCTGAAGTTGTATTCGGGGGTGAAAATCCAAAGGCCGTCGGCGTTGGCCACCGTCTCACGCAGCTTGGCCACCGCTGAGGGCGCGGGATATTCGATGTCCTGGTTGATGAACGGCAAGTCCGTGTAGTCCAAATAGGTGACTTCGGCAATGCCTGCCAAGTTCTTTTCCGCCTCTTGGGCGAGCTGCCGGTTGAAGGAGTCTTTTCTCAGCGAACCGACGATGAAGAGGATTTTTTTCATAAATGTGGATATTTGTATTTTTTAATTAATTGTCAGACTTTTTCCTCAAACTCACGATGGCCGCCACAACCTCCACCAAGCCGAGCACAAAATAGAGGTTGCTGATGGCATTGAAGCCCCATACCCACCATTCGAGGACAATCCAGAGCATCAGGATGATGCCGCAGACGAGGACCGCCCACTGCGCGAGCGGATGCTTCTTGAAGAGCAGATACACTGCTGCTAATTGGGTAACACCGTTCAGGAACAGCAGCACAAAGCCCGACGGGATGAAGTCGCGGAAGAAGATATCCGGCCAAGGCATTTTTGCACGCAGCATCTCTAACAGTGGCTCGCCGCCCCACGCTACACCCGTAGGGTCAATCCACATCATCACGGCACCGCCAATTGCGCCGATACCGATGAAAAGGGTCAGGATTTTTTCGAGTTTGAGCATACAATTATGGATTAATTATACAATGTAATATCAGTGTTAATTGTTGTCAGCGTTTTCGTTTTGTTTTCATTAGGCAGATAAACAGAATGACAATCAGCACATTGCTGACAATAAGAGAGATGAAGAGACTGTAAATGTGATGATAGTAATTGGATTCGGTCAGACAATAGTTGCCATCAACTAATGCGGCAATGCACATTAGGACTTCTAAAACGACGATGGCGATAAAAGCTAAAACTGAGAAGATTATTAATACTTTTCTCTTGTTATTCATACCATTATTATTTCGAACGGCAAAAGTACACAAAATGTGTGGATGCTTTTCATTTGGTGAAAAAATGAAATAGCATTCATTTTACGTTATATCTTTTATAAAAGAAATTTGCCGTAAATAATCATCTTTATATTTTTGGAAGATAAAAATCGCCGTGAATAAAAATTTTCCCGCAAACTGCGCAGAATAACGCAGACCTTTTTCTGCGTATATCAGCGAATTCTGCGGGAGGAATTATTCGCGGAACTCACTGATTTTATGATAGGCGTATCCAGACACCGTATCGAATACGAGCAAGTGATCGAACGGGGTGCGGATACAACGGTAATATTGCAGATGGTCTTCCGGAACGACTTGCCATTCAATGAACACGGCGAAATATGCTTGTGGCAACGAACCGAATTTTTGTTCAATCTCTTCCCTACTGCAAGGCTTTAGTGTGCTGTCTGGGACAATATCCGAGTAACAACAAGGTTTTGACATAAGTGCAGACTCCACTTCGGCAGGTGAAGCTTTATATCGGAACCAGTAATTGTAAAGCGAACCATTTTCTCTTGCCCCAACACACTCGCGGTCAGCCAATTCCGGATACAAATCACCAATGTTGTATTCCTGTGCATTCCCATTCCACCAATTTGCCCATTTATGCTTAATCTTTGAGCAAGAAACCGATGCGAAAATGAAAAAGCATCCGAGGACTGCAACAACTACAAATTGTATAATCCGATTATTTCTCATAGCAATCATCCAGCTTTTGATGTAATAAATGCCCGCAAACTGTGCAGAATAACGCAGACCTTTTTCTGCGCAAGTCTGCGAGTTCCGCGGGAGAATAATCCGTTAACAAAACACCCACGCATACACCCCCGCCCCGATCAGGCACGGAATCAGTCCGATGAGCATTCCCCACAGCGACTGCACGAAGTGGTACTTTTTCTGATGGTAGGCCGCGTCCATGTGTTCGGTGCCGGGGAGGCGCACGGACTTCATATTGGCGAAGAGCACCCAGTCGAGAAAGAAGCAGTCGTACCAGTCGATGACGAACCAGATGCCGTAGCTCAGCGCGAACGCCGACCAGAAGTTATAGGCGCTGGCCAGCTTCATCAGCCCGAGCATCACAGCCAGGGTAACGAGCAGCGCAAAGCCCTTCTTAAGCAGCACGGTCTTGGTGAAGAACTTCGACGGCACGCGCTCGTGTGTCTTGAAGTACTCCTCTTGGATGTCCTCCGGATAGTCGTGAATCCACCACACGGGGTTCTTCACGAGCGGGATCAGAATCATGGCCGTGAACGCGGCGGTCATGACGAGGGTTTCGATGATGATGATGGTCCAGTTCATAGTTTTAGTGATCAGTGAACAGTGAATAGTGATCAGTGAGTTGGTGAATGGTTAACGATTAGGTTCCGTTGTTTGGAGAACGGTGATTGGGTGTTCGTTTTGACTTTTTTCTTCTCCCCCAGCACGCACCACCGCACAAACGGAATCCGACGGACGGTTTCGTAAATTAGTGGCGACAGGGTGAAAACCGCTATAATAAGAATAAGGTACAGTGCCACTGGCGGTAGCTGAGTATAGACTTTCATCATATAGCCAAGGCTGACAATCACCAGATAATGAACGATGTAGATGCCAAAACTGGAGCGGGTCATATATCCGGCAAAGGCGTTTGTCTTGTCGAATTTGGCAATGAACCAGCCCATCATGGCAAGGCACATAAACCCGCCATAGATGCAGTTGAAGGGGTCGGCAAGATACTGCGGTGTGGTGTTGTTCTCGCCGTATGTGTCAAATAAAAGATAAACGCAAGCCACAATGGCGCAAGCCATATCTATCCACCAACCATCAGACAGGTATTTTTGTATCTTCTTTGACGAGAAGCAATAATAGCCCAGCAGGAAGAAAATAAGGTAGAACAGCGGCTTGTAGAGGTTGTAGAGTCCGTCTGCGGATTCGGGGCGCGGGTTGAAAATAAGCGTTTGCCCGCCGAGCCAATACAGCACACAAATACCAAAGAGCATAATCTTCGGAAGATACCAATATTCGTAGTCGTGAAAGTGTTTTTTAACCTTCTTATTCTTTATTTTGAAATGCCAGTCCCTCGTTATCCGCCGTATCAGCAGCAGAATCAGCGAGAACAGCCACAGATCCTGGATAAACCACAGCGGTCCCGTTCCGCTGACCGCCCAAACGCAAAACTTGAGAGGCTGTGGCACCGAAGCCAGCACATCCGTCCCGCCCACGTGCGTGTTGAAGTAGCCCTCCATCCAATGGAACACGAACAGTCCGATGGTGGATGGGACCAGCAGCTTTAGGGTTCGGGACTTAAACCACTCCTTGCCGGAATGTCTGTCTAACGCGTACTTTGCGCTGATGCCCGCCAAAATGAACAGCAGCGGCATGAACCAAGGATAGAGGATGTACATCAGCACATCCTGGTACTGCGGACCGTCGCCGAAACCGCCCACACCGCCGAAAACGCCCTTGTTGTTGTAAAAGTAGATGACGTGATACAACAACACCAACATCACGGTGACCCAACGCAGATTGTCAACCCAGTATTTTCTCATAAAGCACTTTTTTCCGGCGGCAAAAGTACGCAAAATGCGGGGATGTGTTTTCATTTGGCGGAAAAATATTATCTCCCGCAGAACTCGCAGATTTACGCAGAAAAAAGTCTGCGTTAGTCTGCGAAATCTGCGGGAAATATTTTTGTATTTTTGCCGCTGAATTTAATACCCGAAGCAATGAAAAAAACGACTCTGTTAGTATTGGCGTTTATATTGACGGCGATGATTCCTGGAACGCCGCTACAGGCGCAGGATCTGGAGTATTACAAACAGATTGTCAAAGAACTGAGCTCCGCAAAGTACCAGGGGCGCGGCTATGCCTACGGCGGCGCCAACAAGGCAGGGAAATACCTGTTGAAAGAGTACAAGAAAGCAGGCGTGGACGAAGTGAGATGCCAGCCGTTCACTATCGACATCAACACCTTCCCCGGCAAGATGGAAATGTTTGTGGATGGCAAGAAATTGACCCCGGGTGTCGATTTCTCGATGCGTGAATACTCGCCGGGCGTGCGCGGCACCTACAAACTCTACTATGTCGATACGAACAACTACGATGCCGAGAAGATGTTTGCCGACCTGGCGAAACCCGAGTACAAGGACTGCTTCGTGGTCTGCGACTTCTGGTTCTCCTACCGTCATTACGGCGACTTCCAGAAGATCTGGGGCGGTACTGAATGCGCCAACGCCGGGATGATCCAGACGTGGCCTCCCTTGCTGAAATTCTACAAGGCCTACGGCGAGAAGGTGATGGGCAAGCCCGTCATCTGGGCCACCTCCGACTTCCCGAAGGATGCCAAAACCATCACCGTCAACATCGAGAACGAGTTTCTGAAGGACTACGAACTCTTCAACGTCATCGCCAAGGTGGAGGGTCGGCGGCACGACAGCTGCTTCGTTTTCACGGCGCACTACGATCACCTCGGCAACCTCGGCAAGAAGGTGTTCTATGCAGGTGCCAACGACAACGCCTCCGGCACCGCCGCTATCGTGACCCTCGCGGCCTACTACGCCCAAAACCGTCCCGAATACGATATGTACTTCATCGCCTTCTCCGGCGAGGACGCCAACCTTCGCGGCTCGGAATATTACGTGGATCACAACCCCGTCGTGCCGCTCTCGCAGATTAAGTACCTGTTCAACATCGATATGATCGGCGACAACAACCCGGTGCAGTACTGCGAGGTCAGCGACGAGGGATTGCGCGGTTACGCTTTGATGGAGCGAATCAACGATGAGAAACACCATTTCAAAGGATTGAACCGTGCCGAGTTGGAGGGCAACAGCGACCACTACCCGTTCGCCCTGCGCCACGTGCCGTGCATCCTCTTCGAGAACGAGAGCGGCGACGCGTTCCAGTACTACCACACCGTCAACGACGACTGGGAGCACGCGGTGTTCGACACGTACGAGCCGCTGTTCCGGTTGGTGCGGGATTTCATCGAAAAGTATTGATATTTAGCTTCCCGCAGATTTCGCAGATTAACGCAGACTTTTTTCTGCGGGTTCTGCGAGTTCAGCGGGAATAACATCTCCAGTAGATCTCACAAACTGGTGCTAAAAAGCACTAACCTCAATGTGTATCTTGCACAATGTGGGATATGACACTTCACTCTGGAATTCGCATCACCTATCGAGATAACTGACAAACCGGTTTTTCTTGCAGATAGATTGTCACTGCCTTAATCACCGAAATCCCTTCCGATTCCTCTTTGCCAACAAACAAGTCAAAGTCGGCAAACATGTGGAAGTGGTCACCAGTCTCATAGATGATGTTCAGGATATATTGCATCTCCGAGAAGCCATCCTCATCAAAATGAAATTGTACATTGGATGATTCCAGGTCACACAAGCACATAATGTGGTAATCAGTACCGGAAAAGGTCTCCTTTGGGGCAGGTTTCACCTCCAAACAACGGACACTTATCATATCCGATGTGGTATTTGACAGTGGGAAACTCAATTCCCCCTTTTTGCTCTGCAACAATTCCATAAACTGAAGTAGCCCATCTTTGTCAAGAGTAATCTCGACATAGTTGGTAGGGAAGAATATTAGTTTACTCATAGGTGATAACATGCTTTATCTTGAATGAAACAGCAGATGTTTTTTGTCTCCGCGTATCACACGTATATGCACGTGATGTTTTTGCAAGATACTATTGACCAAACAATTCCACGTGACTTCCCAATCTGACGAGCTGGATGATATTGTTCACTTCGTCAATCCAAATCAGCAGAAAATCCCCTTGAATATGGCATTCCATACAACCTTTGTACCTGCCGTGGAGTTTATGGGGAAAATATTCCGCTGGAATAGGTTTCCCTTTTTGCAACAAAAGGAGAACTTCCCTAAGCAGTGCGACTTTTTCAACGTTATTCTTGATACGTTTAAAGTCTTTTTTGTACTGAGTGGTTGGTTGCAGTTTTTTCATTCTGTCGCACTCAAATCATCTAACAAGTCGTCCACACTATCATAGACCTTATTTTGGTTACGCCCTGACATGGCTTCTGCGATAGCCGCTTTTGTTATATCGTTGGGCTCATCATAAACCACGTCAAGCAGAACGCTTTCCACATAGTTGTTGAGCGTTCTGTTCACCTTGGCGGCATTTTGTTTCAGCCGTTCCAACAGGTCTGTTCTAAGACGGAACGAAGTGTTCTTTCTTACAATAGTTTCCATTTGTAATACAATTAAATATTTTTGGCTGCAAAAATAATATTTTTTTTCGGATAGAAAGCAGATTGTCTAAAAAAAGTATTTTTGTCGAAAATAACGAACCACTATGTCAAAGCGCAAGTCTGCGAGTTCCGGGGGAAAATATTTTTCCTATTTTCGCGCCCATAAAAACATCCCGTTATGAAGAAATACAGAGCCCCCATCCTCCTGTTCGCCATTTTCGAGGTCATTGCCGTATCGCTTTGGCTCTCAACAGGTAACCTCTTCTTTCTGCTGAACTTTTCCTACATCGGCATCTGCCTCGGCGTCGGGGGAATATTGATGACAGCAGGGTGGAAACACGCCCGTGAGTTCGTGCAGTTCACCGTAGGCAGCTACATTCTGGTGTTCCTCGGCCTTGTCTGTCGCGAGAACATGCAGATAGAGGGATTCTGGTACTATCTGCTCTCCGGGGTTGTCGGGGCGGGGGTGCTGCACTACCTCATCGCCAAGATCTTCGGGCCGTTGCTGTTCGGGCGCGGCTGGTGCGGGTTTGCCTGCTGGACCGCGATGATTCTCGACCTGTTGCCGTACAAGCAGCCCGCGAAACTACGGAAATCCTTCGGATGGGTGCGCTATGTGATGTTCGCGCTGTCGCTCGCCATCGTCATCCTGCTGATGTGCCTCGGCAAAGCCGACAAAACCACGATGTTCTACCTTTTCGTGGCCGGGAATGTGCTCTACTACGCCGTCGGAATCGTCCTGGCTGTCGTGTTGAAGGACAACCGCGCCTTCTGCAAGTACATCTGCCCCATCACCGTCTTCCTCAAACCGATGAGCTACTTCTCCTTACTGCGCATCAAGTGCGACGAGGAGAAGTGCATCCATTGCGACAAGTGCCTGAAAGTCTGCCCGATGGAGGTGGAGGTCAACAACAACTCGCGCAAGCGGAAGAACGCCACCGAGTGCATCCTCTGCCAGCAGTGCAAGAAGGCGTGCCCGGTGGGGGCGCTGAAATAGTTCTCTCCCGCAGATCTCGCAGAACATCGCAAATCTTTTTTCTGCGCAAATCAGCGAGTTCAGCGGGATAATTTTTATTTTTGCACTCCAAAATAACGAACCACTATGTCAAAGAGAATCTTAAGCATTCTGTTTGTAGCACTGTCGGCAACGCTCTTCTTGACTGCCTGCAAGGTCGGCGGGAAGACGACGACAGTCACGATGGAGGAGTTTCGGAACACCGACCTTTCGCGGATGATTATACCGGACTCCATCCTGACAAACCCCGACTACTGTTCCCAAAAGGATGAGTTTATGTTCATCGAAAAAACCTCCGAGTTCGAGCCCATCGGGTATCGAGGCCGTGACTTCCAACGGTTCTACATCCATTACGACAGCGTCCGTTTTATGGGCAATGGAGTCTATAAGGTGGAGGGACGCACCCGCTACCGCGACACTATCCGGCTTTTCTCCGGGACCATCACGCTGGACTCTATGCGCCTGAACAAAGGGAAGCACCTACCGTCAACGGGTAAATTCGGGAAGTTGTGCGGGCATTTCCAGTTCGATGAGGACGAATTTTCCGGCGGCGGGGTCCTGACGGGCAAAATGTGGATTGGCTTCGCAAAAATTAACGGGCGGTTCTACTACGATGCTTTTAAGTTAGGTTTGGCCGACGGTTACAGTAACCGCCAGTACGAGGGTGTGTGGACTTCGAAAGGCCTCACCCGGATGGAGAAATGCAACTGGGGCGATTTCCGGATACCCGATTCAAGAGGATTAGGGTCGGGTGAGGCTGAATTTATTTCCAGAGATTCGTGTCTCGACCGCGGATGGCGTATTTATACTTACGGTTGGGCCGAGAGTGATTCTTTACAGGCTATATATCAGGCGGATATGCAATGGTTTACCCACGAGGAAGACTATGTCATTCCCTATTCCGGACGGCTGCAGCGGTATCTGAAAGAGTACGGCTACGGAAAGAGTCAGCCCTCGGCAAAAGTGGTTTTGGGGACTATCCCGGTGACCTATGACGAATTTGAGATTTGGGTGTTGTTGCAAGGTGGCAAATTATGGACTACCACAAGCCAATACGCGCACGCCGACAGTGCAGGCATTATGTTTGCCTATATGCGTATGGGGCAATTGAGATTCCCAGACGGGGATTCCGATGCGATGTGGGAAGCTTTTTTTGATGATTACATCGTGTTGCAAAAGGAGCATCCTGCCCTTTTCGACCAATACCGCAAACAGTTGTCCGAAAAATGGAACCAAGCATTTGATGGCTGGAAGAAAGAGATGTACGGGGAGTAGGGACACAGTGCATTGCGTCTCCACAATTTTCTGCGCATCTCAGCGTGTTATGCATAAATGTGGAAGTCCTTAACCGTATTTATTCGGTGACACTTCTTAACAAAGTCATCCATTTGTCCATCCATCCCACCAATGGGGCGGGACTGCTGAGCATTCCGCTGTTGTATTGGAAGTTAAGCATTGAGAAACGCATTCGATACCGAGGACTATATTTTTTCGTATAAACAGCGAGGCTGTTGCCGCTGATGTTGTTTTCGGCTTTGACCTCCACGGGTATGATTTCATCATCCCATTGGATGACAAATTCCACTTCAGCCGTTCCGGGGGATGTCCAATAATAGGGTTTCTGATCGTCCAGAAGAGGCATGATGGACTGAAGCACTGCGTTTTCAGCTATGGCTCCTTTGAACTCTGTATAGTTAGCGATAGGATCTGTGACAACCGTTGCGGGCAGATGTGCCAAACGGCGGAGCAAGCCGCAGTCGCAGGCATAAACCTTGAAAGCATCTGTTTCCTCGTATGCAGAAAGCGGCATTCCAGGCTTGCTGATACTGAATATGCGATGAATTATCCCCGCATCTTCCAACCACAAGAGGGCGTCTTCGTAGTCTTTGGAACGTGCGCCCGTTTTGATGACCTTCCATACGAACTTCCGGTTTTCCTTCGATAGTTGGGCTGGCAGTGAGTGCCAGACGGCATGAATGCGCGGAATCTCGCGTGGTTCAGCGTATTTGGCAAAGTCGAGTTCATAAAGGTCAAGAATGCCTTGTAAAGTCGATTCCACCTCACCAATGCCCTTGTCTTCAAGCAGTGACACAATGGCTTCCGGCATGCCTCCAGACACTTGGTAGCGCCTGTATTCTGTACGTAACTTGTTCATGATGATTTCCGGCAAATGGCGGATTTCATCCAATGAATTGATATACTCGTATGTACGCACATCGCTGGCACGCAGGAATTCCTTGAAGGTGACAGGGAACATGTTGATGATTCTCACCTTACCGACAGGCACCGTCATCCTGCGCTTTTTCACCGCCACACCCAGCAACGAACCTGCCGCAATGATGTGATACAGGGGTGCTTCATCACAGAAATACTTCAAACTGTTAAATGCCTCTTCGCATTCCTGTATCTCATCGAAAATCACCAGTGTCTCGCCGGCAATGATGGGCTGTTCGCAATAGAGCGTCAACTCCTTGATCAGGCGTTTAGGGTCCTTCGTGATCTCAAACAACGACTTCAGTTCCGGTTGCCGGTCGAAATCAAACTTCACACAATACTTGAAACACTCCTTGCCGAATGTCTCCATAGCCCACGTCTTACCAATTTGGCGTGCGCCTTTCAACAGAATCGGTTTCCTATCAGGAGCCTCTTTCCATGCTTTGAATTGGTTGATGATATCTCTTTCTATTTTCATATAACACATCGGAAAGTTCGATTTTGTGTATCACCGTTACACTTTTCCTAACTTTCGGCTGCAAAAATACAAAAATATTCATTCACCTTTTCTATTGTTCTTTAGAAAAAAATCCCTGCGGACTGTACAAAAACACAGAACTTCTCCTACATGATGCAAATTAGTCATCTTCTGCGGACACTCAATACTTTACAGAACATCGCAGATCTTTTTCCTGCGCAAATCAGCGGGTTACGTAGGGTTTACCATCAGTATCTATCCAGAATATTTCCCTGCTTGTCAAGTTCGAACCAATGACCACGACCTTTCATCACCTGCACTGTGCCGAATTGGAATCGGCCCACGAGATCGTATTTTAACGGAATGACTACATTCCCCGTTGTGTCAATATAGCCCCATTTCTTCCGCAGACATACTCCCGCTCTTTCTTCATAAAAATAAGACACATTTTTGAATTGTGGTTCGATGACTATGATTGCATTTGTGTCGGCGAATCCCCATTTGTTCCCAACACGTACTGGTATCAAGCCGTCTTTACCCCACCAGGGATATTCTTCGTATGCCCTAAACCATTCAATGGATGAGTCCGAAACACGGCATTTTTCCTGAAAAGCTTCTATCCAAGCCTCTTTTGTCATCTGATCCAATTGTCCATCCTTATTTTGCGCCAAACAACTTACGGAGAACATCATCGCAAGAGTGCATACTAAAAACAGTGTTTTAGTTCCCAAAGTGTTTCTTTTAAATGCCATATTTCCAAACATCCAAACGAGCGATTCTTTAAGCAATATCTTATAAAACAACGCAAAAATATAAAATCCTGCTTAATAAAACTCAAATTTTTTTTACGCAAATTCTCTCCCGCAGACTTCGCAGACTGACGCAGATCTTTTTTCTGCGTAAATCAGCGGGTTCTTCGGGCATCCCACTACCACACAAACGGAATCACTTTGTACCGAACTTTCTGTTTATACTCCGTGTATCCTTCAAGTCCCTGCTCCAAGACGGCCTCCTCGTTACGGATGCGCTTGGCGATGATGGGGATGTAGAGCAGCATGATCAGAAACGACCACGGGGAAGCCAACACCATGGGCATAGCGAGGAAAAGTACCAATGTGGCGGCGTACATCGGATGCCGAACAATGCTGTACAGTCCCGTGTCCACCACTTTCTGATGCTCCTGCACCTCGATGGTGCGCGACAGCCAGACGTTTTCGCGGAGCACCTCGGCGTAGAGTGCGTAGCCGATCAGGAAAACCACGGAGGCCGCATATACCGCCCAATCCGGCAGCAGGCACCATTGGAAACGATAGTTGAGGCCAGCCATTACGAACATCGCGAGGAACATTAGGCCACTTAACGCGACCACCCACTTCTGTTCCCCCTGCTTCTCCTTGGCATCCAATCGTTTGCACAACAGCTCGGGCTGGCGGAGCAACAGCACCACGCCCGCAATGAGCATCGGCCCGAACAGCAAGGCGATGAAAAGCCATCCCTGCCAGTAGGCGAAGGTGCCCGCCGGCAAAAACAGCAACGCACCCACCAGCACTAATCCGGCGAGGAACTTTGTCAGGGCTTGGAAAAAGAGTTTTGAGGTCATATCTTATTTGTTTTGTTTCTCCCGCAGACTGCGCAGACTGACGCAGACTGTTTTCAGCGTAAATCGGCGAGTTCTGCTGGAAAACATATTTCCCGTTTATTTCAACACCTCCCAATGTCCGCTCTTGTTGCTGCCGACGCGAATGATATAGCCTGCTGTCTTCAGCTCGCCGAGTCGGCGCTTGACGGTGGCTTCAGACACGCCTAACAGAGCACCGTACGCCGCATAATTGAGACTGTTGTCTTTCAACACAGCCTGATAGAGCCGCTCCGTTATCGGGTCAGCGAACCGTTTTATCGGGTCAGAAAGCGGTTTTATCGGGTCAGCGGACTGGGATTCCTTGAACTCCTCAATCTCTTTGCGGATGTTGCGGGTGTGCTGTTCCAACATAAACCGACGGAATGGTTCTGTACTTTCCTGTTCCCTTGAATCAACCAACGACTGGATGTATTCTGCTTTGTCAGCTTTGTCGATTTTCACGGGCACCAGTCCGAATTCATATTGCAGATGATTCATCACCAATCTGGACATGCGTCCGTTGCCATCTACCCGGGGATGAATGGTCACCAATTGATAATGGGCATCGAACGTCAACAGATATTTGGCAATCAAATCGTTAGAATTGACAAGCTGCCGTCTCATTTCGTTCAACTGCAGACAGAACTCCTGCAATTTTTCTGGAACTTTCCGATAATCCATGTAGGAGCGTCCACCGATTCCAGCGGTGACGCTGACTAAGCGCAAGTCCCCTTTGGATGCATCAAATGAACCTTGCACTGTATTGTACGCACTTCCAGTGTTTTTCATAACCAGTGCGGACATCGTTTTCAGCATTTCCACGGAAAAATCTGTATGTTGTTCGGCAAGCCGCATCGAATGTTCGTAAGCCGCTTTCAGGTCAAGGTTCATCAGCTGTTCCTGCATACTTCGTCCCTTCGCGGAAATACCCTCATCAAACAGCAGCTGGTTCTCAATTTCCGTGACAGTACTCCCTTCGATAGCCGTGGAATGGGTAATAATGGAATACAGATAGAACTTTTTGTAGTCTCTCTGTTCCGCAATTCCCAACGACTGGTACTCATTGAGTGCGTCAAGCAATTGTTGTTCCTGTTTCGTGACCATCACAGCTGTTTTTCAGCGGCAAAAGTACTATTTTTCCTGATATTTCTCCCGCAGACTGCGCAGACTGACGCAGACTTTTTCAGCGTAAATCGGCGAGGTCTGCGGGAAAATGAACTACCGTATCACCTTCGTGAACACCGGCGCTTTGTCTTTCTCCACCGTCACATAGACCTGGATCTCGTCGGTGGGCATGTCCGGCTTGTCCTCGCGGGGAAGGTTGACGGCGGTGAAGAGGTATTCCGTGCCGTCGGGCAGGGAGCGCACCGCCACCGTCTTGGCCTTGGCATTCAGCATCTGATAGCCATCGACAGCCGCGTCGAAGATGGCCGCTTCCTCTTCGCTAACCTCGTGTTGCGCAGGGAATTCCTCCAACTGTATGAATTCACCTTCAAGGAATCCGTTGGCTTTCAGGAAATTGTCAACTTCTTTGGGCATCGCCTCCATGCGGGCGGCGCGGACACCGTAGCCGGGCAGAATCTCCGCATTGGGCTCAGCTGACGCCAAGTCCTTCGCACTGGACTCCAGACCGCCGCTGCCGAAGGTGCAGAACGGCACAATCTTCTTGCCACTCAAATCGTTGCTGAGAAGGAACTTCTGCACTGGCGGCACGTATGTGCCGAACCAGATGGGATAGCCGATAAAGATGATGTCATAATCAGCAATGTTGGATTTGATCGGCTGAATGTCGGGGATGTTCCCTTGTTCATGTTCCTGCTTGCAGCGCTCAATGGTGGCTTGGAAGTCGCCATCGTATGGGTTCACCGCCACGATCTCTTCGATGTCGGCACCGAGCTTGCCGGAGATCTCCTCGGCCACGGCTTTGGTGTTGCCGGTTTGGGAATAATAGAGGACGAGCATCTTGGGGGCTTCCTCTTTCGGGGTTTCTTTCTTGGAACCGCAGGAGACGGCGGTCAGCGTCACGACTGCGAGAAGCAGTATCAATTTGGGACTTTTCATAGGATTGTTCTTTTATTTCAAGATGCAAAAATACTATTTTCTCGGATATTATCCCGCAGACTACGCAGAATGACGCAGAAATAATGTCTGCGTTAATCAGCGGTTTCGGCGGGAGACTATACGAAGAACAAGCATACACCCACCACACTGATGACGGCGCCGATGACCTCGCGGACGGTCACCTTCTGGTGGAAGAGGATGGCCGCCGGGGCGATGATGAGGATGGGCGTGAGGGCGAAGATGGTCTGTGCGATGCCCGCGGAGGTGTACATAGTGGCCAAGAGCGACGCGCTGACCCCGATGAACGGACCGAAGATGGTGGAGGCGAACACGCACCACATGGCTTTGCGGTCGCGGACGGCGCTGCGCAGCTTCGCCAAGCCTTCTTTGCTGAACAGCATCAACGAGAGGAAGAAGCCCGCCAACCCGATGTAGGCGCGGATGGTGGTGGCGGCGAAGGGCACGCAGATGCTGACCGGCAACGGCAGCAACGCGCCCTCGAAGACCGCGTCTTGGGAGATGTTGAGCGCTGTGAGCGCCGCGTCATAATGTTGGAGCCCCATCTTGCTGAGCACCAGCCCGAAACCTTGGCAGATACCGGCCATCGCCGCATAGAAGATACCCTTCGCGGGCAGCTTGAAACGGATACCGTGATGCTCCGAATCATCGTTTTTCGAGAGAATTGACAGGGCAATGCCGCTCAGAGTGACGACCATTCCGAGGATGGCGACCGGGCGCATCTGCTCGCCGAGGAGAATTCGTCCCGTGAGCGCTGCCGTGGGGGCCGAAAGGGTCATGAAGAGCTGCCCGAAGCGCGACCCGATATGGATGTAGCCCTGCATCAGGCAGTAGTCGCCGATGACGTAGCCAACCACGCCCGAGAGCAGCAGCCACCCCCACGTGCCGCCGTCGGCGTAGCGGGGGTAAGGGACGCCCATAATCAGCCAGAGGGTGAGGACGAGGAAACACAGCGACATCGTCATCCGGATCGTGTTGAAAGGCAGCGAGCCCATACGCTTCGAGCCCACCTCCGCAAAAAGGGCGGTGGCAGTCCACGAAAGGGCGACGAAAAGGGAAATTAATTCACCGAGAAACATTAGGTTAGGGATCAAGGGTGTAGATGGTAGTTTTTTTGGGGGGGGGAGGTAGAGATGTCATATTATGGCATCTCCAACACCATTATGGCATTTTTTGCAATTTTAGAACAATTGAATGATTTTCGGAACAAACACCAGCAGGCCGATGGTGGCGGCGGTGATGGCGTTCACTAAGACAGCGGCGGCGGCCAGGTCTTTGACCTTCCTGATGCGGTCGTCGCGTTCGGGGCAGACCACGTCGGAGAGGTCCTCGATAGCCGAGTTGAAGATTTCGCCGCTGAAGACCAGCCCGATGGCAAAGGCGACGGCCGCCCATTCCAGCAGCGACAGTTTGAGCAGCGCGCCCGCGATGACGACGCAGACGGTCGCGAACAGATGTATCCGGCTGTTGTGCTCCTCCTGGAAGAGCACCTTCAGTCCGTTGAACGCGTATGTGAAGCTTTTCAGCCGTTTCGCTATAGAAAATTTCTCCTGTTTTTTCATCCCGCAATTTTTGAGGAGGCAAAAGTACAAATTTTGTATTTTTGCGGAATCAAATATTTTACAGATGAGTGCCATTTCACAAATTCACCATTTTTTTCGCACTGTCACATTTCGGGCGGTATTGCTTTTCATGCTGGCGATTCCACTGTTTGGATTTGCGCAAAATACCGACCAACAGGCAGATTCGTTGGTAACGGTCTATATTCCGGTGGATTTGCCTGATTGCATGCGGCAGTTGGATTCCATTCTGACACCGGAAAACAAGGAATGGATACTTTCGGTGGAGGAGAAGGATTTCTTGGCCAGAACACATCTCGCGTTGGGGATGTGGATTCGCAACAATTGGGGGCTTTGGGCGGGCTCTCATCTGGCAACCTATTTCGATGAACAGGGAATTCACCATCCGGACGATATGTCGGGTGTGATTTTACGCTGCTATTATCATTATATTCGGGGCGAGAAGGTGAATTATCAGAGAATGCTGCGGAAAGAACGTCGAATGGAGAAGCGATGGGCGAAGAAGAATGAGAAAAACAAGCAAAAGGAAAAAGAAAAGTGGGAGTATGAGTGGCGTTATAGTTGCGATAGTGAAGTGGACACCTTGTCGGAGAAAGAAAACAAAGCGTTTCTCCATCTTCCATTTGTTGCCGACAGTGTGACGGGGGTTCAGGTCTATTTGCGCAATTATGGCGATTCGATTGCGGAAGAGTTGCGCTTGATGGAGCAGAGTCTGAACCGTGAACCGCGACGGGCACCCATAAAGGATGAGCTTGTCAGATCCGCTGTTGACATATACTACAGGCGTAATCCCAATGGACGGGTCAAAAATTTGAAAATCAAGTATGTTGACAAAGAAAAAGTGAAAATCAGTTTTAACCCTGACAGCACCATTGCCCGCTTTCAGCATCATCGAATACGTCAAGATGGCCAGAAAGTTTACGTTGACGAGCACTATGAATACGCCCAAGGCCACGTTTCACGGGAAGTTGTCTATTGGAACGACACGCTCCACTCTGTCACGCTTTATCGTTTTTCAGACCCCTGTCACTGTCAGGAATTCCATTTTGAAGGTCGGGTTTGGAATTCGCTTGCGGTCGGGTGCGACACCGTTTCCATGGCTACGTCCAGTTATCGCGTGGTGCTTTCCCCCGAAGGAGAGCGTCTGGCAACTTTTCGAAATGGATGTAGCATACTCCAATATGACAGTCTTGGTCGTGAAGTGCTTTGGATTGAGTCCAAAGACGGATATACCGTAAATCATTGCCAAGTCACTGTTTATGATGACGAGCGCAACATCTATTACGAATACCAAGGGTTCGGTTTTCTTGACGCCACCGTGCTCAATGCTCAGGGTGACGAACTTGGCAGATGCTGTTCGAAGCGGCTGGACACGTTCGACTATAATAAAACATTGTTCAGTTACCGCTATGACCGGCACGGCAATTGGACGCGCAGTTACGAAAAAGGGAAATTATACAGCCATTGCAAAATTCGGTATTATTGATAGCCGGGCCGTTAAGATATACGTATTTTTTTACGTCCCCAGCCACATCTTCCGTTCCTCATCATCCATCTTTTCGATGGCATAGCGAAGGGCGGTGCGGGGCATTTCGTGTGCGTGCATCCGGAGGAACTCTCGCAACAAATTCATATCGATGCGTTTCCCCATCTCGCGGAGCATCCAGCCGACCGCCTTCTGCATCAGGTCGTGCGGGTGGTGCAGGTGTGTTTCGGCACAGCGCAAGCACCACCACGAGTCGCCCTGTTGCAGGGTTTTCCACGTGCAGACCATACTCATTCGCTGCTTCCAGAGGCAAGGACTGGCAGCTAATTCGTCCATCACTTGCACCTTGTAGTCCTCGTGCAAATCCAGTTCGTCACCGCCGAGAAAAGTGGGGAGTAGCAGCCAGCTGCCCAATATCTTATGGGTGGATAAGTCCACTAGATCCCAGTTGTTGGCCCGTTCGGCGTATTGCAGATACAGGGTGAGGATTTCGTCCCGATGGCGTGCCGCTTCTGCATTGTTAGCCAAGCGTTTCGTGGCTAATTTCTCAAATTTTGCAACAAGAATCAGCAGACCGCAGAGCCGCACCTCGTGCCACTTCGACATCAGCAGCTCGGGCACCTCGTCAAGCGGGAAATCCTTTGCAACGGCCTTCACCACCTCGCGGGTCTGTGGCACCTTCAGTCCGAGGAACTCGTCGCCCTCACCGTACTGTCCCGGCCCCGTTTTGAAGAACCGCATCAGCACCTCCCGCTGCTTTTCGTTGCGGAGGGATTCGAGGTAGGCGATGGTGTCGGAGGCGGAGAACTTCTGTTGCTTCATTATTGATGGTAAAATTCGAGACATTTTTGTTGAAAAAGACCTGAAGTTTTGTTATAGAGAATTTCAGCACCCCTCAATAGGATAATTGACCTTTTACGGTCGTGCTCCACTTGCAAGGATTTGGGGAACCCAAAGACACACTCTCTATGGCCATAACCTGAAGGGCAAAACCTTCCCACCTTTTTGCAATACTCCTCGTACTCCTTGCCGAAGTCGCGGCGGAGTCGAGTCTCTTCAGTGCGCACCTGCACGAGCATAATGGCCACAAAGACGAGAAAGACCACTGCCGACTGCCAGGTCCAAAGCCAGAGGCAACAGCCTATCAGATAGACGAATATTCCCGTCAGCATCGGGTTGCGGCTGAGACGGTAGGGACCGTCGGTCATCAGGCGCTTGGTGCGCGGGGCGACCTCGTGCCCGAAGGCGTCCATCGGGTTGCCGTCGCCCACGCGGCGCATATAGATAATGGCCCAGATGCTCAGGACTAAGCCTGCCACTGCGAGTAACAACGCAATGACGACTTGCACGGCGCTGACTTCTGTGAGCACGGGCCGACAGGAGCAGAGCCACATGATTACGGGAATCAGCACCACAAACAGCACAAAGCCGAGTGCGTACCCGAGGGTTTCTTTGAATTTGTTCATCTTATTACGTTTTAATTGTTATTTCTACCGAGCTCTTGCCCCTACCGGGGCTGCTCAAGGAAAACTCTTAACTCTTAACTATTATCTCTACTCTCTCCGCCACCTCTTCCGGGTGGTCCACCAACATCTGGCCGTGGTTCATCTTCGGGAAGACCTCCACGTGCGCATCCGGATATAGTGAGAGCAGATGCTTGGCCTGCGGCTTCGCGACAAAGGCCTCTTTGGTGCCGTGCCAGTAGTGGATATCTTTACCGCAAATGGATTCCAATTTGCTGGTGTAAACAGATTTGTAACCGTCCAGCACAGCGCGGGATTTCCCCGACGGATAGACCTTCTTCACCTCATCGAGCAGCACGTCAAAGTAGTGCGAGTGGAACAGCCACCGCCAGAATCCGGTCCAGTGGTAGCAGGTCCACACGTTGAAAGCCTGGTAATAGCGCAACGGTCCCACTGTCCATCTTGGCAGTGGCAGCAACGGTGCGGCATCCATAATGGCGTGGTCGATAACAATTTCGTCGCGCTCCATCATCCGCGAGAGGATCTTTCCACCCAACGAAAGTCCGTAGGCGACATCCAACCGTCCGCCGAGGTTCTCTTGCACGTAGCGGATGGCCTGTGCAGCTTGGTCATCCACGGAGGTGAAACGGGAGGGCTTGCCGAGCAGGAATCCATCAATATCTACCGTGACAATGCGGAAATCCCCCTTCAGCAGTTCCACCAACGGAAGGAAAATCTCGTGCGAGACTCCCAAGCCGGGAAGCAGAAGGAGGGTCGGGTTGTCGGGGGTGCCGTAGATGTGAAAGTCCATGGGTTACCGTTTTTAAATGTGCATTCGTTTTTCCAGTTCCCGCCACTCTTCAAGCAGGTTCCAGATGCCGTCCTCGCTGAGCACGCCACGCTTCAGGCCGGCGGGCAGAAGTCCGGCTTCATCGGCGGCAAAGTCCGCCTTCCATGCTTCACTGCCAAGATAGTCGCTCAACAGCCGGAGGTCTTCCTGTACGGTCTCATAATGGTCAAGCGCCGTCTCTAATTCCCGTAAGGCGGCTGTGGCCCTGTCAAGCCGTTGTTCCATTGTTTCAATTCGTTCCGTGTTTTCCATTTCCCTTTTTTTAGGGAGGCAAAATTACTACTTTTCTCTTAATCCGCGTGGTTTTATCGTATTTTGTTTATGGATGCCCCAAGATATTGATTGAGTGGCAAAACCGTAAAAAATGGGATTGGATTTCATTTTGAAAGAAAAAATATCATTATTTTTGCAAGTTGTTTCTAATGCATTTATCACAATGTTTCTTAAAAAGGTGAATCAGGAAATTTCGGATTATTTGGAGTTGGAGATTATTCCGTTGTATGACCATTTCGACAAGGCGCATCAGCGCGACCACGTGCGGATGGTGATCCGGCAAAGCATGGAGTTGGCGGCACAAATGGAGGTGGACGCGGATATGGTGTATGTCATTGCCGCCTACCACGATGTGGGGCTTTGCGAAGGAAGAGACCGGCACCATTTGGTGTCGGCACAGATGCTGTTGGAGGATGCCGTGTTGCGGAAATGGTTTACGGAAAGCCAATTGCAGACGATGGCCGAGGCGGTGCAAGACCACCGCGCATCCTCAGACCATGCGCCACGCTCCATTTATGGCCGTATTGTGGCGGAGGCCGACCGCTTTATCGATCCTGAGACGATTGTCCGCCGCACGGTGCAATATGGGCTGGAACACTATCCGGAATTGGACAAGGAAGGGCACTACGGGCGGACGGTGCAGCATCTTCACGAAAAATACGGCCGCAACGGCTATCTCAAACTCTGGTTTACCGAGTCACCCAATGCCAATCGTCTGGAGCTCCTTCGCCAAATCATCGACGACGAGCCTCAACTCCGCCGATTTTTCAACGAATATTGGGAGAACATTATCAAACACTAACTAAACTACGATGAGCAATCCTTCCATCCTTCGTGTTGTCATCCTTTACCTCGTCGCCATCAACGTGGTCACTTTCCTCTTGTACGGCATCGACAAGTTCAAGGCGAAGCGGTTGAAATGGCGCATCCCGGAGTCGGTCTTGTTGGGACTTGCGGTCATTGGCGGCAGTGTCGGGGCTTGGTTGGGGATGATAGTTTGGCGCCACAAGACCCAGCATAAGAAATTTAGGTATGGGATCCCATTGATACTGGCCATACAAATTGCCATTCTGTTTCTGGTGTCGTGCAAAACTGAACAGGCGGTGGAAACAGTCAAGCCGCTGTCGGAAAATCGATATGTTCCCGAGCACTCTCCAGATGTGTTCCTGATATCGTATGATGCGGAAACCGGGAAGGAACCCGTCTTGAAGGCCATCAAGAAATACAGGTGTGAGATTGTTTACGATTACCATACCTTCAATGGAATGGCACTGAAGAAACCCGAGGACAAAACGTTGGAGGAGACTATGCAGTATTTCAGAGGGGTGAAGGGTGTGTTGACGGTGGAGTATGACTTTATCACACGCCTCGACGACCCGGTCAAGCCGAAACTGGAGGAGCGATAGGGTAGAGCTGCAAAAAGAAATAAATCCACAAAAATATGGAAGCATCGGAATACATCCAAAAACTGGGGCTCGAACCACATCCGGAAGGAGGCTATTACCGCCAGCTGTTTGGCAACGACGAGACAGGCGACAAATCCATCTCCACTATCTATTACATGCTGACTGCCAACGATATGTCGGCATTCCATCGTCTGCACAATATGGTGGAAATCTGGTATTTCCACGCGGGCGAGCCGCTCAATATCTATGTCATTGATCCAGACGGCACGCTGACTGTCCACCATCTTTCCGAACAGAACGAGATGCAAGTGGTCATCCAGCCGGAGCAATGGTTCGCCGCCGACATCCCTTCCAAGCGTGGTTACTCTCTCGTCGGCTGTGCCGTAGGTCCGGCCTTCCGTTTCGAGAACTTCGAGTTGGCGAAGAAGCACGAGTTGCTGAAACTGTACCCGCAGCACGGAGAGTTGATAGAAAGGATGTGTAAGGAATAAGAAGACCGCAAGAAAAATCGCAATAAAGACACGATCTCAATGACAGAGCAAGTCCGCACAACACTCTTCGGAATCCTAAAGCTGATTCCTTTCGCCATTGTTACAGCGATAATTGTTCTATTATGGGTGGACGATTTCCTCTGTTTTATTATGTCATTCTTCTGCTTTTGGATTATACTGCCTGCGATTGTGCTTTCGATAGTGTTCTTTATTAAGGGGTTGCGTTGGCGGGAGAAATGGCAACGGATAGCAGTTGTTTGGAGCGGACTTAACCTGCTGATGCTCATCCTCTACTTTCTTGTACAAGAACCCAACCAACGGTGTAATCCGGACATAATGGCTGCACATTATGAGGAACATCACACCGAAATGGAAGCGCTTCACCGATACGTCCAATCCGCCATCGCTGACAGTTGTGAGATCACATTAGAATTCAAAGGAAATAGAGTTGAGATGTTTCATGTGAGAGATAGTAACGGTAATTATTCATCCCATTGGGACAAAGAAGCGCGTCAACAGAGAGATTCGCTCATGGCGGTAGTGGGTTTGTCTCAAGAGGAATACAAAAACATCCGCAAACAGTTGAAAGACATGGGTTGCATAGGCTTCGAATATTCACAGTCCTCCCCCGAATGGCTGACGATATGGTTTCGACGTGTTGGATTTGGGCTCTATAGTTACTACATCCTCAACCGTCCGGCGACCGATGAAGAGAAGTCCTCAGCAATGGAAGATTGGTTGCCCATCCCATATAATGATCATTGCTTTTTCAGATATGAAGGGGGCGCCGTCGGACCGATTTCATTCCCTAAAGAAGTAAGAGAAGAATTCCTGAAGAAACACAAGCCGTGGTAAAGTGATGCTGATGCATTGATATGGATTATGACAAAAAAGAAAAGGAGATTATGCCAACCCTCACCATCCGACATAAACGACACTGGTACGAGCCGAAGTTGCCGCACTCGGTCTTCCTGAACGGCTACTTTGTGGGTATGCTGAAGGACGACCAGCTACGGGGCGAGGTGCCGCCGATTTACAAGATTCTCTCCGATGCGTTTTTTGCCATCTGGATCGTACGGTTGGTGTTGATACGGAAGAGATATTATAAGATTGTGACAAATGTTATAATAGAAAAATAAGTATCTTTGCCGTCGAAATAGAATCTCTCTAATCAAAATCAAAGACAGACCAAATGATTAATACAGAACGTGTTTTCGGCATCTTCCGTGAGCTGAACCAGATACCGCGTCCTTCGCATCACGAGGAGCGCGTGGCCGAATACCTTTGCCAATTTGCAGAACGGCTGCAGTTGGAGTATGAACGCGACAAGGAGAACTGCGTGGTGATACGCAAGCCCGCCACTCCCGGGCACGAGGCCGCCGCGCCCATCGCCCTCCTCAACCACATGGACATGGTGTGCGTGGGGATGAACGACCCGCTGAGCGACCCCGTCGTGCCCTACGAGGAGAACGGCTGGATGAAGGCCCGCGGCACCTCGCTGGGCGCCGACAACGGCATCGGCCTCTCGATGGCGTTAGCTGTGCTCGAGGACGACAGCATCGTGCATCCCGCACTCGAGGTCATCACTACCACCAATGAGGAGGACGGCATGTCGGGCGCGTCGCAACTGGGCAAAGAGTTTCTGAAAGGCCGCAAGGTCATCAACCTCGATTCGGAGGACTACGACACCATCACCACCGGTGCGGCGGGCGCCTGCCTGCAGTTCCACCGCATCCCGATGAAAAGGATGCCGGCGCCGGACAACATTCTCGGCTGGCACCGCATCCGCATCGAGGGCGGTTTGGGCGGCCACTCCGGCGTCGATATCAACAAGGGACGCTGCAGCGCTCTCATTCCTGCCAAAGCCATTCTGGAAACTATATGCGCCCAAGAAAGTGGCATTGAAGTGGCCGATATCCAAATCGGCGAGGCCAACGCCTCCATTGCCTCTAAGGGCGAGATGGTGATTGGCACTGCCGCGGAAGCGGCAGCAGAGGGTATAAAGAAACGGGTGGACAGCGTCAATCAATGGTTGCGAGAGCAATTTGGCGGCAGCGACCCCAATATCACTTGCAGCATTGAAGAATGCGGGAAACAAGACACTGTCATACCCAAAGACGTTGTGGTAGCACTCCTGAAGAGTCTGGAGCAGGTACCGCAGGGTATGGTCAAGATGACCGAGGAGATGCCCGGCACGGTGGAGACCTCCAACAATGTGGGGCGCATTGTGGCGGAAGCAGACCACCTCTTCGTCTCGACCCATACGCGCAGCTTCATCGACAGCAAGATGGCGGCATTGAGCAAGGAGATTGCCAAAGCCTTTGCCGCTGCCGGCGCCGAATCGGAAGTGGTGATGTCGGCGCCCGCCTGGCAGGAGGACCAGCAGTCGCCATTTCTGCAGCTGGTCAGCGACACGTTCCAGGATGTGTTGGGCTGGCGTCCCCGCATGGTGGCGATGCACTTTGTCCTGGAGGCGGGTTTCTTCGTGCAGCACTATCCGGGCATCCAGATCGCCAGCATCGGCCCGCGCATCGTGGAGCCGCATTCCACCAGCGAGAGGGTGGAGCTGAAGACCATCGACGACATCTGGCAGGTGCTGTTGGAGTTGCTGAAACGATTGGCGTGATCGACCGGATGCATCGTCCTTGCAAAACAATCGCCAATGATATTTTGTACGTTTGCCCCTGAAAAATAATCCCGCTATGCCTCACCACCGACATACGCATCTGATCATGGTCCTCGTGGCTATGCTGCTTTTGCTGGCAGCACGGCCTGCGCGGGGACAGCAGCGGTTCACGATTATTCAAGACACGGTGTCCGTTAACGATTTGGCACTGTATAACAAATTATCCGAATTTTATTTGACGGATATCAGAAAGTATCGAGACTACTATTTTTGCGAATTTCATGAATCATTTAAGTTCGAATATAATACTTGTGAGACTTTATTGGCGATTTCCATAAAAGATGGCACTTCTAAAATAGTTGAACATCCTGAGAATATGGACAATCTCTGGAATGTTGACTTGTTTATTTGGAATGATACGCTATACCTCCAGGCAAAAGATTACAATTATAACAAAAAAGGCTATTATTTCGATTATGACAAGTGGCAATGGCATTCTGTATCGCATATTCCGGATCATTTTTATGAAGATGAGAACTATTATGTGGTTCCACGATATGGAAACGAAATGCTTTTTATCGAAAAAAACACCACATTGTATCCGGAAACGAAAAACGGATGGTTGCAGATGGTGCCTGTCAACCGACCCTATCTGAATCATTTCGGAAAGTGTCGGATTATCCGGACAAAAGACAACTATCTTTTCATCCACAGGGGAAAAATCGACAGTCTGCCCGTTGACCGGCCGGGTGATCCCGGCCACACGAACACTTTGGGCGACGTTTTTGGTGAGGAAAGTATGTTCTACCCGACAGACAAGTGGGTCTTTGAGGGAGATCCGGTCAGAAGACACCTCTGTTTGGGTTGTGGTTGCAGCATTGGTTACCACCGGTACCCCCAGAGTGATACTGTTTTCCATAATGCATTCTATGTCAATGGCCAACTTTTCTTTATCGTCACTGTTTCGGGCAGAACTTTCATAGCCCAAAGTGAAAATGAAAAATTGCAGGTGGTTCAACCACTGCTTCAAGACAATCATAAAATAATGGATCCGGATTTGGATGATCGGGATTTGAACTGTGCCCCCAACTATTGCCATCTCTGTTTCACAGCAAACGGCGCCCGCGATTATGGAACTATTGATGTGGAAGACACGACCGTTTATATCCGTTACTTCACTTATCATCAGAAGGATGATTCGTTGCCCATTGCCTCTGATAATGCTACAGAGCCTCTCCTTGCCTTCCTTCTGAACAATCTGCCCGACATCCCTTTGTCCAAATTGGACAGCTGCGAGCGGCAACTTTCGGAAGTAGGGTTAGGTTGTTTTATACCCATACATAACGGCTATTACCCGAAAGATTATCAGAGCCCTAAGGAATATGGCAATTTCCCTTATTACAGGATTTTAGACAATGGATTGGTATGCCGAAGGGAGTATTGTGTGCACAAACAGGACTCTGTTGTTAAATCGGCCTGCTTGGAATGGCGACGTTCTTACTATGGACCTCACGGAATGGACAACAAGGATTGGAAAGAGGAGATCAAGGGCGAATACGAAGAGGCTTCCTCTATCCTCACCCGTCTTACCGGTATGAACCCGCAGCAGGTGCTTCAGGTTTGCCGAGTGTGGACCTATAACGGTCTGACAATTAAACTGTACTATGATGGATGTATAATCATCTACTGAGTTTTGCTTCCCGCAGAACGCGCAGATTGCCGCAGATTATTTTTACAAAATCACAGCATTCAACCCCAACATCTGACTCTAACATCTACCGCCTAACGTTTTTTCAGCAGTGGTGAACGGCTCAGGTCGGTGGGGTTGGTGCCTGGGACCCCCTCGGGCACGGGGATGCCGAGTCTCTTGAAGTGCTTCTTCCAATAGAGAGGGATTTTTCCGTCCGCATCCCGCCAGTTCATGGGCTTGGCCTCGAAAAAGTGGTTGTCGCCTTTGTCCTTGTAGTCGTTGAGGAAGCATTCGTAGATCAGCTCGGAGCAGTAGAGTGCCTTGTTGTTGGGCCGGAAGGCGTGATCGTAGGGTCGGCCGATGAAGGAGCGGGCACGTGTCAGCACGGTACTCTCGTTAAAGTGTCCCACAAACTCGTAAACATCGGGGAAAGGCAGGCTGTCACCGGGGTTGTACAAGAACGGACGTCGGGCAACGCCATACTGCGGGGTGGCGTCGATGATCCAGACGGTGTCGCCGACACTCTCCACTAAGGCCACATGCGAGTATTGTCCGGTGCTTGCCCGCACTGCACCGCCCATGCCCGCAGTGTCACTGAAGAAGAGCAGGTTGCAAGGCTGCAGGAAAGACAATGGGTTCAGGTGTCTGCGCAGATTCATGCCGACAGGCATCATAGGCCGCAGTGCCTTCCACAGCCCAGGCTGGCAGGTGGTGAAGGCCATGTCGGTCCCGCGAATTTGCATCGGCAGCAACCACGGGAAACATTCCCCACAGTCTTTCTGACTGCTGCCATGGGCTGTCAGGGTGTCGCCGTCACGATTGACGAAGACAACTTTGTAGCCGGCATACGAGGTGCAGCCGCCCAAGTTGTGGAATATTTCTTTCAAATCGACCGTTCCCTCATGAAGGCCGAAATCTTTCGGGGTAGGGAAGAGACTGTATTGTTCACCAAGACGAGACAACGCCAGCTCCACACTGTTGGCTGCGATTGAGTACGGTTTATGCCAAGAGGAATCCACGGTATTCTCGCTCTCCACCAGATTGTCGCCGGAACGCTTGTAGCTCACGATGTGTTCGTCATAATAGAAACATCCTCCATAGTATGTATTGATGGTCACACTTTCCAATCCGCTGTGTACAAAGGCTTCCGTTGGATTTTTGTAGATGTAGGGTTCCATGAGGCCGTTGGTGTCAATGCTGAAGTTTTCCCGGATATAGGCATCGTTTCCGGGTCCGAGAAGGATGATGATGCGGTCGGTGTGGTCGGGGTCGGGGAATATTTCTTGCACCGACAACGGCTTGGCGATGCGGTACCAGCCTTGGCCGTCCTGCAGGTAGATGCTTTCCCCGTCGGTGCGCCACAGACGGCCGCCGTGACGGATGGTGGGCAGTGCCTCTCTTCCGTATCGGCCATTTTGTTTTTCGGTTTTGTCAAAAAACTCGTCCAGGGTCATCTCCTCGGTGAAGAATCCGCAGATATCGGCTTGCCCGTCTGGACTGATGCGCACCACACCATCAGGTGTTTCCAAATAAATATGTCCGTTGAGTGTGCCGCGGATGTTTTTATAGTACACATCATCGCGTACTATACGCCAATGTTCCATATCCTGCATCAGCACCAGCTGGCCGCTGTCGGTGATGCCCCACAGCTCGCCGGTGGCGTCGTCCACCTCGTAATTCACCACATTCAGCGGCATGGGCTGCCAATGGAGCTGCGCCCCGACAGGGGTGTAGGCCACGGTGCTTGCCTCCGAGACAATCAGCCATTGCCGCCAGGGGCGTATGCGATGGATCCAAGTGGCTGTGTAGCCCAGGTTCTCCAACAGTCCTTGATCAAGAGGGGTGGTGAGTTTTGTGGCGGTGCTCCAGTTGTCGGTGGTGTGGTAAAGCCCATTGCCGTAGGTGCCGGCGTAACCATCGTTTGCATTGGTCATGTAGAGCTCATTGATGCCGTTTTCATCGTCTTTCTTTTTTACGAATGGTGGCATAAGGGAGGTGTATGTGCGCCCGCTGTCGGTGCTGTAAGCTAAATTCTCGAATTTGCGTCCGCTGCAGGAGGCTATCCACAAGCGTCCGTCGGGGTGGAAACAGAATCCGCGTGTCCAGATGAGTTTCGGATCCACTTTGACAGTGTCCCAATGAGATCCTCCATCGGTGGTGCGCAACACATAACCGCTTTGATGCAGGTAGCCCGCAGCAACAGCCGTTTTCGGACCAAATCCAGCCACATGTTCGAAGGTTTCCCCTCCCAGATAGTCATCATCCTCGGAAGTTAACACGGTACGCCATGAGCCCCCCATGCTGTCAGCCATCCAAATGTGGCCGCAACCGTCGTACATCCACAGTTGGCCTGTGGTGGAGATGTCAACATTGGCGTAGCATGGAATCTTCAAATCGACGCGGCGGTCGCGCTGCTGCGACAACCCCATTTGCGCCAACAGCATGGCGGCAAACAGTATTGGGATTGTTCTTTTCATTTCATTTTTGTTTTATTATAATGATCCCACCACTCTGGGTTTATCGTTTATTCCGACTTCGCCACCTTCACTGTTGCGGTTTTGCCGTCGATGGATTGTATTCGAAGCAGGTACATTCCAGCTGGAGCGTCTGACAAATCTATGGTCAGATGATTGCCGTCCATTTTCCCACGCATGATTTCTTTGCCAAACAAATCAGTAACACAATATGTTGCATTGCTCATATTGCATTCCACATTGAAAATTGAATTCGATGGATTGGGCCATACGCGAATATCGTTCGGCGAATGATCCACTATGCCTACCGATGTGACATTCAGCACTTTCATCACATCCTGCGCCGGAAAATACTGGTCGTTGCCGGTTTGCGAGGCGGTGATGATGGCTAATCCGGGTGCATTGAGTATCAGGATGCTGCCATACACCGTGGCGATGGTTTCATCATTACAAGTGTAGCTTACGGGCAGCCCCGATGTGGCGGTCGCGGTAAGAGGCAGGTAGTGGTCGTCCAGGCTGACGTTCAGGTCTTGGTTCCAAATAATAGTTTGGGGTTGTGGCTCTTCCGTCCCGCCAGTTTCATTAACGGTAAGTATTTTGACCACATTCTGTGCGGGATGGAAATAGGCGTTCCCGGCCTGCGAGGCGATGATGACAGCTTGCCCCGCACCGACTAACGTGAGCGTGTTCCCGTTCACAGTGGCAATGTTCTCATCGCTGCAGGTGTAGCTTACGGGCAGCCCCGACGAAGCGGTGGCGTTCAACACCAGCGTGCCGCTGTCAATGCTGGTGGTCAAAGTCTGGTTCCAAGTGATGTTTTGGTTCAGCACCGGAGCGGCCACATTCACGATCAGGCTCACATCGGCGGCGGGCTGGTAAAGCGTGTTGCCGGCCTGTGAAGCGGTGATGAGGGCGGCTCCAATCCCCACGAAATAGAGACTGTCGTTGCTGACGTACGCAATGCTTGTGTCGCTGCTGCTGTAGCTTACGGGCAAGCCCGAGGTGGCCGTGGCGGTCAAGAGGATGGGCGCGTCGCCCAAGGTGGCGGCGAGCGTCTGGTTCCAGCTGATGGTCTGGCTCATGGTTGTTTGCGTGCACTCGTAGGCCCCGATGTCGGCAATGCTGTTGTAAATGCGCGGATTGCCGTCCATGTCCGTGGCGGGCAGATAAGTGATAAATGCCGTGTTGGGGTCGCCAGCGTCCACCAAGGGAGAAATGGGCTGTATGTTCCAGTCGGCGGTGAGGTTTGATAAGTCCGTGGCGATGGTCGTGGCCCCAATCATAGAGGACGGTGCGACGAACATCGGTAAGTTGGCGGTGTCCAACACGATATTGGTGCTGTCGGCGGCAAAGTCGCTGGTGGGGTTCGCGTCACTGGCGCAATAGGTGTAGGGAACCGAGAAATTGGTGGACCATCTGGTGTTGGAGGCTGTGCTGCCGCGCTTGTTGTTCCAGGTCACCGTGTTCTTGACAGTGGCGGCCTTGGTGGTACGGATGCCCCCGGTACCGTTGGCATGGGTGGTCTGTGCAAGGTTGTTCGTCACCACGCAGTTTGTCATATATAACCGTCCTGCAGGATCACCGGTGTTATTGGAGGAGGTGTTTGTTCCATTGGCGTACGATGCCACACCGCCGGTTACATCGATGCCCTCGGTGGAGATGGCGCTGTTGTTGGCAATCACACAACCCAAAATATGTGTGGTGTGCGTATATGCGCTGACACCGCCGGCAATATATGGCCAACTGTTGTCCGCGCTGGCAGTGGTGGCCGTGGTATAGACGGTGTTGTCAATGATGCGCGAATTAAGAATCCTCCACTCGCATTTCGTGTTGACGTAGTCGAAGTCGTTGCTCTGTGTGAGGATGCCGCCAGCCTTGGCAGTCAGTCCGGAAGCGACATTCTTCACAATGTCACAATTGTTTACAATAATATTATTGGTTGTAGAATAAGCATACGTGTTGAACCTCATGCCACCGAACTGGTTACCAGTGTTTTCTGCAATCACACAGTTATTAAACTCAAACGTGGCTCCGTAAGTTTGGTTTCCGTTGTACATCTGCACGCCGCCGTATGTGGTATTTCCAATGATTTTACAATCAGAAACCTGGAATGTGGAACTGTAGTACGTGTTGTTATATGCCAAGGTCAAATACAGACCGCTGGCATTCCCTGTCATAGTGCAGTTGGAGATGGTGTGTGTGTTGTTGGCCAGATCGTAAACGCCATACGAGGTGCCGCCCGTCACATAAAAGCCGTCGAGGGTGTTTCTCCCGCAATGATAACTGCTATTGTAGTAATAATAGCCGTCAATTAGGACGGCGTAGTTGCTGCTCTGCTGCGCATCGATTCGGGAGCAGGAGCTATCGGCGGCGATGCCGTAAGTGAGCGGCTGCCGCTCATACAAATGTGCCTCCGTGCCCGCGAACCCGCCATACACATGCGTGCCGCTCTTGATGGTGCAGGCTGGATAGGTGCCTGCCGCCACGAACACCGAATCGTCGTTGGTTGAGGTGATCAGCGCCATCGCCCCATTGATGGTGGCCTTGGCCGTGGCCCACGAAAGGCCGTTGTTGTTGTCGTTACCTTGGTTGGAAACGAAATAGGTGGTCTGTGCCGGGAGCATGACACATATTGTCAAAATCATCCCCAAAAAGAGAATTTTTTTCATACTTGTCTGATGGTTATCTATACGGAATACTTGTATGTTTAATTTGTAATAAATACAATTGGTTACAGTCGGCAAAAATACAATATTTTCTTAGTCGTCAAAAACACACATGGCAGATATCGACACAGCATTGTAACTGTTATTCGAACCCGGAGATCTATGGGTGGCTGGAAGACAATTCTTTTCGTAAAGAAATCAAGTCTTTGTTTCTGGAAACGGGCAGATGATTCCCTTCCAGGTCTTCAAGATACTTTTCAGGATTTTCATGGAGCAAATAGAGGGCATCTTCATATAGGATCTGCTCCAGGCTTTTCTGACTCTTTTTCGCATCCTCAAGGATTTTGGCATATAGTTTTGGCTTTGATTTGATGGAGGATATAACAATGTTGGCTGCGGAATCTATGGCCGCTTTGTCGTAGCAGAGATGCAGTAATGCTCTGGAAAGGAATTTGCTGCCGAAATCATAAAGTTGCGTTGTATTATAGATGAGCATGATATAGTCCGTTCGCATCAGCTCCTGCTCAAGGTCCAAATCTAACGTGGCAGTGTTCGCGGAATCGAAATATACAATGTAGTTGTAGTACCAGTACGGGTAATGTCGGAAAATGTCGTGCAAGGGGATGTTATAGGCGAAATTCCAGAAATAGGAGTCTCCGATGGTCAGGAAATAGGGCATGACAGCGGTAGTGTCCTCTTCGGCTTTTACCTGTGCGTACCAGTATGGAGACGATTTTATGGGGAAAAACAGGTTGAGGAGTTCCTCCAAATCATTGTCGGACTGCCGGGGCTCCGCCTGATATCTTTCGCCAATATTAATATTGACAAGATTCTGATCCCCTAAAATCTCCATATACCGAATAATGGAATCAAAAGCATGGATGGAGGCGATGTTGCTCCAGTGCGCGCCCGTTTTCGAGTACAATGGATAATCGACAGTATCTTTGGCGTTCTGAAAAACCGCCACATTGTCAATGTAGTTTATGCCAAGTTCATCGAACATTCTTTTATAGTAGTCGTAGGCATGGAGGCCATCGGGATGAAAGTGGTTTCTGTTTTTTGGCAGATATTCCGGGTAAATCACATCTTTTCCGGGATTTATGACAACGAAAAGATGAATGTTGTATTCATCCAGCAGTTTTTGTACTTTCCAGAGACGCAGGGCCTCGGTCTCGAAAATCTTTCTCATGGCCACCGTGTCATCTGTGTGTTGGTACATCAGGCTCTCGTAGTGGTCCTTGACATACACTTCCTCAAACAGCCAGTCGTTTTTCCCACGCACCACATTGGCGTTGTTTGTTTCCCTGAAACAGCTCCAGAGATATTGGTTGTACGCCCTGACCAGCCACTCGCGGAAGCCGAAATGGTCTTGGAGATAACTGTCCACATTGCTTTGAAAAGAGCCGTCAACGTAGTTCTTTAATGTCAGCTTCGGTTTTTCTGTTTCAGTGGTGACCCCATGGAGCGGTTCAAGTCGGACCACCCCGGTGAAGGTTTGCAGTAAAAAGACGACCATAACAGCTATCGTGCAGATAAACAGTATCTTGTAAAAATGCTTTCTCATGGTTGTCGTTTTAGAATCTGAAATATATGAACGGACTGAAACCTGTCGCATTGAGGGCGCTGAGACAGATTATGAAAAGCAAGATACTCGCAGGCCAAATCGCAAGATGCTGCTTTTTGGTGTAATCGGTATAATAGACAGCGTGTTGCCATCTTTTCCCAAGAGGGGACAGGACGATGAATGCAAAGAATACTGCTATGATGAGCGTGGCGTAAAAATGCAAGCTGCTGATGGGAACAACAGGTTGAAAATCAAAGGCAAATAATCTGGAAATGAATATGGCTGCATCTGAAAGGTTTTCGATGCGGAAGATGGCCCAACCCACTGTGACAATCAGGAAGGTGATGATGACGCTGGGGATGTTGCCGATTTTTTCGTAGAATTTTCCCAGTCCGATGCGCTCCAGCACGAGCCAAATGCCGTGATAGGCTCCCCAGATGACGAAGTTCCAGCTTGCGCCGTGCCATAATCCGGACAGGAGGAACACCACCCAAAGGTTGAAGTACATCCTCCGTTTGGAACATCGGTTGCCGCCGAGCGGGATATAGAGGTAGTTGCGCATGAATGTGCCGAGCGTGATATGCCATCGCCGCCAGAACTCGCTGACACTTTTTGAGTTATAGGGATTGTCGAAATTCTCCGGGAAATGGAACCCCATGATTTTGCCCAAGCCGATGGCCATGTCGGAGTAGCCCGAGAAATCGAAATAGAGCTGCATGGTGTAGGCGACGATGGTGATCCAGGCAGTGCCAGTGCCCATGGCGGGCAGATCGCCTGCAAGCAGTGCGTCCACCTGGCGACCAATCACATCCGCAATCAGAACTTTCTTGGAAAGCCCTATCACAAAGCGGTAAAAACCCTGCAGACTCTCCGACCAGCTCTGCTCCCTGTTGCGGATTTCGTCCGCAATGTCGCAGTAGCGCACAATGGGGCCGGCGATGAGCTGGGGGAACATGATGATGTAGAGCATATAGTCGGTGAGCCGCTCCATCGGCTTGTGGACATTGCGGTAGGCATCGACCACGTAGGTGATGGACTGGAACGTGAAAAAGGAGATGCCGATGGGCAGCAGCACCTTCGCCATCGTGAACGGCTCCAAACCGAATACCCCGAGAAGCGCATTCAGGTTCTCCACGAAGAAGTTCGCATACTTGAAATAGCCCAAAAGTCCGAGACTGACCGTGATGGCCAATCCGGCAAGGACTTTTCTGTGTGTTGGGTTGTCTGATTGATACAACCGCTTCACCAGATAGAAATTGATCACAGTGGAACCGAGGAGCAACAAAATGAATGTGGGTGCTCCGTATGCGTAAAAAAGGATGGAAAACAGCTGCAAAATGATGTTCCGCCATCGTTTCGGGCATGCAAAATAGCATATTAGGAAGACGGGTAGGAATAGTATCAGGAAAACATTGCTGCTAAAAATCATGTTTCTTAGCGGTATAGATTCAACCTGCAAAATTATAAAAAAACAGAATCATCCCTTTAAGTCTTGCAAAAAAACGGCGTGGTAATCTTAATCATCGTGGTCTGCGGGACAACTATATGCCCGCGGAACTCGCAGAAATACGCAGACAGAATATTTACAAGATTCAAGGGGGATAATTCAGTTTTTTCATGAAAAATTTTATACTTTTGCGTTTTATTTGAATGGATTATAATAGTATGGAAGATGACGCTCCCCGAATCCATTGGCTTGTTGCATTAGTGCCTTTTGCGGTACTGGTGGTGCTGCAAGTCCTCGTGATCAAGCAGTTCGGTTCCGACGCCATTGACGGTGCCAGCCAGACGGCATTGCTTTTTTCCGCTGCCGTGGCCGTGGCCATCGCCATGGTTGGCTACAAGGTGCCCTGGAAGACCATCAACGGGGCGATTGGCGACAACATCAAAACCATTGGTCCAGCCATTCTCATTCTGTTTCTGATCGGCGCCATTTCCGGCAGCTGGATGATGAGCGGGGTGGTGCCTACCATGATCTATTACGGCATGAAGGTGATCACGCCGTCGCTGTTCCTGTTCATGGCCTGCCTGATTTGCGCCTTGGTGTCGCTCATCACCGGCAGCTCCTGGACGACGGTGGCCACGGTCGGCATCGCCTTGATCGGTATCGGCACGGCGCACGGCTTCTCGGTGGGCTGGACGGCCGGTGCCATCATTTCGGGCGCTTATTTCGGGGACAAGATCTCCCCACTCTCCGACACCACGGTGTTGGCTTCGTCGGTGGGCGAAGTGCCGTTGTTCACGCATATCCGCTACATGCTCATCACCACAGTGCCGTCGTTCACCATCGCGTTGATTATCTTTCTGGTGGTCAGTCTGACCCACTCGGCCGGGAGCGGCGAGCAGGCGGCCTCCTTCGCCGAAGGGCTGCAGAACAGTTTTGTCATCAGTCCCTGGCTGCTTTTGGTCCCGGTCTTCACCGCTATTCTGATTGCGATGCGATTGCCGGCGGCCATCATCCTGTTTTTGTTGGCTTTGGTGGCGGGTTTGGTCATGTTGGTGGCCCAGCCCGATGTCGTGGTATTGGTGGGCGAGGGCAGCCGTTTCCGGGCTCTGATGCTCACCTACTACAGCAGCACGTCCATCGACACTGGTAACGAGGCACTTACCGCATTGGTGCAGACCCGGGGCATGAAAGGGATGCTGAGCACGGTGTTCCTCATTTTCTGTGCTGCCGCTTTCGGCGGTGCGCTGACAGGCGGCGGCATGATGAGAAGCCTCACGGGTGCGCTGGCCCGCGGCATCAGCGGCCGCCGTTCATTGGTGGCCACCACGGTGGGAACAGGTGTTTTCGCCAACATGGCAACGGGCGACCAGTACCTCAGTATCGTGCTGACCGGCAACATCTACAAGCAACTTTACAAGGAGATGGGCTTCGAAGGCCGGTTGCTGAGCCGTTCCACTGAGGACTCCGCCACGGTCACCTCCGTGCTCGTCCCCTGGAACACCTGCGGCATGACGCAGTCCATGGTACTGAAAGTCACCACATTGGATTACCTGCCCTACTGTTTCTTCAACCTCATCTCCCCGCTGATGTCCATCACGGTAGCGTTTATCGGGTATAAGATTTTCAGGCGGACTGAGGAGGAGAAAACGGATCTCTCATAAACAACTGGTTTTGCCGTCTGGCTTTTTTAGCATAAAATAAAATGAATATGGAAAAGAAAAAGAAAAGGAAAGTTTCCCTCTGGAAGCAACTTCTTATCAGCATCATAGGAACCGCTATAGGCGTGGGTTTGACTTTTGCTGTCAACAACTGGGTGGACAACCGCAAAAAGGAGGAAACGCAACGGCTGATGGCCATCATGGTGATTCATGACATCGATGAATCGATTAACACTTTGAAAACCTTGAAGGATCAAATGGAAACGATGTACAATGCGACATTGTATGTCCGAGAACATATCGACCAGCTGGACTCCGTGCCGAATGACACTCTGAGCTTGGCGCTTAAATTCATTGTAGATGATGGAGAAGAATTCCGTTTCGACAATTCAAAGGAGAAAATCTTCCATAGCAGTCCTGACACATGGCAAAACTTAGGGTGCATGAAGTTTATAGACAATGTGCAGTCTTGTTATTATTACCGCCAGACGTTCCAGGACCAGTATAACAAAGCAGACTATTGGCAAAGACCGGTATCTACAAAAGTGTATGAAGAGCTGAATATTGGCGACAGCAACTTG
>JAGCCZ010000020.1 GCA_017651425.1 Bacteroidales bacterium
CTCAACACGACGACGGAGCCTCAGACGGTGACGTTCACGGTTCGCCCGACGTACACGGCCAACGGCATCAGCTGCGAGGGCACCGACAGCACGTTTACGGTGACCGTCAATCCGACAATCAAAGCCAACACCATTGCTGATCAGGTGGTCTGTAACAACGGTACCACTACGGAAGTGACGTTCGGCACGAATGCCACGGGTGACGGCACAGTAAGCTATGCATGGTCGAATGACAATACGTCCATCGGCCTCGGTGCTTCTGGCACAACCAACAAGATTGCTTCGTTCACGGCCACCAATTCCACCTCGGAACCTGTTGTGGCTACCATCACGGTGACCCCGACCTACACCTACGGTGGCGAGTCCTGTGTTGGCACTCCGACGAGCTTCACCATCACGGTGAATCCGACGGCGGCAGTTGTCGATGATATTGCCGACCAGGTGGTCTGCAATAACACCAGCACTACGGCCGTGACGTTCTCTACGACGAACACGGGTGGCACGACGACCTACAGCTGGACGAACAACAATACAAGCATCGGCCTTGCTGCCAGCGGCTCCGGCAATATTGCAGCCTTTACGGCCAGAAACACCGGCACGTCGCCTGTGACGGCCACCATCACAGTGACACCTCACTTTGCTAACGGCAATGTGACTTGCGACGGCACGGCCAAGACGTTCACCATTACGGTGAACCCGACAGCCAACGTGAACACTGTTAACGACCAAGTTGTATGCAACGGTGAGAATACCACCAAGGTTGAGTTCGGCACCACGAACACGGGTGGTACGACGACCTACACATGGGTGAACAACACCCCGAGTATCGGTTTGGATGCCAGCGGCACGGGCAACATTGCCTCCTTTACGGCAGTGAATACCGGCACGGCACCTGTGACTGCCACAATCACGGTGACGCCTCGCTTCGCCAACGACGGTGTAACCTGTGACGGGACGGCCAAGACATTCACCATTACGGTGAACCCGACAGCCAACGTGAACACTGTTGGCGACCAAGTCGTATGCAACGGTGACAACACAATCGCTGTGTCGTTCGGCACTACGAACACGGGTGGCACGACGACCTACACATGGGTGAACAACACCCCGAGTATCGGTTTGGATGCCAGCGGCACGGGCAACATTGCCTCCTTTACGGCAGTGAATACCGGCACGGCACCTGTGACGGCCACAATCACGGTGACGCCTCACTTCGCCAACAACGGTGTGACCTGTAACGGTCCGACAAAGCAGTTTACCATCACGGTGAACCCGACAGCTCAGGTGAATAACATCGGTGATCAGGTGGTTTGCAACAACGCCAGCACAACAGCTGTGACGTTCTCTACCGCCAATACGGGCGGCACAACGTCTTACAGTTGGGTGAATGACACTCCGGGCATCGGTCTTGCAGCCAGCGGAAACGGCAACATTGCCTCCTTCACGGCAGTGAACACCAGTACAGCACCTGTGACGGCAACGATCACGGTGACGCCTCGCTTCGCCAACGATGGTGTAACCTGTGACGGGACGGCCAAGACATTCACCATTACGGTGAACCCGACAGCCAACGTGAACACTGTTGGCGACCAAGTTGTATGCAACGGTGACAACACAACCGCTGTGACGTTTGGTACTACGAACACGGGTGGCACGACGACCTACAGTTGGACGAACAACATGACGAGTATCGGCCTTGCAGCCAATGGCTCCGGCAATATCGCAGCCTTTGCTGCCAAGAACACGGGCGCGCTGCCTGTGACGGCGACCATCACGGTGACGCCTCACTTTACCAATGGTAGTGTAACCTGCGATGGCACGGCCAAGACGTTCACGATCACGGTGAACCCGACAGCCAACGTGAACACTGTTAGCGACCAAGTTGTATGCAACGGTGACAATACAACCGCTGTGACGTTTGGTACTACGAACACGGGTGGCACGACGACCTACACATGGGTGAACGACACTCCCGATATCGGTCTTGCAGCCAGCGGAAACGGCAATATTGCAGCCTTCGCGGCTGCCAATACCGGCACGGCACCTGTGACGGCCACTATCACGGTGACGCCTCACTTTGCCAACGCTGGTGTAACTTGCGACGGTCCGACAAAGCAGTTCACCATCACGGTGAACCCGGCAGCCAACGTGAACACTGTTAACGACCAAGTCGTATGTAACGGTGACAACACAACCGCTGTGACGTTCGGCACTACGAACACGGGTGGCACGACAACCTACACATGGGTGAACAACACCCCGAGTATCGGTTTGGATGCCAGCGGTACGGGCAACATTGCCTCCTTTACGGCAGTGAATACCGGCACGGCACCTGTGACGGCCATTATCACGGTGACGCCTCGCTTCGCCAACGGCGGCATAACCTGCGACGGCACGGCCAAGACGTTCACCATCACGGTGAATCCGACGGCCCAAGTGAACACCCTCGCCAACCAGACGATCTGCAATGGCACCCCGACGACGGCAGTGACGTTCGGCACTACGAACACGGGTGGCACGACGACCTACACGTGGGAGAACGACACTCCGGGTATCGGTCTTGCAGCCAGCGGAAACGGCAACATCGCAGCCTTTACGGCTGCCAATACTGGTACGGCACCTGTGACGGCCACGATCACGGTGACCCCGCACTTTGCCAACGGCGATGTGACCTGCGACGGTCCGACAAAGCAGTTTACCATCACGGTGAATCCGACACCGACTCTCACCGTTTCGCCCGCATCTGCTCAGAATATCACTTATGGTGATGCGATGACTGGGCTGTCAATCGAGAATACGGCTTCTTCCTTAGACGTGACGCTGACACATAATGGCACCACCAAGGCGTTTGCTGATGCAGGTCTGACGTATGACGCAGCCGCTAAGACAGTGACGGGTACACCCAATGCCATTGGTACCTACGTTATCACCGCCACGGCCCACAGTACTTACACTCCGGATTGCGGTACACTGACCCAGTCTGTCACCGTCAATGTTGCCAAACGTGACCTCTATATCACAATTGACGACACCAGGAAGTATGACGGCACACCATTAGAGACCAACTACAACAGCGGTGCAGTCACTACGAATGGTCTGCAGAACGGTGCCTCGTTGAATGCTGGTGCTGTGACAACCCCGAGTAAGGATGTCAATACCTATACCGACAATACGGGTGCTAACATCACTACGGCGTTTGCAACCACTGACGGTATCTCCAACTACAATGTCCATTACAACTTCACACAGGAGATTACCCCGCGCATCGTCCATATTGCCACAGCCAGTGACAGTAAGTTCTATGACGGCACGCCGCTGACCAACCCGAACTACTCGATTACTGGCGATGGCTTCGTGGTCGGTGAGGTGACCAACATCCACACCACAGGTTCGGTGACCGCCATCAACACATGCGAGGACAATACCATCGTATACACTCCGGTGACGGGTCTCTTCAATGCTGCCAACTACACCATTGACACCACTTTGGGACAACTCTGTATCGTTGGTAGTGACAGACCCATCACCATTACCTCTGCCAGCGCCAATGGTCTGACGCCCACCTATGACGTCACTGCGGCCACACCGATTACCTACGACGGCACGACCCATGGCGATGAGTTCAAACTCTACAAGGTGACCTACGACGGTGTTGAAGTTCCTGCCGATGCCGGCTCCAACGGCCTTGTGTTCACACTGCCCACCGGCGACAAACTGACGGTGACACCGACATTCACAGGTGTGACCAATGTGGCTGATGCCAACAACACGAACAACAACAACACCTTCACCTACACGATTACGAACAATGGCGTGGATATGGAGAGTGCATACGTTGGACAGAAGACCCTTACCCCTGGTACGGTGAAGATCAAAACACGTAACCTCGTCATCAAGCTCATTGACAGCAAGGTCTACGATGGCACGAAACTCATCGTGACCGTGCCCGCTGGCGGCTTGCAAAACGGCACTACTGGCAACTGGACCATCTCCGGTCTGGCAAATGGCGAGTACATCACCTCCGGTACAGTGGAGACCGAATCCTACATTGTGGGCGACTACTTCTGCAACGAAAACTCATTCAACGACATAATGTCCATGGTCGCCTTCCAAAGCGGATTCGATGTCTCCAGTGCCAAGAGCAATTATACCCCCGAATTCGACGTTAAGCTTTCCATCACCACTCGTTCCCTCGTGATCACCGCCAAGAGCGCCACGAAGGAGTATGACGGCACCCTGTTGTCAGTCTCCGACCTGACGGCTCCCGGCTATGACATCACAAGCGGCACTTTGGCCACGGACGATGCCATCTCCTCCATCAGTCTGACGGGTGAGATTCTCTGCGTGGGCGACAGTGCCAGCAGAGTCTCCAACGCTGTCATCATGCATGGCACCGGCTCTGACGCCGAGGATGTGACGGACAGCTACACCATCACATACGTGAACGGTCATCTCGTGGTGACGCCGGTGTCCACATCGCTCGTTTGTCCCGCTAACTTGAACATCACGCTCTGGTACGGACGTTGCGACACGATGGTGACCCTGCCGGCAGCAGCTACGCTGACCCCGGCGGTTGCCAACACAACTATCGTCAACGACCTGGCTCTCCAGAACCCGCTGCCAGTAGGCACCCACCACATCACGTGGAACCTGCTTGACGCTTGCGGCAATGTGATGCAGTCCTGCACCCAGACCGTGACGGTCCAGTTCCCGCCGTGTGAGCCTGTGTTCCTCGACGGACGCACCTACAGCGCCGAACGTATCGGCTGCGACTGCTGGATCACGGAGAACCTCCGCAACGAGCACTACAGCGACGGTACCGACATTGCCAACTTCAGCAGCTATCGTAACAGCAGCTCCATGGAGGAGACCTACGGCAAGCTCTACAGCTGGTATTCCGCAGTCCGCGTGCCGGAAGGCAACGACACCCAGGCTCCCGCCGATTCCATGGCTCCCACGGGCGCTTACGTCCAGGGTATCTGCCCGCAAGGCTGGGCACTGCCGACCATGGCTGAGTACCAGACCATGTTCCAGGCCTCCGGCGGCGTCGCCGGACTGGTGAAGAGCCCGTCCTCCAACGTCTGGCTGCCTGGCAAGCAGGGCACTGCACCCAACAGCTTCAATGCCTTCGGTGCCGGCTACTACGACGCCAACATCGGACGCTACACCAACCTGTTAGGTGAGGCCCACTTCTGGACTTCCGACTACACGGCAACATCCCCGGTGGCCCGCAACTTCGTCCTCAACTACTATTGCGAAGACGGCCTCGACGAGACTGCCGACAGAGACTTTGGATTCAGCATCCGCTGCGTCAGAAAGAAATAAGGAAGAATACAGAATATGATAACACCAAGGCCCGGAGCGTAAGCTTCGGGCCTTTTTTGTATTTTTGCACCCTAAAAAAACAAGACGATGTACAAGGAATTGTTGGACGAGATTTTCAAGTGTTACCCCATGTATCATAAGATTGGCTCTGCGGCCTACAAGGAGGGGCTGGAGAACATCGAGGCGCTGCTCGCCATCGTGGGCAACCCCGAATGGCGGCTGAAGGCGGTGCATATCGCCGGCACCAACGGCAAGGGCTCCGTGGCGCATCTGATGGCCTCCTACTGCCAGGAACGCCACCTCCGCACCGGACTGTTCACTTCGCCCCATCTGGTCGATTTCCGCGAGCGCATCCGCATCGACGGCGAGATGATCCCTGAAGAGGCGGTCCTCGACTTCTTCCGCCAGTACAAGTCCCGATTTGACTTCTTGGAGCCCTCCTTCTTCGAGATGACCACTGCGCTGGCGTTCCACTACTTCGCCCAGCAGCAGGTTGACGTGGCCATCGTCGAGGTGGGCCTCGGCGGTCGCCTCGACTGTACCAATGTGCTGCATCCGATGCTTTCCATCATCACCAACATCACGTTGGAACATACCCAGATGCTGGGCGACACCATCGCGAAGATAGCTTTCGAGAAGGCTGGCATCATCAAGCAGGACACGCCTGTGGTCGTGGGGGAATTCCACCCCGAGAGCTACCCGGTCTTCACCGACATCGCCGACCAGCGGCATGCACCGCTCTTCCTCGCCGAAGCCAATTACACCGTGGAGGGCGACCTCTCCGACAGCACCGTGCGCCACTACGACGGCAGCGTGCTGTACGAGCATCTGCACCTGCCCTTGGACGGAGAGTACCAGCGCAAGAACTTAGCCACCTTCCTTCAGGCGGTGGAGCTCTTCCAGCAGCTGTGGCCCGCCGACAAGGACGTGGTGCCCGCCGCCGTGGAGCATGTGATGTCCAACACGGGACTGCAGGGCCGCTGGCAGGTGCTGTGCCGCACACCGCTCACCATCTGCGACGTGGGCCACAACGTGGGTGGACTCTCCATCACCATGCCGCAACTTGCCGCGTTGCCCTGCCGGCAGCTCCGCATCGTCTTCGGCATGGTCAGCGACAAGGACCTTGACCATGTCATCCCCCTGCTGCCCGTCAAGGCACTCTATTACGTGTGCCGCTCCGACAACGACCGCGCCATCCCCGCCGACGAGCTGGCCGGCATACTTGCTCAGCACGGCCTTGACTGCCGGGTCTTCGGCACCGTGGCGCAGGCATATACCGCCGCCCGGGGCGACGCCGCCCCCGATGATGTTGTCTTCATCGGCGGCAGCTGCTTCGTCGTCGGTGACCTCCTCGCCGCCATCGAAAGAAAAGAATGCTAGACTCCTGAACCTATAAGGCCATGTTTACAACCTATTCCGCATCTGCAGGCTCCGGTAAGACCACCCACTTGGTGGCCGACTATATCTCGCTCTGTTTTGCATTCGACAGTCGCGATGTGTCGCAGGCGCGTTCCGACACGGGACTTTTTCGCAAAATCTTGGCCATCACCTTCACCAATAATGCCGCTGCCGAGATGAAGGAGCGCATTGTGCAGACCCTCCACGAGTTTGCCTTCAAGCCGGCAGACGGACTGTCGCCTCGTGCCAAAGCCATCTACCGCATGGTTGTGGACCAGCTCTTCTCGTCAAAAAAGGCTTCACAAGAGGAGATTGACGCCTTCATGCGGCGCGAGTCGCTGGAACTGCTCCGTAGCATCCTGTACGACTACGCCCGCTTCTCGCTCAGCACCATCGACAGCTTCTTCCAGCGCGTCATTCGCTCCGCCGCGCTCTCGCTCAACCTGAATCTCAACTACTCCGTCCAAATCGAGCTTAATGAGTTTTTTGTACAGGCTATAGACCAACTGCTCAATGAACTGAGTGCCGGCACGGAGCTGTCGCACAAGCTGCTGTTCCTGTTGGAAAACAGCATGGAGGACTCCGGCAACCTCAACGTGGACCGCGAGTTGCGCCAAGTGCTCAACATTCTTTACGACAATATTGATAAAAACTACGACTATCTGCAGAGATTGCGCACGGTTGCCCCCGCGCAGTTCCGTGAAACCATTTCGTCCTGGCGCATTCGCCGGAAGGAGCTTCCGGATGTGATCCGGGCGGCTGTCAAAGACGTGGCCGCCGAAGGACAGGCTCATATCGACAATCTTGGCTTCTCATTCAATTCCACAACCTTGAACAAATGGTTCGAAAAGGTGATGGAAGATCCGATTAAATATTATAAGACTGATTTTGAGGAATTTATCAATGAAAAAACCGGTACTTACTTTAGAAAGGAGTTGACAGCTGACAAACAGAGGCGTGCGGATGCCGAGCTGCCGGCCATCATCGATTGCTTTAACCGCGTCCGGGATATCCAGACCCCGCTGCGCCGCGAATATCTGGACATAGGGCTGGTATTGGTCAATGCCTTCAAATTGTCGCTGCTTTTCGATCTTCAGGAGAAGATGAATGAGATTAAAACCCGGCGCAATATCATGATACTCAGCGAGTCCAATATGTTTATCTATGAGCATATCAAAGGAAAGGACATGCCTGAGATCTTCGACCGCATCCCTTTCGGCCATTTTTTTATCGATGAGTTCCAAGACACCTCCGACCTGCAATGGCGTGATTTGAAGCCGTTGATTGTCAACAAAGCCCTTGCCACCAACGGGCACGTCACCCTTTTCGGGGATGTCAAGCAGGCTATCTACCGCTTCCGCAATGGCGATGTGGAACTGTTTTACAACCTCATTGATTACAATAGGCTGAAAAAGGACAGGGATCTGGCGGCGGTGGGCCCCGACGGGTATGAAAACAGGCGACTTGAATACAACTTCCGTTCAACTGCGCCCGTCATTCGTTTCAACAACGCCTTTTTTGGACAATACAGTCGTGTATTGGGACTGGAAGATTACTATAGTGATGTGGAACAGCTGATTATGAAACCGAAGCCGGGCTTGGTGGAGATCTATTTGGCGGGCGGTGGCGAGACGGGCGAGGAGTTGACTGCGGACACGCCCCGTGCAGGCCAACATCGGGACGAGCAGATAGAGACCTATATTTCGGCCCATCTGCAGGACCTCAAGCCGGAGGATCGTGAGGTGCTGCGTGCCGTGGGCGATGCCCTCGCCCGTGGCTACGACTACGGGGATATAGCCATTCTCTACTCCGGAAACGACAAGTGTACGCGCATTGCAAACCTTCTCTTGGATATGGGCTTTCCTGTGGTCACGGAACGCTCGCTTGTATTGAGCGCTTCCTCCTCTGTCAATCTCATGATCCAGACAATCAAGTATTTGTTGCAGCCCAATGACCTTGTGGCCCAGACAACCATCCTGCATGCTTTGGCTAAAGTCAAGGGCAACGCAGAGGTTTTGCCGCAAAAGCTCCTAAGCCTCTCTTCCTCCAATTTCCACGACTTGATGCAGGAACTCTATGGTCTGGACATTCCCTGCCATTGGATTTCCCAGCCTCTTTTCGTTTTGGTCAAGAATATTATCCAGTTTTATCAGTTGGACCAGACCGGGGATCCCTTTATCGTCGATTTCGAGAACATCGTGTTGGATTATCTCAAAAACCGCAACGGCGAGCCGGCGCAGTTCCTGCAGTGGTGGCAGATGCTGTTAGAGACGGACCAGATGTTCTCCCTTACGCTTCCGTCTGATCTGAATGCTATAAAAGTCAGTACGATACATAAATCCAAAGGGTTGGAGTACCCGGTGGTCATTTTCCCTTACGCAAAGGGCTCCAACCGGTTGCATCCCACATGGACTGTCACGCCCGACAACCAGGTGGCCTATATTCCTCTGAAGAAGGAGTGTATTGATTCTTCATTTGAGGATTTGTACCATGCGGAGGTTCGCAACAGCCGGCTGGACGAACTCAACCTGCTCTACGTGGCGCACACACGCGCGGGTGACATGCTGTATGTCATCACGGCGGCCCAGGGCAGCGAGGAGGGCTACGGCGATGCGATGCTCAGCCTCATTCGCCAGAAAGAGGCCGGCGCCGAGGCCGGTGATGCGGACGAGCTCCGTTTCACCCAAGACGAGACTTACCCCATGCTCTATTATGCCGGCGACATGCAGTGGCGTAAGCAACAGACCGACAAGCCCGTGGTTGTCCCCATTGTCCCCGAAATCAGGACATCGTCGTTCACGATGCACAGCGTGGCCAACATCATCTCTGTGGAAGAGGAGGACGAGCGGGCCATGGGCAATTTCATCCACGATTTTCTCTCCGTGCAGGAGCGCTTCCCGCAGAGCATGGAGGAGGTGGAAACGCTTGTGGCAACGGTGGACGAATCGCACCGTCCGCGCCTGCGCGAGGTTCTCCGGAACATCTTGGGAAATGAGGAACTGCACCCCTGTTTCGCTCCTGGCGTGAAGGCCCTCAACGAGACCACCATCCTTGACGCCGACGGCACGGAACATCGTCCCGACAGGGTGGTCTTCCTTCCCGACCGTGTGGTGGTTATCGACTACAAGACGGGGCAGGAGCATGAGGCATACGAGCAGCAGATAGAGACCTACTGCGGCCTGCTGCGGGGGATGGGCTATGGGAATGTAAAGGGAAGAATACTATATGTTTAGACGATCTCTTCCTTGAGACGCTCGGCATTTTCGGCCACCTGGAGGGCTTGCAGCACCTCTTCGATGTCGCCATTCATGAAGTTGGCGAGATTGTACATTGTGAAGTTGATGCGGTGGTCGGTGACGCGGTTTTGCGGGTAGTTGTAGGTTCTGATCTTGGCAGAACGGTCGCCAGTGGAGACCATGGTCTTGCGCTTGGAGGCGATCTCGTCCAGATACTTTTTGTACTCCATCTCGAAGAGGCGGGTACGCAGCACGCGCATGGCCTTTTCGAGGTTTTTGATCTGGGACTTCTCATCCTGAATGGAGACAACGATGCCGGTGGGGATATGGGTGAGGCGCACGGCGGAGTAGGTCGTGTTGACACATTGGCCGCCGGGGCCGGAGGCGCAGAAGGTCTCCTTCTTGATGTCGCTCTGCTTGAGCTCGACATCGAACTCGTCGGCCTCGGGGAGCACCACCACGGAGGCGGCGGAAGTGTGGACACGGCCCTGCGACTCGGTTTGTGGCACGCGCTGCACGCGGTGTACGCCCGACTCGTATTTCATGATGCCGTAAACCCCGTCGCCGTTGACGGCGAAGACAATCTCCTTGTAGCCACCCACGGTGCCCTCGGTCATGGAGATGACCTCTATTTTCCAGCCTTTCTTGTCGCAATAGTGCTGGTACATGCGGAACAGGTCGCCGGCAAAGATGCTGGCCTCGTCGCCACCGGTGCCGGCGCGGATTTCCATCTGGGCATTCTTGCCGTCCTGCGGGTCTTGGGGCAGCAGCAACAAGCGGATGTCCTCTTCCAACTGCTCTTTCTCCTCGGAGAAACTGTCCAATTCCATCTTGGCCATCTCGCGGAACTCCTCGTCCTTCTCGTTGGCGAGGATATCCTTGGCGTTGGCGATGTTGCCGATGACATCCTTGTAGCGCTTGTAGGCATCCACCACGGGCTGCAGGTCTTTGTAGTCCTTGCTCATCTTGATGAACTTCTTCATGTCGTTCATCGCATCAGGTTGCGCGATATCCTCACCGATCTGAAGCCATCGTTTGTATATAAGTTCCAGTTTTTCAAGTAAATCATTCATATCTTACCTCGCTCATATAAGGGCGGCAAAGATACAAAAAACGATTATACGATGATTTCGAGTTTCGGCTGTGGAAAAAAATACATTAAGCCGTTAGCCATTAGCCGTTAGCCATTAGCTGATTAGCTATGAACTTTCAACTCTCAACTCTTAACTCTTAACTCTTAACTATTCTCTCTTCTCTCTCTCAGGCAAATGATTTCCTAAAAAAATGTATCTTTGCCAACGAATAGAATAGAAAGAGTATGCAAAAAGAATTCAATGTTACAGGCAGTTGCAACCCAGAGTGGCACTATATGGTGGACACTGCCAAGCGTTTTGAGGCGATAGAGCGTCTCATAGACACCGGCAAGTATTTCACCATCAACCGTGCGCGGCAGTTCGGCAAGACCACAACCTTGCAGATGATCTGGCGCAGACTATCAGATCGATATGTCATTATACCTCTCAGCTTTGAGGGAGTGGCGGACGAAATGTTCGAATCCCATGCCACTTTTGCAAGATTGTTCGTGAAAAAGATGGCCGACAGGTTGGAACGCATCTGTCCTGATTGTGCGTTTGCGAATGTGTGGAAAAATTCAACGGCGACCAATTTAGACGAGCTTTCTTTTGTGATTACACAGTTTACCACCCAATGCCCGAAACCGGTGGTGCTGACCATCGATGAGGTGGATAAGAGTAGTGACAACCAGTTGTACCTTAGTTTTTTGGGAATGCTTCGCAATAAATACCTGCAACGAAATGAGGATGGGATGAACTCCACGTTCCATAGTGTGATTTTGGCAGGCGTGTATGATGTGAAGAATCTGAAACTTAAAATACGGCCTGATGAAGAGAAGAAGTACAACTCTCCCTGGAACATCGCCGCTGACTTTCACGTGGACATGACCTTCCATCCGGAGGAAATCGCGCAGATGTTGGGCGACTACGAGCAGGATGTACACACGGGCATGGACATCAAGGCCATCAGCGAGGAAATTTACCGATACACAAGCGGCTACCCTGTCTTGGTGAGCTACATCTGCAAACTCATCGACGAGCGGTTGGACAGGCAGTGGGATTGTGACCATGTGCAGGCGGCGGTGAAGATTATCTCCAAAGGGGAAAACGTCACACTGATTGACGATTTGTCGAAGAATCTCGAGAATTACAGCCAATTGAGGGAATTGCTCTACAACATCGCAATCAATGGTGTTGAATACTCCTATTCCATGGTGGATGCCAACATCCGTTTCGCCCACATGTTTGCATACATCCGCGAGAATGAGCGTGGAAAGGCAATGATACACAACCTGATTTTCGAGGAGGCCCTGTTCGTCTATTTTGGCAACAAGTATATGACGGAGCAGGCCACAAAGCTATCCCCGTTCGTGCTGAGTTATGTGCAAGACGGACGGTTGGACATGGAGCACATCGTCACCCGTTTCCGTGATTTGCTGCGTGAGGAGTACCGCGAGGAGGACGAGGCGTTTCTCGAACGGCAGGGGAGGCTGATTTTCCTCAGCTTTCTGAAACCGATCATCAACGGCGTGGGCTTTTACTATGTGGAGCCTCAGACCCGTAGCAACCGCCGCATGGACCTTGTCGTGACCTACGGCAGGGAGGAGTTTGTGGTGGAGCTGAAGATCTGGCGCGGCGACAAATACGAGCAAAACGGTCGCGAGCAGCTGTCTGAATATCTCACCATACGCGGCATGGATGAAGGCTATCTCGTGACCTTTGATTTCTCGAAAAACAGAGAGAGCAAAGAGCCTCAGTGGGTAGAGGTGAACGGGAAGAGGATTTTCGAGGTGGTGGTGTGAACTATGAGCTATGAATTTTGAACCATGAACCATGAAACCTGAAACCGCGTGTCGGGCAACGTTATTTATTGTAAAGAAAGTGTTTTTTTTGCTTGTCTGTCAGAGTCCAAGACAAAAAAAACTATAAGATTTTATCCAAATAATTGAACAACGGAATTAAACAAACCGATATGAAAAGAGCGGTAATAATTCTGACAATTACGATTGCAATTTGTCTTGGTACGATGTTTGGACAGACAAGTATCTTCGTGTCCTCCAATGGCTGCGACAGCACGCTGACACTCTTGCTTACTGTGTATAACAACCAGACCGTGACGGTGGACAGCACCGTGTGCGAGAACGAATTGCCGCTCACTTGGAACGATAGCGTGTTTACATCCGCGGGGACGAAGACCCTGATTCCCGCCGGCTCTCAGGGCCCACTGCACCTCTTCTATTGGGACACTGCTGCAACAGGTTGCGACACGCTCGTCTCCCTTGTCGTCCTGATTGAAGAGACCCAGCCTCTCTCCGTTTCGGTGGATGGAACAGTGAACACAGACTGTTACGGCACTGGATGCGAGTATCATGGTCCGACTATTTTGATTAACGAGGTGATGCAGATGCCGTCAACCGGGGACGGCTCCATCGCGGGGAACTTCGGCACCCAGGCGGGCGAATGGATAGAACTCTACAATCCGCATAAATGCGAGTCGGTGGATATCTCCTGCTACTTTTTGGGGAACAACGCCAACGACTACAATCCGACCATGACTGCCTACGGCGGTGGTTTCACGCTTCCGCAGGGCACCGTGGTGCCGCCCCAGGGCTTCTGCTTGGTGAGGGGAGTGAACGCACCAGCCGTCCCTTCCAACCTTTTGGCGCAAAACGGCGGCAATGTCGTGGAAGTAGTGGTGGATACCGGATATTGTTTCGGGGGCGGCATCCGCCTCTGGTTCCCGAATGCTGGTGGTTGGTTTGCCTTCTACGATGCCAACGGGGTTGTGCAGGATGCCATCTACTGGGCTGACAGCAACAATTTCTGCAGTACTTGTCCGCCTTGCGTCTCTTCAGGAACTGGTTGCGGGTTTTCCGGCACACTTGCGTCTTTTAGCCAAATACCCAACTCGAAAAAAAACTATATTGGGAACAATTTAACACAGGGACAGTCGTTGCGGCGTGTGCCCGACGGCGGGTCATGGTCAACACAGTCTGTTGCGTCCACATACGCCACCTGCAACGATACGTGCGTGGATCCGCCCGTGATCACCTGTAACGCTATTGCCGTGGCCCACGTGTCCGGCGGAGTGGCACCCTATACTTACCTCTGGAACGACTACCTCCAGCAGACCACCGACACTGCCACAGGTCTGTGCGCCGGAACTTATGCTGTGACGGTGACCGATGCCTTGGGCGACACAGCCGTCGCGCAGGTGGCCATAGAGAACTTCGTGCCTCAGGTTTCGCATAGCGACATTTTTGCCTGCCTCTCTGATTCGTTGGTGGTGCTGCAGGGACTTCCCGCAGGCGGCACCTATACAGGCGGAGTGGTGATGGGCGACACACTTGCGCTTAGTCAGAATGTGCCCGAATACCAGATGACATACACATACGTGAATGAACAAGGCTGTGCCGGATCCGCACAGTTTCATGTGAATGTCTCCCGAAATGTGCAGGAAATGGACACGGTTGTGTGCAGTTCTGAACTGCCTTTTTTATGGCATGGACAGTCTCTGACGGTTCCCGGCACCTACCGGCAATCCACACCCATGGACAGTGTTTGCGACAGCCTGCTCGTGCTTCACCTTTCGGTGGTGCAGCAACCGCAGTTGATGGTGGATCAAAATGTAGTGATAGAACCCGGAGCCAGCGCGACATTGCATGTTTCGGGCGCCAGCAGTTACCTGTGGACACCCGCCATCGGCCTGTCTGATACCACCTCCGCCTCGCCAGTGGCCTCCCCCGCACAATCCACCCTCTATTACGTGACGGGATTCACTTCTGATTTCTGTAGCTCAATCGACTCGGTACGGGTGCTGGTCATCCAGTATGTGGATACCACCATTTGCGAAAACGAACTCCCGCTGAACTGGTTCGGTCTCACTTTTTTGGACACCACCGTCCAGACCTTGACCGTCACCCACGAAAATGCCCTTCCCGAGGTCCTCAAACTGCAAGTGCATCTGCTTCCGGTCTCCTATTCCACACAGCATGACACGGTGCCGGAAAACAATCTGCCCGCCATCTTCAACGGACTTCTCTTTGCCGATGATGTTGATACGGTGGTGATCATCCCCAATAGCATCGGCTGCGACAGTATAATCAACTATTCGCTTTATGTGTGTCACAACCAGACCGTGACGGTGGACAGCACCATCTGCGAGTCGGATTTGCCACTGTTGTGGAATGACCAAGTGCTTCCATGTGCCGGCGAATACCAGGCAGAACTGCAGACATCATGTGGCAGCGACAGCCTCGTCAGTCTCCATCTTTCCGTCATTGACACCTCGGTGCGCCTCTCCTCCTTGACGGACAACTTCTGCGACGGGCTGATGGCGGAATTGGAGGTGGAGTCTCCGATGACCGACTATATCTGGAGTACAGGTGAAACATCCCCGAATATCACCGTCAACCTGCCCGGACGCTACTCGGTGACGGCTTCTCAGGGCGATTGCCGGAATATGGCGGAAATTCTTATAGAAAATTGTGATATAGATCTTTACCTGCCCAATGCCATTACCCCGGTCCACAGCAACGGCCTCAACGACTATTTCGCCATTCCTGAAATTTTCCAGCAGGACATCCGTCGCTTTGAAATTCGCATCTACAACCGCTGGGGTGAACTGGTCTTCTATTCCACCGACAAGAATTTCAAGTGGAACGGAGAGTATAAAGGACAAATCTACCATAACAGCATGTACAACTACATCATCCAATATGAAGACAAAATGGGAAGACACCAGAGAAAGGGAAATATCATGGTGCTATAGGTGATTGCAGTGCGAAGAACGGGCGCTGCAACCTCAATATTCTCGGTCTTGGCTGTAGAACGAAGAAATTAAGAAGTTAAGAAATTAAGAAATTAAGAAACGAAGGCTATCCCCTCTCTGCTCACTGCTCACTGATCACAGATCACAGATCACTGTTCACTGTTCACAGATCACTGCTCACTGATAGCCATTAACTCTAAACTCTTCTCTCTATATTTGCCCGAATTTTGTATTTTTGCGCCCTCAAAAAAGAATCGATATGCTAAAGATAGAAAACCTGCATGTGACCATCAAGGAACGTGAGATATTGAAAGGCGTAAACCTCGAAGTGAAGGCCGGTGAGGTGCATGCCATCATGGGCCCTAACGGCACGGGCAAGAGCACTTTGGCCTCCGTGGTCGCCGGCAAGGAGGGCTACGACGTCACCGCCGGCAGCATCACCTTCAACGGCAAGAACCTGTTAGAGCTCTCCGTGGAGGACCGCGCCCGCGAGGGCATCTTCATCGGCTTCCAGTACCCCGTGGAGATCCCCGGCGTGAGCATCGCCAACTTCATGCGCACCGCCCTCAACGAGATCCGCCAGTACCGCGGCCTCGACCCGCTGAACGGCGCCCAGTTCCTGCGCCTCATGAACGAGAAACAGAAGGTGGTGGAGCTGACCGAAAAACTCAGCAACCGCTCCGTGAACGAGGGCTTCTCCGGCGGCGAGAAGAAACGCAACGAGATCTTCCAGATGGCCATGCTCGAACCCCAACTCGCCATCCTCGACGAGACTGACTCCGGCCTCGACATCGACGCCCTCCGCATCGTCGCCAACGGCGTCAACCAGCTCAAGCGCCCCGACAATGCCACCATCGTCATCACCCACTACCAGCGCCTTCTCGACTACATCGTGCCCGATGTGGTCCACATCCTCTACGACGGCAGGATTGTCAAGTCCGGCCCCAAGGAGTTGGCCTTGGAGCTCGAGCAGCGCGGCTACGAATGGATCAAGGAAGAGTACGAACAAGGAAAACTGGCATAATGAAGTCGTTTGCAGAAGCTTTAAAGACGCTGTCCCAGTTCCGGCAGCAAACCGCTCCCGACCCCTATCGGCCGGTGGAGGAGTATTTCAAGTGCCAGGTCAGCCAGATGGGCTCCGAGATGCTGCCCATCCTCAACGGCTGGTACGTACACGACAGCGACGGGCTGACCACCTACGACAACGGCGTGGTGGCCGGCAGCCTCAAGACCGCCCTCCAGCGTTGCCCCGAATTGGTGCGCCCGGCGCTCTCCCGCATCTCCGACAAGGAACGCAACGAGCTGACCGACAGCAACGAACAGCAGTTCAACGATGGCATCTTCATCTATGTGCCCGACGACGTGAATGTGGAGCAACCCTTCCAGATTGTCTCCTTGGTCAACTCCCGCGACGACCTGTTGGTGCAGAACCGCCATGTCATCCGCGTGGGCCGCAACGCCACCCTGTCGCTCATCCAGTGCGACGACTCCATCCGCAGCGTCAGCCACTTCCTCAACATTGTCACGGAGATCTCCCTTTCCGAGAACGCGACGCTGCACTATTACAAAACCGAGAACAAGGAGGCCGACTCGCACCTCTTCCACCACGTCTTCGTCAACCAGCAGGCCTTCTCGATGTTCCAGTCCAATGCCATCACCTTCAACGCGGGCTATGTGTGCAACAACATCCACGTCAACCTCAGCGAGCCCTTCGCGGAGGCGCGCCTCTACGGGCTCTATCTCGTGGACAAGACCCAGCAGTGCGATAACCATATCAAAATCAACCATATTGCCACCGACTGCAAGAGCTACCAGCTCTACAAGGGCATCTTGGACGATGAGGCGAAGGCCGGCTTCCACGGGCATGTGGCCGTCCTGCCCGACGCGCAGCGCACCAACGCCTTCCAGACCAACCGCAACATCCTGCTCACCGACAAGGCCTCGGTCAACACCAAGCCCTTCTTGGAGATCTACGCCGACGATGTGCAGTGCAGCCACGGCGCCACGGTGGGGCAGCTCGACGACGAGGCGCTCTACTACCTCCGCTCCCGTGGCATCGGCGAGCGCAGCGCCCGCAAACTGCTGATGTTTGCCTTCGCCAACGAAGTGTGCAATTATGTGCGGATCCCTGCCCTCAAGGACCGCCTCAGCGACATGGTGCAGCGCCGCCTCAACGGCGAGCTGACCATCTGCGACCAGTGCCTCCTCCATAACGCCAACCATAGCGAGTTGTTCTTCCCGATCGACGAGACGAAGATTTGACAGGGGAAAAGGAAGGCCTGCGGCCAGTCTCCCATACAACATGCCAACTTGTGTTTCGCTCCGAAATTTTTTTTGGAATTGATTGTTAAAAATTGCTCATTGCATTGACAGTCAATCAATAAAAAAAATCATTTTAACATTGAACTCTTAAAAACATGCGGTTTTCGTATGTGAAAATTGCGTATTTTTGCGCTCTAAAAAAACTAAGACCTATACTGAATATGGAAAATGAAGAAAACAAGAAAGGCGTGAACGCCGAGAAATTGAAAGTCCTCAACTCGACTTTGGAGAAATTGGAGAAGACCTTTGGCAAGGGTTCCATCATGAGGATGGGTGACACGAATGTGGAAGAGATGGACGTGATCTCCACGGGTTCCATCGGATTGGACACCGCGTTGGGTGTGGGCGGCCTTCCTCGGGGCAGAGTTATAGAAATCTACGGACCGGAGTCCTCCGGTAAGACCACGTTGGCCATACATGCCATCGCGGAGGCCCAGAAGCAGGGTGGCATCGCCGCTTTCATCGACGCGGAGCATGCCTTTGACCGCTTTTATGCCGAGAAGCTGGGTGTCAACACCAACGACCTCCTCATCTCGCAACCGGACAACGGCGAGCAGGCGTTGGAGATCGCCGACAACCTCATCCGCTCCGGCGCCATCGACATCATCGTCATCGACTCTGTGGCGGCCCTGACCCCGAAGAGCGAAATCGAGGGCGACATGGGCGACTCCAAGGTCGGCCTGCAGGCCCGCCTGATGTCGCAGGCCCTCCGCAAGCTGACGGCCACCATCAACAAGACCGGCTGCTGCTGCATTTTCATCAACCAGCTGCGTGAGAAGATCGGCGTCCTCTTCGGCAATCCCGAGACCACCACGGGTGGCAACGCCCTGAAGTTCTATGCTTCCGTGCGTCTCGACATCCGCCGCCAGGCCCAGATCAAGGACGGCGACACCTCCATTGGTAACCATGTCAAGGTCAAGGTCGTCAAAAACAAGGTGGCACCCCCGTTCCGCCAGGCGGAATTTGACATCATGTTCGGCGAGGGTATCTCCAAGACGGGCGAGATTGTCGATCTCGGCGTCGAGTACGGCATCATCAAGAAGTCCGGATCCTGGTTCTCCTACGGCGAGAGCAAGCTGGCCCAGGGACGCGAGGCCGTCAAGACGCTCTTGGCCGACAACCCGGAGCTGGCCGACGAACTCGAAGCCAAAATCCGCGCCGCCATCAAAGAGAATATGAAGTAGTTGGTAGTTGGATGTTAGCTATTGGCTGTTGGTCGTTAAAACCGAAAACCGTAAACCGTAAATCGAAAAACCAACCCCCAAAATGAAAAAAATCATCACCTGCTTATTGGGATTGCTGTTAGTCTTCGGGTGTGGCTGCCATAGCAAGAAACAGTACGCCGATCTCCCGTCGGAGCTGGCTGAGCTGTGCAAGAGCATTGACCGCCATCCCAAGCGCGCCGAGCTCTATTACCAGCGCGCCGACTACTACTATTACCATCAGAATGTGGAGAAGGGCATCGCCGACATGCAGACCGCCATCCGGCTGCAACCCGACAGCAGCAAGTACTATGTCAAGCTCTCCGACCTCTATTTCGCCCAGCGCGAGACCGACTTGGCCGAGGAGATGCTCCAGACCGCCATCCGCAAGGACCCGAAAAACAACGAAGCGCGCCTCAAGTTGGCCGAGCTGTACTTCCACCTCCGCATGATGGAGCAGTGTGGCGCCACCATTGATGAGGCGGTCGAGATACAGCCCTTCAACCCGAAGGCCTACCTCATCAAAGCCTTCATGCGGAAGGAGGAGCGCGACACCGCCGATTACCTCCGTCTTCTGCAGTTGGTCATCGACCAGGACCCCAAGGAGGTCAAGGCTTTCTTGGAGTTGGGATATTTCTACCAGAAACACAATAACCCGTTAGCTGTCAGTTATTACCAGAATGCCCTGCAAGTGGATCCCCAAAATGTGGAGATTCGCTATAACCTCGCCAAGATGTATCAGGACATGGGCCAGATAGAGGAGGCGGAGCAAGAGTATAAGAGCGTGCTGGAAATCGACCCCAAGAATATCCCCGCACTTAACAATCTGGGATACTTGTATCTGGATGACAGCCTGGCCCGCTACGACGAGGCCGCCAAGCTCTTTACACGCGCCATCGAGGCGAATCCGAATCTTGTCTATGCCGTCTGCAATCGCGGTGTGGCGTACGAGTACCTCGGCGAGTACGACAAGGCCCGCAAGGATTACCAGGAGGCGTTGAGGTTAGAGACCAACTTCGAGCAGGCCATCGCGGGACTGAACCGTTTGGATAAACTACAAAGCCGTTAGCCATGAACGAAAACTTGGATCCTTCAGCCAGCAGGTTGTCCTCGGCGGACAAAGAGATGGAGCGCGCCATACGCCCCACCGTGTTCAAGGACTTCCAAGGCCAGCAGCAGGTGTTGGAAAACATCATTGTGTTCGTGAGGGCGGCCAAGGCTCGTGGCGAGGCTCTTGACCATGTGTTGCTGCACGGCCCTCCCGGACTGGGCAAAACCACCCTGTCGCACATCATCGGCAACGAGATGGGCGTCAACGTGCGCTGCACGTCGGGTCCTGTCATCGACAAGCCTGGCGACTTGGCGGGCCTGTTGACCAACCTCGAACCCCACGATGTGCTCTTCATCGATGAGATACACCGTCTGTCGCCCGTGGTGGAGGAGTACCTCTATTCCGCCATGGAGGATTATAAGATCGACATCATGATTGACAGCGGTCCCAGTGCGCGCAGTGTGCAGATCTCGCTCAACCCCTTCACGCTCGTGGGCGCCACCACACGGTCGGGACTGCTGACAGCCCCGCTCCGCTCGCGCTTCGGCATCAACCTCCGGCTCCAATATTACGATGCGGAGACACTCGGCAAGATCATCCATCGTTCCGCGGACATCTTGAACATCCCCATCCACGAGGATGCGGCCTATGAGATCGCCTCGCGCAGTCGGGGCACGCCCCGTATCGCCAACCTGCTGTTGCGTCGCGTGCGCGATTTCGCCCAGATCAAGGGCGACGGCACCATTACGCTGCCCATCACCCAAATCGCCCTCAAAGCCCTCAATGTCGATCAGCATGGCCTTGACGAGATGGACAACCGCATTTTGAGCACCATTATCGACAAATTCAAGGGTGGTCCCGTGGGACTGACCACCATCGCGACCGCTGTCAGCGACGACCCCGGCACTATCGAGGAGGTCTATGAACCCTTCCTCATCCAGGAGGGCTACCTGATGCGCACCCCGCGAGGCCGCGAGGTGACCGATCTCGCCTACGCCCATCTTGGCAAAAGCCGCTATGCGGCTTCTCAACCCGAACTCTTCTAATCCCCTTCGTTATGAAAAAGATTATACTTCTCTTGGCTTTGATTTCTTTCGGGATGTCCTGTCCCATACAGGCCCAGCGTCATGGGTCGAATCGTCCGCCTCATATCCACTCGATTGTGATCAACAAAGATCCCGGCGAGGGTGGCCCTGTCAACTTCGGCATTGCCTTTGCCCCCACTTTCGACTGGATGTACACTTCCACAGAGGGCTACAAGCGTGACGGATTTGTGGTGGGCATGCGCTATGGCTTCCCCGTCAACATCAATCTTACCAAAGGCAAGAATTTCTATGTTTCCACCGGTGTCTTTGTGGAACACCTTGGTGGCAAGCTCTCCTTGCGCGACAGCGTGGTGCTGCCCGGCATCGGCGGCTCCACAGCCGACATCCACAGGACATACCGTAACATGTATCTCATGGTACCCGTGGGTATTACTTTGAAAACCAATCCGATAGACAACTTCTACATCTGTGGCAATGCCGGTTTCTACAATGCTTTGCTGCTCGGAGCCAATCATATCGATGGTTGTGAGTTGGGCGAGAATGACGAACTGTGGTCGCGCGAGAAGCAGCCTTATACAGAAGCTTTCGTCCTCAAGGAGTCGGTCTTTGCAGGCATTGGTTTTGAGTATGCTGTGACCCCGAAGATGCGGGCCGGTGTGATGGCTAATTACGTCCACTCGCTGACCAATTATTTCAAAGGCAGGAACCAGGCCTATAACAGCGTGCTCGACGTGAATCCCAAGGCTACATTTGGCCGTGTGGAGATTGTGCTTCACATAAATTTCTTGTAGGAAATGAAATTCATCTGCATAGGTCGTAATTATGCGGCGCATGCTGCCGAGCTTCAGCACTCCGTGCCCAAGGAACCGGTTTTCTTCATGAAGCAGGAGAATGCCATCACGCGGCGCAACAGACCCTTCTTTCTGCCCGATTTTTCCGAAAGGGTGGACTATGAGACGGAGATTATCGTGAAAATCAACCGTTTGGGCAAGTGCATTCAGGAGAAGTTCGCGCCTCTCTATTATGACGAGATCGGACTCGGAGTGGACTTCACCGCACGCGATTTGCAGCGCAAGTGCATCGAGCAGGGTGAGCCGTGGGAAATCGCCAAGGCCTTCGACGGCTCCGCCGTGGTGGGCAGGTTCCTGCCCAAGAGCATGTTTGCCGATGTGCAGAACCTTAACTTCCATCTTCTGCTCAACGGGCAAAAAGTGCAGGAGGGCAACAGCCGTGACATGCTTTTCACCATCGACCAGATCATTGCGTATGTCTCTCGCTTCATGACCCTCAAAACGGGTGACATCATCTTTACCGGCACCCCTGTCGGCATCGGCCCCGTCCACATCAACGATCGGCTGCAGGGTTTTCTGGAAGGCGAGAAGATGTTCGACTTCAAAGTAAAATAGAAAACACACAAAATACAAACCCTTCAAAACCACACATCCATGCAATTGAAAATACGGCTCATCATCATGAATTTCCTCCAGTTTGCCATCTGGGGGGCTTATCTGACCTGTATGGGCACCTTTTTGTTCACCCATGGCTTGGGCAGAAACATCGGCATCTTCTACTCCATCCAAGGCATTGTCTCCATTTTCATGCCTGCGCTCATCGGCATTGTGGCCGACAAGTGGATTCCCGCCCAGAAAATGTTAGGCATCAGCCATGGCATTGCGGGCGTCGCCATGATTGCCGCGGGCCTCTACGGCCTCAATGCGGGCGACGCAGTCCAGTTCGGTCCGCTGTTCAGCCTCTATACTATCGCAGTGGCCTTTTATATGCCGACGTTGGCTTTGTCCAACTCCGTGGCTTATAATGCTTTGGAGAAAGCGGGCATGGACACGGTGAAGACCTTCCCGCCCATCCGCGTGTTCGGCACCATCGGCTTCATCGTCACCATGTGGATTGTCGATCTGCTCGGCTTCCAGGATTCTGCCGCACAGTTTGTGGTCAGTGGCGGCATCGGGCTCGTCTTGGCCTGCTATGCCTTCACGCTGCCGCACTGCCCCATTAGTCAGTCCACGGAGAAGAAATCCATCGTGGAGGCTTTGGGCCTCAAGGCGTTCGCGCTCTTCAAGGACCCCAAGATGGCCGTGTTTTTCATCTTCTCGATGCTGTTGGGTGTCTCCCTGCAGATCACCAACGGTTTTGCGAACCCCTTCCTGTCGAGCTTCAAGCATCTCCCTGAATATGCCGACACCTTCGGTGTGCAGCACGCCAACATCCTGATTTCCCTCTCGCAGATTTCGGAAACGCTCTGTATTTTGCTGATACCCTTCTTTATGAAGCGGTTCGGCATCAAGAAGGTGATGCTCATCGCCATGTTCGCATGGGTGTTGAGGTTTGCCTTCTTCGGGTTGGGCAACCCTGGCCCGGGCGTCTGGCTGTTCGTGCTCTCGTGCATCGTCTATGGCGTGGCCTTCGACTTCTTCAACATCAGCGGTTCCCTGTTTGTGGACAAGGAGACCAGTTCCGACATCCGTTCCTCCGCGCAGGGGCTGTTCATGCTGATGACCAACGGCATCGGTGCCACCATCGGCACGTTGGGTGCGCAGCTTGTCGTCAACAAGTTCGTCTTCTCGAAATTCCACGGCATGGCGGAGGGCGCGCGCGCGTCCATGAGCGCGGCTGCGCGCGAGGCGTTGGCCATGGACGTGTGGCACGGCTGGCAGACCTCCTGGTACTTATTCGCCGGCTATGCCTTGATCGTGGCCGTCACTTTCATCTTCGCGTTCCGGTATAACAAATAAGGGGAGGAAGAACATAGAACATAGAACATAGAACGAAGAACATAGAACCAAAGACTAAAGACCAATCTCCAAAATCCAACACTTTTTTACTTACTAATATTTATAAACAACGATATTACAGTAAATTATATATGTTAATATTTCTTAAAATAGAAATTTATTAACAATCGCGTGTTTATAAGTCGTAATTTGCTGAAAATAACGTATCTTTGCGCGTTTTTTTAAATTATGGATTAGGTGTTCCTAATTGATAATTTAGAAAATACAAACCATTGACCGATAATCAGTTGTGCTGGTTTTCGACATCGCAGTGATAGGATTTTTGGCGGGCTTGTGCGGACGGATCCTAAACTGCCGATAGTTTTCTATTTTGGATGCAAGCATGAAAGGTGCTTCATTCTTCTGTTTTGCATGTGTCTTAATACGCTGTGAAACAATGTTCCGGACAGGAATGACGGGAGTGTGAAATCAAGAAAATTATAAATATAAAAACTGAAATCTATGAAGCAAAAACAACTATCTATTCTTATGGTGCTCCTCTTGTGCCTGAGCACCTTGTTCGGACAGGTCAGGAAACCTTTCCAACCGAGGACCTCCCAGTATTCGCCCGATAGAAACACCTATACCATCAAGGGTGATTTCACGGTGCTGGGTAACACTAACCTCATTCTTCAACCCTACACCGATCAGTATGGCAACAACAACAATGGCAAGGTGGGCAACACAATCCGCCCCATGCGATATGTCGATATCGACGGGGATGCTTCCACGGTAAATTCCTCCTCTGCCAAGTTGGTGTTTCCGGATGAGAACGGCTGCAACCCGGCCTGTACGGAGGTGGTTTATGCCGGCCTCTATTGGATGAGCCGTGCGGATCCGGTACTCTACGGGGACAATATTATGGTTCACAATCAAGTGGTTGACGGGAAATTCACGGTTACCCAAGCCCTTAGCACTAACTATAATACTTATACGATAACCAGAAATAGCAACAACCAAGTCGTGCGGCAAATCCGTGTGCGCAGAGATATTATTCAAATTGAAACGAGGAATGGTAATAGTGGTGATTGGACAACGCATTCTGGTATCAATTCAGCCGACTACAAAATTCGTATCGGTTCTGGCGACGAAAACTTGTATAACGATAGAAGATGGTGGCCCGGGCATGACGGTTCCCATAATCTGTCTGGGTTTCACTTCTCTTTGGGTGGGGTGACCTATTACATTTATGGAGTCTCCCGTTATTATGGTCTCTACATTGCGAAAGATTCCGGTATGGAGCTTACTTTGAATGGCCACACCATGTATAAAAATAAAATCAAGTTCAAGCACCAGTCCGAGAGTGCCTATACGACTGTAACGGCCACCACTTCCGAAATCTTATACCCCACCGCGGACACTTCCTTTAATGGCAACTATTTCATCAACGTAGGATATGCGGAAGTGACCGACTATGTGCGTGCCCATGGCGAAGGCAACTACTTCGGGGCGGACATCGCATTGTCCGAAGGTCCCGATTTCCAAGTCGGTTACTGCGGAGGCTGGGCCCTTGTCGTGGTTTTTCAAAATGAGGACATGAAATGGCGGAACATCACCCTGTTTGACGGATATGCTTTGACCAATGAAAATAATCACCCCTTGATAGAAGTGAATGGATTCGAGGCGAATCCGGCGGGTGATGTGGCTGTGAAGGTGGCCATGATGGCGGCCGAAGGCGACAAAGGTATGCCTGGTGACCGCTGCCGTATGCTACGCGCCGGCAAAACAGCGATTACAGATAACGCAAGTACCTACTTCGAGTTGCATCATGGGGATAATCTCGACACCAACTTCTTCAACGGTTCCATCTATCCGCGTTCAACCTCAAATCCTAACCGTAATCCCAACTACCTGAACAACTGCGGTATTGACATCTCCATGATGACCTTGCCTAACCAAAATAAGGAGTATATTCAAAATGGACAGACGTCCACACAGTTTAAGTTCTCATGTGTGCAGACACCATCGGGTGTGGCAGATATCTATGTGCCGTGGTTCTTCGGCATTAGTATCCAGTGCTATGTTCCCGAGCCGGAAGCCTTCAATGCCTTTGTGGAGGTGGAAGGCGCCCATTTCGACGAGACGGAGAACGCCTACGTGGTGCGCCCCGGCGACAGCATCTCCTTCCTGATTGACATCCGCAACCGAGGCACCGAGTCGGTACGCGACGCGGTCATCCAGGTGCCCATACCCAGGACCGCAAATTTAGCCACTCCGCACTCTTTCGCGTTTATGGCTCCCGAGCGTTCCGGCAGTACCGAATTTGACGCCATGGCCGGAGCCAACGGTACGGCTATCTGGCATTTGGACAGGATTCCAGCCGGCTACCCCGATTCCGTCTATGCCACCCTGCGCCTCGACTTTGTCCTTACGGAAGACTGCTATGAGCTGATGTCGGACAACGAGGATTGTAAACTCGAACTCCAAGTGGATGGTACCCTGACAGCTATCGGTGAGCTGTCGAATGTGCCCGTTAGTGCCTCCACCTTTGTGGTTGGCTACGAGGGTGGCGGACAGTGTAAGGGAGAACTGGTCCGACATCCCATACGGGTAATCCTCGACCGCCAGGCCTACTTGGATGAGGGCCACTGTCAGGGCGACTACTCCGTGCGGGTTCTCCAGCTCTGTACCGAGCCCGCTTCGCCGAACACCATCGACTTTATGGATGTGTACACCAACTATCCGAGCGGCACCCGCTTTTTCAACACATATCCTATTACGGAGAGCACGGTGGAGTACACCCATGCCACCGGATTTCCCTTGGGTCAAGGCGATTCGCTCAATGTGATTGCGGTTACCAATGCTGCCAACTCGGCCTGTTATACCCATCTACGGTTGAAAAAATCCTCCCAGTTGGAGAATGCTCCCACGGTGACATCTGGCGAGACGACCATTCACTACTGCGTCAATGAGACGGCCCAGCCGCTCTCCACGCATGTGACCGCCACCAACGGTTATACCTTATATTTTTATAGGACCCAAGACGGCGCTGCGGAGACCGACATTGTGCCCTCCACGGATGAGCCCGGCACCTATACCTACTATGTGCGCCAAGGTACGGAGAACTGTATCAGTGATACGGTGCAAATCAAGGTCATCGTGCACTCCCCGGCCACGCTTTCCACCTCTTTGACGGATGACGAGGCCTGTGCCGGCAACAGTTTCACCGTGACGGCCACCGGCGCTCCCGGCACCTACACCTGGAACAGCGAGTACAATGGCTTTGCCTCCCAATCGAACAGAGTGCTGACCATCAGTGCAGGCGCCCCGGCCGGCACCCTCAATGTCACCTACACCGTGACGGGCAGCAGTGAGTACTGTGAGAGCGGAGCTGCCATCAGCAAGATCATCACCATCAACCCTGCGACGGTGGCCGGCCATATTGAGCCGCCGACTACGCAGCTTTGTCAGAATGGTTCATTTTCGGATCTGGTGCTCCACGATTATGTGGGCGAGGTCGTCAAGTGGGAGTACCGTACTGGCACCAGTGGCGCTTGGACGACAATCTATAACACCACTGATCATCTCTCGGCGGATATGGTCAACACCATCACCGCCACCACCTATTTCCGTGCCACGGTGAGGAGTGGAAACTGTGGAGAACAGATCACTCCGGAAGTCTCTGTGACACCGAATACCTCAGTGGCCCCGTCTGCCCCGAAAATGCCCACCCCGCAGTACGCCTGTCCCAACACGTCCTACACGATTAACGTCGGATCCAACACCGTGAGCCGCCTAAGATGGTATGCCACTGAATCTTCCGGTTCCCCCGATGCGAGTTTGCGCACTGTGCAGATGGGAACCTCCTCTGTCACCCGCTATGTGAGCATCGTGGATAACTCCGGCGCCTGCGAGAGCAAGCGCACCGTCGTGAGCGTGCTTCCGAAGTTCAACGCCGGTTCCATTATCGATGGCAAGACCGTCTCCTGTATCGGTGGCACCGCCCCGACAATCCAGAACTCCTACCCGGCTGAGTCCTACCAAACTGGCGTCGATGCTACCTACTCCTGGACAGTGACTCCTGCGGGCGGTACCGAGACCACTATTTCTGGTGCCACGGACGCTTCCTATAGCGTGCCCGCTTCCTATATGAGCACTGAAGGCAGCTACACCTTCAGGCGTTATGCCCAGGTGACAGGCTGTCCCGAAGATCCTTCCGTCGGCGAGTACAAGCTCACTGTGGTCGATTGCGATGCGGAATACACCGAAGAGATGTGTCCGCTGAAGGAAGGCTGGTATTACGACAAGTTTGACACCACCTTCGAGGTGGGTACCGTTTCCGGCGACTACATCCATCACGGCAGCAAGGTCGTGGACGGCGTGACCATCGACACCACCGCCCTCCTGCACCTGACCATCTGGGATGAGTACGAGAAAAAAGACACGGTGGATGTCTGCCTCTACGAGGAGACCTATTCGAAGGCTTACAGCAAGGATGAGAACGTCACCATTACCATCAGCACCACAGGTGTGTCGGTGACATCTTCCTCCGCGAGTGTCGTGGTTGAGACTGTGGATGCGTCCACTGGCGACTTTATCCTGAGATATAAAACCATCCACGGTTGCGACAGCATCGTGAACCTGCACGTGGACTACAACGTGGTGCAACGCAAAACGGTCTATAAGGACACGCTCTATGCGGGCACGCCTTACACGACGGTCTTCTCCGACAAGACCTTCAATGTGACCGCAGCCGGCACCTACACCATCATCGACACCATCTCGGGCGGTGCTGCCAACGGTTGCGACAGCATCACCACGCGCATCCTGATCGTGGAGCCGCTGCATTATGACACCACCTGCCAGCAGGCGTACAACACCGAATTGCTGAAGTGGGATTTCCGCTATGACACCACCTATTGCTGGGAATACAACGATGTGAACAACTGCATCAAGGGTAAAACTCCGGATGCGAACGGTTACTACGAGTTCCCGGGTCAGAGGACCATCAACGGCGAGCAGGTGGACACGGTTTCCTACCTGCAGTTGACCGTGAAGCCTACGGCCGAAACATCGGACAACAAGCATCTCTGCCTCGACTTCAATACGGCCCAGACCTTTGAATACAATGCGGACACCCGCATCAGCATCACCGTGACACCTGGCACGGGAGTGAGCCTGTCCACTACCGCTTCGGATGTGACGATACTGGAGAAGGATCCCGCCACCGGCGACTTTGTCCTGAAGTATACGGCCGCCAACGGTTGCGACAGCATCGTGAACCTTCATATCGGTTATGACATCGTGCAACGCGACACGGTCACCGCCGACACGCTGCACATCCCCGGCCAGGACTACGACAAGCTCTTGGCTGACCATACCTTCCACGTCACCAACAAGGGCGTGATGACCTACACGGACACGGTTTCCGGCAGCAACGGCTGCGACAGCATCACGGTGCGCATCCTCGTGATCGAGGAACCGCACGAGGTGACCATCTGCGACAGCACGTTCAACACCAGCCATGTCTGGGAAGACAATTTCGAACCCTATTGCTGGGAATACAACGATGTGGATAACTGCATCTCGGGCAAGACCCCGGATGAGTACGGTTACTACGAGTTCACGGGCAAGAAAACCATCTACGGCACGGAGATTGACACGGTCTCCTACCTGCATCTGACCGTTGACAAGTCGAGCCGCGAAACCGACACGGTGGATGTGTGCCTCTACTACGAAAGCCACACGGAAACCTACAGCAAGGACAGCCGCGTGACCATCACGACGACCACCACGGGCGTGGAGGTGACCTCCTCGACCACTGAGATTGAGGTTATCACTGTGAGCCCTGAAAACGGCGAATTCTTCCTGAAGATGAAGACGGACAAGGGTTGCGACAGTATCATTGCCCTGCATGTGAACTACAACGTGGTGCAGCGCGACACGGTCTATAAGGACACGCTCTATGCGGGCACGCCTTACACGACAGTCTTCTCCGACAAGACCTTCAATGTGACCGAGACCGGCACCTACACCATCATCGACACGATTCCGGGCAGCAACGGTTGTGACAGCATCACCACGCGCATCCTGATTGTGGAGCCGCTGCACAAGGACACCATCTGCCAGAGCGAGTTCGCCACCTACACTTGGCGCGGCAACTCACTGCCGGCTTCCACCGACAGCTACGGCTACTACGAGTTCCCAGGTCAGAAGACCTTTAACGGCGAGCAGGTGGACACGGTTTCCTACCTGTTGCTCACCATAAACCCGAACCCGGTGGTGGAGGTTACCTCCCTGAGCGACCTCTGCCCGAATGTGGGCTTCGGAGCGCTGACGGCGACCATAACCACAGCCACCGTGGCCAACTACACATTCGTATGGAAAGGGGACTTAAATACCATACCGACCACCACCACGACGCCCTATCTGACGAACGAAACGGCGGTGGCAATACCCGCTCCTCCCGCTTCCTGCGGCAAGACCTATTATGATACCGTGACCGTGACAGATGCCAACGGTTGTAGTGCGATGGCCAGAGCCACCGTTTCTGTGAAAACGCCGGCAACGCCCACCATCGCGGCCAAGACAGGTATCCATGATGATGATCTGGGCTGTAACCCGTCAACCTTCGTTCTGACGTATGAGAACTTCACCGTCACGGACGAGTGCAATGGAGCGGCTCAGGCTGTGGTGACGCCTTCCACCGTGGTGGAGAGCGGTTGCGGCCGCGAGATAAGCTTCACGGCCAACTACACCAACGCCTGCAACGCCTCTGCCTCTCCGGTGACCATCACCTACACCTGGACGGTGGACCTGACCGCGCCGACCATCTTGCTGAAGACCGGTTCTGAGGCCGACGGCCACAACTGGGGCTGCAACCCGACGGTTGTTCCGCCCGCCTTCACCGTTTCCGACAACTGTGTCGGCAACATCGACCTGCCCGCAGACAGTGTTTCCGAGGGAGCAGTGATTGTCACGGGTACCTGCGGTCGTTCCCAGACGTGGACGGCACACTACACCGACCCGTGCAAGAACAAGGCGACGAATCTGGACATTACCTACTACTGGACGGTTGACGCGACCGTGCCGACCATCCTGCTGAAGACCGGTTCTGAGGCTGACGGCCACAACTGGGGCTGCAACCCGTCAATTGTTGCGCCTGCCTTCACCGTTTCCGACAACTGCGTTGGTGATATCGACCTGCCCGCAGACAGTGTCACTGTGGGAGAAGTAATCAACACGAGCACCTGCGGCCGCTCCCAGACGTGGACGGCACACTATACCGACCCGTGCAATAACAAGGCAGAGAACATGAGCATTACCTACTACTGGACTGCGGATGCGACTGTGCCGACCATTGCACTGAAGACCGGTTCCGAGGCCGACGGTCACGACTGGGGTTGCAACCCGACGGTTATTCCGCCTGCCTTCACCGTTTCCGACAACTGCGCCGGCGATATCGACCTGCCCGCTGACAGCGTCACCGTGGGAACTGTAACTAACACGAGCACCTGCGGCCGCTCCCAGACGTGGACGGCACACTACACCGACCCGTGCAATAACAAGGCGACGAACCTGGACATCACCTATTATTGGACGATTGACGCGACCGTGCCGACCATCTTGCTGAAGACCGGTTCTGAGGCTGACGGCCACAACTGGGGCTGCAACCCGTCGATTGTTGCGCCTGCCTTCACCGTTTCCGACAACTGCGTCGGCAATATCGACCTGCCCGCTGACAGTGTCACGGTGGGAGAAGTAATCAACACGAGCACCTGCGACCGCTCCCAGACGTGGACGGCACACTACACCGACCCGTGCAACAACAAGGCCGAGAATGTGAGCATTACCTATTACTGGACCGCGGATGTGACCGTGCCGACCATCGCGCTGAAGACTGGTTCTGAAGCTGACGGTCACGACTGGGGCTGCAACCCGCCGGTTGTTGTTGCGCCTGCCTTCACCGTTTCCGACAACTGCGCTGGCAGTAGCTTTGACCTGCCCACTGACAGCGTCACTGTGGGAGATGTAATCAACACGAGTACCTGCGGCCGCTCCCGGACGTGGACGGCACACTATACCGACCCGTGCAACAACAAGGCTGAGAACGTGAACATCACCTACACCTGGACTGAAGACTTGACGAATCCCACCTTCACGGTTCCCGACGACAAGGCTGTCTGCCGGAATATTGACAATACCTATGACATAAGCCTTGACGAAACGGGCAATGTGACCGATGCGGCAGACAACTGCACCACAACACCGAATGTGAGCTACATTGATGAAGAACCTATAACTAATGCTGATGGTTCTCTGACTATTGTCAGAAGATGGACCGTTACGGATGATTGTGACAACTACACGGTGCAAAACCAGACGATCACGGTCAACCCGAGGCTGACATTTACCGATGCTGTCGAGATCTGCGAGAACGAGTTGCCGTACATCTTCTACGGCCATCAGTTCACAACAGCTGGTACGCAATCGTTCACGGTTCCGAGCCTTGTGACAGGTTGCGACTCCACCTCAACGCTGACGGTATCGATCAAAGCGCCGCTGGTGGTGTCCACGCCGCTCGTTTGTCCGCCGGATCTTGTTTACACGTTGTGGTACGGTCGTTGCGACACGGTGGTGACCCTGACGGAAATGGCCACCATGGAGCCTTCGGTTCCCAACACGACTATCGTTAACGACCTGTCGCTTCATAATCCGTTGACGGAGGGTAGCCACACCATCACTTGGAGCCTGCTTGACGAATGTGACAACGTGATAGAGACTTGTACGCAAAATATTAAGGTGCAGCGCATGCCGTGCGATTCTGCCAGAGACTTTGACGGCAACGTGTATCCGGCTGCGTATATCGGCTGTGACTGTTGGACGCTGGTCAACCTGAAGAGCGAGCATTACAGCGACGGTACGCCCATTGCCCAATATACCCGTTACTCCGACAGCGATTCTCTTGAGCATATCTACGGAAAACTCTACAGCTGGTATTCTGCGGCACGCGTGCCCGAAGGTGACGACAGTGCAGTGCCGGTCGACTCCTTGTGGCGCTATGGAACGTATGTAGAGGGTATCTGTCCTGCCGGATGGGCCCTGCCCACCGTGGAGGATTATGTGGATATGTTTGTCGCCTCGGGCAACCAGGCCGGCTTGGTGAAGAGTCCCTCCACCGAAGTGTGGTTGCCGGGCAAGCAGGGTATTGCCCCCAACTTGTTCAATGCTTATGGTGCCGGCTACTACGAAGGCAGCATAGACAGATATTACAACCTCTTGGGTGAAACCCATTTCTGGGCTGCCGACTACTCGGCCAACTCCACGACAAGCACCAACTTTGTGCTGAACTACTATTGTGACACTGGCCTGTATCAGGAATCTCTCAAGGGACTTGGATACAGTATCAGATGCGTGAAGAGAAACTATGTTTTGCCGCAATAATACATCAGTCCATAATGAAAAGAGACGTCACACAATGTGGCGTCTCTTTTTTTTTATCTCTATTTTAGCCTTCGGCTGCCGTTTATTGCCATCCGAACGGATGCGCCTCGGTGTCGAGTGCCGCCAACGGATGGTAGTCGCCCTTCAGCCCGACGGGCTGCGCATTGCGGATATCGTAGGCCAACTCAATGCAGGGGCGTGCTTCCGCGATGCCGAAGCCGTGGCCGTCCAGAATCTTGCGATAGCTTTCGGTGTGCAGCTCGGTGAAGCCGCCACTGAATTCGAACGCTTCGTTGCCGATGGTGATGGAACGGTAAGTGCGTAGCCCTTGCCTGACAGCATCCTGCGGCAGTGTGTGGGCGTTGATGCTCAGGAAGTAGCGCACACGGGCGCGCTTGAGTTGGAGGAAACCGGCCACCCGGTCGTGGGTGGAGACATGCACAGTGCTCTGCTCCATCTCCCCGAAGAGATAGAGCAGCATGTCGAGGAAATGGATGCCGATGTTGGTGGCGATGCCGCCGCTTTTGCGGGCGTCGCCCTTCCAGGAAGCGTAATACCAATAGCCGCGTGAGGTGATATAGGTCAGATCGATGTCATAAACCTTGTCTTGCGGGCCGTTGTCGATTTTCTCCTTCAATGCCACGATGGAGGGGTGCAGGCGCAGCTGCAGGATATTGTTGACCTTGTGGCCCGTCTGCTCTTCAGTCTGTTGGAGACCATCGAGGTTCCAGGGATTAAGCACGAGCGGTTTCTCACAGATGACGTCGGCGCCGAGACGCAGGGCATAGCGTGTGTGCGCATCGTGCAGGTAGTTTGGAGTGCAAACGGACACATAGTCGAGCTGCTCGCCCCGATTCTGGGCCTTGGTGCAATGGCGGTCGAAGAGCTCCATTTCGGTGAAGAAGGAGGTGGCGGGGAAGTAGGAGTCCAAGATGCCGACACTGTCGCAGGTGTCATACGCGGCAATCAGGTTGTTACCCGTCTCGTGAATGGCCTTCAGATGGCGTGGGGCCACGTAGCCGCCGACCCCGATGATGGCAAAGTTCTTCATGATGGTTTCTTCTCTTGGTTGTCGATGATCTCGAACACGGAGTTCTGGCTCTTGTACTCTTCCACAATGTCTTTCATGCAGGTGACGATGGTGAAGTCGTCGTCGTTCTGATGCTCCAGCAACGTCTTCACCTTGGGCAGCAAGGTGTTGTAGTCGCATGGGCGCACTTTGGCAATCATGATCTTCTGATGTTCGGTCTTGGTGGTGTTCTCCTCGTTGGCAAGCAGCTCTTCGTAAAGCTTCTCGCCGGGGCGCAACCCCGTGTATTCGATGGAGATGTCCTTGTCGAGGGTGAGCCCCGAGAGCTGGACCATCTTCTTCGCCAAGTCGCTGATGCGGATTGACTTGCCCATGTCGAAGATGAAGATCTCGCCGCCCTTGCCCATGGCGCCGGCTGTGATGACCAGCTGGCACGCCTCCGCGATGGTCATGAAGTAGCGGGTGATGTCAGGATGGGTGACCGTGATAGGGCCGCCGTTCTCGATCTGCTTGCGGAAAATGGGGATTACCGAGCCGTTGGAGTCCAGCACGTTGCCGAAGCGGGTGGTAATGAACTTGGTGGTGCTTTGCTGGAAGTTGAGGGCCTGCACATACATCTCCGCGATGCGTTTGGAGGCGCCCATCACGTTGGTGGGATTCACCGCCTTGTCGGTGGAGACCATCACGAACTTCTTGGTGCCGTAGCGCACGGCCATGTCGGCCAGCGACTGTGTGCCGCCCACGTTGACCTTGACGGCGGAGCGGACGTTCTTCTCCATCATGGGCACATGCTTGTAGGCCGCCGCATGATAGATGACGTCGGGCTTGTACTGTGCCATCATCTTCTCTAACTGCCGCTCGTCGCAGATGTCGAAGATGTGCAGCTTGATGTGCTCCATGCCATTGGCTTTCCGGATCTCGTCCTCTAAAAAGAAACAGGGCGTCTCGGCCTCGTCGATGAGAATCAGTTGCTTGTACTGGAATTTGAGGAGCTGCCGCACGATTTCGCTGCCAATGGAGCCGGCTGCGCCGGTGATCATGATGGTCTGGCCGTTCAGCTCGTTGTTCAGCAATGAGAGGTCGAGCTGGATGGGATTGCGCTCCAACAGGTCCTCGATGCGCACCTTCTTGATCTGCTTGAAACTCAGGTTGCCGTTCAGCCAGCGTGACACGGGCGGCACCTTCAGTACCTTGACATTGTAGGGAAGTGCTATCTCCGTGATCTCCTTGATTTTGGCATTGGTGATCTTCTGGACGGCGATGATGAGGAAGGAGACGTTGTTGTCGCGCAGGAACGGCTCCAGATGCTGGAACTCGAACACGGGCAGACTCTCCAGCTGCATTCCGATTTTGTTGTCGTCCTCGTCAAAAAAGGCGAGCACGTTGTATTTGGAGGCATTGTCGCGGTCGATGGTGCGCTTGGTGGTCACGCCGGAGGAACCGGCACCGAAGATGACAATGTTCTTCCGCCGCTTGGCCGGGTTCATCGTCTCCAAATAGTAAAGTTTGAAGGCGAAACGGTAAAACACTAAAAACACCATGGAGACGAAGAATTCCATGATTAGCACGGAACTGGGTACGGCAAAGTGTTTCGTGAGTATGTAATCGACAATGTTTATCGCAAAAATGGCGGCGGTCCCGGACAGGCAGGCCCAAAAGAGCTTGACCACATCCTGTGTGTTGGTGTATCGGATTACCAGATGGTGTGTCTGGAACACTTCGAAAAAGAAGAAGCGGACCAGCAACAGCAGGATGGGTGTGTAAACCCAATCGGAGAAGTTTAACTTCGTGGGAAACTGGAAGTTGTCGCGCAAGAAGAGGGCCAGGAAGATGGATATGGCCACCCATAGCAAATCAATGACCATCACCAACCACGGCGGGGTGATGTGCATTTTCCGGATCTTCAGGTATAGCTTCTTAATTGGATTTGTCATCTTTACAAAACAGGCGGCAAAAGTACAAAAAATAGCAAATGGCAGTAGGGAAAATGTGATGTCATCTACTCCTTGATATATACGCGGGGCACGCGCTGCGACAGGCGGGTGAGCAGCTCGTAGCTGATGAGTCCGGCGGCGTCGGCCATGTCGGCGGCGCTGTTGCCCTCGCCATAGACGATAACCTCGTCGCCTTCGTGGACATTGAGTCCCGTGACATCGAGCATGCACATGTCCATGCAGACTTTGCCAATGACGGGTGCCTTCTGCCCTTGGATGAGTACGGTACCCCTGCCGTTGGCCAACTCGCGTGGGTAGCCGTCTGCATAGCCGATGGGGATGATGGCAACCTGCGAGTCGCGTGTGAGCGTGTAGCTGCGGTTGTAGCCGATCGTCTCGCCGGCAGCAATCTGTTTTACTTGTGTGATGACCGTCTTCAGTGTCGTTACGTTCTGCAGATGAGGTTGCACCTCCGGAATGCCGGAGAATCCATACAGACTAATGCCTAACCGTACCATGTCAAACTGATATTGCGGGAAACGCACTATGCCTGCACTGTTGAGAATGTGACGCAAAATCGGATAGTCGAAGGCACTGCAGATTTTGTTGGTCATTCGCTCAAAAAGCTGGATTTGGCGCAAGGTGTATGCGTCTTCTTTTGGATCTTCCGCGGCAGCAAGATGAGAGAATACGGATGCAATCTTAAGCTGTGGGTTGTTTTTTATGATTTGAATCAGTTTGTCCAAATCGGGTTCGTCAAAGCCCAACCGATGCATTCCGGTATCAACTTTTATATGAATGTGGAATTGTTGGATTTTTGGTCTTTTCTTTAAAACTTGTTCCAATTCGGATAAATAATAGAAATTAAAGACCTCTGGTTCCAAATTTTGCTCCACCATGACATCAAAACTGTGCGCTTCGGCACCTAAAACGATAATTGGTGTCTGAATGTTGCGCTTTCGGAGTCTTGAGCCCTCGTCTGTATAAGCAACGGCAAGATAGTCGATGTTTCTATGAACCAACTCATTTATAAGTTCCACATCGCCGAGTCCGTAAGAGTTTGCCTTTACCATCGCCACTATCTTGGTGTCGGGTTTCAGTAATGCACGATGAAACTCCAAATTGTGAACCAACGCGGGTAGGCTGACATTGAGGATTGTAAGATGTGTTTTGTGCTGAAGCTGGTTGATGATCTGTTCAAAATGAAACACACGTGCTCCCTTGACAAGGATGGACTGGTAGGAGAGGTCCATCTCTTTTAATTGCAGGAGAAGCGAAGAAGTATCGGGAAAGCATAGTGTGGTGGGAATGTCGAAGCAGTGCCGGTGTTCGCAGAAGTCGTGCCCGACGGCAAAAAGGGAGGTGATGTTATGGGCGTGGAGAAGAGCATTGATGTTTTGGTACTCCTCGTTTCTCAGCTCGCCAACCTGTTCGAAATCGGAGAGTATAACCGCTTTTTTCGGCATTTGGTTTTGTGTGTCTAAGAAGTCTAATGCGGCGCGCAGGGAGTTGATATCCAAGCTGTAGGTGTCGTTGATGAGGACGGTGTGCCGGGCGCCTTCGAGAATCTCTGTTCTCATTGTGACACGGGAGAGATTTTGCAGCCGTTGGTTGATGATGTCGGGTTGGTATCCCAATTCGAGCATGGTCACGATTGCGTGGGTGGCATTTTCGACAGAGGCGGCGTCGGGAAACGGGATGCTGTATGGGTTGCCCGCGAGTGTGATGCAGGTCCGCTTGCCCTCGACGCGGTATTCTGTAACCGGGTATTTGGCTTGGGGGCTGCCCCAGGAGGCGATATGCAGGTGCTGGTATTCGGGGAGCATCAGGATGATGTTGACCTCTTCGTTGTCGTCGTGGTAAACGAGGGTGTCTGCGGTGTTGAACAACATGAGCTTCTCGATGGTCTTTTGCCGGTTGTCGCGGAAAAAGCGTGCGTGGGCCATGCCGATGTTGGTAAGGATGCCGATGGTGGGTCGGATGATGGCGGCGAGACGCTCCATCTCGTCAGGCTTGGAGATGCCCGCCTCGAAGACGGCCACCTCGGTCTGGCTGTTGAGCTGCCAGACGGACAGCGGCACGCCGATCTGGGAGTTGTAGCTGTCGGGGCTGGCGGTGACACGACGGTCTTCGGCCAGCATGTTGGAGAGCCACTCCTTGACGATGGTCTTGCCGTTGCTGCCCGTGATGCCGATGGTGGGGCACTGGAAACGCTGACGGTGTGCGGCGGCAATCGCCTGTAAGGCCGCCAAGGTGTCATCCACCATGAAAATGTCGCTTGCGAGAAGCATCTGTCTCTGATTGTCGTCCAATTCCGGCCAGCGGTCGGGCAGGGTGGTGACCACGAAATGGCGCACACCCTTGTCCAAGAGGTCGGGAATGTAGCGATGCCCGTCGTTGCGGTCGCTCTTGAAGGCGAAGAAGAGTGCCTCGGTAGGTCTCTTGATCTGGCGGCTGTCGAAGCACAGTTCGCTGATTTGCGCATGGGGGTCAACAACCTGGCATGGGAAGTTGTGTAGCAGGGTGCGGATTTCGTTGATTGTCATCATACATTCTGTATATAAATGATACGAGGAGACGATGCGTACTTCGTCACCATATTATATATGTAGGTTTTCAAATAATTCGAGCAGGTTCTTTTTGTCTTGCAATTGGTGCTCGGACAGGATGATATGGGCTTGTTCGTAGAATGGGCGTCGTTGGAGCAGGGTGTCATGGACATATTGGCGGAGGGCGGCCTCATCGTTGGCGGGGGCTAAGGGTCGGGTGAAGAATGCGTTTTTCAGCCGGGCGGCGAGCGTCTCTTCGGAGATGTCAAGGAATATGGAGGTGGCGTTGGCGTTGATTTGCTGCATGTTGTCCTCGAAGCACGGGGCACCGCCGCCGGTGGCGATGACCGTGTCGGGGTGGGGGAGAAGTTCCCGGAGAACAGCTTGTTCGCAGCGACGAAAAGCAAATTCCCCATACTTCTGGAGAAGATGGGGAATGGTGATGTGGTAGTGCTCTTCCACGGCAGCGTCCAGGTCCACGAACTGGAGGTTCCTTTGGGCGGCCATGATCCTTGCGGCAGTGGTCTTGCCGGCGCAGGGGAAGCCCACGAACACGATGGCTTTCATCTTATTGAATGTTGTCGAGGATGGCCTCGATGAGGTTCTCGGCGCAGTCGGCAATGTCGGAGATGCGGGCGGGCAGCATGTAGCAGGGGGTCGTGAAGACCATGTTCTGCTTGTCGGAGATGACCTCCTTCTGCTGGGTGTTGATGTGTTGGGTGCCGAAGCTCTGCACATCTGCGATGGTGCCTTCGTCGTTGCCCACGGTGATGGTGATGTCACCGAGCACCTTGGCGAGCATCACGGGAGCGATGCAGAGGGCGCCGATGGGTTTGTGCTGGGCGTGGAAAGCGCGGATGAGGTCGGCCACATCCTCGCGGACCGTACACTTGCGGCCTTTCACGGCGTAGGTGAACAGGTTCTTGGCGGAACCGTTCCCGCCAGGGAAGACGAGGGCGTCGAAATCCTCCACACGGCACTCCTCCAAGGGACGGATTTGCCCGCGTGCGATGCGTGCGGCCTCCACTAACATGTTGCGAGACTCCTTCATCTCCTCGCGCGTGAGGTGGTTCACCACATGGTATTGGTTGTCGTTGGGTGCGAAGATACTATATTCGCAGTCGTTGCGGTCGATGGCCAGAAGTGTCATCACGGACTCGTGGATCTCACTTCCGTCCAGTGTGCCGCAGCCACATAATATTACAGCAAATTTTTTCATAGTGAATGGGATTTGAAAATCTTCCGTGCGAGCGCATGTCGGGGCTCGCGCGGAAGATTGGGTTATTGGTTATTTTTCGCCTTCGGGCGATTCTGTGTCAGTTGTGTCGGCAGTCTCCGCGGCGCTTGCGGGTGTGTTGATGCCGTAGAAGAAGTTGCGGTAGGCGGCGCCCATGCCGGGTGCGGAGGCCTCCATGGCGTCAAACTGGGTGTCGGCCATCTTTTGGATCTTCTCAGCCATGGCACTGTTGCCAGACAGACGGGCTATGGTCATGACCTCGTGCAGCTCCTGGAAGTCGTTGGCCAAGGCCTGCTGGTCAAAGTCGGGCTGACGCAGCTTCTTGGCAATGCTGCTGTTTACGGCACCAGCGTAGAAGTCGGCCACCTTGTTGAACTTCAACTCCTTGTATCTCGGAGCAAGTCCTTCGCCGGGGAAGCGGACATTGTTGAGCAGGAAGTTCATGAACATCAGGTCGTAGCGGATGTCGTCGCCGTGCAGCTCCAAGGTGTGCTCATCCACATTCTCGTACCAGTTGAAGAGCTCCACATAGCCGTCCCAAATCTTGTTCGCCATCTCCATGCCCTTCTTGTCACCCGTGGGGGTGTGCAGGTTAAAGTATTCCTGCAGGTAGAAGATGTTGCTTTGGGTATAGCCGCCCATATTGGACATTACTGCTGTGTAGGGGAATATCTCGTTGGGAAGCAGCTCGTTGCCCTTGTCAAGTACCGCCTCGGCGCGCTTGATGTCGCCGTCTTGGATCAGCTGGCGTGCGAGACGGCTGTGAACTTGTCTCATGAGGGAAACCAACCGGACGTTGTCATCGCTATGATAGACGCGAGGATCGTTGAAACCGCCCCACAAGTACGGATAAGCCTCCTTCTTGGGTGCATTCGGGTTGTTGACCAGGTCAACGCGGCTGTGGTCGTTGAACGTGTTCATCAGGTTCTGATAGAGATGCGCGGTGCCCATGCGGCCATACTCGTAGGAGCCGTTGCGCGGGGTGCGGATCGGCACCAACCTGTAGGCGAAGCCCTCCAGCTGGAAGTAGTCTTCCAGACCCAAATAGGCCTCGGAACCGGTGGTGGAGGCATAGTAGATCGGGCGTTCCCAGTTGTTGGTGGCGAGGATGTCCATCATGATGATGTATGCCTTTGCCAACGGGTTGACGCGGTCGGTCTTCATGTTCCACTCCAAGCGGTCCACCACCTTGTCTGCGTCCGCAGGGTTGACAGTGCCGTTGGCTAAGACCTTCTCCTTGTCCACCTTCAGCGAGAAGCTGGCGGGGATGGCGCGGCCGTTGCTGCGATAGCCCTTGTCGGAGGAGAGCAGCATGACATGGCGCGTGTTGTCGAATTGCGGGTTCTTGATGTAGTCCACCACAGCGTTGAGGTCGATGAACTGGTTGCCGGCAGGCTCTAAATAGAGCACGTCGCGGGTGCCGTCCTTGTACTGATTCCACGTCATGGAGATGGGCAGCGGGTCGGATTGGTAAGCTTTGCGCTTCATCTGGTCAACATACCAGCTGGTGCTGAGCAATGAGAGGTTGCAAACACGCACGTCGGTGCGGTAGCCCTCCACCTCCTGGACGTACCACAAGGGGAAGGTGTCGTTGTCTCCCAACGTGAACAGGATGGCGTTTGGCTCGCACGAGTCGAGGTAGTTCTTGGCGATGGCCAACGCCGTGTAGCGGTTTGAACGGTCGTGGCCGTGCCAGTTCTGGGCCCCCATCACGCAGGGCACGGCGGCAAAGCAGACCACCGTAGTCAAGGCGGCACCGGCCACCTGCACGGAACGGCTCTTGAGCTTCTCGAACAGGTTGTAGATGCCTAACACGCCGAAGCCGATCCAGATGGAGAACGCATAGAAGGATGCCGCGAAGGCGTAGTCACGTTCACGCGGCTGGAAAGCGTACATGTTCAGATAGAAGGCGATGGCCAGACCGGTCATGATGAAGAGCATGAACACGATGAAGGCGTTGGGGGTGTCCTTCTTGACTTGGAAACATAAGCCGATGATGCCCAACAGCAACGGAAGCAGGTAATAGGTGTTGTGATTGGGACGCTCGATGGCTCTGGGCAGGTTGCGCTGCTCGCCCACCATCTTTTTGTCGATGGCGGGAATGCCGGTAATCCAGTTGCCGTTCATGTAGTCGCCGTGACCTTGCACGTCATTCTGCCGTCCGGCGAAGTTCCACATGAAATAACGCCAATACATGTAGCCGAACTGGTAGGTCTGCATGAACTTGATGTTGCGTTGCCAGTTGGGCAGGTCGCCGCGGGCCATGGCGCGACGGTTCTCCTTGTCGGAGGCACTGTCGGAATTGTACCGGTTGTTGAGCCAGTTGATGTATTCGCTCTGCTTCTCGGTGGACCACATTCTCGGGAAGAGCATCTGTCCGGCGTTGTCGAAGATGAGCTGCTCGTCTTTGCGGGCATTGGCCACGACATAGCGTTTGGCCTCCTTGTCCTTCACGTAGAATGGGCTGCGGTCTTTGTAGCCTACCACGCGGGTGTTGTAGCTCTGTCCGAAGAAGAGGGGATTGGAGCCGTATTGCTCACGGTTGAGGTAGGAGAGCAGGGCCACGGCATCCTCCGGGTTGTTCTCGTCAATGGTCGGGTTGGCGTTGGAGCGGATGACCAACGTGAAGAAGGTGGAATAGCCGATGAGCAGGAAGGCGAAGCAATAGACGCCGACCAGCAGCACGGGTTTGCTCTTCTTGTAGCCTGCCCACAGCCCCCATGCGATGAGGCCTGCGATGAGCAGGAAGAAGAAGATGGTGCCGGAGTTGAAGGGCAGGTGCAGGCTGTTGACGAAGAAAAGGTCAAACTTGCCGGCGAGGTTCACCACTTGCGGGATGATGCCCCACAGGATGAGGCCCAGCAGCACCACGGAACCGCCTAAGGCTAGAAACACGCCCCACTCGGCCTTCGACTTCAGCGTGCCCTTCTTGGCGCAGAGCACAAAGAGCGGAATGGTGATGAAAATCCAGATCAGGAACATCCACAACGGCGGGCAGAAGAAGGCGAAGAAGAGGGAGATGATGGCGAAGGTGAGCACGGCGCCCATGCCGGTGGCTTCTTTGTTGAGCTTGTAATACACAATCAACACCACGGCGGGCAGTGTCAGCAAGTTCAGCAGGTGGACGCCGATGGAGAGACCTACCAAATAGGCGATGAGCACGATCCAGCGGTTGGGGTTCACATTGCTCTTGGGGTTGTCATACTCCTCATCCCACCGTAGGATGCACCAAAACACCAGTGCGGTGAAGAACGAGGACATGGCATAAACTTCACCTTCGACAGCAGAGAACCAGAAAGTGTCGGAAAAACAGTAGGCCATGGCACCCACGAGGCCGGCACCGAGGACGGCGATGCTGCGGGGCAGGTTCATCTCACCGTATTTGGCGATGAGCTTGCGGGCCAGGCGCACAATGGTGAAATAGAGGAACATGATGGTCAGACCGCTGCAAATGGCGGACATGCAGTTGACACAATAGGCCATCTTGGTCGGGTCGTCACCCGCGAAGAGGGTGAAGATACGCCCGATGATTTGGAAAGTCGGTGCTCCGGGCGGGTGGCCGACAAGCATTTTCGATGTGGTCGCGATGTATTCACCGCAGTCCCACCAGGAGACGGTGGGCTCGGCTGTCATGATATAGACCGCGGAGGCCACGATGCCAATGATGACGCCGAGAATTGTGTTGATGAATTTGAATTGTTTACTCATTTTTATTTTTGAAAATTTGATTGAATGCTATTTGGTGGCGGCCTTGAACTGGCGCAGGAAGCGGACATCGTTCTCGAAATAGAGGCGGATGTCGTCGGTGGTGTATTTGAGCATGGTCATGCGCTCGATGCCAAGACCGAAGGCGAAGCCGCTGTATTTCTTGCTGTCGATGCCGCAGTTGTCGAGCACGTTGGGATCGACCATGCCGCAGCCGAGGATCTCGACCCAACCGGTGTGTTTGCAGAGGTTGCAGCCGGTGCCGCCGCAGATGTTGCAGGAGATGTCCATCTCGGCGGAAGGCTCGGTGAAGGGGAAGTAGGAGGGACGCAGGCGGATGCGCACCTCGGGGCCGAACATGCGCTGCGCGAAATAGAGCAGCGTCTGCTTCATGTCGGCGAAGGAGACCTTCTCGGCCACGTAGAGGCCCTCCACCTGGTGGAAGATGCAGTGTGCGCGGGAGGTGATGGCCTCGTTGCGGAACACGCGCCCCGGACAGATCACGCGGATCGGGGGCTTCTGCGTCTCCATCGTGCGCACCTGCAAGGAGGAGGTGTGCGTGCGCAACAACACGTCAGGGTGTAGGTCGATGAAGAAGGTGTCCTGCATGTCGCGCGCGGGATGCTCCTCCGGGAAGTTCAGCGCCGTGAACACATGCCAGTCATCCTCCACGTCGGGACCCGTGACGGCGGTGAAGCCGATGTCCTCGAAGATCCGGCGCACCTGGTTCATCATGATGGAGATGGGATGCATGGAGCCGACCTCCACATTCTGCGCGGGACGGGTCACGTCCGCGATCTGGTGGCGCGAGGCGATTACACGGTCCGCCTTCTCCTTGTACTCGTTGAAACGCTGTAGGGCGGTTATCTTCAAGTCGTTGACAATTTGGCCAAACGCCTTGCGCTCATCGGGATTCATGTTCTTCAACTCGGCGAACAGCGCTTGTATTTCACTCTTTTTGGTTAGAAACTGAAGGCGGAATTGCTCCAACGCCTCCGCGTTCTCAATCTGGAAGGTTTCGATCTCCTTTCGAATTTCTTCTATGCTTTTCATATTGCTTTTTTGGGTTTGCCGTCACGGTGTGACGGATTTTTTGTCTGCCACCGCTTGTGGCGATTTTGTTCGCCGCCACTATGTGACGGCGCTACTTGTTATTCGATGATTTTTGCGCTGATGATCTTGATGTCCTGCAGCGGTCTGTCGTTGCCGTCCTTCTCCTGGGCGGCAATTTTATCGACCACCTCCATGCCGGAGACGACCTCGCCGAAGACGGTGTAGTCGCCGTCAAGGAAGGGTGCGCCGCCGATGGTGGTGTAGGCCCGGACTTGTTCGGGGGAGAAGGTCTTGCCGGTGCGGGCGGCGATCATGTCGAGCTTGTCTTGCGGGAAGATGTCGCCGTCCACGATGTAGAACTGGGAGCCGGAGGAGGCCTTCGCGGGGTTGTTGTCGCGGGCGGCGGCCACGGCACCGCGCTTGTGGAAGAGCGTGGGCACGAACTCAGCGGGGATGCGCTCGGCGGGGCCGCCCATGCCGAGGCGCTGGCCGGGCTTGGCGGTCTTGGAGTCGGGGTCGCCCGTCTGGATCATGAAGCCCTTGATGATGCGGTGAAACAGCACGCCGTCGTAGTAGCTCTCCTTGACCAACTTGATGAAGTTGTCGCGGTGCAGCGGGGTCTCGTTGTAGAGGGCGATCGTGATGTCGCCCATGGAGGTCTTGATCAGTATTTGTGTCATCTTATCGTTTTTGGTTTCAGTTGTCGCGGATTTGGCGGTCTCCTTCTGCTCTGATTCGATTTTCTTTTGGGAGGAGCATGAAGACAATGCGGTGATACTCAATAGGATAATAAAAAAATTGATGTTTTTCATACCTTGAAAAGATTTAATCGGCAAAGATACAAAAAAAGTGGGTAATGTCGGCGAAATAATAGCTGATGGCCGTTGGTGGCTGTTTTTTGGTCTTTAAGGGTGATAATTAAGAAATTAAGGAGTTAAGAAAATAAGAAATTGATTCCAAGGGCTAACACCTTGAGCAGCCCCGGTAGGGGCAAGAGCTCGGTAGAATAATGGATAATGTCTTTCCTTGAGCAGCCCCGTTAGGGGCAAGAGCTTGGTAGCCAGGGGTTAAAGCGCGAGGAACGAGCGCTGCAACCCCTGGGATGGGTGCGTGCGCAGGATAATCGCGGCGCGGGAGAAGGTTGAGACGAGGGTGTGGGTTGCTCGCCGCGAAAAGGATGTGGGATCCGACGAGCATGCGTGAGGGATTGAAGCGGGAATGATTTTGGCGGGAATGCGTTCCCTGCGAGACGGAGGTTCCGCTTGACGCTTCGCGTCTCGCGGAATGGTGGTGGGTTCCAAGCCAAAATCATTAGAGCGGAAAGCCCGACGGCGCGGCGGCATTTGATGGCGTGTGCGAATGCAACGTAATTCCCGCCGCCGCGCCGGCACGCCCAAATCAAAAAAAGATGCAAAAGCCCTGATTTGTGCCATCAAGTATATAATTCCCATTTTTTTACTATCTTTGCCCCTAAATTATAAAAACAGTACCCTTATGAAAAGGTTCTGCCTCTTTTTGCTTTTATTACTGACTTTCGCATGGGGTGCGGGGGCACAGAACGACATGTTCAGGGGCAGGGACTTCTGGATTACATCCGTTCAGGCTGTTTTTTCAAACCAGATGTTCCCTTCTTTAAACATCTCCCATCCTTTCGAATATCAGGGACACCCGTTGGACAGTGCCTTGTTATACATTGTCGGCAATACGCCATGCACTGGACATGTGAGAAACCCCGTTACGAATTTTTTTCGACAGTTCACGGTTGTTCCAGGCACGGCCACCATAATAAAAGTCCCCTCAGATGATATTATGGTGTGGTTGCCGGAAACCATGTCCAGTCTGTCCTCCGAAAATCAGCGCCATGCTTTCAGTATCCAGGGGAAAGGTGTGGAGGTGGTGACCTCCGAGGACGTATATGTGTACTTGCAAACAAATATTGCAGACACTTTTTTTATCTACAGACTGTTTTATGATGAGATGCGTTATAGTAATTGTTTTTCTAATCCCCCCTACTTGGCAATAGACTGTCAAAAGTACCTCTCCTCATTAGCTCTCAAGGTGCCGGTGCCCGCAGCAAGGCACGGACGGTGCGAATATCATCAGCTGCAGCGCAAGATGCCGTGGGCGACTCACGCCCTGTTGTTTGTCGCCATGGAGGATGACACGTGGTTGGATTATGAAATAGTGGACCATGATAACACTGTCTTGTATGCGGGCAGCCGCCAGCTCCAGGCAGGGGAGGTGGCGGTTGTTTCCACCAACGACGGGAATATTCAAATCGTAAACGGAACCAACACGGACACTGTGAACCGATACTTGTATGTCAACGCCCGCACAAACTGCAAGAAAGTGGCTTGTTATGTCGCGAGCAACAGGGCATCCTGCAGGACTTTCAACCCGTATGTTCCGGAGTTCCTTGCTGACGGAAAGGACTTCATCACCCGCAAGTTCCAGAATAGGAAGTTCAAAAGCGATGTCAACCTGTTCCACACAGTTTATGATTCCGCCGCGCGCTCCTACTGTCTGAACGAGATGTTCGACCTTCACAGGAAATACCCGTCCGATTGCCTGGCTTTGGACAGCTCATACGCACACAAGACGTTTCGCGTTTACACGGCATGCTCCCTTTCGCCGTCCGTGGGCGACTATTTGCATCCCGGACCGATAGAGGTCCCTTATGTGTTTCACCGCTTCCCCCGCCCGTTTTTCCAGAACTATTATCTGTGGAAGGACACCACCGCATGGAAAGGGCTTGTGGCGGGCAGAGGCGTCGTCAACCTGCCGACAATCCACTTCAATGCTATCTATGATTCCGTGAATTCGTTTGCATACGGGATAGTTCATCTCAGAACAAGGTGTTTGGAAAAAGCCCGTAACACCTTTCCGTTCCGGTTTACCGACCGGATGACCACGCACTGGATTTGCCCAACCACGAAACGGAATGTACGAAGCCCGAATTTCCCCATAGACACTGTCTATTGCGACCTTGCTGTATATGTCCACAATGACGGTCTCCACAGTACCACGCTGAACGGGCAGGCAGTGCCCGCCTCCGCTTTCGAGCCTGTGCCGCAGACCAACCAGGAATACTACTGCGCCCAGTTCGCATACTACAACGACGATGTGCCTGACATCATACAGATAGAGAACCCCAACGGCTTTTGCGCCTACCTGGACGAGTTCGGTTTCCGGGAATATCGGGATGAATTCCCTTCTTTTTTTGATCATCAATGGTGTGATTCCGATTTCCTGTATCTGGTCTATTACCACGACAATGCTTCGTGGGTGGACCTTTTGGAGTCACCGTATTCGCACTCCAACCTCTCGACGGACGACTCGGCGACCGTCTATCGCTGCCTCGGC
>JAGCCZ010000021.1 GCA_017651425.1 Bacteroidales bacterium
ACGTACATCCCCTCGGGCTTGTCGCCGCCGTCCCAACCTGCATCCATATCCGTGGTGAGGAAGACCATCGAGCCCCAGCGGTCATAGACCATCATCTCGAACTGCTCGACCTCGCCGGGGTAGCTGAAGACGGGGACGAAGCGGTCGTTGAGGCCGTCGCCGTTGGGGGTGAAGCTGTTGGGCACCCACAGCTCCTGCGCGCAGGGCTCGTACGCGATGTCGATGTCGTCGCTGTGGGAGTAGCAGAAGTTGGTGGCGGTGACGCTATAGATGCCCGGTTGGCGTACCACATAGTGCGGCTCGGAGCTGCCGTCCTGCCAGATGTAGCGGCAGAAGGGCAGGTTGGCAGAGAGCACCAGCTCGTCGCCCTCGCAGAGGGTGGTGTCGGCGCCGAGGTTGATATCGAAGTCGTGCAGGTACTCCACGGCGATGGTGTCGGAGGCACCGAGGCAGTGGTCGGTGACCACCACCCAGTATTCGCCGTCGTGGACGACGGTGTAGGTGGTGTTGGTGGAGTGGTCCTGCCACTCGTAGGTGGCGGGGTGCGTCTGTGCGGCATCCAGGAGGAGGGTGGCCAGGTCGCAGAGGGTGCTGTCGTCGCCGAAGTTGACGTGTGAGGGCTCGTAGAGATCCACCCGGAAGCTGTCGAGGCGGGCGGTGCAGCCGAGGTTGGCGGCGGTAACCGAGTAGATGCCCGCGCTGTCAACAGTGATGGCGGGGGTTGTGTCCCCTGTGGACCACTGGTAATAGAGGGCTTCGGCGCTCTCAATGGAGAGCGTGGCACCCGCGCAGAGTATCGTGTCGGAGGAGAATGGAATAACGGGCGGGGGCACCACACGGACAAATGTGGTGGTGGTGTCGGGGCACTGTTGGTGGATGACGAGCTGCGCGGTGATGGTGTGCAGGTCAGTGATGGGCAGGTCAAGGGTGCGGGTGTTGTAGTGGGTGACGCCGTCCACAATCCAGTCGAACTCCAGGGAATCGGGGTTGTACTCCACATCAAGATGCAGGGTGTCGCCGAGGCAGCGATAGGCGGTCGCCGAGTCGTCTGTCGAGAGGTTGGAGTGCGAATACGGGGACTCCAAAAGGTCCACCCACGATGCATTGTCGTGGTAATAGACCAGATACAGGAAATCGGGATCCGTTACGGGATTGTATTGTGAATCATATAAAAGAAAAAAGAATTCACCCTGATATTCCTTGAAACCGAACTCGTCAAGGTAAGCGCAAAAGCCGTTGGGGTTCTCTATCTGTATGACGTCAGGCACATCGTCGTTGTAGTAGGCGAACTGGGCGCAGTAGTATTCCTGGCTGGTCTGCGGCACAGGCTCGAAAGCGGAGGCGGGCACCGACTGCCCGTTCAGCGTGGTGCTGTGGAGGCCGTCACTGTGGACATATACAGTGAGGTCGCAATAGACAGTGTCTATGGGGAAATCCCGGCTTTGCACATTCCGTTTCGTGGTGGGGCAAATCCAGTGCGTGGTCATCCGGTCGGTAAACCGGAACGGAAAGGTGTTACGGGCTTTTTGCAGACACGCATTTTTGAGATGAACCATCCCGTATGCTTCCGAATACGTGGAATCATAGAGAGCATTGAAGTAGATGGTCGGCAGGTTGACGTAGCCTCTGCCCGTTTGATACCCTTTCCATGCGGTGGTGTCCTTCCACAGATAATAGTTCTGGAAAAACGGTCGGGGAAAACGGTGATAAACATAAGGGACCTCTATCGGGCCGGGATGCAAATAGTTGCCCACGGACGGAGAAAGAGAACATGCCGTGTAAACGAGAAACGTCTCGTGTGCGTACGAGCTGTCAAAAGCCAGACAATCCGACGGGTATTTCCTGTGAAGGTCGAACATCTCGTTCAGGCAGTAGGATCGTGCGGCGGAATCATAGACTGTGTGGAACAAATTGACATCGTTTTTGAACTTCCTGTTCTGGAACTTGCGGGTGATGAAGTCCTTCCCGTCAGCAAGGAACTCCGGTACATACGGATTGAAAGTCCTGTAGGCTCTCCTGTGGCTTGCAACATAACAGGCCATTTTTTTGCAGTTCGTGCGGGCGTTGACAAACAAATATCGGTTCACAGTGTCCGTGTTGGCTCCGTTTACAATTTGAATATTCCCGTCGTTGGTGGAGACCACCGCCACCTCCCCTGCCTGGAGCTGGCGTCTGTCGGCATACAAGACGGTGTTGTCATGGTCCACTATTTCATAATCCAACCACGTGTCATCCTCCATGGCGACAAACAACAGGGTGTGAGTCGCCCATGGCATTTTGCGCTGTAGCTGGCGGTATTCACACCGCCCGTGTTTTGCCGCAGGCACAGGAACCTTGAGAGTGTATAAAGGGAGGCTCGTTTGGCAGTCGTTTGCAAAGTAGGGTGGATGATTAGAAAAACAATTATGATAATGATTTTGGTAAACAACGTCATTCCAGACAAAATTTCCAATGGTGTCTGCAATATTATTTGTTTGCAAGTACACATACACGTCCTCGGAGGTCACCACCTCCACACCTTTCCCCTGGATACTGAAAGCATGGCGCTGATTTTCGGAGGACAGTCTGGACATGGTATCTGGCAACCACACCATAATATCATCTGAGGGGACTTTTATTATGGTGGCAGTGCCTGGAACAACCGTGAACTGCCGGGAGAAATTCGTGACGGGGTTTCTCACATGTCCCGTACACGGCGTATTGCTGACAATGTATAACAAGGCACTGTCCGATGGGGCACCCTGATGAGAGAAAAGGTGGTTAAGATGTATAGAAGGAAGTACTTGTCCTGACATCGCAACCTGAACAGATGTGACCCAGAAGTCCCTGCCCCTGAACATGTCGTTCTGCGCGCACAGTCCACACCACAACAGGACCGATATGACCGACAGGATGAACCTTTTCATGACGACGGCATGTTTAACGGACTACTGGAAACTTCAAAACAGCGCAATTCCCATTGTCATCGTCTGCCACGATGAAATACAGTCCCGACAGACACGCAGTGAGAAGTTTTTTTTCTCCATTGATTGTCAAACCGCTATCCAACAGCTTTCCTGACACATCGTATATCGCGTAGCGGATGGTCCCCGAAAAATTCTCGCAGACAAAATGGCGGACATCTTCCATGTGTATGGCCGATTCCCCTTTGCCTAACATGCGGGGCATCGGATATTCCCCATTCTCTTTATGGCAGGCTACAGCGTCCTTGCATTCGTTTACCTCGCTGGTATATGCACCCGATGTTGTCGAAAAAAATAAATTTCCGAACAAACAGGTGTCCAAAGACACAGGGCGGGCAAACGTCTGGACGGTTGGAAAGCGGTCTTTGGACAATGGAATGGCAGGATAATCGCATTTTGACAAGGAGATGTCAGCGGTTTCGGTCAAGTATGCAGTCGTGCCCTGATTGTTCTTGCAAACCCCGGTGTGCAGAATGGTATTGCATGGATTGAACGGATTCAGGGCTGTGTTATTCAGTTTCACGTCATTGCCGAGGATGTTTTGGTTGGGCACATTCCACGAAGGGCAAAAGGAATTCCCTGTCGGACTGCTCACCTGGCCGATGTTAAGGTAACTCAGGTTATAAGGGTCCGTTTGGGCAATGAACGAGGCTGGCGCATCGCAATAATCGAATTGCCCCAACAAATCCAGTCTGTTGTTGTAGCTGTCGTAAACCAGGTCATACGCTGAAAGCTTGTGAAGGGGGAGTGAATGGCAATAGGACGAGTATATTGTAGGATTGTTGTTCAGATAATTACCTATGCGAGTGAGCCAGATTATGTCATAATCGTTTTTCCGAAGGTCCTGATACAAAACCAACTCGTCTGCATCCACTTCAAGATTTGCATGCAGCGCACGACCCTCCGACCAATCCGTATAGAGATTGTTGCGAATAACGTAATAAAATGTCTGATTCCAGTCCGAAATAGGCAGATTGAATGTGAAAAAAACGAGAAATGGATCGCAGGTATGAACCGTGTAGTCAAAAGCACTCCCGCTGGCGATGAAGCATTGGTTACGATTGTCCCATGAAATGTCCGTAAAAAGCGTTTCCGATCCATAAGCCGACGCATAACCATTTGTATAGAAGGTATAATTGTTATCGTAAGCGTATAGCTTCCCGTTGCTTGACACAAAAATTTGAACGACAGTTCCATTGACATCATAGCCGCTGCACCCCGCCACAAACACACCTAATGGATTAATGCTACGGTCAAACAAATACCTGCTGCCGACAAAGTTGTTTCCTGGATTCAAAATGGCAGCGAAATGAACATCATACCCGACGGTCGTGTAGCAGTTTCCATATACGACGATATCGCCGTTGAAATCCTCGTATCCGCCACGAAGGACAATGTTTTGATACATAGATCCTGGTGTCAGGGTATATGTCGTTCCCAGGACCAACATTGTGGCCGGATCCACCTCGGACACATAGAGAATATTATCCTCCGACTGTATCACATACGCCACATTGTTGCTGTGTACCACAGTAACGGCACTTTTCGCCCGCATCGGGGTATATAAGGATGGCGACACACTGTAACTCCAGTGGTCGTTCTGCGCCCCCGCATCGAATGCGAGCACCAGCAATAAGAACAAAAAGGGGCAAATCTTTTTCATAATGATGCAGTTTTAAAATTCGGGGCAAAGATAATAAAAAAAAATAAATCAAGCACATGGCATCTTGCAAATCGCCGCTCTTTCGCGCCGAAAAAGCACCGTGCTTCGTGGCAAAGGAACTCCTACGGGCCACATCACAGTAGATCGAATCCCCCACCGGACTATCGACATAGTTAAGAAACTGAGTGAGGTGTGTGCGGACAGAGCGCGTGCCTCCGGCACGCTGTCACACACGATGACACGCCGCCACCCCACATTGCATGCGGGGTAATTGAGAACTGCTCCCTCCGGGAGCTGTTGGCTGTTAGCTTTAACTATTAACTCTCAACTCTTAACGGAGGAGTGTCGTGTGGGGGTGTGACGACGGCATCGACGCCCGCTCGCGGCGCGGGAGACCTTTGAGACGAGGTCGTGCAGTGCTCGCCGCGAAACGGGTGCGGGGTCCGACGAGCATGCGTGAGGGATGGTAGCGGTTATGGCCGGCCTCCTGCATGTTCGGATTCCCCTTGCCGCATCTTTAATGGGGGATGCCACCGAATGCCGTGGTCGGTGCCGGCCGGCCATTTGAGCGGACAGCCCGACGGCGCGGCGGCGGAGTTTGTTTGCGGATGTGATACCATTTCCCGCCGCCGCGGCGGCACGCCCAAATAAAAATGATGATAATGAAAATGGGATTTTTGTATCTTTGCCGCCCTAAAAAAATATTCTATGGCTACAACTCCGGTTTATTGCAAAAACACAGACACGCATCATGATGTCAACTATGGTATGACCTTGATGGAATACTTGCAACTTTGCAAAATTGAGGGCGACAAGGTGATGCTGGGCGCTTTGGTGAACAACAAGGTCCGCGACCTCACATATCGCATCCATAAACCCGCAATTATTGAATTTTTCGACTACTATACAACCTACGGGCGCGACATGTATATCCGTTCCCTCTACCTGCTGCTCTGCAAGGCGGTCCACGACATGCTTCCGCTCAAGGTGAAGCTGCACATCAAGCACTCCATCTCCGGCGGACGCTACTGCACGCTCGCCAACCTCGACGAGCCCCTTGACGAGAAATTGGTGCAACGGCTTTTACATTCCATGCAGGAAACGGTCAGCCGCAATATCCCCTTTGAACGCATGGAAATGCCGACAGAAGAAGCTATTGCAGAGTTTGAGAAATATGGCTTGGAGGATAAAAAGGAGCTCTTCAAACACCGTGACCGTATCTTTACATCCGTTTATCGGTTGGAAAAAACCATCAACTATTATTATGGATACATGGTTCCTTCTACCGGTTATCTGACTACTTTCGGGTTGGAGAAGTATGAAAACGGCATGTTGCTGAAACTCCCCTCCGTCAGGAAATTCACGGCCATGGCCAAGACCCGCGAATTCCCGAAACTCTTCTCCGTGTACAAAGACTATAAGGAACGCGGTGAAAAGATGGGCGTTTCATACGTGAGCGATGTCAATCGCTTGATCGACGATAACTTGGTCGCGGAGATGATTTTGGTGGCTGAGGCTTTCCAGGAGAAACGCATCGCGGCCGTTGCGGAGGCTGTCGCCAGTCGCCCAGACGTGAAGATGGTGCTCATCAGCGGCCCTTCCAGCTCCGGCAAGACCACCACTTGCAAGCGCATCTCCGTGCAACTTGGCGTACTGGGCTACCACCCCATCCAGATCTCCGTGGACGACTTCTTCCTTGAACGTGAACAGACACCCAAGGACGAGAACGGCAACTACGATTTCGAGTGTGTCGAAGCCATCGACCTGCCCCTTTTCAACAAGACACTCTCCGACCTGCTGGAGGGCAAACGGGTGGAGATCCCCACATTCAATTTCGCGACAGGGAAAAAGGAGTGGAAGGGCAAGTCGCTCCAATTGGACGATAAGTCCATACTGGTGATTGAGGGTATCCATTGCCTGAACCCCAAACTGACCGAACAGGTCCCGGATGAGACAAAGTTCAAGATCTTTGTCTCCGCCCTCACCTCCATATCCATCGACCGACAAAACCCCATTCCGACCAGCGACAACCGACTGATCCGTCGCATAGTCCGTGACTACAACTATCGGGGCTATTCTGCCATGGACACTTTGCGCCGCTGGCAGAGCGTGCGCGAAGGCGAGCGGAAAAACATCTTCCCCTTTCAGGAAAATGCCGACGAGATGATCAACACTTCGCTCATCTTCGAGCTGTGTGTGCTGAAATCTTACGCGCAAAGCATCCTGAGCAAGGTGCCCGAAACCGCCGTGGAGTTTGCGGAGGCTTCACGACTGCTCAAGTTCCTGTCTTATTTCAGGAGTATTCCCGCCGACAAGATCCCGGAATTCTCCATTTTGCGCGAATTTGTGGGCGGCAGTAAATTCACCTACTAATGATTGCGCTCATCGGATCCGGAAATGTGGCCCATTGGGTAGCCGGGCGACTCAGGAACTCACAGGAGTTTCCCGTCGGCCAGGTGTATAGCCGTCGAATGGAGAATGCCCGCGCCTTGGCGGACATTCTCGGCGCGGAGGCCATCGACGATCTTTCGCTGCTGCGTCCTGATTGCGACATCTATCTGTTTTCCGTGAAAGACGACGCCTACGGCGAAATCTTGGAAAAAGTTCCGTTCACCATGCCTGTGGCATTGCACACGGCGGGCTCTGTTTCTCAAAATGTTTTCGTGGGGTACGCCCGCGAGTACGGTGTATTGTATCCTCTGCAGACATTTTCCAAGACATCCGATCCTGAGCGGCTGCAAGTTCCGCTTTGCGTGGAAGACAGCATGACAGACGGGAGCCGGGACAAGGTGAGCCGTCTGGCGGCCGAGCTTTCAAGTACCTGCTATGCGGTGGACGAATCCCGCCGCGCCGTGCTCCACTTGGCCGCCGTCTTCGCCTGCAACTTCGGCAACGCCATGAACCACATCGCGGATGACATCCTGAAGGCAGAGGGCATGGATTTGAAGATGCTGCTTCCCTTGTTGCAGGAGTCGCTCTGCAAACTCCAGACTCTTTCCCCCGCCGAGGCTCAGACAGGACCTGCCGCCCGGGGCGACCGGCTGGTGATGGAAAAGCATCTTTCGATGCTGGAGGACGACCGCGTGAAAAGAATCTATCGGGAGGTGTCCCGGTATATCGAAGATCATGACTGAAACGGAAATGGCATTGTTTGCTTGTCCTGCTTTTTCTTGCTCGCATCCTCCACGTAAATAGCACGATAGGTCCTCGCTGAATTTCACATGCTATTGTGGAATTATTTTTTTCACGACACCTTGCACGGTTACGAAAAAAACGTTATTTTTGCACCGCTGATCCAAAAACGGAGAGGCATGTAGTATAAATTTAAAAATCAATAGTATATGCAAAAGAAAGGTAACAAGTACGGCACTCACCGAGTGATTGAACCCAAGGGCGTTCTTCCGCAACCCGCCAATAAGATTGACAACAACATGGACGAGATTTACGACAACGAAATCCTTATCGACGTCCAGACGTTGAATATCGACTCCGCTTCTTTCACGGATATCCACAACTACGCCAAACAGCAGGCCGGCGAAGGCGCCAGCCGCGAGGCCGTTATGGAAGAGGTGAAGAAGGAGATGCTGCTCAATGTCGAACTCCAGGGCAAGCACCGCAACCGCAGAACCGGTTCCGGCGGTATGCTCCTTGGTCGCGTGGAGAAGATTGGCGATGCCCTGAAGGGCAAGATCGACCTCAAGGAAGGTGACAAGATCGCCACGCTGGTTTCCCTTTCCCTGACCCCGCTGCGTATTGACGAGATCCTCGAGATCCGCGAGGACGTTGACCAAGTCGATATTAAAGGCAAGGCCATCCTCTTCGAGAGCGGCATCTACGCCAAGATCCCGTCCGATCTTCCCGAGAAGCTCGCCCTCTCCGCACTCGATGTGGCCGGTGCTCCCGCACAGACCGCCAAGCTCTGCAAACCGGGCGACACGGTCCTCATCATCGGCGCCGGCGGCAAGTCCGGTATGCTTTGCTGCTATGAGGCCAAAAAGCGCGTCGGCGTGACTGGCAAGGTCATCGGTATGACCCACAGCCAGAAGTCCACCGAACGTCTCCAGAAACTCGGCTTCTGCGATGTCGTGTTCGCAGGCAACGCCTCCGACCCCGTCGCCATGCTCGAGAAAATCTCCGAACTCACCGACGGCCACATGGCCGACGTCACCATCAACAACGTCAACATCCCCGATACGGAGATGACCTCCGTGCTCTGCACGAAGGACGACGGCATCGTCTATTTCTTCTCCATGGCTACCTCCTTCACCAAGGCCGCCCTCGGTGCCGAAGGCGTGGGCAGCGATGTGACGATGATCATCGGTAACGGCTATACGAAAGGCCATGCTGAAATTACGTTGCAAGAACTCCGCGAATGCAAGGCATTGCGCGATATCTTCACGGAATTGTATGCATAAGAGCCTGTGACATATAGTAATAATAATATCTTTGACGAGAAAAGCGGGGCGCGTAACCCCGCTTTTTCTTTATGATATGCCCATTTATCTTTGAAATACCGTTCTGCCACTGTCAATATTTTGACTATTTTTGCAGACTTTTTCCGACTATGTACAAACGAGTATCCTTTCTTGCCGTTTTTTTGCTGATTTTCGTGTTCTTGGGACATGCCCAGCGGCACGAGCTGGTCATTCTCCATACGAATGACACCCACAGCCAAATCGAACCCTATTCCCATAAGGCCGACACCAACGTGGGCGGATTCCTGCGTCGCGAGGCCTTCATCCGCGAAACCCGAGCGCAGCACCCCAACGTGCTGGTCTTCGATGCGGGCGACTTCTCCCAAGGCACGCCCTACTTCAATATCTTCAAAGGTTATGTAGAGGTGAAGCTGATGAATGCCATGGGCTATGATGCCGCCGCTCTCGGCAACCATGAGTTCGACAATGGTTGTACCGCCCTCGGGAAACGTCTGCGCAAAGCCAAGTTCCCTGTCGTCTGTGCCAACTATGACATCAAAAACAAGGTGCTGCGCAAGGCTGTGAAACCTTATGTGGTTCTTGAACGCGACAGCCTCAAAATCGGCGTGTTCGGCCTGCTGGCCGATTTGAAACCCCTTGTGGCGCCCGCCGTTTCTGCTGAAATGCACTACCTCGATCCCGTCGAATGCGCCCGGAAATGCGTCGCGGAACTGAAAGCACAAGGATGCCAGTACATTGTCTGCCTTTCCCATTTGGGCATCGGCGAGGGCACCACCAACGACTATGTCGTGGCCGAGAAGGTGCCCGGCATCGACATCATCATCGGCGGCCATTCCCACTTCGAGATGGAGGAACCCCGTGTGGTCAACGGTACCCGCATCTACCAGATGACTAACAGGGGTAAATGTGTCGGGAAAATTACTGTCAAATACTGAGATAATAATCAAGTGGCCAACATGCGCGTCGGCCCTGCAACGAAATAATACAATATGTCCGAAAACCTGAATCTTGTATCCGACCTTGCCCTTATTTTGATTTCCGCGGGCGTGGTGACCATCATCTTCAAGCTTTTGAAACAGCCTCTTGTGTTGGGCTATATTGTGGCCGGCATCATTGTGGGCCCTCACCTGAACATTTTTCCTACCGTGAAGGATGTCGCCGATGTCGAGGTGTGGTCGGAAATCGGTATTATCTTCCTCCTCTTTGGTCTGGGACTCGAGTTCAGCTTCCGAAAACTGACCTCTGTGGGCAGCAAGGCCTTTGTGTCCGCCTTGCTTGGCATTGTCGCCATGATGGGCGTGGGCATGATTCTCGGTTTCCTGATGGGATGGGAAACGATGGAGAGCGTTTTCCTTGGCGGTATGTTGGCCATGTCGTCCACCACTATCATTATCAAGGCATTCGACGACATGAACATAAAGAACGAGCCCTTTGTCGATCTTACGATGGTGATTCTCATCATCCAGGACATCGTTGCCGTGGTCATGATGGTGCTCCTCTCCACGGCCTCCGCCAGTAAGCAGTTTGCCGGCAAGGAGATGGTCATGAGCATTGTCAAACTCGTCTTTTTCCTGGTGCTTTGGTTCGTGGTCGGCATCTATTTGATACCCACATTTTTCCGAAAGGCAAAGAAATACATTAACGATGAAACACTGCTCATCATCTCCATCGGCTTGTGCTTCGGCATGGTCATCATCGCGAACAAGGTCGGCTTCTCATCGGCACTGGGTGCTTTCGTTATCGGCTCTATTCTGTCGGAAACTATTGAGAGCGAGCGAATTATAGAGTTGACCAAGAGTATAAAAGATCTTTTTGGTGCCATCTTCTTTGTCTCCGTAGGCATGATGGTGGACCCGCAAGTTCTGGCCCAATATTGGAAATTAGTGCTTTCGCTCGTAGTTATTACGCTGGTTGTCAAGGCGTTGGTGCAATCTTTGTCGGCACTCGTCGCGGGCGCCACGTTGGAGGAGTCTGTCAAGACGGGCTTCACCCTTTCCCAGGTGGGTGAGTTTGCCTTCATTATCGCCTCCGTGGGCGTGACCCTCGGCGTGATGCCCAAGCATATCTATCCCGTCGTGATCGCCGCCTCTGTCATCACGACCTTCACCACGCCTTATTGGATCAAGATGGCTTCGCCCGTCTATGGTTTCCTCAGTCGGAAGATCCCCTCCCAGTTGAAACATAGCATGGACGAGTACAGCTTGTTGGGCAAACGCCGCGGTGACAAGAACTGGAACAGCATCATTACATACTCCCTTACGCGTGTGATTGTTTTCTCTGTGCTCAGTTTTGCCTTGCTGATGGTGCTTTTTGACCATGTGCTGCCCTTTGTCAACGGCCTGGAGTTTGTCTCTTTGCTGCCCAAATGGCTCTATAACTCGCTCTGTGCCTTTTTGTCATTGGTCATTTTGTCCCCCTTCTTGTTCGGCATCACCCACAACAACCAAAAAACACGGCAGCTCTATTCCGATATGGCCCGCAAAAGCAAGGGCAATGTCATTGTCATTACGGTCTGGACGCTCATCCGCATGGCCATCGCCGCTTTCTTCGTGGCTTCTGTACTGATTAAGTTCTTCAAATACACAAAATGGTTGCTGGTGCTCATCACCATTGCCATTGTTTTGTTCCTGATGTTCTCACGCTTTACCCTCCGTCGTTTCTCTTTCCTTGAAAACAGCTTCATGGAGAATCTTAATGCCAAGGAAAACGACTCCGAGTTGCCATGATAATCACGATTTTAACAAATTTGTGTTAATTCTTATTTTAACAGATTTTTGTTAATGTATAACATAACATTCTTATGTACACTTTGTTATGTTATACTTGAGATCATTGTTTTTCTTAAAAATACTTAAAAATATAATAATCTATTGACAAATAATTTACAATGTTGTATCTTTGCCGTCGAATTTAAAAAATGGATAGGCAATGAAACAATATTGGAAATGGAAATTGGTCTGGATGACCGTCATGGTATGGTCGATGGCTGTGGGACTACAGGCCCAGGAGAAGAGCGTCCCCGGCGAGAAGGTGTTTGAACAGGGTGTTGATGCGGCTGTTCAGTCGCGGTTGCGGCAAGATTACAAGTTGATTGAACCCTGTTTCAGGGAGGCATACATGCAGCATCCTCGGCTGCCTCGGGGCGTGTTGGAGGCTGTTTCGTTCACTTACGCCCGTTTCCAGTCTTTAACACCGTCTGATACGCTGGAATTGGACGAGACTGCCATGCCGCGCGCGTACGGCGCGATGGGTCTTACCTTGCACGGGAAGGGCGTGTTTCGTGAGAATCTGAGGTTAGTATCACAACTCTCCGGCTATGCCGTGGGTGAGATCGTCTCGGACAGTCGCGTTGCAATTCTGGCGTATGCAGCGGCGTTCAGCCGCCTGCAGGCGTCATACGGGCTGACGGGTGATGATGTGGGCCGCATGTTGCCCGTTTTAGTCGCGCTGTCCGAACTCCCGATTGGGGAACTGAATCCGTTTGATGTGCGGAAAGGTGGCCCCGCCCGGTGGGATATCCGCGCCCATCCGGAACTGTATCCCATGTTGAGCTCCTTGTACGCGATGCTGCTCTTCCTTGACGATGAACAAAATGCGTGTTTTGGAGTCCCCAAGTGGGATGTCGATTTTGTCAGGATTTTCGGCAAGAATTTACGATGGTTGCGATTAGGTGGGCTTTCTTTGCCCGCGAAATCAATCAAGAGCAGAGCATTCATGGAGTCTGTGGATTATCCACAAGCCATTTGGTGCCCGGCCGCCACCTGCAATTACAGCCAAGGCCGCACCCAGACCATCACCAACGTGGTGATCCATTACACGGAGGGTACGTATGCGGGCTCCATCGCCTGGTTCCAGAACTGCAATGCGCGGGCGTCGGCACACTACGTCATCCGCTCTATAGACGGCCAGGTGACGCAGATGGTCGCCGAGGCGGACAAGGCTTGGCATGTGGGGAACTCCAACGGCTACACCATCGGCATCGAGCATGAGGCGTACGGGAACATCTACAGTTATTTCACATCGGCCATGTATGCTTCATCAGCCGAGTTGGTGCGTGATATATGTGTGCGCCGCCCCAATATCAGCCCTTTGCGTACCTTTTATCGTGATACGCTTGACGATGGCACCGTGTTGAACAGTGGCCTGCACAGTTTGGGTGGCGCCACGGCGTGTGTACACATACGCGGCCATCAGCATTTTCCGAGCCAAACACACACGGACCCGGGACCCTTCTGGAACTGGAACTATTATTACAAGCTGTTGAATCCTGACACGCCAGTGGATGTTTTATCAGCTCAGACGGGTGCGTTCTACGACTCGGGCGGCCCGACGGCCAACTACGGGAACGATGAACGGCAGCTCACCTTGATCCATGTGCCGGGTGCTGACAGTATTGTCATGGAGTTCTCCTCCTTCGACTTGGAACCCAATTACGACTTTATGTGGATATATGACGGGAACACTCCCTTTGCGCCTAAGATTGGCCGATGGAATACCCGGAACCCCGGTCGTGTGGTGGCGCATGGGGAGAGCATGTTGGTGGAGTTCCGCTCCGACTGCGCCACGACACGTTCGGGTTGGGAGGCCGTGTGGCACGCCTTTTCCCCGACACCATCCGTGATGGATGCGGAGCCGCCTACCACCGACATCGGCTGGGACGAGAACCAATGGATTACACAGGATGTGACGATAGCCTTTCAGGATACCGATAATGTGGCGCTTCGACACCGTTTTTATCAGGTCGTGGAGAATGTGGATGGATGTTGGAGAGGCAATGTGACGAAAGGGTTCCTGTACGATAGCTTCGAGGGAACATTGTCCCCTGAAATTTGGTCCCATGATGGTCATTGGCAAGTGGCAGGGAATGCTTTGCGGCAGACATCGTCATCCATGCAGGCGTCAAGTATAGTTGCCTCCGTGAATCAAAGCACTTCAGATGCTTTTCTGTATGAATTCATTCTTGCCATAGATGGTGGCGACAGCTGTGCCTTCTTCTTTGGCGCGAACGGTCAGAATGTGAATGCCCAGAATTTCCGCGGATACAAGCTGGTCCTGAACAGAAATGCTCATGCAGTGTCGCTTTACAAGTGCCAGCAGAATGGTGCCGTGCTCTTGCAGCGAAAGACCGATGTCAATTTCGCAATAGGGCAGGCATACCATTATCGGGTGGTGTGGGATCGGATGGACGACTCCATCATGGTTTTCCGTCAGGCCACGCAGCTCTTGAATGTTGGAAACGTGAGTGCGGCATTGTCATCCTCCGCCCAGAAACTCGGTTTCGCCACCTGGCATGCCGCAATCACGGTGGACAATGTGTGCTCGTATGTTTCACGGTCGAATGCGGTGTTGTTGACGGTAGGGGAGGGAAACGCCAACCATCTTCGCGCCCAGGCAGCAGCAGGCGCGCCACGGTGCAAGTTGCGGTCTATTGTGCTGGATGAGTCCAGGCTTTTCTCCACTTCGGTGGAACGCTCCTTGAAGGTGGACTACACACCGCCCGGCAGTGTGGCCATTCTCGATCGTGTGAATCCCAGAAATGTGTTTCAATCTTCCAATAGCATCTATGCCGAATGGAGCCCGTCGGAGGATGTTCACTCGGGCATCAAGGCTTACCATTATTTGGTGGAGTTTCGAGACGTGGAATATCCCTACAAGTTGGTTTGGACGTCTGTCGGATTGCAGACAAGTTGTTTTGCGCCCATCCGTTTGAGTACCCCCTTTACGGCACGTATATGTGTGAGAGCGGAGAATAATGCCGGTCTGATGTCAGCCATCTCGTACTCGCCTTTTGAACGACACTGCTTTGGCACGCTCGGCATACGGTCGAAGCAGGGTACGGCCTCCGATCTGGTGGCCGAGTTTTACAACCTTTCAGGACGGCTGGTGCAGACGCGGCGGTTGGGTGCTGACGGTTCTGTCCCCATGGAAGGGCTCTCGCCGGGCCTTTACCTGCTGCGTGTCGTCTCTGGAAGCGAGACCATATATGTCGGCAAGGTTGTAAAACCATAAAGAAAGCGAGGGGTCGGCATTGTGCCGACCCCTCGCCTAATAAAAACTTAGATAAAACAATGAATATTAGTACATTCCTTGCATTCCAGGGTTCATGCCGCCCATGGGGGCAGCCGGAGCTTCCTCCTTGATTTCGGAAAGCACGCACTCCGTGGTCAGCAGCATGCCGGCGATGGAGGCGGCATTCTCGAGGGCCACACGGGAGACCTTCGTCGGGTCGATGACACCGGCTTCGATCATGTTCTGGAACTGGTCGATGCGGGCGTTGTAGCCAAAGTCGCCTTTGCCCTTGCGGACTGCGTTGACGATGACGGAACCCTCCTTGCCGGCGTTGTCGGCAATTTGACGAAGAGGTTCTTCGAGAGCGCGGCGCACGATTTCGATACCGATGGCCTGGTCCTCGTTCTCGCCTTTCAAACCTTTCAGGGAGCTGATGGCGCGGATGTAGGCCACACCGCCGCCGGGGATGATGCCCTCTTCGATGGCTGCACGGGTGGCGTGCAAAGCATCGTCGTAGCGGTCCTTCTTCTCCTTCATCTCGACCTCGGAAGCGGCGCCGACATAGATGACGGCCACGCCGCCGGCCAGCTTGGCCAGACGCTCTTGCAACTTCTCACGGTCGTAGTCGGAGGTGGTCTTCTCGATTTGGGCCTTGATCTGGGCGATACGGGCTGCGATGGTATCCTTGTTGCCCTTGCCGCTCACGATGGTCGTGTTCTCCTTGTCCACCGTGATCTTCTCGGCGATGCCGAGCATCTCGATGGTCGCGTCTTCGAGCTTGAAGCCCTTCTCTTCGGAGATGACGGTGCCGCCAGTCAGGATGGCGATGTCTTCCAACATCTCTTTCCTTCTGTCGCCGAAGCCCGGAGCCTTGACGGCCACGATCTTCAGGCCGCCGCGCAGACGGTTCACCACCAGGGTGGCAAGAGCTTCGCTGTCAACATCTTCGGAGATGATCAGCAAAGGACGACCCGATTGGACAATCTTTTCCAAAATGGGCAGGAACTCCTTCATGTTGCTGATTTTCTTGTCGTAAATCAAGATATAGGGGGATTCGTAAACGGCCTCCATCTTCTCGGTGTCGGTGACGAAGTACGGGGAGATGTATCCTCTGTCGAATTGCATGCCCTCCACGATCTTGACGGTCGTGTCGGTGCCTTTTGCCTCTTCGATGGTGATGACACCCTCTTTCTTCACTTTCTGCATAGCCTCGGCGATGACCTTGCCCACTTCGCTGTCGTTGTTGGCAGAAATGGTGGCCACCTGCTCGATTTTCTCGTGACTGTCGTTGATTTCGACAGATTGCCCCTTGAGATTCTCCACGACGGTGGCGACGGCCTTGTCGATGCCGCGTTTCAACTCCATGGGGTTGGCTCCGGCGGTGACGTTCTTCAGGCCAGTGTTGAAGATGGCCTGTGCTAACACCGTGGCGGTGGTGGTGCCGTCACCGGCCTGGTCGTTGGTCTTGGAGGCAACCTCCTTGACCATCTGTGCGCCCATGTTCTCGATGGCTTCCTTCAGCTCAATCTCCTTTGCCACGGTGACACCGTCCTTCGTGATTTGCGGAGCACCGAATTTCTTGTCGATGATGACATTACGACCCTTGGGTCCCAATGTGACCTTGACAGCATTTGCCAATGCGTCAACACCTTTTTTCAAACCCTCGCGGGCTTCCCAGTTGTATTTAATTTCTTTTGCCATTGTTATTGTTGTTTTATTTGTTATTCTTTTTTTTAACCGTTAGATTATTGACCATGGACTTTAGACTTGGAATAAAAAATGACTTATGTTCTCCGGTCTCAAATCACTGATCACTGATCACTAATCACTGATCACTAACTAACACACCGCATAAATGTCGCTCTCCTTCATGATGAGATAGGTCTCGCCGTCGAGTTGGATCTCTGTGCCGGAATATTTCCCATAGAGCACATTGTCGTTCACTTTCACGGTCATGGGTTCGTCTTTCTTGCCGGGACCCACGGCGACAACAACGCCCTTCTGGGGTTTCTCCTTGGCGGTGTCAGGAATGATGATGCCGCCAGCAGTTTTCTGCTCGGCTTCGGCGGGTTTTACTAAAACCCTGTCTGCTAATGGTTTAATGTTGCATTTCATAATTTTGTGTTTTTAGTTCTTATATTATTTTTTTGTGTTTGCAAATGAATGCGCCGTTGTAATGCAAATTCTGTGCCAAACTTGTTGTCATCCGACTCTGCCAAAATGATCTTTGTCCGCCTGCCAAAATGTCACCTCCCGATTTGTCTGAAAAAATCCTATCTTTGCCACTCCATTTTTAACGCCCAAACCCCGGTCCCAACCTAAAAGTCCCATGTTACGTAAGCTCCCCGTCGCCATTCTGTTCGCCATCCTCTTCCTGTGGCAGCTGCCACAAAACCTGGTGGCACTGGCCGTGTTGCCGTTTATCGGCAAGCTGCGGGTGGTGGCGCGCCGCAACTACTGCATTGGGGTTGCGGGCAGCAGGTTCCCCGACAATGCCAGTGGTGTCTCGCTGGGCAACTTCGCCATCTTCCACCCCGACAGCATCCGTGACGACTTCACCATCCGCCACGAGATGGACGGGCATGCTGTCGATTCCATGATTTTCGGACCACTATACCTATTTATTATAGGCATCCCATCGGTGTTGCATCTTCTTTTCATGAAAAATGGGGGCAACTATTACGACTTCTGGACGGAACGGCGTGCCAATCGGTTTGCGAGGATAACACCGCCAAGTCATAGGTCGCGAAAATGATGTTTTTCGCATCAGAAAAAAAATATTTCAAGCATATTGATTGTATTATAAAAAGTGTATCTTTGCACGCTTTTTTGAAGTGGAATGCAGAAGCATGTTTCGTTGACGCGAAATTTGTTTGTAACTATCTGATTTCACGGACTGTATTGAAATAGAATGATAGGTATGAGGGACGGTTTCTTATGGTTTCGAATGATTAGAATAGTTGCATTTTCCTTCCAAAAGTGCGCTATTTTTTTTTGATATAAACAATAAAAACAATAACAATAAAAATTTCGTAGGGAATGAAAAAGATTAAAATCACACAAGTAAGAAGCGCGGTGGACAGACCCGCCCGCCAAAAGAAATCACTGGAAGCACTTGGTCTGCGCAAAATGCACCAGACTGTCGAGCATGAGGCCACGCCCCAAATCCTCGGCATTGTCGATGCCATCAAGCACCTTGTTTCTGTAGAGGAAGAATAACAACGAGATTAATAACATTAGATTTTTTAAGAGAATGAACTTACACAACTTAAAACCAGCAGAGAATTCAACCCATCGTGAAAGAAGAATAGGCAGAGGCCAGGGCTCCGGCAAGGGCGGCACTTCCACCCGTGGTAACAAGGGCGCTCAATCTCGTTCCGGCTATAGCCGCAAGATCGGCTTCGAAGGCGGTCAAATGCCCATCTACCGTATTCTCCCCAAGAGAGGATTCAAGAATATTAATCGCGTGGAATATAACGCCATCAATGTGAGCACGCTCCAAAGACTGGCTGAGAAGAACATCACCGATGTGAATCTCCAAGTGCTCATCGACAACGGCCTCGCCAAGAAGAGAGACCGTATCGCCATCCTCGCCAAGGGTGAACTCACAGCCAAGGTCAACGTGACGGCTGACAAGTTCTCCGCAAAGGCAAAAGAGGCCATCGAGAAGGCTGGCGGCACCGTCGTCCTGCTCAACGCCCCGAAAGAGACCCCGGCAGAATAATCTTTAACCTAACATTAGTCAACGATGAAAAAATTCATAGAAACAATAAAAAACATTTTCAGGATTGAAGACCTGAGAAAGAGAATTCTCTACACGCTCTTCATCATCCTGATTTATCGTTTTGGTGCACACGTCGTGCTGCCGGGCATCAACCCTGGCGGTCTGTCCGCATTCACCAGCGCTGCCCAGAAGGGTCTGCTCGGCATGTTGGACCTCTTCTCCGGTGGTGCATTCTCCAACGCCTCCATTTTCGCCTTGGGTATCATGCCGTACATCTCTGCATCCATTATCGTGCAGTTGATGACCTTGGCAGTGCCCTACTTCCAGCGTCTTCAAAAGGAAGGTGAGAGCGGCCGTAAGAAGATCAACCAGATCACCCGTTATCTGACGGTGCTCGTGCTGGCCATCCAGGCCCCGGCTTACATCGCCCAGCTCACCAACCAGTTCCCCGGCGCCATTGCCCCCTCGATGCTCCAAACCCGCATCCTCGGCTTTTCGGCGTTCGCCATTGCCGCCTTCATCCTCCTCATCTCCGCCACCCTGTTTATCATGTGGCTCGGTGAGAGAATCACGGACAACGGTATCGGCAACGGTATTTCCATGATCATTATGATTGGTATCATCGCCCGTCTGCCGTACGCTCTCCGCGCTGAGTTCGTGGCACGTATCAGCGAGATGAATGGTGGTCCGATTATTTTCATCCTTGAGATCGTCCTCATGATGGTCATCATCGGCGTCTGTATCATGCTGGTCCAAGGTACCCGTCGCGTGCCCGTCCAATACGCCAAGCGTGTGGTTGGCAACAAGCAGTACGGCGGTGTCCGCAACTATCTTCCCCTCAAGGTCAATGCAGCCGGCGTGATGCCGATCATCTTCGCCCAGGCTATCATGTTCATCCCCTTGACCTTCGTCAACATCTCCACTGAGACCACTTCCGGCTTCTGGAGCAGTTTCATTGACTATAACCGTTTCGGTTATAACATTGTCTTCTTCCTGCTCATCGTGGCCTTCACATATTTCTATACCGCTATCACCATCAACCCGCAGCAGATTGCCGAGGACTTGAAGAAGAACGGTGGATTTATCCCCGGTACCAAGCCTGGCAAGCAGACGGCTGAGCTGATTGACAAGATCATGTCCCGCATCACCCTGCCCGGTTCCATTTTCTTGGGTATCGTGGCTGTGCTGCCCGCCATCGTCCGTCACTTCGGCGTGAACCAGCAGTTTGCCCAGTTCTTCGGCGGTACCTCCCTGCTCATTATGGTCGGCGTCGTGTTGGATACCCTCCAGCAGATCGAGAGCCACCTGTTGATGAGACATTATGATGGTTTGACCAAATCCGGTAGAATCAAAGGCCGCTTGGGCGGTGTTTATGGAGGATAATCAACAATGACGATGTTCCGCAGGATCAAATATAAGAGCGAAGAGGACTTCGAGAAGCTGAAACGGAGCGCCAATGTGGTGGCCGTCACGCTTGCCGAGGTGGCCAAGCACATACAGCCGGGCGTGCCCTTGCTGTACCTCGACCAAGTGGGCGAGACGTGCATCCGCGACCACCACGCTATCCCCTCATTCAAGGGATACGAAGGATACCCCGCTTCCCTCTGCCTTTCCGTCAACGACGTCGTGGTACACGGCATCCCCAAACAGGGTGACGTGCTGAAGGACGGCGACATCATCTCCGTGGATTGCGGAGCTCTGTTGGACGGATTCCATGGCGACTTCTGCTACACCTTCGCCGTCGGCGAGGTGAAAGAGGAAGTGCGCCTCCTGCTGGAACGCACCAAGGAGTCCCTTATCCGTGCTATCAATGTCGCCACTGCCGGCAATACGGTGGGCGACATCGGGCACACGGTGGAGACATACGTGGGACAGTTCAATTATGGCGTCGTACGCGAGCTTTGCGGTCATGGCATCGGAAAGGATATGCATGAGCGTCCGGACATCACCAATTTCGGCCGTCCTCACACCGGCGACCATCTGCAGCCCGGCATGTGCATCTGCATCGAGCCGATGATTACCCTCGGTTCCCGCAAGATTTACATGGAGCGCGACGGATGGACCATCCGCACCCAGGACCACAAGCCCGCCGCCCATTTTGAACATCAGTTGATTATCACCGACAAGGGCACGGAGGTCATCTCCTCCTACAAGCCCCTCGGTGAGGTTTTAGGAACGACAGAACTCTACTAAAATATACGATTATGGCTAAGCAATCATCATTCGATTTAGACGGCATTGTGACGGAAGCCCTCGGCAATGGCCTCTACCGCGTCCAACTTGAAAGCGGACATGAGATTATCGCCCACCTCTCCGGCAAGATGCGTCTTCATTACATCAAGATCCTGCCTGGCGACAAAGTACAAGTGGCCATGTCCCCCTACGACCTCACCAAAGGAAGAATCACCTTCCGTTATAAGGTGTGATTTTTGAACAGCATTCAATAAAAAAATAACAATAAAAAGAAATAAAACAATGAAAGTAAGAGCATCAGTAAAGAAGAGATCAGATGACTGTATCGTGGTGAAGCGCCACGGCGTGGTTTACGTGATTAACAAGAAGAACCCCAAGATGAAACAACGTCAAGGATAAAATAATTATTAACTCAATAAAACAATAAAGTAATATGGCAAGAATTGCAGGTATTGATTTACCTAAAAACAAGCATGGCGAGATCGGTTTGACCTACATCTACGGAATCGGCAGAAGCACTGCTCAAAAGATTCTGACGAAGGCCGGTATCAGCTGGGACAAGAAGGTAAATGAATGGAATGACGATGAGTTGGCAGTAATCCGTGGTTTGGTTAACGAGATGAAGGTGGAAGGACCGCTCAGATCCGAAGAGCAGATGAACATCAAGCGTTTGATGGATATCGGTTGCTACAGAGGTATTCGTCACCGTTTGGGTTTACCGGTGCGCGGTCAAAGCACCAAGAACAACGCACGTACGCGTAAAGGACGCAAGAAAACTGTTGCTAACAAGAAGAAAGCGACGAAGTAGTTATTAATCAATTACATGGATAGAGAAAACATATAATTATGGCAAAGAATACAAAAACATCCAAGAAGAAAGTTGTCAGAATTGATGCTTCAGGAAAAGCGTTCATTTATGCCTCTTTTAATAATGTCATCGTCTCTCTTACCAACAACGACGGTCAGGTGATCTCCTGGTCTTCCGCCGGTAAGATGGGATACAGAGGTTCCAAGAAGAACACTCCGTATGCAGCCCAAATGGTTGCCCAAGATTGTGCCAAGGTTGCTTACGACCTCGGTTTGCGCAAGGTTAAGGTCTATGTGAAGGGCCCCGGACAAGGTCGTGAATCCGCCATCCGTTCCATCAACACGACGGGTATCATGGTGGAAGAGATCACCGACGTGACTCCGCTTCCTCATAACGGTTGTCGTCCTCCCAAACACAGAAGAGTATAGTTGAACATCATTTTTTTATAACAATAGAAAATTTAGAATTATGGCAAGATATACAGGCCCCAAAACCAAAATCGCAAGAAAATTCAAGGAACCGATTTACGGTCCTGACAAGTACTTCGAAAGACGCAACTATGCTCCCGGTCAGCATGGCCAGTCCAGAAGACGTTCCAAGCTCTCCGAATACGGCATGCAGTTGCAGGAGAAGCAAAAAGCAAAATACACCTACGGCATTCTGGAGCGCCAGTTCCGCAAGATCTTCCGCTTGGCAGCCAGCAAGAAGGGTGTCACCGGCCAGAACTTGATGCAGCTCATCGAGTCCCGCCTCGACAATGTGGTGTTCCGCTTGAACATCGCCCCGTCTCGCGCCGCAGCCCGCCAGCTGGTCAACCACAGACACATCTCCGTGAACGGCCAGATCTGTAACATTCCTTCCCGTCTGCTCGTCCCTGGCGACACCGTGGAGGTCCGCGAACGCTCCCAAGCCTTAGAAGTGGTCACCAACTCCCTCAGTGGTAAGGCTATGAACCATCCTTGGCTCGAATGGGACGGCAACATGATGGTTGGCAAGTTCATGAACTACCCGCAGAGAGAGGAAATCCCTGAGACCATCAACGAACAGGCAATCGTCGAGTTGTATTCCAAATAGTGATCAGTGATTAGTGAACAGTGATCAGAACCAAGAACCTTACCGGATCACAGTTCACAGCTCACAGTTCACATTACATTAATTACAGATCACAAATTAAAAAACAGAACAATGGCAATATTAACATTTCAAAAACCGGACAAGGTCATCATGAACGAGGCCGACGATTTTCACGGCATATTTGAATTTCGTCCCTTGCAGCAAGGCTACGGCGTCACCATTGGCAACGCCCTGCGCCGCGTGCTGCTCTCTTCATTGGAAGGCTATGCCATTACCTCCGTCAAGATCGAGGGCGTTTCCCAAGAGTTCTCCTCTATCGCCGGCGTGATGGAAGATGTTATCGACATCGTCCTCAACCTCAAACAAGTTCGCTTCAAGAACAAGATTGAGAACAACAATTCCGAGAAGGCTACCATCGTCATCTCCGGCCAGGAAACCTTCATGGCCGGTGACATCAACCGCTTCCTCAACTTCTTCCAGGTCCTCAACACCGACCAGCTCATCTGCCGCATGGAACCCTCTGTGCGTCTCGTCATGGAAATCACCATCGACAAGGGCAGAGGCTATGTGCCCGTCGAGGACAACAGGACGCTGCATGAAGGCATCGATGTCATCGCCATCGACTCCATCCATACCCCCATCAAGAATGTGAAGTATGTGATTGAGCCCTATCGTGTGGAACAGAAGACTGACTTCGAGAAACTGATCCTCGATGTGGAGACCGACGGTTCCATCCATCCGAAGGATGCCCTCAAGGAGGCTGCCAAAATCCTCATTCAACACTTTGCCCTCTTCTCCGACGAGAAGATTGCGCTTGACACTCCCGAACAGACCGAGGAGTCAGACGTTGTTGACGAGGATTCCATGCTGATGCGCCAGATCCTCCAATCCAAGCTCGTCGATATGGACCTCTCTGTCAGAGCCCTCAACTGCTTGAAGTCGGCAGAGCTTGAGACCCTTGGCGATTTGGTGGCCATCCACAAGAGCGACCTTTTGAAATTCCGCAACTTTGGAAAGAAATCCCTCGCAGAACTCGAGGAATTGGTCAAATCCAAAGGTTTGGAATTTGGTATGAATATTTCAAAATATAACTTAGATAACGAGTAAGAACAATGAGACACGCAAAAAGAATCAACCATTTAGGAAGAACGGACGCCCATCGGAAGGCCATGCTGTCCAATATGGCCACGTCCCTCATCATGCATAAGAGAATCAACACCACCCTGGCCAAGGCCAAGGAGTTGAGAAAATATGTGGAGCCGTTGGTTACCCGCTGCAAGAACGACACCACGCACTCCCGTCGTATCGTTTTCAGCCAGTTGCACAACAAGTATGCCGTCACGGAGTTGTTCCGCGAGATCGCTCCGAAGGTGGCCACCCGTCCGGGCGGTTACACACGCATCCTCAAGACAGGCTTCCGTAAGGGTGACAATGCCGAGATGTGCATGATGGAGTTCGTTGACTATAACGAGAACTACACTGTGGAATCTGGCGCCAAGAAGAAGAGCACCCGTACCCGTCGTAGCAGCAAGAAGTCTGCACAGGCTCCCGCCGAGCCCGTTGCCGAAGCTGCAGCCGAGACGGTGAACGAAGCTCCCGCCGCTGAATAGTACACACATATCTTCCTGATACCTCAAGGCCACCGCACGGTGGCCTTTTTGATTTTACGGCAGCAAGGCCAGCATATGTTGCCCTGGTTATTTTCGGCTGCTGTATGGCACTGTGTCCACTCCGACGAACTCTCCCTTGTGGTATTTGAAATAGCCGCAGACGGCAATCATGGCGGCGTTGTCGGTGGTGAGGTCCAAGGTGGGCAGGAAGAGATTCTTGCGGTAACGGCGTGCCACGTCGGCGGCAGCGTTGCGCAAGCCGGAGTTGGCGGAGACTCCGCCCGCCAGCACAAAGTCCTTGCAGGGCGTCTCCCTCATCGCTTTTTTCACCTTATCCATCAGCGATTTCACAATGGCATACTGGATGGAAGCCGCCAAGTCATGGATGTTCTCTTCAATGAAGTTGGGATTCTCCTTGAGATTGTCGCGTATAAAATAGAGAAAAGAGGTCTTCAGTCCGCTGAAACTGTAGTCGAGGCCGGGCACGTGCGCGATGGCGAACTGGAAGCGCTTAGGATCTCCCTCCTGCGCGTATTTGTCGATGACCGGGCCGCCGGGGTAGGGGAGCCCTAAGATCTTGGCGGCCTTGTCGAAGGCCTCGCCCGCCGCATCGTCAATGGTACACCCTAACCGCTGCATGTCGAAATAGTCGTTGACTTGCAATAGGAGCGTGTGGCCGCCCGACACGGTGAGGCAGAGGAACGGGAACGACGGGTGTGCGCGCTCCTCACCGGGCTTGTCCAGGAAATTGGCCAGCACATGCGCCTGGAGGTGGTCCACTTCGACGAGCGGTATGTCCAGAGAGTAGGACATCGCCTTGGCAAAGGAACTCCCGACCAACAATGACCCCAAAAGTCCTGGACCATTTGTGAATGCGATGGCGGATAACTGATTTTTGTTTATCTTTGCGCGCTTCAATGCCGTGTCTATCACAGGGATGATATTCTGCTGGTGGGCGCGTGACGCCAACTCCGGCACCACACCCCCATATTCGGCGTGAACTCGCTGTGAGGCAATGACATTGGACAAAATCGTGGTCCCTTCAACAACGGCAGCCGACGTGTCGTCACAGGAGGATTCGATACCTAAAATGTAAACGGACATAACCTCTAAATTTTGAGCGGCAAAAGTAGAAAAAAATTCTGGAAAGTGATCATGTGGATCCTCATCGCTTTTCTTCTCCTCGACCTCATCGTCGTGGGGCTGCTCTTCGTGCCTTCTGTTCAAACCTTCGTCGTCGGTAAAGTCACGGACAAGCTGACTGAAAAATGGGGCACAGAGATTTCCATGAAGGACATCCACATCACTCCCACACTTAAGCTTGTCGCCCACGACTTTCGCATCTGCGATCACCACCACAACGACATGATCTTTGTGGGCACGGTTAAAGGTCGGCTCAACTATTTCAAACTCAAACCTCTTAAGCTTGTTTTCCATCAAATCGACCTTTACAAGGCCAATGTGGTGGTGCGCAAGTACGCCGGAGAGCCGAGTGTCAATTTTGCCGTTTGGGCAAAGGTGTTTCCCCACAAGGAGACCCACTCCCAATTCCTGCTAACAGCTACGAACCTGAAACTTGCCAACAGCCGTGTCGCCATTGTCAATGACGACCAGCGTAAGGTCATGGATACGAAGGACAATCCGGACATAGACTATGCCTATTATGAGTTGTCAGACGTACACATGGACTGTGACGATTTCAAGGTGCTCTCAAAGGGCTTCACAACAATCGCTGCTAAGTTCAACCACTTGGCCTACAACCAGTACAATGGCTTTTCGCTGACAGATGGCAAGGGTGATTTCTCCATTTGTGACACCTCCCTGATTTTCGATAAGATGAGACTCGTCACTCCCCATAGTGACTTGAACATGGACTTGGCGTTCTATTATCCCGACTGGTCCGGTATGGGCGAGTTTGTGGATTCGGTCTATTTCAAGACATCCATACATCCTTCACAGTTAGGAATGCAGGATGTGGTGGCGCATGCGCCCTCCCTGAAGGGGATGGATGAGACTTTGATGATAGAGGCGGACCGTTTTGAGGGACCAATCCGTGATTTCCGTCTCATCGGCCTGCATGCGGGATGGGGTATGGGTACGCAGCTCAATGGCGATCTTGCCTGTAAGGACATTTTGAACTTCAAGCGGGCGCAAATAACGGCCAACATCGACTCTTCGCAGGTCAATATTCCGGAGTTGGCCAATTTTACACTGCCCGGAGGTAAGAAGATCCCCATTAACAAAACAGTGGCCAAGTTTGGGAACACTTCGCTCAAGTGCTTTTTCTCCGGCACACCCTCTGTATTTGATGCGCAAGTCGATGCCAATACCTCGTTAGGCAAGCTGTATGCAAACCTTGGAACTTTTGTGGAAGATGGCAAATTGCAGTTTGAAGGTTCCGTATCTTCACCGAGTATGAATCTCGCTCGTCTGACTAACAAATCCAAGATCTTGGGTACCACTGGAGCGCATCTTTCTGTGGATGGAGAGATGGCCTCGGCGACGCTGGATGCCGACAATTTCAAGACATTGAAGGCGCATCTTTCCGGTGATGTCCAGCATTTCGACCTCCGGGGCTATCGGTTGCGTAACACCAAAATCAAGGCTGACTACCAAGACAAATTCTATAACTGCACGGTCGTCGGCAACGACCCTAATTTCAAGGGCAATGCCATTGCCCAGCTCGACCTTACCGGCGATATGCCCTCCCTGCAGGGCACTGTCTCGCTTGACAAACTCGATGCCGGTGCTATTGCGCTCAAGTTGCCCGCCATTGACTCCTCCAAGGCCAAGGGTCTTGACAAGTTAATCTACAACCTCCAGCAGAATCCTCAGCTGAAGGTCTCGTTTGACAACTTTGCCGTGGCCTTGCACGGAAGCAATCTCGAGAATGTCAACGGCTATGCCGCCTGTGATAATATTCGCATATATTCCAATAGCGACAGCCTGCTCGGCGATCGTATTCGCTTGACGGCATTCAACACCGAGAATACCCACAAATATATCCTCGCTTCTGGCATCGCCAATGCAACTCTTGAGACGAGTTACCACCTTAACAGCATAAAGGATACATTGCGGAATCTCGCCCACACCTTTTTCCCGAAGTTGGTCTCGTCCAACACAGCGGATGTCGCTGTGAATATTCCTCAGGCAGAGAATGCCGAACCCGGTTTCTTGAACATGCATGTCACCACATATCGTTCTTGGAACGTGCTGCGCATGCTTATGCCGGATGTCTTCATTGCTCCAAATTCCACCGTGGACTTAGCCATCACTTCCGACCATCGTGCAGACAAGATTCAGGCGGATGTGCCTTTCTTTGGAATCCGGAACAAGTTTGCCGTGCATAACCTTGTCTTGGATGGAAATGCATCTACCACCAAGAGTCTTGACCTCGTGCTGAAATCGGATTCTATCTTGGCTGTGTTGGGTAAAACGCGTATGCCGTTCACCGATGTGGACCTGAAGGCGACCGCCTTGAATGACTCCATACAATACAAGCTTGAGTGGTTCAATGAGTTTAACAAGAAGAAGAGCAGTGTTTCGCGGCTGGCCGGCAGCATCAACCTTGCCGATGTGGACGATATCGCCTTCAATCTTCGGAATTCGGTGCTGTATCTTAACGATATGGCATGGCAGTTTAACGATGACAATGATATTCATGTGCAAAACGGTTCCGTTTCCGTGAGTGACCTGCTGCTTCATAATGGGAACAGTAATATTTCGGTGGATGGTAAATTCAACAAGGGAACACGCGACCGGCTGCATGTGCAAGCCCATGATTTTGACTTGGGGGTTTTGAATTCCATTGCCGGCGACTTGGGCCTTGGAGGTACACTCTCTCTGGATGCCAACATGATCTATCCCAAGGACAGAATGATTGTTTTTGGTAAAGTTTTGGCTGACGAGTTCATGTTCAACAATTCGAAAATGGGCGATTTGTTTGTGGTGGCAGGTCTTGACACGACGGGTGGCGTCGGATTTAGTGGAGGCATTTTCCAAAACGAGAACAATGCACATGTCAATGTGCAAGACTATTCCTATCGAGATTTCCAAAATGAAGCCAATACCATTGCCTATTTGAATGGCCGTTACGAGACCGACAAGAAGAATTTCACCGCACAGGCCGTCTTTGACACCTTGCAGGTCGGTTTTATAGCACCGTTCTTGTCTTCCTTCAGCGATGTCTTTACGGGAACAGCCTCGGGGAAACTCTCATTTGTCGCCAATCCGAAAGCCACCTATTTGGAGGGGAATGTCACGGCGGTGGATGTGCTTATGGGTATTGCGGCTCTGGGCACAACGTACTATGTCAAGAATCAGGATATCCGGTTTAATTCGGAGGGCATCTTTTTTGACGATATGCAAATTCTTGACAAAAATGGCGACAAGGCCACGATGACGGGTAGCATCAAGCACCGTTTTTTCAAGGATATGGTCATAGACTTGGGCATCCATACAGACCGGGCAATGGTGTTGAACGCTCCCAAAAGTCCAACCGCTGTCTTTTATGGCGACGGCATTGTCTCCGGGGATGTTTCCATAAAAGGTGATGAGAACCATATTGTCTTTTTAGGACCCAATTTGCGTACGCTTGACGGGACGCGCATCGTGCTGCAGGTTACCTCTGCCAGTACGGCGTCGCAATCCAATGCCATTGTCTTCACTCCAAAACAATGGGAACAGGATCCTTCCGAGGAGGTTTTTGACAAAAAAAAGTCATCAACAGCCTTGGACTTTGATTTCACGTTCAATGTGACCAATGATGCCGACGTGGTGCTCTTTTTGGAGTCCATCGGTGGTACGATGAATGCCCGCGCCGACGGCAAGTTCCAGCTTCTCTACAGAGACGGTGAGCTCAACCTCTATGGCGATCTCGGCCTTCATTCGGGCGATTTCAAGATTTCGCTCTTTAACATCGTCAATTCACGCTTTACCTTGGTGCCTGGCGGCAGCATTCACTTCGACGGTCCGCTGGATGACATGACGGTCAATATGAGTGCCTATAAAAGTTCCAAGACATCGTTGTCCAGCATTATCCCGGCGGATTATATTGGAAGCGGCACCTCCAATGTCAATGCCTACCTTCACCTTAATGGGCCTATCATGCAGCGCATCGAACCCACCTTCAGTTTTGAGCTGCCCAACAGCAACGAGGAACTTTCTAACATGTTCTTCACGGCCATTGATACGACCAATAAGGAGAATTTAACCCGTCAATTTGCCTATTTCCTCGTGACAAACAGCTTCATGCCGAACAGCCTCGAAGTCTCGTCTGGCATTCCGGGCATGAATATGTTCAGCAATATTGTCAATAATATGCTTAAGGATTTCTTTGCGACGCGGAACGGTTCGTTTGGCATTACCTATAACCAGGCCACGGAAACGAGCTCGGCGGAGTACGGTGTCACCGGCAGCGCCAACCTGCTCAAGGACCGTATGACATTGGAGACCAGTATCGGTTACTACGATGACAGAAATACGCAGGCTTTGTACAACATGTATGGCGACTTCACCGTGAACTACAACATCAACAGGGAGGGCACTTGGAAGGTGAAGGCCTACACTTATATCGGCCAGCGGGACGAGACCTTTTACTATCAGAACGACCAGATCCGTTATACGGCGGGTGTGGCTCTTGCATACAAACAAGACTTCAATACGCCGCGTCGCAAGGGAAAGGCAGTAAAGGAAAAACGCGCCAAAAAGAGTAAGGCTCCAAAAGAAAAAAAGAATGAAAAGCACTAAGAGCATCATTGCCATCATCGCTATCCTTGCGATCATTGTCTTCTTGGGGTGGTTTTTTTTCGACATCATGATATACATGCTTGTCGCTCTGGCGCTTTCCTTTTTGGGCAAGCCGCTCATGCGCCTGCTGGGACGTATCAAGATCAAAGGCAAACCTTTCCCTGTTTCCCTGGCCGCTGCCATCACCTTGATTGTCATCTTTATGGCCATTTTCATGGTTATCTATTTCCTCGTTCCGGTCATTGTCCGGGAGGTGACCTCCATCATGGCCATCGATCCCACGGCCCTCAACTCGGGGTTTGAGGATTGGCTCAACCAGTTGGACCCTCTGCTCAAGAAGTTCGGATTCCTCAACGACGGGGAGCATTTCTCCACTTTTGTCTCGGAAGAGGTCCAGCGCCTGTTCCAGCAGATTGACATGTCGAATGTTGTGCGCGACACCATGGGCGTGGCCAAGGCTTTCTTCATCGGGCTCTTTTCCGTGCTGTTCATGACCTTTTTTGCGCTGAAAGACCACGGTATCTTCTTCAAGATGCTCGGTAATTGGATTCCCACCCGATATAGGAACGATTTTTCCAATATTTTGGATGCTACGGGCAAACAGCTCTCCTCCTACTTTATCGGCGTGTTCATTGATATGCTTTGTGTGGGATTGATCGAAATGTTGCTCTGTCTCATCTTCCGCGTGCCCAATGCGCCGCTCATCGGCACCATCGGTGGTCTGTTGAACATCATCCCGTTTGTGGGCCCCCTCATCGCTGCCGCCGCCGCTGTGGTCATATCGGTCACGTCACTCATCCCTGCCGCACCCGAGTCGGCTTATATTGTGAACACCATCGTCAAGGTGTTGTGCATCATTGTCGCCACCAAGCTCCTCGACGACTTCGTCCTGCAGCCCACCATTTACGGCAAGCGCACCCAGACGCATCCGTTGGAGATTTTCATCGTCATCTTGATGGCCGGGTATGTGGGCGGCATCTTCGCCATGATTTTCGCTGTGCCCGCCTATACCATTTTGCGCATCGTGGTACAGGTCTTCTTCGGGGCCTATTTCGCGCCGGAAGGCGGCGAGATTGTCGCCGACACGCCGTCAGAGACTGTTGAGGAGATTACAAAATAAGGGAATTATATACTTGATGGCATAAATCAGGGCTTTTGCATCTTTTTTTTGATTTGGGCGTGCCGGCGCGGCGGCGGGAATTATGTCACATTCGCACACGCCATCAAATGCCGCCGCGCCGTCGGGCTTTCCGCTCCAATAATTTTGGTTTAAGACCCACCACCATCCCGCGAGACGCGAAGCGTCAAGCGGAACCTCCGTCTCGCCAGGGAACGCATTCCCACCAAAATCATTTCCGCTTCAATCCCTCACGCGGGCTCGTCGAACCCTTCATCCGTTTCGTGGCGAGCAACCTGCAACCTCGTCTCAACGTTCTCCCGCGCCGCGATTTTCCCGCGCACGCATCCCATCCCAGGGGTTGCAGCGCTACCAAGCTCTTGCCCCTGCCGGGGCTGCTCAAGGAAAATGATTACCTCTATTGTCCCGGAGGGACATCCTCTCAATAACCCCACACAAGCGACGAAGGAGCGCAATGTGGGGTGGGACGACGGCACCGATACCCTCTCGCGGCGCAGGAGTCGGCATCCAAGATGCAAGAAACCTGCTCGCCGCGAAAGGGAGGCGTTGGAAAAAAACGTTGCTTAGAGACCTGCTCATGCAGGTCTGGTGCCATCAGGTATATAACCACCCAAAATAGTAACGTTTCTCCCAATAACAGGAGTAGGGGATTGTTTCCTTTTATCTCGACAATGCGATGGCACCGCCGCCAGACTGGATCCAGTCAGCAGCTGTTTCAATGATGTTGTCTTTGCCTTGCGCCACGGCGGCGGGGTCAAGGATGACCCTCACTTCAGGCGGAACGCCGTTCTCGTAATTGCCGCCGTCAAGGGCAATGGTCCGGGTGCAGCTGAAACGGTAACGCCAGCCATTGGGTAGCATGCCACCGTTGGGCAGGCCTGTGCCGCCGCCAGTGTAGTCTCCGAAAAGCTTCACATTGTCGAATGCCTGCGTACACAGGGCAAAATAAGAGGTCGCGCTGAACGAGCCGCGGTCGATGAGCACTGCCACCGGCTTGATATAGGGCTTTTTGCCTAAAATGCTGGAATCGGGGGCGTAACGGACCTGTGCTGGGGTGAAGTCGTTGTGGCCAGGCCCTGCCTTGTGCTGCACCGAGTAGAGTGGCTGTTTGTGGCAGTCGAACAGTCTGACCAGCTGGGTCAGGTTTGTGATGCTGCCGCCGCCGTTTTGACGCAAGTCGAGAATCATGCCGTCGCAATCTTTGTACTGATTCGCAATGTATTTGAGTTCTTCGTCACTTATATCCGAAGAGAAGGAGCTGTAACGGATGTAAGCCACCTTGCCGTCGCGAATGGCGTTGTGCCTCAGCGAGCCGGTCTGGTGACCCTGCAGGGTCAGATAGTGAAGCAAGACGACATTCCCGTCAAAGCAGCCGTTGGCACTTCCCCAATATGATATCGTGTCGCTGCGCATGACGTCAAAATCGCTCCAAAGGTTGGTGTGCCCGTCTCTCAAAACATTCAACATGGCGGCGCAAACCCGGAACAGGCTGTCGTCGCTCATCTCGTCATAGACCATCGGACGATATACAGTGTGTATGGAATCCCAATTCACCCCCTTGACGTCGAAAAAGGTGTATTGTTGGTCCACCCGGTTCCAAAGATATTCGAATACATTGGTCGGTGTCTTGAGTTCGTCTTTCTCCATAAATATGCCGCTGCAAGAGGAAAAGACAATGGCAATAAGGCAAAATATGATGAAATTGATCTTTTTCATGACAGTATGGGATTAGATTTTGAACAAGAATTGAATATATGTGGTGCTGAGAATGTTGTCGTAACGGTAAACGCTTTTTTTGCCAGTGGTGAGGAAACTGACGCTGTGGCCAAAGGAGATACGGTTGCCGTTGCGCAAGTTGACGGTAAGTCCCCAATCAGTGGCATACCCGGGAAACATCTTGAACGATGTTTCATTGGAATTCATCAGTATGCGGAGAGCATGGGTCTCTCCAAGTGGATCATGCACGTATGCGTATCCGGGGCGTGAGGCTACGGTGAACAAGGGCAACGAGAACCTGAAGTAAGCCGTCATCCATGGATGGGACTTGTCTTTCTTGTCGTAAGCGAAATCGCACTGCACCAACTCTTCTGCGGCAAAATTGCCGAAGAGCGATAATGTTGCTTGTGCATTCTGCAAAGCGGGGATGCTCTTGAAATCCACAATGCTGCTCACAGACGCCCCCGACCAGAAATGCCATCGGCTTTCGGAGGGCTTCAGGCAACTGTAAAGGAACTCCAGTTTTGGGACAAAGCAATGCATGGTCCCCGATGGTTCTGAAAGGAATGTTTTCGACCACTGGAAATCGAATTGTATGTGACAGCGCTTCCATTCGTCGGTGAAACCGCCATTAAAACCTGTTGTAAGGCCTGAGAAGGAATACGGGATAATACTTCTGTCAACGCACCGTGCGACGCCGATACCTCCTTTGAAATTAAGATAGAAGGAGTTTCCCTTGCCGGCACCGGCGTTTTGTGCTTTGCCATCAAGGACGCCTGAAAGCATGGCAATGGCAAGTGTAAAGGTTAGAATCTGTTTCATGTAAGAGTGAAAATAAATTAGGCGGCAAAAGTACACAAATTATGTGTGCAAAATGACAAAAGATTTCCGCTTTGGCGGTGTGTGCCTTGCCTCTGCTAACGTGCCTGACGGTGGAAAAGGCACGATGTTAGTTTGTCAACCGGATGACATCCTTGAAATCATCGTGTAGATAGAAAAACCTTCGCCGCTTTTACAAAAAAAATACACGACAGGTATGTGGCCCAATCACTTTTTTGCTATTTTTGCACTTGTTTTTACATGAGTGTTTACACTTTGAGAATCAAAGTATGGTAAAGGACTATTCATCATTGGGGCCTGCGTATCGCAACTTCAAGGTCAGGGAGGGGGTGTATGTCCCTGAACCGTCCGAGATTTTCTCTGGAGACGACCCGTTCAAGAAAATGGCCCCCATCCGGGGGAAATGCAAGGATATAAAGTTTGACGCTACATATCCCTATCTTGACAAGTCGCTTAAATTCAAGATCTGGCACATTATTATATATTGTATCACCTGGTTTGTGGCTTTCCCGGCCAACCGCATCCGGTACGGACTCAGGATTGAGGGCCGCGACAAGATCCGCAAGAACCGCAAGCTCTTTGCCAACGGTATGATGACCGTCTGCAACCATATTGGCAGATGGGATATGATTTCCGTGTTGCAGGCGATGCGCTACCGCATGGCGTGGATTCCGATGTACTCCGAGCCGTTTAAGGGCCAGGACGGCTTTCTGATGAAACACATAGGCGGCATCGCCATCCCGGACAACTACAGTGGCCTCCGGAAGTTTGACCAGGCTATAGAGGAACTGCACTCCGGCAAGCAATGGATTCACATATTCCCCGAAAGCTGCAGCTGGAAATTCTATGCTCCAATCCGGCCTTTCAAGATTGGCGCCTTCAACATGGCCTGCAAATACGTCCTTCCCGTTGTTCCAATGGCGATTTCGTTCAGGCCACGCACCGGATGGCGCAGATTCTTCAGCAAGGACGAACCGTTGCTCACCATCCATGTGGGCGACCCGATACTGCCAGATCCCAACACCCCCCGCAAGGAGGATGCGGCCCGGATACGCGATGCAGCGCACAAGGTGATGCTTGACATGGCGGGCATAGTCTCCAATCCATGGCCGTCTAATATTGATTGACAATAATTTATCACGATGAATACCATAATTGATCCTGTACCGGTTGAACTGCTGAAGGCAGAACTTACCAAATCCAAAAAACTGGAAGACACCAACAAAGGGCACAACGAGCTCTACATCGTAACCTGGCAAGATTCCCCCAATGTCGTCACCGAAATTGGCCGGCTGCGCGAGCTGACTTTTCGTGAGGCCGGCGGCTCCACGGGCAATGCGGTGGACCTTGACGAATACGACAAAATGGAGAACCCCTATAGGCAGTTGATAGTTTGGGACCCGGACAACGAGGCAATTGTGGGCGGCTATCGCTTCTTCTATGGCTCTGATGCAAAGTTTGACGAGAAGGGTCAGCCGATCATGGCAAGTTCCCATCAGTTCCGCTTCTCCCAGAAGTTTATCGATGAGTACCTGCCGCATGTGCTGGAACTCGGACGCAATTTTGTAGCCCCGGCATATCAGAGTTCCAAGAATGGTTCAAAGTCCATTTTTGCTCTTGACAACTTGTGGGATGGCCTGGTGGCCATTATCATGAAGAACCCTAATCTGCTTTATTTCTTCGGAAAGATAACCATTTATCCGTCATACGACTATATCGTCAGGGATTTGATCTATCATTTCCTCTGGAAACACTATGGTGACAAAGAGGGACTTGTCCGTCCGTGGGAAGACCAGTCCGTCATGCCGGATTCTGATCCGGGATTGATGGACCTGGTTGTCCACAAGGAGGAATTGGCGGAAGACTACAAGTTGCTCCGGGAGGCGGCCAGAATGCGCGGGGTGAACATCCCGCCGAATGTGACGGCGTATATCTCCATTACCTCCCAGATGCTTATGTTCGGCACGGCAGTGAACCATCTGATGCACAACATTGAGGATACCGCGGTGCTCATCCCGTTCGACTTGATCTACCATGAAAAGAAGATGCGGCACATTGGGGCATATCTTCGGTTTATCAATGCGAGAAAACGCAAGAAAGAGGATGCGCCCCTGACGGAAAACGAAATGATAGAGAACTGGATGATCCGCCGTCATCGCAAGGTGATGCGAATGCTTAAGAAAGTGGGAAGAAAGATGTAGGTTTGAACCTGTAAAAAAAAGAGGCGCTCCACAAGGGAACGCCTCTTTTTGTAAAAAAACAGAAAGGGGTTATTTTCTTCTTCTTCTGGGTTTGAGGTTGTGTTTTGCGACGAAGTCGTCCAACACTTCCTTCAGGGTCGGGGTGCCGATTTCCTGGAGTTCATAACCAACCTTCACAACGGGTTGTTTGATCTTGATGAAGCGCGGCAGGTCGATCGGGGTGCCGATGACGACGGCGTCGCACTTGGTGTTGGCGATGGTCTTCTCGAGGTCCTTCATCTGCTGAGCGCCGTAGCCCATAGCGGGAAGGAGGGTGCCGATGTTCGGGTAGCGCTCGAAGGTGGTGGTGAGCTCACCAACGGTGTAAGGACGAGGATCGACGAGTTCGGCAGCGCCATACTTCATAGCGGCAACCGTGCCGGCACCGATCTTCATTTCACCGTGGGTCAACGTAGGACCGTCTTCGACCACGAGGACGCGTTTGCCCTTCAGGAGTTCGGGTTTGTCAACCGTCAGGATGGAAGCAGCGTCAATCTGCTTGGCGTTCGGGTTGATCTTGGCGAGGTTGGCGCGCACCGTGTTGATGTTCTCCAAGGAAGCGGAGTCGATCTTGTTGATGACGATGACGTCAGCGATACGGGCAACCACTTCACCGGGATAGTAGCTGACTTCGGCACCGGGACGCAAAGGATCGGCCACACCGATGGTCAGGTCGGGTTTGTAGAAGGGGAAGTCGTTGTTACCACCGTCCCACAGCACGATGTCGCAGCCGTCGGGATCCTTCTCGGCGCCAGCCATCTCAACCCACTTGCCGGTTTGAGGATCTTTGGTCTTGCCGCCCTTGAGGATGGCTTCATAGTCAACACCGGCGTAGATGACGTTGCGTTTGGTGACCACGTGCGGTTCGTACTCTTCCATCTCCTCGATGGTGCAGTTCTGATATTTGAGGTCGTCAACGCAAGCGAAACGTTGGACGATCTGCTTGTTCAGATCGGGATCGTACGGCATCGGGTGACGCACGGCGACCACCTTGAAGCCCATACCGACGAGGTATTCGATAATCTTACGGGAAGTCTGGGACTTGCCGCAGCCCGTACGGGTAGCACCGACGGCGATGACGGGTTTCTTGGAGGGGATCATCGTGTCCTTCGGGCCCATCAGCCAGAAGTTGGCGCCAGCGGCGTTCACGATAGCGCTCACGCCCATCACATAAGAATAGGGCTTGTCGCTGTATGCGAAAACGCAATCGTCAACATCAAACTTCTTGATCAACTCGGTCAGCATGGATTCGGGGTAGATCTTAATGCCCTTCGGATACAGATCCTCGCCGGCCAGTTCCTTCGGATACATACGGTCGTCGATACCAGGGATCTGCTCGGCCGTGAAAGCCACTACGTTGTAGTTTTTGTTGTGGCGGAAGAAGGTGTTGAAATTGTGGAAGTCTCTTCCAGCAGCACCAATGATGATGACGTTTCTGACTTTTTTCATAAAATAATTGTTTTAAGTTATTAAAATAGAGTTTGTTTGTTGTTTCAACTTTTGCGGGGGCAAATATAGCATTTTTTTACGAATCAAAAGATGTCTTGCTTCATTTTTTTCCTCTTTTTGGTCAGCTTCCGCAACGGGAAGGGAATTGTGGTGAGGAAGTTCGTGAAAATGTAAGCCATAAAAAAACGGATGTCATTTCAGACACCCGTTTTTTTATTTGGTCTTGGTCTGGTTGGCCACACTCTCCTGCAATTCCCTCAATTCCTCTTCGGAGAGGCCGATATACTGGTCGCTCACCACTTGCATCTCCTCGTCCAGTTCCATCAGATAGGGAATGCCCGTCGGGATGTTGAGTTTGACAATCTCCTCGTTCGACATATTCTTCATAAACTTGATGATGCCGCGGATGCTGTTGCCGTGCGCCACAATCATCACCTGCTTGTATTTGCGGAGACTTTCCACAATACTCACGTTCCACAGGGGGATGATACGTCTGGTGGCATCTTGCAGCGACTCGGTGCCGGGGCGCGCATCCTTGTATTTGATGTCCTGGTAGCGGATGTCGAACTTGGGGTGGCGTGGGTCGTCGTCGGGAATGGGGGCGGGCGCCACGTCATAGCTGCGGCGCCAAAGGCGGACTTGCTCCTCGCCATAGATAGAGACGGCCTCTTTCTTGTTCTGGCCTTGCAGCATGCCGTAGTGCTTCTCGTTCAGCCGCCAGGTCTTCTCTACGGGCAACCATAGCCGGTCCATCTCCTCCAAGACATAGTTGAGCGTCTTGATGGCGCGCTTGAGGAATGAGGTGTAGGTGAAGCGGATGTCCAAGTCGGAGTCGCGCAGGATCCTGCCGGCACGCTTGGCCTCCTCCACGCCTTGAGCCGTCAGGTCAACGTCAGTCCAACCCGTGAACTGGTTGGAAAGGTTCCATTCGCTTTGACCGTGGCGGATAAGTATGAGTTTGTACATTATTGATTATTCGATTAATGATTATACGATTACAGGGGTCGAGGGCATCCTCGCCTGCGGTTAGATTCTGTTGCCCTCCTTCGGGAAAATGATCCAGGGCTTGAAGCTGCGGGCCTCTTCAACGGGCATGGAGCAGTAGGAGATGATGACCACCACGTCGCCAACGCAAGCCTTGCGGGCGGCGGGGCCGTTGAGGCAGATGATGCCGCTGTCCTTGGCACCCTTGATAACGTAGGTCTCCAGACGCTCGCCGTTGTTGACATTGAGTACCTGCACCTTCTCGTTCTCAATCAGATGGGCGGCCTCCATCAGGGTCTCGTCAATGGTGATGCTGCCCACATAGCTGAGATTGGCTTCCGTGACGGTAACCCTGTGTATTTTGGATTTTAGCAGTTCTATGTTCATGGGATGAGTCTCTTTAGGGATTAGCGATAGCGGATATTGTCGATCAGGCGCACTTCGCCGACATATACGGTGATGAAGCCCATGACGCCGGAGGCGTCGTTCATGGAGTGAACGGTCTGCAGGGTCTGGTCGTCGGCCACTTCGAAGTAGTCGAGTTTGAATTCCGGGATGCGGGCGATCTCCATTTCCACGAAGCGCTTGATCTCGGGCACGTCGGGCAGCAGCTTGGAATCCTCCAGAATGCGATGGATCTGGGCGGCAATTTCGAACTCGTGCGGGGAGAGGCGGCGGTTGCGGGAGCTCATGGCCAATCCGTTGGCTTCGCGGACGATGGGACAGCAGACGATTTCGGCGGGCACCTCAATCTGCCGTTTGAGCTCGCGGATGACGGCGATCTGCTGGTAGTCCTTCTCACCGAAATAGGCCTTGTCTGGGTTGACCCATTTGAGCAGGCGGCCCACAATGACACCCACGCCATTGAAGTGACCGGGGCGCGCGGCACCTTCCATCACCTCCTCCACGGGACCGAAATGATACTCTTCGGAGGGCGGGGTGGGGAAGACCTCCTCCACGGAAGGCGCGAAAACGAAATCGGCCAAGTCGCCGATCAGCTCCAAGTCGCGGTCCAGCGTGCGCGGGTACTTCACCAAGTCGTCTTGGTTGTTGAATTGTACGGGGTTGACGAAAATGGAGACGAACACAACGTCGTTCTCCTCGCGGGCACGTCGTATGAGAGAGAGGTGACCGTCGTGCAAGGCACCCATGGTGGGCACCAAGCCGATGCTTTTGCCTGCGCCCTTTGCGGCAGAGGCTTTCTCAACTAATTCATTGACAGTAGTGATGACTAACATTTCAAATAAGTTTCAGGTTTGAAAAAAAAGCGGGCAAAGATACACTTTTTCACCAATTTATTGAATGTTTTCCTGCACCATTTCTTTGAGCGACGATATCACGTCCGGGTCGCTGATGGGCATGCCGTCAAGAATTTCATAGACTTCGTCGGTGTCAAGCGTGTAGTCCACCTCGTCATCGCGCTTGTAGTGGAAGATGAAGTGAATCTCGGGGTGGGCGGAGATGGTGAGCACCATGGTGCCGGCCAGGTCGCCCATCGGCGGCGTGTCCAGGTGGGTGAGGCCGAACACGGCGGTGACGGTTGTGCCCACGCCCACCTGCGACTGGATGTCGAGGGAGCCGCCCGTCTGCTCGGTGTTCTGTTTGAGCAGCGGCAATCCGAGCCCCACCTTGCGGGTGGTGCGGGTGGTGAAGAAGGGGTTGACGACCTTCTGGACGGTCTCTGCGTCCATGCCGCAGCCGTTGTCCTTGAATACGAGCGTGAGGGTGTCCTTGGCGGAGTCTTCGAGGACCTCCAGCGTGATCTCCGTCGCCTTGGCGCGCGTGGAGTTCTGCAGGATGTCCATGATGTGCATCGACAGGTCTTTCATCGCTATGCGTTCAGGAATTGATATATCTTTCCGGCCACTTCGAAGGTCTGCTCGTTGGTGCCGAGCACGGGGATGCCCTCGTCCTTGGCCTGCTCCAGCATGTCGTCGTCGGGTTTGTTGCCCTTCACGAGCACCACGCACGCCAGCTCCTTGAGGGATGCGATGGCGATGACGTTCTTGTGGGTTTGCAGCGTCACCCAGACGTTGCCCTCTTGGGCGAAGCCCATCACGTCGCTCAGCAGGTCGGACACATAGCCGCCCTTGATTTCGTTACCTACATTTTCCTCGCCGCAAAAAATGGTGAGGTTCATTTTCTCGATAAGATCTTTTACTGTCATTGTAATATTTGCTAAACTATTAAATATTAAACTGTTAAATTATCAAGTTTTACTATACTCTTACCCCTTCGGGGCCGCTTAATGTATTAAATTCTCCATTCTCAATTCCTTTCTAACATCACCTCCCTGCCTTCTTCCTGACGGAACGCTTTGGCTATTTCCTCGAAACTGCGGGTCTCCAACTGGAGGTAGCACGGCGATATACCCACCCTGTCGGGTATGTGCGCATCGGAGCTGCGGGTGAATGTTTTGTTTTTGAGATATTTGTGTACTTTGAGAATCTCGTCCTTGTGGCCGTGCTCAGAGAGCTCCACAGCATCGTATTCGAGGTCGAAGGGGATGAAGCCGAGTTGCGCGATGAGGCTGTTCTTGAGCTTGTCGATGTGCGCCGGCACGAAGAGGCCGCCGATGGAATGCACAAAATCTGCAATTTGGTTGACCGACTGGTCGATGGCGGAGGTCAGCAGGCGAGGCTCCTCATAGACGATGTTGAAGTCTTCGTCAATCTGCACTTGGTCGCCGAAGAGGTCGGGGTCGTTGGGAATGTCGGGGAGGTGCTTGTCGAGATACTCTTGCAGCATGTCGAGCCGCTCATGGTCGGGCATGTAGCAGAGACAGTGGGCCTCCTCCTTGGTGGTGACCTCGGCGCCGCAGAGCACAAAGATGTCGCGGTTGGTGGAGTAGTGCTCCGCAAGGCGACAATGGCGCGTGGAGTTGTGGTCGGTGATGGCGATGACATCCACCCCGCGCTCAAGGGCCAGGGCGATGATGTTGTCGGGCGTCATCTCCAAGTCCCCGCATGGGGAGAGCAGTGTGTGGGTGTGCAAGTCGGCTTTGTAGATATTCACGGGGTCCGTTTTTTTGGGGCTGCAAAAATAATAAAAATTCATCGTGGGCCATTGGCAAGAAAACCGGGCTGTGCTCACGATGCTTCCAATCTGTCGCTTCCCGGAATGGTTGGTGGACTACTTGCTTTTCACCACCTTGTCGGTTGCCACGCCATTCTCCGTCGTGATGCGCAGAAAGTAGGTGCCCGAAGGGTGCCTCGACAGGTCGATCACTGCGGTATGGCCGTTCACGTTCACTTTGTCCAACATTCTTCCGGACACATCATATAATGCAACACTTTGGATGCTGGATGCTGAATGCTGAATCCGCACCGTCCCGCGAGTTGGATTCGGATACAATGTAATGTTGCCCAAGGTGCGTGTGCCGATGCCAACTCGGAGTGTCAAGTGCATGGTCACGGTGCTGTCGCAGCCGAACTCGTCTGTGAGCACCTGCGTGTAGTCGCCGTTCGTGCAGTATTCGGTGCCGTTCCAGATGTAGCAGTCGTCGGGCACTTCCACGGTGAACTCGCTCTGCTGCGGCTGGTGGATTGTGAGGTGCAGCGTGTCCACCTGCGTGCAGCCGTTGGTGTCGGGGTGGCTGAAGGTGTAGTCGCCGCTTTGCGTGTATTCGGTGCCGTTCCAGATGTAGGCCCCGCACTCGCTGACGGTGACCGCCGTGTGCGTCGGGTTGTGTATCGTGAGGTGCAGCGTGTCCACCTGCGCGCAGCCGTTGGTGTCGGGGTGGCTGTAGGTGTAGTCGCCGCTCTGCGTGTATTCGATGCCGTTCCAGATGTAACTGCCACATGCTGAAAGGGTAGTGCTTATGGGTGCCGGACACCATTTGGCCCAGAACTCTTTGTCTCCAGTCGAATGAGTGGGAATATCCGTGACAGGATTGCCTGTATATTGAGCATCCGAATACCATCCTCCAAATATGTACCCCCCTCGTGTGAGAACGGGAAGCATGACCGTGGGCGAATCGTATGTGTAGGTGTCAGGCGCATCGTAAGGCAAGGCCCCATAATCGTTGTGATAGGTAATTATATACGAGTCGTATTCCCATTGGGCATACAAGGTGGTGTCGGATGTGGTGGAGAATGAGGCCCCGTCGGTGTATTCCACCAATCCGCTCGGTGTAGCGGACCAGCCGACAAAGTGCATGCCAACCATCGTGAAGGTGTTTGCTGAAAGGTTTTGTGATGCGCCATGATGGAAATGTTGGTAGGGCATCACCCCGGCGCCGCCATTGGCGTCGAAAGTGACCTTGTAGCCTGTGTATAGTTTGTTTGGATATAGAGGAGTGCCAATCATGGTGTCTTCTTCAAAAACAAAGACGGGCGACTTGTACCAAAATGACTGCGTGGCATTGTCCCATACGCCAAGTTGAACCGTATCACCGCTATGGCCGTGAATCATGAGAAAATAATAGTGCGAGAGTTGGCCATAAACTGCGTAAGGACTGGCCTGTGGCGCATATCCTCTGCATTCTGTCCCGCTTAAAGCGACAATTTGCAGGCTGTCATTGTTTACGATGGTTGAGTCAAGGTTGAAAATGGCGTTGGTGACCGTCATGTTTGATTCAAACAGATGCGGATTCACATCCCACTGCGCAAAAGCGGAAAAACAGGATAGTATCCAAACAAATGTTATGATTTTTTTCATGATGTTGAATCTGCTTATGGCGGTGTTAGAATCTTATTTTCAATATTTTATAAAGATATGACTGCCGTAGGGCAGGGTGCTTTGAACAAGATTGCAAAGATATATATTATTGAAATATAAAGTATGGTTGTCGTTTTCATGCAACAATTATGCTGGCAGATGCAGGAACCCCCTGCTTGTTTTTTTCGACCGTCCTTGCCGTGTTCGTACATAAATTTTGTATCTTTGCCCGCTTTTTACAATAATGCGTATTATGAAAAAATATCTCTCCTTCATCATCTTGGCGGCCTTCTGCGTCACGGCCCTCGTCTCTTGTAAACCCGACGACGAAATCTATAACCGCGAGTGCAAAATCAGCAAGATTTGGTACCTGAGCAATGTGTATGAGCCCAACGAGGTCTATAACTACGACAAAAAGGGCGTGCTCACCTCCATTACAATCGATTCTTTGGAGACATACGATTTTACCTATAACAAGGACAAAACCGTCTCCGAGATTGTCCACAAGGGAAAGGATTACACTGAGAAGATTGTGATGACCTACACCGACCGTCTGGTGGACAAGATGGTATATTCTGTCAATGACACCGTGCGGCAGGAGATCATCTTCACCCGCGATGAGGAGACCACTCGCATCACGAAAATCCATGAGGTTTATGACAAGGCCTTCTACGACAGCTTCAGCATCCTCAACAAGAGCTGCCTTTACAGCTCTTTCATCGGCGACCCGAAGCCTGTCATGGATATGATCCGTCAGAGTGGCGCCAAAGACCTTGTGCTGCATTGCGACAAGACCATCACCTACGATCCCGGCAAACACAAGAAATATGATAACATCTCCACGATTGTGGAAGAGTATCCAGACCTCCGTCAGGAGATCACCCGCACGTACCAGTACGACCTTGAGTCCTACAATCCGTTCTATGGCTTGCAGTTTGCATACGCCGGCTATGCGGGCTATTATTTGAACAACAAGCTTGTGGAGACCGAAACCACCAAGACGGCCGGTGTGGTGACCCGCGAGATTGTCTATACGTACAACTACACGGGCACGCACTACATGAACGACAAGAAGTTCCCGAGACAGTTTGTCAAGACTTCCAGCGAGAACAATATTCCGCGTAACACCTATATCCTGTACGTCAATTAATTGTTGCGCGCATGAAGTTCCACGAGGCGGGCAAGGTCAGCATCTTCATCACCCTGTTGTCGGTGGTGCTTCTCACGTTGTGCTATGTGCTCTTCTTGGCCAACCTCTGGTGGGTCAGTGCCCTCTTCTTCACCGCCATGGTGGTGATTGCCTTCATGATTGTGCGTTTTTTCCGTGTACCTTACCGCATTATCAACAAGGTCAATGACGGTGTGTTGGCACCCGCTGACGGCACCATCCTCGCCATCGGTCCCGCTTTCGAATACGAATATTTCAAGGATGAACGGCTCAAGATTTCCATCTTTATGTCCGTCCATAACGTCCATGTCAACAGTTACCCCATTGACGGTGACGTTGAGTATAGTGCCTACCATCCAGGCAAGTATGTGCTGGCCAAGTTGCCGAAGTCTTCCGTCGATAACGAGCACACCACCATTGTTGTGGCCAAAGATGAGCGCCAGCAGGTCCTCTTTCGCCAAATCGCCGGCTTCGTGGCCCGCCGCATCATCTGCTACCCCAAGAAGGGCGACCACGTGCTGCAAGGCGACGAGGTGGGCATGATCAAGTTCGGATCTCGCGTGGATGTCTTCCTGCCCCTCGATGTGCAGGTGGCCGTGCATGTGGGTGATAAGGCGGTCTCCAAGAAAACCGTGCTGGCCTATTTCTAAACCGTCTCCATGAAACTCAGTGTTGTTATCGTCAACTATAACGTCTCCGCTTTCCTGGAGCAGGCCTTGACTTCCGTCTTTAAGGCCCTGCACAACGTGGAGGGCGAGGTTTTCGTGGTTGATAATGACTCCTCTGACGACTCGCTTGCCATGGTGGCGGCGAAATTTCCGCAGGCCAAGCTTATCGCCAACAAAGAAAATGTTGGCTTTGCCAAGGCCAACAACCAGGCTATCCGCATCTCCACGGGTGAATATGTGCTGCTGCTCAATCCGGACACGGTGGTGGAGGAGGATACCTTCGCGAAGTGCATCCGCTTCATGGACGAGACGCCCGACGCGGGCGGCCTTGGCGTGAAGATGGTCAACGGCAAGGGCGAATTCCTGCCCGAGTCCAAGCGCGGCATCCCGCTGCCCTCCGTGGCCTTCTACAAGCTCTTTGGCCTCTCCAAGCTTTTTCCGCATTCCCGCACGTTCGGAGCCTATCACCTCTCTTACCTCAGCGAAGACGAAATACACTCCGTCGAGGTGCTCGCCGGCGCCTTCATGATGATGCGTCGCAGCGTGCTCGACCAAGTCGGCCTCCTCGACGAGGACTACTTCATGTATGGAGAGGACATTGACCTTTCGTATCGCATCCTCAAAGGCGGCTACAAGAACTACTATTTTCCGGAAACGCGCATCATCCACTATAAAGGCGAGAGCACCAAGACCGGAAGTCTCAACTATGTGCATGTCTTTTACAAAGCGATGCAGATTTTTGCCCGCAAGCACTTCTCTCAGGCGAATGCGGGATTCTTCAACTTCATGATCAATTGCGCTATATGGCTCAGAGCTTCGTTGGCTGCCCTCAAGCGCATCGCCCTCAAACTGTTGCTGCCAATTATCGACTTCCTTCTGGTCTATGCAGGCATGCTCGTGTTAGCGTTGTATTGGTCCCGAAATGTTTTGGTGCAGCGTCACAGTTCGTACCCGGATTACTACTATTATCTCGTCATCCCTTTGTATGTGCTGGTCTGGCTCGTGGCCATTGCTCTCTGCAAAGGCTACCGGAAGCCCACACGACTCACCAATGTCAACAAGGGCATCGCGTTCGGCACTGTCGCTATTTTGCTGGTATATGCACTTTTGCCGGAGACGTTACGGTTCTCGCGCGCCGTGGTGGTGATGGGTGCCATGTGGACCGTCATTGCGGTTGATTTGGTGCGCTATGTGCTCAAGCGGCTCCATGTTAACGGCTTTGATCTGGACACTACCAGCCGCCGGCGCATCGCGGTGGTGGGCGACGCTTCGGAGAGCGCCCGTGTTATGGAACTTGTGCGCATGATGGAGCCCAAGTGCGAGTTTGCCGGTGTTGTCGCTATTGATGATAATGTGCCACAAACGGAAAATTTCATTGGCAAGTTGTCGCAAATTCGCGATTTGATGCCGCTGTATCGTCTCAACGAGGTGATCTTCTGCGCCAAAGACATGCCGACGCACAAAATTATCGACTGGATGCAGCAGCTGCGCCTTTTCCGGATTGAGTACCGCATCGCTCCGGAGGGCACCAACACCGTCATTGGCAGCAACTCCATATTTGATGCTGATGCGCCCTACATGGCGGCCGAGGATGCCATCACACAGCGTCCGCACCGCCGCGCCAAGCGGGCCTTCGACATCGCGGCTGCGATCCTGCTGCTCATCTTCCTGCCCGTTGACATCTGGCTGGTGGATAACAAGGGCGGCTTTGTCCGCAATCTCTTTGCTGTGCTCGCGGGTCGCAAGAGCTGGGTGGGATGCCGCCTGCCCGACAACACCTCTGCTGCACAGCTGCGCCCGGGTGTCCTGTTCCCCACAGATGCGTTGCCCACTCCCGACATCCCCGACGAGCTTGTCGCTGCCGCCGACGACCTCTACATGCGCGACTACAGTGTCCGCATGGATCTGCGCACGCTGGTGCGTGGGCGTAAGATGTTAGGACGGATTTAATGATGGTTACGACATCAACTCTCCAATAACATTTGTTTGATTATCTGGCCGGAGTGCCCGGCATTCTAATTTTCCACCTTTTTCAAATCTCTCACTTTGAACCTTGCCCAAGAGAGATAAGGGATGTCCGGGTCTTGGATGGTGATGTCCTGCTGTAGTTTACGGCCTTTGAAGACATAGTCGTCGATGAACTCGTCGATGGCGCGTGTGTCGCGGATATAGGCTGCGGCAACCTCATGGGCGACGCCCTTGTAGCGGCGGATCATATAGGGGTAGTCGAATTTCTCGAAGCGGCGGGCGAGCGTGTTGCTTCCGAAGAAGCCGATGTTGAAGATCTGGATCTGTTTGTAGAAGACCAGCTGGTCGTCGGTGCCGTGGCAGAGCAGGGTGGGGGCGGGCGGCTGCACACGGTATTTGACGCTGCCTTTGTCGGAGAAGATGGCGCCGGCGAAGGACATCACGCCCGCATAGCGGAAGTCTTCCGGCAAAGCCTGCGCGCCGCCGAAACGATTGCCAAGTTTGTAGTCCGCCTGCAGTGCCGTGATGGCGCCTGCACTGCTGCCCAAGGTTACGATGTACTTGGGATCGATGGTGAACTGCGGGGTCTTCAGCAGATTCTTCAGGATGTAGTCTGTGCAAGCCAGCAGATCCTCCGCCGCCATGTCAATAGCGTTTTGGAATTTCTTGATGCCGGAGGCGATGGAGTAGTTGTGCTCTCCCTTCAATCCGAGGCGGTAGTCGAAGGCTACGAGCACAAAGCCGTTTTTGGCGGCCCAGCGCACCATCGGGTTCACCTGCGTGGTGTCGTTGCGGGAACCGGCGACGAACCCGCCGCCGAAGGCGAAGATCAGGCAGGGATGGTGCTCGTCTTGCACGGGCGGCACGTAAACGTCCATTTTGAGCGGCGCTCCGTTGCGCACCACATAGTCGTAGGTAATCTTCTGCTGTGCCGACAAACCCTGCAAGGCGACGGCGAGGACGAGAGACAGGAGTGTTTTCTTGAACATAGAGGAGGATTTGTAGGGTTAAGGCAATGGGCCGTTTTGATAATATTAGATGTACGAATCGCTGACGGCTGATCAGTTGCGGCTTAATCTATTTTCAGCCGCTTGATGTAGTCTTCTATTTCATTCACTAAGATGTCTTTGCGGATGACCTTTTTGTCCTTGTCAACAAGGAACATGTAAGGGATGGTGCGTGTGTCGAACAGGTGCTGCTCCTCGATGGTCTGGTCGAAGTTCCAGCCGTGGAGATAAGAGGGGTTGGCTTCGGAGGAGTGGATGAAGTTGTTCCAAATGTTGGCGTCGTTTTCAAAATAGACGGTGAGCACCTTGAGGTTGCCTTTGGCAATGGCGCTGTTGAGTGCCGGGAAGTTGGCCATGCGCCCGCGTACCTCACGGCATGTGGGACAGGTGGGGTGCTGCAGATAAAGCAGCATATACTCGCTTTGGATGCCATGGAAGGTGAGCGTGTCCCCGTCCTTCATCACGATTCGGAAATCGGGCAGGATATCGCCCTCATGGTTCTTGTCAATGATGGTCAATTCGTGTTCGTATCGTGTTCTTCTGGCTGTCTCGAGTTTGGGATAGTCAAGCATGAAACGGAGCATCTTGATGTAGCTGTTCTCCATTTGGTAGGGGGAGACGTTGCTGCCCAATATCTTCTCCATCCTGTCAAAAAGCGTATAGAAGGTGGTCTCGTTGACCTTGGCGGCGGCAAGGGCTTTTATGATGCAGGTGTCAAGGTCGGGACGGTCGAATTGGTAGATGTAGTTGCAAAACTCCTTGACCTTGTTGTCGCCGATGGGCGTGTTCAGAATCCGGGGATCCTCCCACGGGAAGTTGTCAAAAAAGTGCTCCATGAAAAACTTTCTCAACATATTCTGCGTGCGGTCTGCATAATACTCTTGGGGCGGCTGTGGCCCTTCGATAGAGATGGCGACGACCGAAGCCAGCAATGTGCCGGGATTCTCGGCGATTACCTTGCGCTGGTAGGCCTCCTTGCTGTTCATGACGCGGTTGGCACGGGCGGTCAGGGAATCCACGAACACCTGCAGCATGTACTGTGGCATGCTCCTCTGCGCCTGGTTGAACTCCTGATTTAACATCTGCATCTGCATGTCAAAGTCCTGGAGACCTTTTACATAGTCATGATATCGGGTATTCTCGACACTTCCCGTGTATGTTATTTTGCCCGTGTCTATGGAAACGGTGAATTTTTGTCCTTTTTCGGAGGAGATGAGGAAAGCATCGATCAGGGAACTGTCTCCCAACACCCAGAACATGCCGGGCTCAAGGGGCGTTTTGCTTTTGAAGACATGCTCCTTGGACAGTGGCTCGGCAAAAATGGTCTCCATTTTCTTGGATTTGCCGAATCCCTGGATTTTGATGCTGTCAGCCTTGATGTTATGAATCTGTAGCTTGATTTCAGACTGTGCATGTGCGCCAATGGCAATGAGAAGGGATATGATGGCGAACAGACAATTTTTTTTCATGTACATTATTATTTATGGTGAAAGGGATTTGGCAAGAGGTAACGTAACGCCTTGCCGAAATATTGTGGCAAGTCGGATGCGATGAGGGAGTGTGGCGCGTTTTCCCGGACGTAAAGGTCGCCGGCAAGGCCATGGAAATAAGTCCCGAATAGCGCAGCCGTCATGGGACTGTAGCCTTGGGCCAGCAAGGCGAGGAGTAATCCGGTCAAGGTGTCCCCGCTGCCTGCGGTGGCCATGCCGTCGTTGCCGGAGGTGTTGAAGAACTGGGCTCCGTTTGGCAATGATATGCAGGTGTGATGCCCTTTGAGCAGCAATATGATGTCGTATCGTTTGGCAAAATCACGTGCCATTTCCACCCGGTGAAAGTCGTTGTCGGCGGGTCCGGCAAGGCGCTCGAATTCCGCCACATGTGGGGTCAGGATGCTGAAGGGCGGAAGGAAAGCGAGCCATGTCTTGTTGTCGGCAAGCACGTTCAGTGCGTCGGCATCGATGACAAGCGGCGTTCGGATGCTGTCAAGGACATCCTTGACGAGGGCGACAGTCTTGGGCTGTCTGCCCAATCCGGGGCCGATGGCTATGGCGTTGATGTTCTGGGGAAGGGTGCTCCAGTCGATATGGCTGACGCATTGGGGGTCGGGATCTGCGTGCAGGATGGCTTCGGGCAAGGTGGCGGGTACATGTTGTGCGGCCATGGCGGAGGTGTGCAGGGTGAGCTTGCCGATGCCCCCTCGCAGGGCGGCCTTGGCTGCCAGGATGGCGGCACCCGGCATGGATGCGCTGCCCGCAATCAACAGCCCGTGCCCGAAAAAACCCTTGTGTGCGTATGGGTTTCGATACTGGATGAGGCTTCGGGCAAAATCCTCGGTGATGCAACCCTGTTCTGCCTCCAGGCCATCGGGTGCGCTCATGCCAATGTCCAAGACCTGGACATCGCCACAAAACGGGTATGTTTCGGATTGCAAAAGTGCCAATTTCTGGAATTGGATGGAGAGGGTGACGGTCGCCATTACGATGTCGCTGTCGTGCGGCGTGTGACGGTCCGCAAAGAGTCCGGAGGGAATGTCTATGGCGACCACGGGCGCATCGGAGGCGTTGATGGCGCGGATGGCTGCCGCATGTACCCCGGAGGCGGGCTTGTTTAAGCCAATGCCGAAAATGGCATCCACTACCAGACAGTCGTCCGGGATGACGAACGTCTCGTCAAAGAGGACTGTGCGGGTTCTCCCAGTGCTGTTGAGCGCTTCCCATCGGCGGAGGTTCTCCTGAAATTGGTCGGTGCGTCGCGACTGGTCGTTCTGGCAGATGACAACCGTGACAAGATCTATTTGCCCGGAAGAATCCAGGGCTAATTGCCGTGCGATGACGAGTCCGTCACCGCCGTTGTTTCCTGTGCCGCAAAAAACATACACGGTTTTGAAAACAGTGTCCGTCAACAACTCTTTGATGGCAAGAAAGCATGCTGTGCCGGCTCTCTCCATCAGATCTACGGAGGTGCAGTGCTGGCTTTCGATGGTGTGTCGCTCGCATTCGCGAACCCGTGATGCCGTGAATATGGCTGTGTCCATGCTGGAAGGTGTTGAGGTTTTAAAACAAGTGCGCAAAAATACAAAATTATAAAATTCCGTTGTCAAGGAAACTGAAGTGGGAATTTTTATAGAGGATGATGTGGTCGAGCAAGGAAATGTTGAGGAACTCTAATGCTTTTTGTATGTCCCGGGTGAGTTTGATGTCGGCTTGACTGGGCTTCACGGAACCTGAAGGGTGGTTGTGGCAGACAATGATGGCAGTTGCCTCAAACAACAGGGCTTTCTGGGCAATGAGCCGCACGTCAACCGTGGTGGAGGTGAGCCCTCCTTTGCCGATCTGTTCCGTGTGCAAAATGCGGGCCGCCTGATTGAGGAAAATAGCCCAGAATTCCTCGTGCCGAAGGTGGCTGATGCGCTTTTGCATGATTTCCAGCACATCCGTGGAGGAGTGGATGTGGCCTCCGCTCTCGACCCGCTCCGATCGGATCCGGTGCCCTAACTCGAAAGCCGCCTTCAGCGTGACGGCCTTGGCTTGTCCAATGCCGTGTATTTGAAGTAACTGCTGCAAGGACATCTCCTCCAATTTGTTGAGCTTGTTGTCGCACTGATGGAGGATCCGTTTGGACAGGTCCACTGCACTTTCAGTCGAAGTGCCGGTTCGCAGGATGATGGCGAGAAGCTCCGCATCGCTGAGGGAAGCGGCCCCCTTTTGCGCATATTTTTCCCGTGGCCGGTCCTCCACGCACCAGTCCGGTATGGTGAGTCGTGCGGTCAGGGAGTCTTGCGTGGCCATCACACGGTGTGCGCACGCTTCAGCAAGTAAGGCAGCAAAATCTGGTCGAAGCCCTGGGTGATGTCGGCGGGTACGACATCGATCTGATACTGGCCGCATTTGACCTTGATTTCATGGAAGTACTCGTGAATCGTGTTCTGGTAGAATTCCCGGATGTTATTGGCATGGACCTTCACCTCGTGGCCGGTCTCCATGTCCACGAATTTGTATAGCCGGTTCTCGAAGGCGAAATCGTATTCGAGACTCTTGTCGAAGGTGTGGAAGAGCAACACTTCATGCTTGTTGTGTCTCAGATGCCCGAGGGCAAGCATGAGTTCATCGAAATCCTTGCTGCTTTCCAGCATGTCGCTGAAGATGATGACGATGGAACGGCGGTGGATCTGCTCGGCGATCTGGTGCAGCGTGTCGGTGACCATGGAGTTGCGGTGTACTTCCGTGCCGATAGGCTGCAAGATCTTCTCCAGTTCCCGATAGATCATCTTGTGATGCGCATCGCCACCTCGGGCGCTGGTGTGCAGCTCCAACTTGTCGGAAAAGACACTCAACCCGACAGCATCGCGCTGGCTCTTGAAAATCTGCATCAGGATCGCGGCGGCATAAACGGCGAAGAAAATCTTGTTGGGCGCGGCCAATGAGTATTTCTCGCGAATCGGGAAATACATGGACGACGAATTGTCGATGACGAGATGGCAGCGCAGATTGGTCTCCTCCTCGAACGTCTTGACGAACAATTTGTCGGTGCGCGCATAGAGCTTCCAGTCAATGTGCCGGATGGGCTCGCCGGTGTTGTATTGGCGGTGCTCGGCAAATTCGACCGAGAAACCATGCATGGGACTCTTGTGCAGACCCGTGATGAAACCTTCCACCACCTGTTTGGCGATGAATTCAATATGGTCGTACTGCGTGATTTTAGTGAGATCTATCGTATATGCCATTCTTCTCCAGATTTGAGCCGCAAAAGTACAAAAATAAATCATCCGTTTGACTTTGCCATATTCCTGTGCGAAGGATGCTCTTTGTGAACGTCTTGTTATTCAATCCCCCTTTCCGAACCCGAATGGAATTGTCGCCAAAATTCCATGAAATTTTCCTGAAACGTCAAGGTGTAGGGATCGTCGTCGTAAATGTCGTCAAGAGAGAATAAAATGGGAGCTCTACCTTTCTCGATGAACAGTATTGCCGGATAAGTTGTCTCCTCTTTTATCAGGGATGCGGGATAGCCTGCAAACTGTTTCCGATTCAGATAATAAAGCCGAAAGGGCCTTTCCAGATGCGCTTTGATGCGGTTGGTCATCTCTCGTTCTTGTAGAGCTCCCGGAATGTAAGGGTATAGAATTCCAGTATGGATGTCTGTTGTGGATGAGTCGTTGAGCAAACGGAGCAGGTGGTTTACACAGGCGGAACATTCCAGCTCGTGGTTGACCAGTATGATACTCTTTTCCGACGGAAGGTCTGCAAGTGCCTGCAGGCTGGATTCTGTGTCCACAAAGAAAGGAGTAGCAGCCGGGTCGTTGTTTTTGTAGCGCATGATTTTGATCTTGAAAACCGGGTCGTTCCTCTTGAAGAATGCTTCCCTGTCCCGTTTGTACACTTCGGGTGTCTTCCCGTGCCAATCGGACGTGTCCTCGGCGGAGATCTCCAGCAGCAAGTTGTTCCAACTGACATGTGCCTTGTCCTCCTGGACATCGAAAAGGTTGAACGGGAACCGCCCATCGACGTATGGTGCATTTGAGGTATCCTTGGCGAGATACAGCCGTGTGTGCCCGTCACAATCCAAAGTGGCGTAGGCGGGTGCCGACCTCCCGGTCAAGGTGTCAAATTGGGTGTAGTACAAGAGCAGGGTGTTGCCCAACGGAAAGAGGACCTTCGGATACGAATACCGGAAGATTTCACCCATGGTGGCGTAGATCCGTTCCGCTCCGTAGGGCACAGACAAACTTTTCTGGATGTATTCGTCCTCGAAGGGATGCCATATCGGGATCTCGAATGACACCTTTTTTTGCAAATGTCCGTCCAAGTCGTATTGGTGCAACACCGGGAACCTTGTACTTAAAAAATAGAGTGCGTGTGAATCGTGGAAAAGATAGCGGTTCGGATTCGCCTGCACCACGTGGGGCGCTTCGTAATCAAGCTTTTGGAGAAGCCTCTCCCCGCCACCCTTGATGGCGCGTTGAAACCATGTGTACCCTGTGTCGTGATCTTCTTCCAGATAATGCAACATGCTGTTGTGGAGGAAAACCGCCTTGCTGTTGGGGTGAAGGTACATCGTGTCGAAAACGAAGGATCCTTCGGATTTGTGATATAAAAGCAGCTGGTCCTGTGTGGAAACAGCCAGTCGGTCTCCGTCGAAGTCGAAATCGTATATCCAAAGTCGGGCGGATGACAATTCCTTGCGTTCCTTCGTCGGAGGCAGCGGGAGAAGAATCTCCGCCTGCGAATAATCATATAGCGACACGGAATGTATGACGGCCGTGTAGTCCCGGTCTTTGTGCTGAAAAGCCTGCATGTCCGTGTAGTAGAATGTCCCATCATGGACACAACATTTGATTCGCGAGAGCTCTTGAAACGGGATGTTGGGACGGAGAATGATGGATGTGTCGAGTTCAAATGCCGTACCGATCCATTCCTGTCCGTGAACTTTCACGATTCCGAAGATGGAAAAAAAGAGTGCTGTTATGATTGTTCGCGGTTTCATTGCGCTTTGCTTTAGGTTGATTTAATTATGAATGGTACTTTCTCCACTAATAACGATGGCTGTCGTCGAAGACGGAAATGAAGATGTACAGGTCACCCTCGCCATATTGATTGTAACGCCACTCGCCTTTGACGACATAGGTGGTGTTGATTCCACGGTTTTGGGTGGGCACGCTCAGGGTGATGGATTTGCTGCCCTGATTGTTTCCCGCACGGCTTCGCGCCTCGCTGAACTCAATGATTTCGTTGATGGCACTTACACAGGCCTTGTTTACGGCCGTCCAGTTCTGATTGGGCGTGAAACTTGACTGGAAAGAACCCATGCTGATGTGAGGCACGCGGCAGAAGCTCCATCCGCTGCCCGTGCAGTTCAGCCTGGCAGGCTCAATGCCATCGGGAGACGGTGTGTAATCAATGTCGTTGTAGAGGTTGAGCCACGCTAAGTAGCCGCCATTGCTCTTGTGTACGATGACATTCGGCTGCTCTCTCGCAGAAAGGGTGAGCGCCATGCAGAAAACTGCTGCTAATAAGAAAATCTTTTTCATAACTTTTGTTTTTAATTGTTTAATAATATTTAAATTTAAATCTTTCCTCTTTCGCGGGATTCGATTCGGTAGCGACGTCTTCGGATGAAATTGTCCATCGGAGAAGTTTTTTGTCTTACTGTAGGCGTGGTTTGAATTTGATGTTTTCGTCTTTTGATTTTTTTGCACAAATACAAGATTGCCAGCCTTGTATTTGCGTTGTTCCGGTGCTGCAAATATATAACCGCCGACATGGTTTTGTCAAGAGGTTAGCCAAAATTTTTTCTAACTAGTATTCAATATGTTATAAAATAGCAAAAATAAAGTTAAATATATAATGTTAAAATTTTGTTTATGTTTCGGAGAAAATTGGGAGTTCTCTCGCATTTTTGTTTTTCGAAGACAGGGAAAACTCTCGTCAATTTTTGTAGAGACGCGCCGCGGCGCGTCTCAATACATTTGCCTGTGCATATTCGAAATTTATGTACATTTGCGCCCTTTTTTTTGAATATGACGTTAGACGACTTACAGGCGAAATGTTTCCCGACGGAGATTGCCCGGCTCAAGCCCTTGGTCTCGGAAGAGGGCACGGGGAAAATTGTGCAAATCAACGGCCTTACAGGATCCTCTTTCCCGATATTGGCTTCCCGGCTGGTTCAGAATGCGTCACGGACGCATCTTTTCGTGCTGGACAACCGTGAGAAAGCCGCTTATTTTTATAATGACCTTGAGAAGTTGTTGCATGACCAAAGCCTGCCGCTGTTTGAGAAAAGGGTCCATTATCTGCCATCGTCTTATAAAAGATCGCACAACGAGAGTGAAATTGACAACTCCAATGTCAAGTTGCGTTCTGAGATCGTGAACAAAGTGACAAACCATCCCGATTCTCCGTATTGCATCGTCACCTATCCCGAGGCCCTTGCGGAAAAAGTGGTCACACGGCAGTTTGTCTGCAAGAACTCCTTCTCGATCAAGCGCGACACGCTTGTCCCCACGGATATCTTCTTGCAGTTCCTCTATCAATTCGAGTATTTGCAGGAAGACTTTGTCTTTGAACCGGGCCAGTTTGCCTGGCGTGGCAGCATCTTCGACATATTCTCCTTTTCCGAGGAATATCCTTGCCGCATCGAGCTGGACGGCGACAGGGTGGAGTCGATCCGCTTTTTTAACCCGGAAACGCAGCTCTCCATTCGTGAAGAAGAGGAAATCCGTATTATGCCCAAGATTGTTTCGCACCAGGTCGATGAAGAACGCATCCCCCTCCTCGATTTTTTGCCCGCAAATACATACCTTTGGTTGGACAACCCGAAGGATATCGGCTCGCAAATAGCTTCTCTGTACCGTTCCGTGGACGAGGAGTTCCAAAGCCGCCCGAATTCTTCGGAACAGGAGGACTCTGTGGAGACGGACAGCCTTTTCATCCGCCGTCGCGACTTCGAGAAGTCGGTCGCGCATCGTCAGTGCTGTGTGCTCAACACAACCGTCGAGCATCCTGATTATGACTTGGATTTCGCCATCAAGCCGCAGAACCACTTCGGACGCAGTTTCGACTACCTGCTGCTCGAGTGGATTGACAATCTGGAAAAGGGCATCAAGACGGTTTTTCTTGCCGAAAACCAATCGCAGCTTGACCGACTGGAGAAGATTATGTCGGATTTGGTGGAGAAGTACAACAAGCACAATGTTGCGAATATCACTGTGGAGGCTCTATATACGCCCATCCGGGCCATCCTGCATGAGGGCTTTTTTGACGAAAAACGCAAGTTGTCGGTCTATACGGACCATCAGTTTTTCGAGAAAAACGAGCGCATCGTCATCCGTGACCGATACAAGAAGAGCGAAGCCTTCACGCTTAAGGAGATCTACGACTTGCAGCCAGGCGATTATGTGGTGCATATCGACTATGGCATCGGTGTCTATCAGGGGTTGGTGAAGACGGAGATGAACGGCAGGGAACAGGAGGTCATCAAGCTGTCCTATAAAGACGGCGACTTGTTGTATGTCAGTGTGCATTCCCTGCATAAAATCAGCAAATATGTGGGGAAGGAGGGCACTGCGCCCACGCTGCATCGCATTGGTTCCGGCACATGGGACAAGCTCAAGGAGCGCACCAAAAAGCGAGTCAAGGAGCTGGCCATCGACCTGATCAAGCTCTACTCGCAGCGCAAGGCCCGCAAGGGATTCGCCTTCTCCCCGGACAACTTCATGCAGACGGAGTTGGAAGCCTCCTTCATCTACGAGGACACCCCCGACCAGGTCAAGACCCTTGCCGATGTGAAGGCCGACATGGAAAGCGAGCATCCCATGGACCGGCTGATTTGTGGCGACGTGGGCTTCGGCAAGACGGAAATAGCCATTCGCGCCGCCTTCAAGGCCGTGTGCGACAGCAAGCAGGTGGCCGTGCTGGTACCTACCACCGTGCTGGCATTGCAGCACTATACCACCTTCACCGACAGACTTTGCAACATGCCCTGTCGTGTTGAATATGTGAACCGTTTCAAGACGGGCCGTGAAATCAAGGAGACGTTGCGCAAGCTCAAGGAGGGGCAGATTGACATCCTGATCGGCACGCACCGGCTGCTGAGCAAGGATGTGGTTTTCAAAGACCTCGGCTTGCTGATCATCGACGAGGAACAGAAGTTCGGCGTGGCTGCGAAAGAGAAACTGCGCGAACTGCGTGTCAGCGTGGACACGCTGACCATGTCGGCGACCCCGATACCCAGGACCTTGCAGTTCTCGCTCATGGGCGCGCGCGACATCTCGGTCATCACCACGCCGCCCCCCAACCGGCAACCTATCCAGACAGAGGTGCATGTGTTTGACGAAGACATCCTCCGCGAGGCTGTCCAATACGAACTCAACCGCGGCGGGCAGGTTTTTATAGTCCATAATAAAATTCAGGATATCAAGGAATTGGCGGGTTTAATTCAACGACTTGTTCCGCAAGCCCGCGTCGCCATCGGCCATGGGCAGATGGAGGGCGCCGAGCTGGAACGCATCATGACCGACTTCATCAACCACCAAAGCGATGTGCTGGTGTCCACCACCATTGTGGAGTCGGGACTGGATATTGTCAACGCCAACACCATGGTCATCAACGATGCGCAGAACTTTGCCCTCAATGTGCTGCACCAGCTGCGCGGTCGGGTGGGGCGTAACAACCAGAAGGCATTCTGCTACCTCTTCACAAAGCCCTTCGACATGATCAATGACCAAGCCCGCAAGCGTTTGCAGGCCATCGAGGACTTCTCCGACATCGGGAGCGGCCTCCAGATCGCCTTGCGCGACCTTGACATCCGGGGCGCCGGCAACATCTTGGGCGCCGACCAGAGCGGATTTATCAACGATATCGGCTATGAAATGTACCAGAAGATTCTGAGCGAGGCTATCCGGGAGATGCAGGATGCCGACTTTGAAGAGATGGAAATGGCCGACAATACAGACCTTCTTGCGCGCGAGTGCCTGCTGGAGACCGACATCGAAGCCCTCTTCCCCTCCGACTATGTCAGTAATGTCAGTGAGCGCATGAGCCTTTACAAAGAATTGGAGGCCATTCGTGATATGGAGAAATTGGATGCATTCCGAAAGAAAGTGGTTGATGTGTTTGGCCCCATGCCGAAACCCACGGTGGAGCTGATGCAGACCATCCCTCTTCGCATGGTGGCTTCCAGACTCTATTTTGAGAAGATAATTCTCAAAAACGACACCTTCACGGGCTATTTTATCGGCAATGCCGCCTCCAAGTTCTATCAATCCGACGCTTTCGGCTCTATTCTGTCCTTTATGCAGATCAACCATCCCGCCATTCAGCTGAAGGAGGTCAACCACAAGCTGCTCTTCATCATCCACCATGTCCCCACCATCAAATCGGCGCTGCATTGGCTGGACAAAATGGAGGCGTACTGCGCGAAACAAGCATAGAGCGATGTCTCTGTCTAATAATGCCTTAACTCTTCCGAATCGAAATGGAAGACGGAGACCCTGATGCTGCGCTCGTCCCCGTCTAACAGGAACCACGGGTTTCGGAAGGGATGTGTGGCGTTGCGCACGATGTGGATGTCGCGGGCGGGCGTGTTGCCCTCCACACACATTATGGCCACCTTCCCCGCTTTGTTTTTCGCCACATCCACCACCATTAAGGCGTGACCGTATTGGCGGCCGTCACGCGCCGGATATACCAGCACGTCGCCCGGCTGTACCTCCTGGATGGCCCTGGGCTTTGTCTCGTGGTATAGCGAGAATGTGTTGCATATCCCATATACCTTCTTTAAGAAAAGCTCGAAATTGGCCCTGCTTTTTCCACCTTGGTATTGCGCCACCCGTTGGTTGACATCGGTGAAGCGAATGTCGCTATAACGCCCCTTTTTGTACAGATATTCGGCCCGGAGTCTCATCGTGACGTCAGCACACTGTTCAGCGTTGGAGAGCAAGGGCATATCCACCACTGCAGTCGATAGCCACTGGTAGTTGGCCTCGCCGCCGGTGTAGAGCTGCACTTTGCTGCCTTTGGGCTTCAACGGCAATGCGCGGAGAAAGGTGGTGTAATCGCCCGCCTGCGCCGGCACGCGTTTGTAGCCGATGGGCGCGGGGATGTCTCCCACGCACGAGGCGTTCCATCTGTTGCTGGCCTGCGAGGATTTCATCCACCAGACCCAAATTCCTCCCGCCATCATGATGCCGAGGAGGACTGTTAGAAGGGCAATCTGTCTGGGGATGTTTTTTCTCATCGTTTACTTTTCTTCAAATATTTCCACATTACCTTGGCCAAACGATTCAGGATTTGCTCTTTGTTGGAGTTCGGATTGGAAACACACAGCACGGCAAGATGGCCGTTGAGAGAGAATTGTACCACATAATCTGGCTTGGGCGTGGGACGTGCCTTGTATCCCCGGTAGGAGAAGCGGACTTTGCGAGTCCAGTCGGCCATGGGTAAAATGAAAGCAGGGTAGGGATGCCCTTCTATCTCAAAGGTTAAATATTGAAACTGGTTGCCTTCCAGCATGGACCAACACATCGGTTCGATGATTTCTGGAAGCTGCGTGGCATCGTACCCTTGCTGGTTCAAGAAATGTATATTGGTAAAGTCTTTTTTCGCCAGGGAACGGAAAAGTCCCGTGTCCATATCCCAGAAGGCCCCCTTCATACCGCAGAGATGTAGATACCCGCTGCGGTCTTCCAAAGGATGCCAGTCAAGTTCATCAGAGTAATCTGACCAACTATGAATCCACCATTGTCCGTTGCGGTTCTCAAATCGTTCTGTGTCAAACTCATTTACAACCCGACTGTCTGTTATTATCCATTTTCCATTGTGGAAGAACCAGACAAACATAGTGTTGATGTTGCTATCATCAGCATAATCTACTATGAATGCAAGTGCATCAAGACCATTGTTAAAAACATTGACCAGGACGGTGTCGTACATTATGCCGATAGCATTGATGAAAAACAGGGTGTCGATTTCCCGCATCACACAGCGGACGCTGACTTCATTAAGGAAGTACCACTCTCGCGACAGATCGAAGTCGTTGTCGGGGGATGGAATACTGTCCAGTATCTTCCCGTCTTTAGAAGAATAGAGCTCCAGATACGTGGTGTCTAACGCATCTGGGGAACGGAAATGTCCAGTAACCATAGAAGCTTTCACGGGAGTTAATATGACATTCTCAACCTGTCCGTTGGCGACGAATGTACATATTAGCAATAGAAATATTGTGAGGGGGTGTCTCATTTATATCACCGTAATCTTTTTGTACCGGATGCGTTTTGGCGTGACGTTGCCCATCCGCATCTTCTTGTTCTCTTCATATTCGGTGTAGCCGCCCTCGAAGAAATAGACCTGCGAGTCGCCCTCGAAAGCGAGGATGTGGGTGCAGATGCGGTCGAGGAACCAGCGGTCGTGGGAGATGACCACGGCACAGCCCGCGAAGTTCTCCAAACCCTCCTCCAGCGCGCGCAGCGTGTTGACGTCGATGTCGTTGGTGGGCTCGTCCAAGAGCAGCACGTTGGCCTCCGACTTCAGGGTCAGGGCCAGGTGCAGGCGGTTGCGCTCACCGCCGGAGAGCACGCCGGCCTTCTTGTTTTGTTCCGTGCCGCTGAAGTTGAAGCGCGACAGGTAGGCGCGCGAGTTGATGAGGCGCCCGCCCATCATAATCTGTTCGTTGCCCTCCGAGACCACCTCCCAGACGCTCTTTTCAGGGTCGATGACAGTATGCTGCTGGTCGATATAGCCCACTTTCACTGTTTCGCCCACCTTGAAGTCACCGCTGTCGGGTTTTTCCAGTCCCATAATGAGGCGGAAGAGGGTGGTCTTGCCGGCGCCGTTGGGCCCGATGACGCCCACAATGCCGTTGGGCGGCAGGTTGAAGTTGAGGTCCTCGAAGAGCAACTTGTCGCCGAAGGCCTTGCGCACGTGCTGGGCCTCGATGACGACGTTGCCCAGGCGCGGACCGTTGGGGATGAAGATCTGCAAGGTCTCCTCCTTCTCCTTCACATCCTCGTTGAGCAGTTTGTCGTAGGCGTTGAGACGGGCTTTCGACTTGGCGTGGCGCGCCTTCGGGGCCATACGCACCCATTCCAGCTCGCGCTCGAGGGTCTTCATACGCTTGCTCTCCTGCTTCTGCTCCATTGCCAGGCGGTTGGATTTCTGCTCCAGCCAGGAACTATAGTTGCCCTGCCAGGGGATGCCCTCGCCACGGTCGAGTTCGAGGATCCAGCCGGCCACGTGGTCGAGGAAGTAGCGGTCGTGGGTCACAGCGATGACGGTGCCCTTATATTGTTGCAGGTGGGCCTCCAGCCACTCCACCGACTCGGCGTCGAGGTGGTTGGTGGGCTCGTCCAGCAGGAGGATGTCAGGTTCGGTGAGCAGCAGGCGGCAGAGGGCCACGCGGCGCCGTTCGCCTCCGGAGAGGTGCTTCACCGGCGTGTCGCCGTCGGGACAGCGCAGGGCGTCCATGGCGCGCTCCAGCTTGGAGTCGAGTTCCCAGGCGTCGTATTGTTCGATGAGCTCGGTGAGCTCGCCCTGCCGTTCGATGAGCTTGTTCATCTCGTCGTCGCTCATCGGCTCGGCGAACTTCATATTCACCTCCTCGTACTCTTTCAGCACGTCCACGATCTTCTGCACGCCCTGCTGCACCACCTCCTTGACGGTGAGCGTGTCGTCGAGCTGCGGCTCCTGCGGGAGATAGCCGATGGAGTAGCCCGGAGCGAAGACCACCTCTCCTTGGAAGGACTTGTCAATTCCGGCGATGATCTTCAACAGCGTTGATTTGCCCGCGCCGTTGAGGCCTAATACGCCGATTTTCGCTCCGTAGAAGAAGGAAAGGTAGATGTTCTTGAGGATTTGTCGTTGCGGCGGAATCGTCTTGCTGACGTTCACCATCGAGAATATGATTTTCTTGTCGTCTGCCATATGGATGAAGTTTTAGAATGAGGGTGCAAAGTTACGATTTTTTTGTTTGTCAGTGAACTGTGAACAGTATCTGGGAATTAAGAAACTAAGAAATTAAGAAACTAAGTGGGCGTGTCTGCTTGTGGCAGAGGTTGTGGCCTCCCTCCCTGATTCAGCCCGTTAGGGCTGAAGGTGTTATGAGAATAAGGAATTAAGAAGTTAAGAAATTAATTGGGCGTGTCTGCTTGTGGCAGAGGTTGTGGCCTCCCTCCCTGATTCAGCCCGTTAGGGCTGAAGGTGTTATGAAACTAAGGAGTTAAGAAGTTAAGGAATTAAGTGGGCGTGTCCGCTTGTGACTGAGGTTATGGCATCTCTCCCTGATTCAGCCCGTTAGGGCTGAAGGGCTCGGTAGAAAACGGATGCCCGCGCACGAACGGGCGCACGCCGTAGGTGTGCGGGCAAAAAGAGGCATTGCGAAGGCCTAAAGTGAGCGTTAAGTGTTGTATGTGAGGAAGCTGTGCGGTTATGTATTTTCCGGTTTCTCGCGCCTTACGGTGTGTTTGAGTTTCAGCATTGCCAGATTGAGTTCCAGAGTGGTTTCGCTGCTTTGCACCGGCATCACGTCGTTGAGCAGGTCGTCCACCAATTGGCCGCCCCGTTTCAGCAGCGACTCCTGTTGGGTCTTGTCGCCCTCGTGCTGCGGAATCTCGCTCATTACCCGCGTCAGTTCCCTGAGTTTGGCGTACGCTTCCACGATGGCGATGGTGGTATCCGTCGCCTTCTGACTCTTCAGGATGGTGGCCAGCATATAGAGGCCCTTCTCGGTGAAGGCCTTGGGATTAACCGTTGAATGTTTCTTTTTCTCGAACCGGTCAAAATTTTTGACCGGTTCATCTTTTGATGTCAATGATGTTGACCTTAAAGAGTTAAATTCATAATCTTCAAGTTGAAAAACGTAGCCTTCCGGGAATTTCTCCGGATTGTTTCTCACTGCTTGATTGATTTCTTTGGTTTGAACACCATATAATTCCGCCACGTCAGCGTCAATGATCACCTGTTGTCCGCGCAGGGCGATGATTCTGTTTTCTACTTCGATAATGTTTGTCATATTGTTGTTGTTTATATTGTTAATGAATTTGCAACAAAGATATAATTTACAGAGGTGTTTGTCAAGTGCTTTGTGCAAATTCTTTTCGGCTAATAATCAGAATGTTGCAAAATTTAATTAACAATCACATCTTTTAATTGTTAATTTTTGAATTTCATTTCGGAGAAAAAGTGGCGTCGGGATGCGAAACCGCTACATAATGTCTGGAAGCAGTTGGATGCGGGCCTTGAGAGGGGGTTAAGAAACTAAGAAACTAAGAAATTAAGAAATTAAGAAGTTAAAGGGTGTATCCGCTTGAAGACGAGGTTCAAACATTCCGCCGCGTTTCAGCCCGTTAGGGCTGAAGGGCTCGGTAGAAAACGAATGCCCGCACACGAACGGGCGCACGCCGGAGGTGTGCGGGCATACAAGGGCATTGCGAAGGCCTAAAAATGAGCGGTTGTGTGTTGTTTTTTTTTGAAGGGACAGGGCTGGTTTTCGCGTCTACGTGTTTTCCGGTTTCTCGCGCCTGACGGTGTGTTTGAGCTTCAGCATTGCCAGGTTGAGTTCCAGGGTGGTTTCGCTGCTTTGCACCGGCATCACGTCGTTGAGCAGGTCGTCCACCAATTGACCGCCCCGCTTCAGCAGCGACTCTTGTTGGGCCTTGTCGCCCTCGTGCTGCGGAATCTCGCTCATTACCCGCGTCAGTTCCCTGAGTTTGGCGTACGCCTCCACGATGGCGATGGTTGTTTCCACCGCTTTCGGACTCTTCAGGATAGTGGCCAGCATATAGAGGCCCTTCTCGGTAAAGGCTTTGGGAATTGATGTTGAATGTTTCTGACGATTGAACCGGTGGAAATTTTCCACCAGTTCATTTTTCTCTTTAGTGTTTAAATCCAACACATAACCATCAGGAAATTTTTCCGGATTGTTTTTGACAGCTTTGTTGATGTCACGTGTTGCAACGCCATACAATTCCGCCACATCGGCATCAATGATCACTTGCTGTCCGCGCAGGGTGATGATTCTGTTTTCTACTTCGATAATGTTTGTCATATTTTTTGTCGGTTTATATTGTTAATAATTTTGTGACAAGAATACGATTGATAGCAAGGTGTTGTCAGGGAGGGTGCTACGCGTCTACGTGTTTTCCGGTTTCTCGCGTCTGACGGTGTGCTTGAGTTTCAGCATTGCCAGGTTGAGTTCCAGGGTGGTTTCGCTGCTTTGCACCGGCATCACATCGTTGAGCAGGTCGTCCACCAATTGGCCGCCCCGTTTCAGCAGCGACTCCTGTTGGGCCTTGTCGCCCTCGTGCTGCGGAATCTCGCTCATTACCCGCGTCAGTTCCCTGAGTTTGGCGTACGCTTCCACGATGGCGATGGTGGTCTCCACAGCCTTCGGACTCTTCAGGATGGTGGCCAGCATATAGAGGCCCTTCTCGGTAAATGCTTTTGGGGGTGCTGGTGAATAGAGCAGATTGCCGAGAGGGTGACTAAAAAGTAGTCATCCTCTTTTTTTTTACATTTTTTTGCAAGATTGCAAGCTCGACTTTTGTGCTTTTCCATACTTTAAAAAAAAGATGGTTATTTTTCTGAAAAACAGAGAAATAACCATTGC
>JAGCCZ010000007.1 GCA_017651425.1 Bacteroidales bacterium
AAGGCAAAATGGACAAGATCAAGCGCACCAAGACGTCGTTTGTTTTATACGGCGAGTCTTCACTTTGTGCACTTCAGCTTGCTTGGAACTCTTTGCTATGAAAAAGAGGGTGACCGTAAAGTTGCTTTTTAGTCACCCTCAATTCTCGGACGCCCGCGGCAGCGCATGGGATCTGCAATCCCTCACTTTCCGCAGGTTTCCTTGTGCGCCCCGGCAGGGGCGAAAGCTCGGTAGCACTGCGACCGGTGCGCGGGAAAATCGCGGCGCGGGAGAAGATTGAGACGAGGGTGTGGGTTGCTCGCCGCGAAACGGATGTGGGCTTCAACGAGCATGCGTGAGGGATTGAAACGGAAATGGCTGGCGTGGAAACCGTTGCACACCTATGGAGATTTGCTAAAAGGGAAAAACTTCCAAGCAGCTGTTCCGTTGCTGCCAGACATTGCAGTGGAAAGCCCGACGGCGCGGCGGCATTTGACGGCGTGTGTGAATGTGACATGATTCCGCGCCGCCGCGCCGGCACGCCCAAATGAAAAAAAGGATGCAAAAAACCTGTTTGTTCTTTGGTCATCGGTCTTTGGTCTTTAGTCTTTGGACTCGAACCGCCAACCACCAATTACGCCACCATATTAATAATTCCCCATAATTTAGTACCTTTGCCGCGCCATTTTCACACAACATCTTCAACATGAAATATTTCAACCTTTTACTGATTTTTATCACCCTTTCATTCTCCACCTTGTCCGCACAGAATTCCCGTACAAGCGCAAGCACAAAGTCCGATGCGGCGACACCATACAACCAAGCCGCATGGGAACAATTGCGCTCGCGCAAGATGCCAAGCCAAGAACTGCAATGGCTCACCGACAGCATCAACCGCTACCACAACGCCCGCGACCTCAACGCCAAAACGCTGGGCGAGGCCCTGCTGTTCTTGTATGCCTACATGCCGCAGAGCGACCTGTGCGACTACGACTTTGCGTTTTTCAAGCAGCAGGCCGCCATTGCCTTGGAAGGTCGCAAGACCTTCACATGGGGCTCGAAAATCCCGGACGACATCTTCCGGCACTTCGTGCTGGTGTACCGCGTGAACAATGAGAACCTCGACACGGCGCGCGCCTACATCTACCACCAGCTCAAGGAGCGCGTGCGCGGCCTGTCGATGTACGAGGCGGCCCTGGAAGTCAACCATTGGTGCCATGAGCACGTGGACTACCAGCCTTCCGACGTGCGCACGTCCGCGCCGTTGGCCACGTTGCGCACCTCGCACGGGCGCTGCGGCGAGGAGAGCACGCTGACGGTCACCGCGATGCGCGCCGTGGGTATCCCCGCACGCCAATGCTACACCCCGCGTTGGGCGCACTGCGACGACAACCACGCCTGGGTGGAAGTCTGGGTCGATGGCAAATGGCAATATCTCGGAGCCTGCGAACCCGACCCCGAGCTCAACATGGGCTGGTTCTCCGTGCCCGCCTCCCGCACCATGATGGTCCACACCAACGTCTTCGGCAAGTACGAAGGCCCCGAGGAGGTAAACAAGCAAACCCGCTACTACTCCTGCATCAACGTCCTCTCCAACTATGCCGAGACCGTGACGGCGACCGTGAAAGTGGTCGATATCAAGGGGAAACCGGTATCCGACGCCACCGTCCGCTTCCAGCTCTACAACTATGCGGAATACTACACCCTCGCCGAGCGCAAGACCGGTCCCGATGGCACTGCAACCTTGGTCACAGGCAAGGGCGACCTGCTCATCTGGGTGAGCAAAGGCGACGAGTTCAACTACGCCAAGATGGACTGCCGCGCCCAGCCCACCGTCACGATAACGCTGCCGAGGACAGCACCCTCTGCCGCCGCCTTCCAGCCCATGACCGGCGGCATGCCCGACGGCTATGTGGAGGAACTCGACATGTTTCCGCCCGTGGGAGGCACCAGCATCCGGACAGCCACCCCTGAGCGTATCGCTCTCAACGACCAGCGCAAGGCCTCCGAGGATGCCATGCGCGCCGCCTACCGCAAAACGTTCCCCACCCCCGAAGCACTTGCCGCCAGCAATTTCCACAACGAATACTTCACCGACGACGAGCTCTACGACATCATCCGCCGCAGCGAGGGCAACTTCAAGGAGATCATGGCGTTCCTGAACATGTATCCCCAAAAAGAGGACGGAATATTCCTGCGCGAATTCATCGAATCCTTAGCCGACAAAGATCTGCGCGACGCCACTGCCGACATTCTCAATGCCCATATCGTAAACCACAACAACTACAGAGATATCCCCAAAGACGTTTTCATCAAAGGAATGCTTGCACCGCGCATCTCCAACGAGATGCTACGGCACACCACCGCTTCTCTTTACAAAGAGTCATACGACGCTGTCAAACTCAACCCCACGATCTCCACTCTTGTCAAATACACGGCCGACAATATTGTGCTGGACCCCGAGTGCAACTACTACAACTGTCCCATCAGTCCTGACGGTGTGATTTGGCACAAGTGTGCCGACGCGCACTCCCTCGGCATCTTCTTCGTGGCCTTGTGCCGGACGCACGGCATTCCAGCCTTCATGGACAACTCCAACGGCGACCTTTACGCTTGGGAGAACAACGAATGGCACAACGTGCAGCTGCCGCAACTGCGCAAGCCCGTCGTCTCCGAGAATCAGACCAAAAAGTACGGTGCTTCCGCCAATGCCATGTCAACCCTCGTGCTGCACAACCCGAACAACTACGCCTACTATCCGCAATACACGCTGCAACGCTGGGAGAACGGGCAGTATGTCTCCTACGACTTCGAGAACGACCCGCGCGTGGCTAAATCCCACATCGTCCTGAACCTGCCCGCCGGCAAATACTGTCTGTCCACCGGCAATCGTTATGGCAACGGCGATGTGCTCTCCCGTCTGGAGTTCTTCGATCTCCCCGCCGGCAAATATGCGGAAAAGAACATCACCCTGCGTCCCCTCTCGGAACGTCCCGGCGAATACGGCCACATCGATGCCGACCAGACCTACGTCAACGGGAAGTCGCTGCAGCAGTGGATGTCGCAGAGCGGCAGCAAGAGGGTCATCCTCTGCTTAGTCACCCCCGGCACAGAGCCGGTGAACCATCTGGCCAAGGAGATCGCCGCCAAGCAGGCGGAATACGAGAAGTGGAACGGTCCGCTGCTGTTTGTCGCCAACAACGGCCAATGGAAGCCCGAGCCCGGGCAGCCCAAGAACCTGTCGCTCTACACCGACAATTACGACACGCTTCGCGAGACCATCCTCAAAGGACTCACCAACGAGCACCAAGGAGCCAATCCCGTCTGCGTGGTCATCGACCAGAACGGCACCATCACGCTCTTTTCCGAAGGATACCACATCGGGCTGGGCGATCTGCTGTTCAACAACGCCGTCAAGTAACCTTCACAGGTCCTTTGGCCCTATTCCCTTTTTTTGTATTTTTGCCGATTAAATTTTTACAGATGGAAAACAACTCAAACGAGAATAAAAAGCGCAAGGGACAACATCAAAAATATCATTCAAACAAGTCTCATCAAAATAGACAAAATACTGAAAACAAGAATCTTGCCAAAGAATCTAACATAAACCAAGACATTCAGGAAGAGGAGCAGGCGAAAGTTGAAGTCGCCGCCGAGGCCCTCTCGAATGATGCAGCCGATACTGTTGAAATGTCCGACGACGATGCCAACGACATTGGCAACATCTCCGACCTTGAGCCCAAGAAGGCCAAGAAGACCCAATTTGATGACAAAGACCACACCCAGACCGAGGATTGGGAACAGTATCTCAACATGGACATCCGCACGGGGCTTTCCGCTGAAGCGGAGAAAATATCGCAGAACATCTTCCTGACCCGAGGGCTCAACGACATTCCCGACCCTGAGAGAGTGAACTGCAGGCAATACCAATACAGCGCTTGCAAGCTGGCTTCTTACGACTGGATTTCCAAACTCGACATTGCTCTGGACTACACCGAGTTCCCCATTGCCGAGGTGCGTTTCAAGAACAGCCACAAGGACTTCTACTTGCTGCCCACTGAAGGTGTTTTCCGTGTGGGCGACATCGTGGCGGTGGAAGCCAACCCCGGGCATGACATCGGTGTAATTTCCATGTTAGGACTGCAGGTGAAGCGCCAATTGGCCCACAAGCACATCAACCCTGCAGACGTCTCCAAGAAGCTCTACCGCACCGCACGCTACACCGACATTGAGGAGTGGATTGCCACGGTGGGACTGGAGCATCAGACCATGCTCAAGTCGCGCTACACCGCATGGGATCTGAACCTCAACATGAAAGTCAACGATGTGGAGTACCAGGGCGATGGCACGAAGGCCATCTTCTACTACTCGGCGGACGACCGTGTGGACTTTCGCGAGCTGATCAAGATTCTGGCCGAGCAATTCCACATCCGCATCGAGATGCGCCAGATCGGTGTCCGGCAGGAGGCCGCCCGTCTCGGAGGCATCGGCTCGTGCGGCCGCGAGCTCTGCTGTTCCTCCTGGCTCACCAACTTCCAATCCGTCTCCACCAGCACGGCCCGCACCCAGCAGCTCTCCCTCAACCCTCAGAAACTCGCCGGCATGTGCGGCAAGCTGAAGTGCTGTCTCAACTTCGAACAAGACACCTACCAACGCGAGCTCAAGGAGTTCCCGCAACCCAATGTCCAGCTCAAGACCGCCAAAGGCAGAGGCATCTACAACAAAATCGACATCTTCAAGAAGATCGTATGGTACGCCTACTCCGACGATCCCTCCACTATTTTCGCCATTCCGCTTGAGAAGGTCAAACAAATCATCAAAATGAACAGCGAAGGCAAAATGCCCGAAAAGTTAGAGGAGTTCGCCATCGTCAACCAAAAGAAGGTCGAGGAGGGCAACAACTACAGCATGGACGAGCTCAAGCACATCGCCGACTCGTAGTCCAATTCCATCACTATAGCGCAAAACACGTTATGAAGAAGATTCTCTTGGCCCTATTGACGCTCTTTCTCCTTGTCGGCTGCAATTCGCGCGTCTATTACAGCGACATCCAACCACTGCCGAAGGAGACTTGGTCCGTTTCAAAGCCGCTCACATTCACAGTCGATATCACGGACTCCATGGCCTACTACAACATGTTTTTCAACGTCCGCAACACCACCGACTTCGAGACGCAGAACCTCTATGTCTTCATGAAAACCAAGTTCCCAGACGGCCATTCCGAGCAAGACACGCTGCAGTTCATCCTGTGCGACCAGTTCGGCCAGTGGACCGGACGGGGGCAAGGACGCATCAAAGACAACAAGTTCCTCTTCAAGCCCAACGTGCGGTTCCCCAACCGAGGCACCTACACCTTCACCGTCATACAAGCCATGCGCACCGACGAATTGCACGGAATCAGCGACTTCGGCATCACGTTGGAGAATTATGTGAAAAAGAAAAAATAGGCATCGCTCCCCTACTCCAACTGCCAGTCGGCGACCTTCATGTCATCATCCATCAGAATGGAGAGGTAGTTGATGTAGCGGGATTCGGCAATTCTCCCATCATTCACAGCTTGCTGCACCGCGCAACCCGGTTCGTGCAAATGGATGCAGTCATCAAAGCGACATTGATTGTTGAAAGCGCGGATTTCCGGAAAATAGTCGCGGATTTCCTCCTTTGAATACTGTATCAGCCCGAATTCCTTGATGCCGGGCGTGTCCATCATGTAGCCACCCGCAACGGGGAACATCTCGGCGAATGTGGTCGTGTGGCGACCCTTGAGATGCTGTTTTGAAATCTCCCCCACCCTGATTTGCAACGTGGGGTCCAGTTTCTGGATGAGGGCACTCTTGCCCGTGCCGGAGTGGCCGCTGAACAAGGCGACTTTGCCCTCCATGCGGCTGCGGAGTTCCTCAATGCCAAGGCCCGTCACAGCGGACGTGCGAATGGCATCGTACCCGATGTGCATATAGAGTTGCGCCAAGCGCTCCACCACCGCAAGTTCCTGCTCATTGTAGAGATCCATTTTGTTAAAGACCAAACAGACAGGGATGCGGAAGCCCTCCGCGGAGACCAGAAATCGGTCGATAAAGCCCAGCGAGGTGCGCGGCTCCCGCAATGTCACCAACAAGAAGCAAATATCGACATTGGCGGCAATAACATGGCTGATCTTGGAGAGATTGGTCGATTTGCGCTCAATATAATTGCGGCGCGGCTCTATATCGACAATGGTACCCGTGCCGTCAGGCTCGCACTCCACCGTCACATGGTCGCCCACCACCACGGGATTGGTAATCTTGATGCCGTGGATACGGAATTGCCCGCGCAGACGGCAGGAAAGTATATTTCTCGAAGATGCAGCCGTCGTTGACTGCGAATCCTGATCTTCAATGAGAACATCATACCAACTGCCCGTTGATTTTATCACCAATCCTTTCATAAACAATCAGCAATGAAAAGGTTGAGATGCCAACAGGCGTTCTTTTGTCTCCTTATCGACAGCGAGATATTCGTCCACGCTCTTAGGGGTGCAGAAGTCGGCATGGGCAAGCGCATGTTCAATGACGCAGGGGATATCCACATAGCGTATTTTCTCCTGCAGGAACCACTGAACCGCCACCTCGTTGGCAGCATTCATCACACACGGCATGTTGCCGCCCTGTCGGGAGGCCCGGTAGGCGATGTCAAGACATGGGAACAATTCGTGGTCCGGCTGCTCAAAGGTGAGTTGCGGATATTGGGTGAAATCAAAGCGGGGGAAGTTGTTTTCCAATCGCATCGGATAGGTGATGGCGTACTGTATGGGCAACTTCATGTCGGGCAGGCCGAGCTGCGCCTTGATGGAGCCATCGTGGAACTGCACGAGGGAGTGTATGATCGACTGCGGATGCACCACGGTTTCTATCTGTTCGATGGGAATATGGAAGAGCCACTTGGCTTCAATCACCTCCAGTCCCTTGTTCATCAGCGTGGAGCTGTCGATGGTAACCTTGGGGCCCATGTGCCAATTGGGGTGCTGCAACGCCCTGGCAAGCGTCACCTCTTCGAGTTGCGAGCGTGTACAGCCCCGGAAAGGGCCGCCAGAAGCGGTGATGATGAGCTTTTCAATAGTCTGGTGCCGCTCTCCGGCGAGAGCCTGAAAGATGGCAGAATGCTCGGAATCGACGGGATAAATGGCGGTCTGCATCTCTTGCGCCTTGCGGGTCATCAGCTCGCCAGCCACCACGAGGGTCTCCTTGTTGGCCAACGCAATAAGTTTGCCGCACTCAATGGCGTGATAGACGGGGCGCAGTCCGGCCACGCCCACGATGCAGGAAAGCACCATGTCAACGCACTCCATCTCGCACACGTCACACAACGACTGCTCCCCACAGAAGACCTTGATGTCCTCGTCGACCAACGCCTCCTTGACGACCTTGTAGGCCGCCTCCTGCACCACAACCACGATGTTGGGCTTGAACTGCCGTGCCTGCTGGATGAGCAAGTCAGCGCTGGAATTGGCCGCGATGACCTCCAGTTGCAACAGGTCGGGGTATTGCGCAATCACCTCCAGCGACTGCACGCCCATCGAGCCTGTGGATCCTAACAGGGCAATCCGCCGCTTATGTGCCGTTTCCTCCATCTTACCGGACATGTTGGTCGATGGTGGCACAAATGTCGGCAAAGACATGCTCAATATCCTGCATGCCGTTCAGTTGTACAAGTTTGCCCTGTTTTTTGTAATAGTCCACCAAGGGCATGGTCTGTTCGAAAAAGTTGGCCACACGAGCCTTGACAGTTTCAGGGGTATCGTCGGCACGATTCTCAAGTTGCGCACGTTTCAGGATGCGTTTTTCCACCTCTTCCATCTCCACATAGAGATAGAGCACCATGTCAATGTTTAGGCTCGGGAAGAGCGACTTGTCGTCGAGCATCTCGGCCTGTTTGATGGTGCGGGGCACGCCGTCGAAGATGAAGCCCTTGCTGTCAGCGTGCTTTTGAATGTGGTTGTTGAGCATGCCAAGCGTGATGTCATCGGGACAGAGGTCACCGCGATTGATGATTTCCTGCGCCTTGAGGCCCAACGGGGTCTTATGGGAGATTTCATAACGGAAAAGGTCTCCTGTGGAAACATGGTCAAAACCATATCTTTCAACGATAAGCTTTGCTTGTGTGCCCTTGCCGCTGCCGGGGGCGCCGAAAAGAACAATATTCATAGTTTGTGTTTTTGTATTTATGTTTCAAGAATTATTCAATCACTTGATAGATATCGGAATAATTGCGGCCGTAACCGTCGTAGTCGAGGCCATAGCCCACAATGAACTTGTTGGGGATGGAAAGCCCGACGTAGTGGATGGGCAGGTCGAGTTTGTAGGCTTCCGGCTTGTATGTCAGCGTGGCAATGCGCATGTCGCGCATGCCCGTATCGCGCAGAATCTCGGCGATATGGCTGTATGTACGCCCCGTGTCGATGATATCCTCAATGACCAGCACGCGCTGTCCTTTGAGATCCTCCGTCAACCCGATCAGGTTCTGCACTCTGTTGGTGGACTGCATGCCGCTATACGAGGAGAGCTTCACGCAGGTGATACGACACGGGATCCGCAGCTGTTTCAGCAGATCGACAGCGAAAAAGACCGCCCCGTTGAGCGTGATGAGTATGACAGGATTGTCGTTCTTGTAGTCCTCGTTGATCTGTTCGGCCACTTTGCTTATAGCATCATGGATCTGCGAAGCTGTAATATATTTGACAAACTTCTTGTCAAGGACTTGAATCGTGTCTTGCATAGCATTGGAAATTACAGGGTGCAAAAATATACAAAATCCGCGTTGAACGGGAGAACAAAGTTCTGCATTCAGGATGCCATGAATCCATTCCTGAATGATGAATCCACTATTGTACAATCTTCAGCTCCTGCATCAGGTTCTGGGCGTTTGCCATCTTGTCGATGATAAAGAGCAGATAGCGCATATCCATGCAGATGGTACGCTGCACCTCGTTCTCGAACGCGATGTCACCGCTCATGGCCTCCCAGTTGCCATCGAAGGCCAGACCGATGAGGTTGCCCTCGCCATCGATAACCGGGCTGCCGGAGTTGCCGCCCGTGATGTCATTGGTAGTGATGAAGTTGACCACCAGATTGCCGTTCTTGTCGGCATAGCGGCCATAATCCTTGTTCTCCCACAACCTGATCAGATCCTGAGGCACGTCGAACTCCCAGTTGCCGGGTTTGTACTTTTCCATCACACCGTCCAAAGTCGTGATGTAGTCATACGTGATGGCATCAGCCGGCTCGCACTTCTGCACGTTTCCATAGGTGAGGCGCATCGTGAAATTGGCATCGGGATAGAAATTGCGGTCTTTCTGCATCTCCATCAGGCCTTTCATGTAAAGTCGCTCGGCGCGCGAATTGTCCACGGTTTCCGCCTGGTCATTCAATTCGATATAGGAATCCACAATATCCTTCATCAAAGCGAAGATGGGGTCTTTCGACAATGATTTGGGGTTGTCCAAATATGCATCCAACTTCTCTTCATCCACGAAGACAGACTTTTCGAAGGCATCGTTGACGTATGCCGTGAAGTCACCCTTGCATTTGTTGCCGATTTTCTTGATGGTAGCCGGCAGTTGGGCAGGATTCACATCCTTATAGAAGAGATTCAGCAGGGCGATGGTCACGTCGCGGTCCAGATTTTTGTTATAATCCTTGAAATAGCTCTTCGCAGTGCCCTTCATCCGCTGTGCGTAGGCGGCGATATCCTCCTTGGATGCTTGTTTCTGCTCAATAGCATTGTTCAGCGCCCTGAACTTCATGGCGAAGGCAACGGCCTCGCCGCCGCGCCAGCCCGCCTCACGGTGGTAAATCAACGCCTTGGTGTACTGGTTCTGATGATTCCAGTATTTGTCCATCTCATCAAAAATGCCACCATATTCCTCTTTCCGGTTTTTATCCTGCTCAATCCATTGACGGAAAGCTTTTTCCTGCTCTTTGCGCTTCTCCACCACTTTGTTACGCTTCAACTGTTTCACCTGGCCGATGTAGTATTTCCAGTAGTTGCTGACGCTGGCCTGCTTGGAGGCATATTGGATGAAGACGGCGGGGTCGGCATCCATGTGCTTGCGGTACTGTTCCAGCTTGGTGGTGCGACAATCAACCACAGCAGGGCCTTCCAAATCAATGATGTTTTGCACCGCCCCGGAATAGGAATAGCGGTCGGTGGAGCCCGGGTAGCCCAAGATCATCGCATAGTCGCCCGGCTGCACACCCTTCAAAGAGATGGGGAGGAAGTGCTTGGACTTCATCGGAACATTGCTGCGGCTGTACTTGGCGGGGGAGCCGTCGGGAGCGGTATAAACTCTGAAGATGCAGAAGTCGCCCTTGTGGCGCGGCCAGGTCCAGTTGTCCGTATCGGCACCATATTTGCCAATGCCCCAGGGCGGACAGGCCACCAAGCGCACGTCTTTATACACATCGTAAACAAACAGAATGTATTGGTTGCCGTGATAGAAGGGAACGATTTCCACCTCCACATCGCGCTCTCCCTTGGTTTCCTTAACCAGTTGCTCGCCGTTCTCCTTGATGAGCTTGGCGCGGTCGTCCTCCGACATGTCATTTGTGACACCTTTCAGAATCTTGGCCGTCACATCCTCGATATAGTTGAGGAAGGAGACGGTCAGTCCCTCGTTGGGGAGTTCCTGTTCCTTGCTTCTGGCCCAGAAGCCGTCCTGCAAATAGTCGTGTTCCACGGAGGAATGGGCCTGCACCTGACTGAGGCCACAGTGATGGTTGGTCAACAGCAGGCCTTCGGCGGAGATCAGCTCGCCGGTACAGCCGCCACCGAACTGCACGATGGCGTCTTTGAGGCTGGGTTGGTTGAAACTGAAGATTTGCTCGGCGGTCAACTTGCAGCCCAAACGCTGCATTTCCGCCAGATTCTGACCATTGATGGAATACGGGAGCCACATGCCTTCATCGGCGCGAGCACCCATGACAATCATCACCAAAGCGATGACAAGGAGGTTAATTTTATGTTTCATACACTTTCATTTTTTGAAAGTGCAAAGATAGGAAAAAAGACTATTCGTAGAGCAAGTATCGCTCACGCACGGCCTTGAACTTTTCGAGGCCCTCCTGCCACGAGGCGCGGATATCCTTTTCCGAGACACCCCTGACAACTTGCTGGCGCAGACGGTCGGTGCCTGCCAGCTTGTCGAAGAAACTGGCGTTTGTGAAGAATTTCTCCTTGTCAGGAAAAAGGCGGTAAGCCTTAAGGAGGTAATCAATCTGAAGGCAACCGGCGCTGTCGAGGTGGTCGGTTGCAAACGCGGTCAGGTCAAAGCCCTGGCATTTCTGGTCTTTGTAGGGCGGGTTTTCAGACACACCTTTGATGGCCACGGGCGTGAAGGCATAATCGCCGCCACGCAGCCCGGGAAAACCGTAGATCTGGAAGGGTGTCGGGGTGCCGCGTCCCACGCTCACAGCGGCGCCCTCGAAGAAACAGAGCGACGGATAGAGTAGAATGGCCTCCGAGGTTTGCAGGTTCGGTGACGGGGGCACCGGCAGTGCATAGCGCGTCTGGTGCGTGTAGCCTTCCATCTCAATCACCGTCAGGGCACACTGCACGCCCCCCTTCAGCCAACGCTCGCCATTGATCATGCGGGCATACTCCCCTATTGTCATGCCATAGACCACGGGCACAGGATGCATCCCGACAAAGGAGGAGAACTTCGCGTCAAGCACCGGCCCGTCCACATAATAGCCGTTGGGGTTTGGCCGGTCGAGCACGATGACCTGCTTGCCACTCTCCGCCGCCGCCTCCATCACATAGTGCAGCGTGGAGATGTAGGTGTAGAAACGACAGCCCACATCCTGAAGATCGAAGAGCACGATGTCTATGTCGGCCATTTGTTCGGGCGTGGGCTTCTTGTTTTTGCCATATAGAGAGACGATGGGGATGCCCGTCTGCGGGTCAGTGGAGGAGGCGATATGCGCGCCCGCCTCCGCATTGCCACGGAAGCCGTGCTCGGGGCAGAAAATCTTGATGGGGCGCACGCCAGAGCCGATCAGCGTGTCCACGAGATGGGTGTTGCCCACCATGGAGGTCTGGTTGCCGCACACTGCCACACGCTTACCCTCCAACAAAGGCAAATAGTGGTCGGTGCAGGCTGCCCCCACCAGAATCTGGGCCTGTACTGTATTTATAGAGAACAAGGCCACGACAACGATTACTGTACGCTTCAATCTGTCGAACATTCGTTTTATACCCATGATTTTGAATATTTTCCTTGATGTTATACTTTTAAAAAAAAGCTACCCAACGTCATGCGAGGGTAGCTTTGGACTTTATGTTAAAAAGAAGGTTATTTTTGGATAACCATCTTCTTGGTTAACGTAGCAGTGTTGTTGGAGACAGAATAATAATACACACCTGCGGAAAGCTTGGAGACATCCACGTCGAAGTGATTGCTGCCGAACTGGGCCTCCTGCGTGTCGGTGTAAACAAGCTGTCCCTGGGAGGTGTAGATCTTGAGCACGGTTTTTTCATCCGAACCAAGCAAGTAGTCGATACGGGTCGTAGTGACGGCCGGATTCGGGATGTTCTGATACAGCACCATGCCTGCGGCAGACTCGTAATCATCTGGCAAACCATTGTTTGTACAGACAATATTAGTCTTGATGTTGTTCTGGTTATTCTTATCCAAATCGATAACGCCAATGACGCTGAATGAGATGTGATTCACCAGCTCGCTCACATAGAAGCCGCTTGAGAAAGTATAATCCAAGATTTCACCCGGCTGGAGCACCTGTGTGACTTGCTCCACGATGGTGTCATGATCCGAGCCGATATCCTTGATGGCATAGAGGTAGAAATCACGGATGGGAGAGTTACCGTTGTTCACCACTTTGACTTGGGTATAAACCGTATCGCCAATCACCAAGCAAGAGTTGGGATGTTCGACGGAATCTCTGAAATCATACGGGTACATAACCTCCAACACCCGGAGATCAGGCAGACCACGTCCGACATTGATATCGTCAAGGCTGACATCTATTCTGCCCGTCTGTTCGACAACTCTGAACCGAATACGTCCCACACCATCGAAGCCGTTGAATGTAGAGACATGCTGTCTCCACGGGTCGGACTGGAGCGTCTGTCCGCCATCTGCCTTGACCACGGTGTCCACCGTCAAATAATCAGAACCGGAGCCTGCTTCCACCAAAAGTTTGAAGGAAGAATTGTTCTGTCCCAAGAAATAATCGTAGAAAGCGACTTCTGCAGGATATCCATCCTTGTAATGGAGGTCAAGACATCCGGAAATCATGGAAGCCTGCTGAGAATAGTAACTGTTATTCACAGTGCTGGTGGCGGCAAAGTGGCCCAACTGGCTGTTCGGATAGGTATGGTCAGCCGTGGGAGCAGCATTGTAGTTGCTGTTCGGGCTGTTGTCACCCGTATAAACCTTCCAACGGTAATTGCTGTTGGTCTGTTCGTGTTCCCAGTAAGCAGGGAGCCAGTCAAGATCGTCGTTGGAGTTGTTCAGGTCGAAATCTTGCACATAGGGAAGAGCCTCATAACCGGTGGCGGTGTTGGCCATGGACGCAACTGTAGAAGTGATGTCCATTTGGTTGTTGAAAACATACATGTCACCCGAATATGTAAGCTGTGAAGAGAACTGGTAGCTGCCCGGAGTGCTGTAGTTGACATTGTCGATTACCATCGTCCTCGTCTCTCCCGGAGCAATGGTGCCTGAAGAGAGCGTGGTGGTATAGGTGCCAGGCACAGGGCCTGTCACCGTAGTAGTCAATGTCAGCGTGTTGTTGGCATCAAACGTTTGCGCTTGCGAACCAAGGTTCTTGACAAGCACCTTGATCTTTCCTTCCATGTCAGGACATACAGTGCCCACAGGATGGACATAGGAAGCGATACCCATATCCTTGTCATACGGCGGCAGGATGTTGACGGCATAGTCTTCCGTTTCACCTCTGACAGTATAGACACCACAAGGCCTGTAGGTGGTGTTGATGTTGCTGGCCGCACAGATGACACGCATACGAGTAAGACCGGTCGTGGCCGTGGTCGGGATCACCACACTGCCCACTGAAGTGGCACTGGAGCCGTTGGCGACATGATTGACTGCCCCGGATGTATAGACCAACTCCTCGTTGTTGTTGAAAACACCGTCACGGTTATAGTCGATGTAGACCCACTTGTAAACCGTGGCACCGGAATTGTTCGTAAAGGAGTGCGTGACAGAGATAGGATACGTCTGACCTAAGACAATCTCGCCAGCCGGCACCGTATGGGTATAATCTGTGTAAAGGCCATTGCCTGCTGAAGTATAATTCATATACGGTGTGCCTGTGCCGTTGTTGATGCCTGCGAAGGTGACATTGGAGATGTCGGCACCGTCAGCCATAGAGAACTGCGGATGGGAAGCACACGGATCACCCTTGCTCAACTGGATGGTCAACGTATCATTTGTGTGATGCGTATCTGAACTCAGACCCGTGAATGCCTTGAACGGGGTCTCATAATAGACCGTATGCAGGTCCACCGTGGTGGTGAACGTCAGGTTAGCCGTGGCACCGGCAGCGATAGAGCCTGTGAAGTTCTGCGTAACCGGTGTGTTGTTGTCAAACTGATAGGAGACAGGGAAGTTGGAAGCTGCCTGTGTACCAAAATTGCGGATGGTCACAGTCACGGTCTCATTGGCGGTATATGCCGGATTCACAGCGGCAGGTGCCGTGATGGCCACCACACCCACGTCATGTTGCGGCACAGAGACATTGATGTTGATGGCAGCACGCGGTGACTCACAAGTATAGTTGAACTTGAACTTGGTGTTCCATCTGTAGTTGATCAGCGTGAATGTCGTGTTGGCCGTCATGGAAACTGCCGTGTTATTGTGGTATTGCAGCACCTTCTTTTGGTTGTTGGTGGAATAGGTGGTGTTCTGGAACTTCGGTTCCACAATACCAAGACCCGTCACACAGCTTGCACTTCCGCAGTCGTGCTCGATGTACATGTAGAGACCGCCGCCAGTGTAGTCGAAGCCACCCGGCACGGGTACCGCCAACCAACCGGTCTGGTCAAAGGCCAACTCGCCGTCAAACACCTTCTGAGCTGTGGACACCTCGTTGTTCCAGATAAAGGCAGGTGTCGCCGACAGTCCGTCTGCATCTGCACCGTTCTTCAGCCATATCTTCACAGGGAAGGAGACACCGCTTGTATTGGCCGTTGTCACATTAACGAAGAAGGTGTCAATAGTACCTGCAATGCCACCCACCTCACTGCTGCTGTACAATATCTTGGCATAAGAATGCCCTTGCGTGGTATAGAGCGGTGCCGATTGCGCCGTTGTCTGTGTTCCAGCCTGGACCGTAGCCTGGAAATTCGGATTGTTGATACGACCGCTATAGTAAAGGGTGGTCGGCGTGAAGATCGGATCCGTAACATAGTTGGAGCCCTCGCCCAAGAAATTTCCACCCGAATTGCTATCGTAGAAATAGTAGTAGTTCAGCGGGGTTGCATTCGGCGTAACCGTCACGGCATTGCCATACGTGGCATTGAGCGTAATCGGTGCTGGTGCCACCGGGTTAGCCGGCACATGCAGCACACCCGTGATCGTGTCGTTTCTGCGATACACAGGCATGTTGCCGACGGGATTACTATATATATTATAATTGTATGTATAGTTCTGGGTTGTCGAACTGAGATTGTTCATCGTAACAGTCACATTAGTGCTGTCAAGATAGTTGATGGGGGTCGAAACTGTAGCATTGCCTGTAGAAGTATGAGAGCCAGCAGTGAAATTTGCAGTCAACGCAAAAGTACCGGCCGGAATCACTGAAGAGACTGTCGTGTCCGTGTTGCCCACATTCACCTGGATTTGCGGCGAAGTTGCCAGACCGCACTGGTAATCACCAGGTGCGGTGATACGGTTGGTGATGAGGTCATATTGCGGTTTGAACACATTGATGTAAATGGGCACGCGACGGGTGGTACAGTTGCTCGTTCTGGAAATGGCGGCCACCCAATAGGTCACCGTGTCATATAACACCGGTGTGGTATAGAACTGCGCCGTGGCAGGTGTCAGCGTAAGCGGAGTGGCGTTCGGCGCATCACTCGTGTAGAACAGATACTTCGTGATCTTGGCTGCTGTACCCGTCATGGCAAGACGGTCGTTGGGCTGCAGGATTTCTATCGTATGAGTATATTCTCCTGTGTAGGTGTAGGAGGGTTGCAACGGAGCCGTGTATGTGGAGATAATCTGACCCGAGATGGTGTCGTTGCCCCTATAGACAATGGCTTCGTCAGGCATGTCGGTATAGACGACGTAATTGAACGTCTTGTTGGAAGTCGGGGCAGCTGTCGTACCGGGCGCGCTGAAATCATACGGTGTCGCAAAGGTGATTTGCTTCACCTCCTCAGAGGCGAACGGCTCTGCCACCAATTGCGTGAGATGCGTACCGTTGACGATGGCATGCACCATCACCTTGTTGGCCGGAATGACTGTGTTCAGCATGTTCTTCACCGTCACCTGGATGTGTTCGTCATAAAGCGCGCAACCTGCTGTCGGGTTGTCCCAGCTCATTGTCTGGACATCATAAACCGGGATGTCAGGGACATGGACATACACGGGGACCTTCTCGCTGCCGCAATGCAGGTCAGCGATGTTAAAGTACATGTTCAGCCGGCGAGCATACACAGTATAGTTGCCCGTCAGTGATGCTACGGTGTTGCCGCTCTTGTACAGCACATAACCGTTGCCCGTGTTGGTCTGACGGAAGACCGGAAGAGTGGCACCGCCGGAGACGGCCGCAGCACAGGTGTTGCAAGCAGTACCCGTACCCGTACAGTAGTCTGCGCAGTTTGTCTCTGTGTAGACCAACAAATTGTCGGCATCGAACTCAAACGGGACATCCAAGTCGATATAGTACCAACCTGTCGGGCTGAAGTGAATGCGCTTGTCCACCACGAGCGTGGCCGTGGAGGTCTCGGCAGCCCAGTCGATTGCAGTAGCAGCGGTAGGCAGCATGGCATCCGTGGTCTTCTTCATGTAGATTTTGATGGGGATACCGTCGGCACCATTGCCCGCCGTATTCACATAAAGACCAATTTGGGTGATGGTGCCATGATAGCCGATTTCATCACCTCTGTAAAGAATCTTGCCTCGTGAATATCCGTTGTTGAAGATGAACGGCTGGGTGCCGGTAAGCGTACCGTCGCCCACAATGGTGTCATTGATCTGACCCGGATTTGCGTTCACATAATAGACTGTATCGAAGAAGGTCAGCGGCGTGGTGTAGCTATTGCCGTAGCCCTTCAGTTCCCAACTCTCGTAGCCGCTGTTGGTAAACCATCCCAAGACACCCTGCGTGATGGAAGCAGGCAAAGAGGCCGTCAGCGTGCCTGACGTATAATAGTTTATGTCCACTGTATCTTGGGCGAGAACAGGGGTGGCCGACTTGCCTAACGACTGTATGGTCAAAGCCAACGTGTCGTTGTATTGCAAACGGTCGTGGGCATCCTTCGTCACCCACACCTTTATGTTGTAGTTGTCGTTGATGTTAACCTGGTTGTTGGTGAAATCGAACGGAGTATTGAACACGAACGTGGTCATCTGATGGCTATAGAGCGTGTCCGTCAAAGTCTGGTTCACAGCAGGCTGGCCGTTGACCGAATAATGGAAGACCATACCCGGCATAATATCCGTGGAACCATTGTTGGTAATCTCTAACGTAATATGTTCGTGACCGAGATCGCAGCGCGTGGTCGGATTCAGCATGGAGAGAATGCCCAAGTCGTGCAGATGCGGTGTGTCAATGACGGCACCAATCATGAAACGACCGAAAGTCTGAGGCACGTATGTGCCGTTGCTCAGGAAATAGAACGTGGAGTCACGCAGCGGCGTCTCGACTTGGGAGCAGAGATAGTCGCCGTGTGCCATCATTTCAATACCCACATACATGTCGTGCATGTTGGTGAGGGCGAAATTGACGATGGGGATGATGTTCCATGCACCCTGTTGAAGCTGGTTGAAGTTAATCACCTCCGAGGTGGCCACGATGTCACCAGCAGCATTGGCGACAAAAGCACGGAAACCTTCGGCCGGATCGGCAATGTATGTCTGGTCATAATAGTATTTCACAGCCGTCACCACCAACTCGTCGGCCGCTTTGTAACGCACGCAAGGACGAATCACATTGGTATAGTCACCCGTAAGCAATCCCACGGCAGAAGTATCGGCGTAGTTGACGATGTTATTGGTCACCTCCATGCGCCAGTGAGCGGCGTTGTTGGCATTGACCTGGTCGTTGCGGGAACGGACCTCCACATCCTTCACTTCCAACACATTGTAGTGGTGTTGCGGGAATGTCACAATCGTTTCCGCACCCGATGCCAGAGTGGGGATAGTCAAAGAATCATGATATTGTTCGACAGCACCCAACACATTCAGATAGACCTTCACATTGTTTTGGGTCTGGCGGCCCTCGTTGCGCACCAAGGCACTCACCACGCCGTCGAGGTCGTATTGAGCGGGAGTCTCACCCTGGGAATAAATGTTCGTGACCGCAATATCATTGTCATACAAGTTTCTGAGACGAATACGGTCGATGTTAATATTGTTGCCGTGCTGCGACTTGGCATCGAAGGCGATATAGACACAGCCGGAAGAGACGTAGTTGGACAAGTCGTAAGTATAGAGCGTCCACGTAGCCGGATTGGCTGTGTTCAAGTAACGTTTCAACAGTGTTGAGGACTGACCTTGCGGAGTCAAAGCCGTGAAGGTGGTGCCACCGTTTGTGGAAATCTTCACCGTCACACCCTCTTGGGCACTGTTGGTCGTGTTGTCGTGTGCAAACCAGACCTCCAAGATAGGATTGATGGCATTGTTCAATTGAACCACCGGCATGATAGCTCTCGACTCGGTATTGTTGGCAAACGTCTTCGAGTTGAAGAAGAGACGGCCCGTACCATACACAGGCGAAATTGTCGGATTTACACCCGCACCTTCCTGGAAGGACCAGTTACCGGCACCCGCCAATTGTTCAATGGTCCACGTTTGCTTCGTGCCCATGCTGAAGTCCTCCTCGTATTCAGGGATGGCAGCCTCCAGAACGAACGAAAGGCGAAGCGTGTCATTCGTGTAGTTGTTGTCACCGCTGGCGCGAATGACGAAGGTAAAGTCAACAACCTGGTTGACGGGGATGGTGACATTGTTTGCCACAACCTCGTTGATGGCACCGAGAACCGGGATGGTGCCGCTGGTCACATTCACCGACTGCGTCAGATTCAGGGTGTCGGAATGCACCGTGATGGTCGCATTGTGAGCGCCAAAATTCAAGGTTTGAGAACCCTTGTTGGCCACGGAGACCGTGATATTGTAGCTGTTCTGCGGACAAGAACCCGAAACAGGGTTGACCATCGCCACCACGGAGACATCCGTGGCGGGAATTGCGTTGGCGTATGCACCCATGTAGGTAAGGGCAGTACGCTGCACACCGCGAATATCATTTGCAACATCGGCATTGCGGCCGCATTCGAGACCCGTGTAGTCCGTCGGCTGCAAGGACAACATTGGATTGGCCATCGGAGGCAACATGCTGATGTTGTCGTGAACAGCATTCGGAATTGCCGTCGTATTGATGGAACTTTCCAACTCGGCGATGGTGTTGCGTGCCACCGTCCTGTACGCTATCACACCGGAAAGGGACACAAAGTCATTGTAAGAGCCCTTGAAGCTGGATGTCCCGTTCAAGTAAAGCGGGAAGTTTGTATTGTCGCTGCAGTTTACATAGTTCAATAATATATTATTATAAAGGAATGTGTTGTTGTTGTTCTCAATGCGCAACGCGGCCGTGTTCGAATATGGGGCGTCCGACTTGATATAGACACTGTTGTTTGTGACCTTCAAGTTGTTAGACGACTTGATCTGCATCGCATAGGAGGCCGTGGCCGTCACCGGATAGAGAATCACCTCGTTGTTGTAAATGTAGCCCGTGTCGGTGGCGCTGGAGCTGCTGCCCTCGACGTGGAGACCGAGGTTGGAGTTGCCCACTAACACGTGGTTGTTGCGGATGAAGAAGTCGCGTGTCGTGGCCGACTTCACACAAATACCATACTCGGCATCGTAGGTGCTGTCAATGGTGTTGCCATCAATGTCGAGGCCCAGGGATTGCTCCGTATAGATACCCGTGAAGTTTTGCGGGGTGACAGCGGCGCACTGGGAGATATGGTTGCCGACCATCGAAGCGGTGCTATAGTTGGTGTTGATGCCACGGTAGCATGACACGATGCGGTTGTTGTTTATCGTGAGCATGTTGCGGCGGGCCGAGGATCCCACATAGTAGATACCGTAATTACCGCCGGTGATCGTACAGTTGCGGATGATGACAGTGTCGGAAACCGCCACCTGGCCGGACGAGGCAGCAGCTGCGACCGGACGGCCCAAAGCGAAGCTCGTGTTGGCCGTGCTGTTGGTCTGATAAGCCTCGATTTTACAACCGTCGAATACCACGTTCGTACAGCCGTTGCCACGCAGCACCACGCCACGCGACACGGCATTCTGATTGGCGCGAAGCGTGAGGTTTTTGAACATGTAGTTGCCCGCATGCACCAATGTCACCGCGCCAAACACGTTGTTGCCGGCATCGGTCTGGTTGTTGGTCACGATCACGGTGTTCACGTTGTCACCCTGGAAGGTGATGGTGTTCGTGGCAGACTGGCCAATGTAATTGTCCGTAAAGTCAAAATCCTGGTAAGTACCCGGACGCAAGTGGAATGTCGTCGGGCCGTTGACGCCGCAGTAGTTCAATGCGGCCTTCACTTCCGCTATCGAAGCGAAGTCAGGGTTGCTGCCGCCCACCGTGTAATCACCATGCAGCAAGCTGTCACACGCATAGCCGATGTAACGGATGGTGTCGCTGAGTGTGTTGAAAGCCGTGCCCGTGCCATGGAAACCATCGGGCTGTCCGTTACGGGTGTTGATGCAGACCGTGATATAGTTGAAGCCGTGGGTCGGGGTGAACGTGCCCAAGCTCAAGTTGTCACGCTCGTCGAAACAGAGGGAACCCGTCCAGTTGTGGGTGCTCAGGTGCGTCTGCACATGGTTAGCATCCTCCACTTTCAAGGTCACGTTCAAGCTGGTCTGATACGGACTGCCCGTCGAATGCGTCGCATCGCTCTTGTTCTTGAAATAGACCATCACCGGCTCCGGCACACCTGTGATGAAACAGTGTGGGAAAGTGTTCAAGCTGTCCAGATGGCAGTCGTTGCTGTGGATATTGGTCTGGTTATGCCATGCGATGAGCGGTGTGTCAATCGGCACAGCCACACTTCCGTGCCGGTCGTTGACACTGATATGATAACGGATGGTGTCATAATAACAGATGGAAGGAAGGTTCCACTCCGACAGCACAATATGGCCGCTCGGGAAATAGATGATGTCGGAGGTGACCGTATTGGGAACAGTCACGGGTTGACCGCCATTGATGGAATAGGAGAATGACAACGTGTTCACATTGATTGTGTCGTTATCCTCGATACGCGCCTTGATGGTGTACGGTCCGATATTGTTCAACAGATTGTTGTTCTTGTTCACATAGATGGTCGGTTGAAGCGTGATCGTCGGTTTGATAAGCTCACAGTTGGATAGAACACACTTGAGGTTGTCGATGTACCAGCCCGCGCATGCTTCGGAACCGGAACCCTGGGATGTCTTGTTGATACGGAAGCCGATTCTGACATGGGTGGCATCGTGGGGAGTACCTGCCACAGTGACCGTTTGGTTGAGCAAGAATTCGCTTAAGTCGAACAATTCATGGTGCCACCACGTGTTGTTCGGGACAGCAGACATATTGCCGTTGACCCAGTTGGAATAGCAGGCATCACTGAACATGCCTCCGAACAGGCTGTTGTTGGCACCGCCATAGTAGAAATCACTGTTATAGTTGAAAGAAAGCGTACGAGGCGGAGCCCACTGGAAGTTGCCGTTGGAGCCGACATACCCCAGATAGTACACAATCTGGGTCTGGTCCAAATCACTGACCTTACAGATGTGGTCGAACTCAAGGTAGAAATAGTTGACATCGTTCACGCTTGAGCCTTGCAACGAGATAGGCTGCGTCGTCATCAAACAGTAGTTCTGAGTGGGATACACAGGCGTGTGGTACGAACAGTGCGACGACACGTACAGTGTGCTGTCCTTTTTCCAGTCTCCCGTCGGGTCGAAGAAGTTGGAGGTGGGCACCACGCGCAGGACGGCACCGTCAAAATTCTCCACGAAGACTTCGGCTGTATCCATCAGCTGCGCTTGCAGCATGAATGGGAAACAAAGAGCAACCAGTAGTAATAAATTCTTTTTCATCATATAAGGTTTTTTATTTCTCAAAAAGTGACATTTGGCGCATTATTGCAGTTTTCACAATAAGCCGACAAAAATACACTTTTTTTTTCAAAAAATGCACTCTTTTTTTTTCAAAAAAAATACGAGGGAGAATTTACATTAACATTCTGAGTAAGAACGCAATATATCTTCGCATTCCGAAATGGTGAGGGCTTGCATCAATTTCATGCGCACCGTTTTGAAATTGTAGAGCCCCTTGAAATAGCCCGCATACTGCGTCCGCATTTCCAACACGGCACGCCGCTCGCCCTTCTCCTTCGCCGCCAAATGCAGCTGTTCCATGACGGTCGCCACACGCTCGTCGTAGGTCGGAAAAGAGGCCTCGCTTCCACGCACAAGGGCCTTGATCTGTTGGAAAATCCACGGGTTTCCGATAGCCGCCCGGCCTATCATCACAGCATCCACGCCGTAGCGTTTCCTATATTGCAGGGCTTTCTCGGCGCTGTCGATGTCACCATTCCCGACAACCGGGATATGGAGCCGCGGATTGGCCTTGGCCTCCCCTATCAGACTCCAGTCGGCCTCGCCGCCATACATCTGGGCACGGGTGCGTCCATGGATAGCAATGGCCTGCACGCCGGCATCCTGCATGCGCTCGGCCACCTCCACAATGGGCTTGCTCGAGCTGTCCCAGCCCAAGCGGGTCTTGACCGTCACCGGCAGCCGCACGGCATCGACCACGGCGGCCGTCAGCCGCGCCATTCTGGGCACATCCTGCAAAATGGCTGAGCCGGCGCCCTTGTTGACCACCTTCTTGACAGGGCATCCCCAGTTGATGTCGATGAAGTCGGGCCCCGCCAGCTCAGCCATGCGCGCCGCGGCCACCAACGACTGCTCGTCGTGGCCGAAGATTTGCACGCCAAAGGGGCGTTCCCGCTCGTCAAAGCACATTTTCCGAACACTTTTGTCGATTTCCCGCGACAAAGCGTCGGAGGAAATGAACTCCGAGACAAGCACGTCCGCCCCCATTTTTTTGCAAACGAGGCGGAACGACCGGTCCGTGACGCCCTCCATCGGGGCCAGATAGACCGGAAACGCGAACTTGGACAACATGTCTTGAATAGCATTTCCCATTGCGGGCGCAAAAATAATTTTTTTTATTTTTGCAGCCGCAAATATTGACTACAACTTTTAAACACAACTTCTATGAAAAAACTAGTACTATTAGCATTCGTCATTGCATTCGCCGCCACGGCGTCCGCACAGACCGTCAAAGAGTCCATGGTCAACATGGGCAAACAACAACTTTCCGGCTATCTCATCGACATTCCCGGAGCCGACATGAAGACTGTGGAGGCTGCCTTCCGCGACAAACTGGAGAAGCAGTACAACCTGAAGGCCTCCAGCGAGAGCGGTTTCCGCGCCTACCTCAACCAACCCTTCCAGCCTTTCGGAAGCGCCAACTATGACCTTTACTTCAAAGTTGGTGAGCACGGCAAGAAGAAAAACAAGGTTTCCCAGATCTCCCTCATTGTCTGCTCCGGCAACCTGAACACCATCACCTCCCAGAACGACCCCACCACGGCCGACTACGTCAAGGTGTTCCTCCGCGACTTCGTCTCCTATGTGCAGGAATATGTCGCCAAGCAGAACCTGAACGAATTGGAGAACCAAATGGCCAAACTCGTCAAGGAGAAGAATTCCCTGGAAAAAGACCAGACAAAAATCAACAAACAGATCCAAAAGCTGAACAAGGATCTTGAGAAAAACGCCCAGAAGACAGTTGAAAAAGAGGAGAAAATCAAGGACCTTCAAAAGGAAATCGATTCCGCAAAGAGACAATTGCGATAGAATTTCCCTTTTATTGACAAAAACAAAAGAGGGCGGGGATCATTTCCCGCCCTCTTTGTTTTCCATGCTTTCCATTTTTTCCTTCAATGCCTTGACATCATCGAAGAGGAAGGAGAGTTTTCGCAGATAGGCGAATTCCCTCCACTTCTTGGCGGACTCCACGGCGGGAATGCCCAGCAGGGTCGTCCCCTCCTCCGTGACGTTCCTGTCCACGGCGGAGCAGGCGAAGACAATCGTGTTCTTGGCGATGTAGAGGTCTTTGTTGACGCAGGCCTTGGCCCACACCTTGCAGTCATCGTCAATGTAGGTGCAGCCGGCGATGCCGCTTTGGGCACCCAGCAGCACGCGCTTGCCGATGTGGGTGTCGTGGCCCACCTGCACCAAGTTGTCGAACTTCGTGCCGTCGCCGATGTATGTGACACCCGACACGCCCTTGTCGATGCAGCAATTGCAGCCGACTTCCACATCGTTGCCGATGACCGTGCTGCCGCACGACTCCAGCTTGATCCATTTTTCGGGGCGCTTCTGGAAATAGCAGGCGTCACCGCCGACGGTGGTGTTGGAATGGATGATCACATTGTCGCCAATGGTCGTGTCCTCGTAAATGCTCACGTTGGAATGTATGATGCAGTTGCAGCCGATGCGCACGTTGCGCCCGATGAAGACATGGGGTTCGATAACCGTGCCTTCACCGATGACAGCGTCTGGGTGGATGCTGACCAATTGCGGCTCATAGCGCTTGAAGTGCTTGACGATGGCAAGATAGTCCATGAGCGGATCCTCGCTAAAAAGCAGCTCCTTGCCATACGGGCAATCCACGTTGGTTTTGTCGAGGATGATCACCGTGGCGTCACTTTCAAGCACACGGTTGTAGTACTTGTCGTTGTCCACGAAGGTGACATCCCCTTTTTCCACAGAGTGGAACTCGTTCAAGCCGGTCACAGGGCCATCAACGCACCCCATCCGTTGGACCGGGTGTCCGATGATGCGCACGAGCTCGTCAACCGAAATGGGTTGCGGGAACTTCATTATTCCTTGACTCTTTCTGAATACTTGTTGCTGCGGGTGTCAACCTTGATTTTCTCGCCCACGGTGATGAAGAGAGGCACATAGACCTCCGCGCCGGTCTCGACGACTGCGCGCTTGAGGGAGTTGGTGGCGGTGTCGCCCTTGACGCCGGGATCGGCCTCCACGACCTCAAGATCCACAAACGGCGGAAGTTCGCATGTCAGCGGGGTGTCGGTGTCTGCATGGTACATGATTTCAACGGATTGGCCTTCCTTGAGCAGACCGGGGTTGTTGATCATCTCCTTTTCAATGGCGAGTTGTTCGTAAGTCTCGCTATGCATGAAGTTGTATGTGTTGTCGCCCTCTTTGTAAAGGAACTGATAGGGGCGGCGTTCCACGCGGGCAAGTTCGATCTTGATGCCGGCATCGAATCTGACTTCCTGGACTCTGCCAGACTTGATATGTTTCAGTTTCGTGCGAACAAAGGTGTTGCCTTTACCCGGTTTCACATGTTGGAATTCAACGATGGTCCACAATTCGTTATTGTAAACGATACACAATCCATTCTTAAAATCAGCTGTTGTTGCCATAAAGATTACATCTTAGTTAGTTTATAAAAAATCGGCGGCAAAAGTACGTTTTTTTTCCTTTGCCGCCGATGTCTGTCTTCACATTTGCAAAAAAAAGAAGACGGGCGCCTGACTAACACTCAATGACGACCTTGTTTTTCGCAATGATTTTACGGAGGTTGATGAGCGCATAGCGCATTCTGCCGAGGGCCGTGTTGATGCTCACGCCGGTAATGTCGGCAATCTCCTTGAAGCTGTAGTCCTGATAGATGCGCATGGTCAGTACTTCACGCTGCTCTTCCGGCAGATAGTCCACCATGCGGGTCAGATCGGAGAAGACCTGCTCGCGGATCATTTTCTGTTCCACGGACTCCTCGCGGGTGCCGAGGATGTCGAAGATGTCATATTCGCCGTTACCCTCGAAGATCGGCAATCGCTGCATCTTGCGGTAGTGGTCGATCTTGAGGTTGTTGGCGATGCGCATCACCCACTGGAAGAACTTGCCTTCCTCGCGGTAATTTCCCGACCGGATAGTGTTGATCACCTTGATGAATGTGTCCTGGAAGATGTCCTCCGCAAGCTCCTTGTTTTTTACAGACAACAGGATATACGAGAACAGCCGCTTCTCATAGCGGGTGATCAGGGTTTTCAGGGCGGATTCGTCACCGGATTGATAACTTGCTATCAATTGGTTATCGGTCAAAGTTGCCGTTTTCATCTTGCACTCCTTTCTTTTAAGTGTTTGTAAACTAAGAAAGTAGAACTTTTATTCGATAGCAGGTCTCCTATAATTTTTATGTGGGTTAAACAACTTGTTTTGAAATGCAAAAATACATTTTTTTCAATACCAACACGCACCTTTGATTTTTTTTTCAAAAAACAAAAACAACATCATGTTTATAACAACATTTATAATATTGTATCATTGTAACTTAAAGAACAAAAAGCAGAATTTAGACCCTTCCGGGAAAGAAAAGTTAAAAAAGGAATGCGAAAAAAGTGTATTTTTGCACGCTCAATAAAACGAACGGATGGCCAGATTCGACGACTTGTACAACAAAATAGAATACAACGTTAAGGCGGCCCTTTCGCGAATGGAGGAGCTGCACAGGGAAAACGAACGGCTGCGCGTCGAGAACGAAAAGAAAGACGAAGAGAACAAGGAACTGCACGCGCAAGTCAACGACCTGGAAGAAAAGATGAAACTATTGGTTGTAACTAAAACGGTACTATATAAAGAAGACGACATAAAAACCAAAAAGCAGATAAACGACTGGGTGCGGGAGATAGACAAATGCATTACGCTTCTCAAGAACAGGTAGCATGGAAGACGAAAAGGTGAAGATAACCATTCAGGTAGCCCAAAGGCCGATGACGATTGTGATCAAGAAGGAATGGGAGCACTACTTCAGAGAAGCCGAAAAAGTGATCAACGACAGTTTTTTGGAATTCGCCAAGAAATGGACATATAAAGACCAACAAGACCTGATGTCAAAGGTGTTGGTTGACTTTGTGGTGAAGTGGCTCGCAGACGAGGAGAGACTCAAAGAGTACGAGGAGGAGATCGAGCCGATGATGGAATCCCTTAAAACACTGACAGATAGATTTGAGATTGATTAATCGTTCTTTGACAGAAACCCATCCCGCATAAGTTCTGATACGTTTGTTAAACTCAACACATTTACAGACGAAGGGGACGCTTGCCCGACCTAGAACAGGCCCGAATCTTCATGATGGCGAATAGCCCTGGGACGCTCGAAGCCGGACGGCACCTTCGACCATATCATATAGGAGTTTTTCGAAACCCTATGAACTTATGCGGTTTTTTTATGTCCCGCCCCGTCATGAAAGAAGGAAATATATAACCCAAATTTTTTAACGAATACAATATATATTATGACAGGACTATGGATTGTAATAGGCGTACTCGTCGGCATCGCCGCCGGCATCGGTATCGCCTACACCCTATTGAAGAAACAACTTACCAAAGCAGGCCGCGAGGCCCTCAAGAAAGCCGAAGAAGACGGCGAGCTCCTCAAGAAGGAGAAAATATTGCAAGCGAAGGAGAAATTCCTGCAACTCAAGAGCGACTACGAGAAGACCGTCAACGAACGAAACCAGCAATTGGCCGCGGCCGAGAACCGCATCAAACAGAAAGAGAACACCCTCGGACAAAAGATGGAGGATCTCAACCGCAAGACCAACGAGAACAACATCCTCAAAGAGAATCTCAACAAACAACTGCAGGCCGCCGCCCAGAAGCAAAAAGACCTTGACAACCAGACCGCCATCCAGAAGGCGAAACTGGAATCCATCGCCGAGCTGACCAGCGAGCAAGCCAAAGAGCAGCTCATCGCACTGATGCAGGACGAAGCCCGCGCCGACGCCATGGTGCTCATCAAGGACATCATCGACGAAGCGAAGGCCACTGCCAACCTCGAAGCCAAGAAGGTCGTGGTAAGCGCCATCCAGCGCACCGGCGTGGAAGCCGCCATCGAGAACACCGTCTCCGTCTTCAACCTCGAGAACGACGAGATCAAAGGCCGCATCATCGGCCGTGAGGGCCGCAACATCCGCACCCTCGAGAACCTCACCGGCGTGGATGTCATCATCGACGACTCCCCCGACACCATCCTGCTCTCCAGTTTCGACCCCGTGCGTCGCGAAATCGCCTGCCAGTCGCTCAGGAAACTGGTTTCCGACGGCCGCATTCACCCCGCACGTATCGAAGAGGTGGTGGCCAAGACCAAGAAACAGATTGAGCAAGAGATTGCCGAAATCGGCAAACGCACCTGTATCGACTTGGGTATCAACAACATGCCACACGAACTCATGCGTCTCGTCGGCAAGATGCGCTACCGTTCCTCCTACGGCCAGAACCTTTTGCAACATGCCAAAGAGGTTGCCAACCTCAGTGCCACCATGGCTTCCGAGCTGGGCCTAAACCCCAAGATCGCCCGCCGCGCCGGCTTGCTGCACGACATCGGCAAGGTGCCCGACACCGAGCCTGAAATGCCGCACGCCCTCTTCGGCGCCCGCCTTGCCGAGCAGTACAAAGAGCGTCCCGAAATCGTCAACGCCATCGGCGCACACCACGATGAGATGGAGATGACCACCCTCATCGCCCCCATCGTCCAAGTGTGCGACGCCATCTCCGGCGCCCGTCCCGGCGCCCGCCGCGAAGTGGTCGAGGCCTACATGAAGCGTCTCAACGACCTCGAGAACCTCGCCCTCACCTACCCCGGCGTGGTCAAGACCTACGCCATCCAAGCCGGCCGCGAGCTCCGCGTCATCGTCGGCGCCGAGAAGGTCAGCGATTCCGAGGCCAACCAGATCTCCATGGACCTCTCCAAGAAAATCCAGAACGAGATGACCTATCCTGGACAAATCAAGATCACCGTCATCCGCGAAACACGCTCCGTGAACTATGCAAGATAACGAGACAGACGGCCAGAAAAACCGCAAGAAACGCATCCGCTTCTTTGCGATCCTGTACAGTGCCACCGCTGTGCTGTTCGCCGTCTATTTCCTTTTCCTCTCCAACAACACCCTCAAGACGCATCGCGAGCTCAACCGCAAGATCGACAATCTGGAGAACAAGATCACCTATACCAAGAACCAGGTGGGCAACGTCCACACTTTCGACCAACTTTACGCCGACTCCGCCCTGTTGGAGCAGTATGCGCGCGAACATCTGAATATGCACAAGGAAAACGAAGACATCTTCATCCTCGTCCATGAATAACAGCGGCACACTCCGGATCCTGATCGCCAACGGCGTCAACCTCGGCCAACTCGGCACGAGGGAGGTTGACATTTATGGCCACCTCTCCTTTGACGAGTATCTCGCCGTCCTCCAGGAGGCCTATCCTGACCTGCACATCGACTACATCCAAGAAGACGACGAGACGCGCTTGGCACACCACATCGCCCAAGCCACAGGCTACCACGGCATTGTGTTGAACGCGGGAGCCTATACTCACACGTCGCTCGTGGTGGCCGACGCGGTGCGCACGACCTCCTGTCCCGTGGTGGAAGTCCACATCAGCAATCTTTTCGGTCGGGAGCTCTTCAGGCGCAACTCCATGATATCCAGTGCCTGCCGCGGACTGATCACAGGTTTCGGACTCGACAGCTATCGCCTTGCCATCGAAGCCATAAAAAAATTTCAGTCTCGTTAAACCACCGTGAATCTTTGTAGTCTCTGAAAATGTTTTTTTTGACAATACTATCAACAACAACTCTAAAACACACTTATTATGAAAAAAGTATTCAGTTTATTGATCGTAATGGCTTTTGTGTTTTCCGCAGTGGCCCAAGATGCAAATGCTGACAAACCCAAAAAAGTGAAAGAACCCGAGATCACCTTTGAGAGCCTGGTACACGACTACGGCGAGATCATGCAGGGTGACAACGGCACCTGTGAGTTTGTGTTCAAGAACACCGGCAAAGCCGACCTCATCCTGACCAATTGCCGTTCCAGCTGCGGCTGCACGGTTCCCGAATGGCCGAAGGATCCCATTGCCCCGGGCAAGAAGGCCGTCATCAAGGTGAAATACAACACCAACCGCATCGGTATGATCAACAAGAGCATCACCGTTGAGTCCAACGCCGTCAACAACCGTGTGGTGCTGAACATCAAGGGCAATGTTTCCGCCAAGCCGGCCGAAGCCGCCCCTGCCAACGAGGCCAGTCCCGTGAAAGCTCAATAATCAACCGCACAAAAGAACACTGAAATGAAAAAATTACTGATTCTCAGCATGATTGTTTGCTCTTTCTTCGCATTGCAGGCCCAGACGAGCAAAACATCCACCAGTAAGAGTGCAACGACTTCCACTTATACTGGCACAGGTGCCGAAATTCAGTTCGACAAACCGACTGTCGATTTCGGCTCCCTCAAGGTGGGTGACGTGAAAGTGGTCACCATCACCTTCACCAACATCGGCAAGAAGCCGCTGATTTTGGACGATGTCATCTCCTCCTGCGACTGCACCACCGTCGAGTGGGGCAAGCAGCCCGTGATGCCAGGCCAGAAAGGGACCATCAAGGCCACCTACACGGCCAAGAACAAGGGACTCATCAGCAAGAGAATCACAGTCCTGTCGAATGCCAACACCGACAGGGTCATATTGCAACTCAAGGGAGAGGTTTTATAGCCTCTCTCTTTTCCCCGGGGCCGTTTGGTTTTGACAGCGAGAACGGGGGAATGTAAGCAGGTCGGAACTTGCGAGCCGATTCCGTCAACAGTCAACTCCCATGCCAATAAACGGCGAAACTTCTTATGCATTCGCAGCGTAACCGCCGCGAATCCCGCCGCACGGACAAGGTCCGCAGCCGCGGGCGTCTCCCCGGAAGTTCTTCCGTCCAACGTTCGGTCCGAGGCGTCGTAAAAGGACAGATAGCGAGCGCAGGCTTCGATGCGCAAGCGAAACTTCAGAAGATAAGCGGCTGCCAGGCTCGTCCCGTGCCATACAGCCGCCGACAAGCAAACGAGGACTAAACTTGTAGAAAGCATTTCTGCGGCTTGTTTGGACGAGGGTTCGACCCCCTCCGGCTCCACTTGGAACAGGGGAATAGCTCCCCGAAACACCACAAAAGACACTGATAATCAAAAAGATTGTCGGTGTCCTTTTTTATCTATATGAAACCAATATACCGAATACAAAAAGATTTATATTTTTGGTGGTTATATACCTGATGGCACCAGACCTGCATGAGCAGGACTCTAAGCAACGCATTTTTCCAACGACTCCCTTTCGCGGCGAGCAATGCCGACTCCCGCGCCGCGAGAAGGTGTCGGTGCCGTCGTCCCACCCCATTGCGCTCCTTCGTCGCTTGTGTGGGGTTATGAAGAGGATGTCGGTCCGTCGTCCCGCCCCACACAGCGCTCCTTCGTCGCTTGTGTGGGGTTATTGAGAGGATGTCCCTCCGGGACAATAGAGGTAATCATTTTCCTTGAGCTGCCCCGGCAGGGGCAAGAGCTTGGTAGAATAATGGATAATATTTTTCCTTGAGCTGCCCCGACAGGGGTAAGAGCTTGGTAGCGCTGCAACCCCTGGGAGGGGTGCGTGCGCGGGAAAATCGCGGCGCGGGAGAAGGTTGAGACGAGGGTGTTCGTTGCTCGCCGCGAAACGGGTGTGGGGTTCGACGAGCCTGCGTGAGGGATTGAAGCGGAAATGATTTTGGTGGGAATGCGTCCCTTGGCGAGACGGAGGTTCCGCTTGACGCTTCGCGTCTCGCGGAATGGTGGTGGGTTTTAAACCAAAATTATTGGAGCGGAAAGCCCGACGGCGCGGCGGCATTTGATGGTGTGTGCAAATGTGACATATTTACCGCCGCCGCGCCGGCACGCCCAAATCAAAAAAAAGATGCAAAAACCCTGATTTATGCCATCAGGCATATAATCCCCATATTTTTAGAGCGACAAAAACTAACGATAAAGTTCGTGAGATTTATTGGGCGTTCGATGTTACAACAATAAATAATTCCCAACCCTTCCAAAAAATTCCTATCTTTGCCGCCCAAAGCAATCGGAATTTTAAACTAAAAACGAGTAATATATACGAAACAATAGAAGAATAAAAAGACAAATAACATATTGACATAAAGCGTTTTTGCTTTTCAAGTAAACGGAAATCGGCAAATTTTCAACTTACTACACGAGAAAGCAGAAATGCTCACGGTGTATCCGTGGGCTTTCTTGTTTGTAGTAAGGTTTTGCCGAACCTCCGTTTAGACAGAAAGACTCACGGATTTTTTTGTGATACCTCGAAAGGCGAAGCGCCTAATACGCCAAGCCTTATGAGTACCAAATTTTTCAATAATATCGAGACGAAGCTGATGGACAAGTTCCACGGCATCACCTCTGCAATGGCCAACTTCGACATCTTCCATGCCGTGGTTGGCTATTTTCGTTCCAGCGGCTACTTTAAACTGCGCAAGGAGCTGGAGAAGGTCAGCGAAATCCGCATCCTCGTCGGCATCAACATCGACAACCTCTTCCGGCAGTCGCAGGCCGCCGGCAAACTGTTTTTCGGCGACAGGGAGGCGAGTCTCGAACAATATTGCGAGGATTTCCTCCGCGATGTCTATCAGTCGGAATATGCTTCCGAAGTGGACGAAGGCATCCGACAGTTTTGCGCCGACATTGCCGACGGACGTTTGCAGTTGCGCATCCATCCTACCAAGGACCTCCACGCGAAGTTCTATCTCTGTCTGCCGAAGAGCCACAGCGAGCATAGCGACGGCTGGGTCATTATGGGCAGCAGCAACCTTAGTGCGCAAGGGCTTGGCACTACCGAACCGCCACGCTACGAATTGAATGTGGCCATGAAGGACTATGACGATGTGCATTACTGCGAGGAGGAGTTTCAAAACCTTTGGAAGGATGCCGTTCCGGTGACATTGGACGATGTAACACAAATCGTAAGGAAGACGCATCTTGCTCAAGACGAACACCAGCCCACGCCCTACGAGCTCTATATGCGAATGCTCATCGATCATTTCGGCAACCAGGTCGAAGACGATTTCATCCCTCATCTTCCCGACAATTACGATAATCTCACCTATCAGCGCGATGCTGTGGTACAAGGGTACGATATCATGATGCGGCACGGAGGATGCTTCATTGCGGATGTGGTGGGCTTGGGCAAAACCGTGGTGGCGGCCATGATTGCCCAGCGGTTTATTGCCGCCAATGGTGACAACACCCGCATCCTAGTCATCTTCCCACCTGCCGTACAAAAAAACTGGGAAGACACTTTCAAGGATTTTGATATCAAGAACAACTATAGCCAGTTTGTTAGTAATGGCAGTTTGGACAAAGTTATTGAGGGCACCAACAATTTCAGCCAGCCGGGTTACTACGACCTCATTATTGTCGATGAGGCGCATAATTTCCGACGCGACAGCAACTGCAACTACGACCTGCTGCAGCGCATCTGCAAGTCGGCACGGTCGAACAAAGGCAATGTCAAAGGGGACAAACGGGTGCTGCTGCTTTCGGCCACGCCGCTCAACAACACGCCCGAGGACATCAAGAACCAGTTGCTGCTGTTTCAGGATGTCGCGCGCTGCACGATTGACGGCGTCAGCAACATTGCCGACACTTTTGCCCCGTGGATCAAGGAATTCAAGAGCCTTATGTCGCAGCGTCGTACGATGAGCGCTGGTTTCCTCACCACCCGTATCGATGCCATCAATCAGGAACTTCG
>JAGCCZ010000022.1 GCA_017651425.1 Bacteroidales bacterium
AAGGAGATGGCGGATCTCATCGAATGGATGCGAAAGTATAACGCTACTGCCGCAGAGGACGAAGATTTGCGTTTCTACGGTTTCGACATGCAACTTTACGAGCGCAGTTACCAGTATTTGTTAGAAGCCGCCAAGGCATACGCGCTGCATACGGCGGATTTGGAGAAGATGTGGGACAAGTCAGAAGGCAAGTATTCAGCTTCCTACACTGCCGACCAAAAAGCGAAAGTCATAGAGGCGGTGAAGCAGGATTTGTTGCAGTTAAACGATTCAACGACGGCGCAGGCGGTGCATTTCGCGGATATGCTGCTTCAAAACATCGCCGTCGGGAAGGTGATGGACAATATGGCGAAGGGAGTTGTGCTTCGCGATTCGCTGATGTTCGTGAATACCCACTGGATCATGGCGCAGGAGGAGGCACGTGGCAACGAGCGCATTTTCATCTCAGGACATAACGGGCACATTCAGCGTGTCCACGATTACGGAACGGACGGGAAAGCTATGGGGGCTTTGCTGGCAGACGAGCTTGGCGAGGATTATTACGCCATAGGCACCGATTTTTATAAGGCGAGAGTCAGTTTGCCGAAAGGCAAGAGCGGCAAGCGAAGCAACCACACCTTTTTCTCGAAAGACCCGCTGGCTGAAGCCGCCAAAAAATGCGGATACGAAACCCGCTGGCTTGATTTTTCCTCAATCCCCGAAGGCACTACGCTTTATTCCCATGTTTCGGAATACACGTGGATGGGCGATGTGGGCGAGGGCTACACCCCGCTGATGGCCGTTCTTCCTATGTCGTACCGCGATTGGGTCGCCCCAAAATTGCTCTACAACGGGGTGATTCTTGTGACGGAGGCGAAGCCGATAGAGGTAATAGGGAAATAGTTTAAGGTTTAGAAAAACATTGATAATGAGAATATTATGAACTGGACCATTATCATTATTGAAACCATCGTCATGACTGCCGCGTTCACGGCCATGATCCTGATTCCGCTCGTGAAAAACCCCGTATGGTGGATTCACGATTATCCGGAAGATATTCAGAAGGAGTACTTCAAGACGCACGAGCGTGTGCCGTCGAAGTTCTTCACCAAAACTGTGCTGATCAAGAAAGGTCTTGCGCTTCTCGTCGCCCTTGCCCTGATGCTCGGTCTGATGAAACTGGCTGGCGCGTACAATTTCTGGTCGGCCTTCGCGCTGAGCTACGGCATCTGGCTTGTCATCGACTGGTACGACTGCTTCTTCCTCGACTGGGTGCTCTTCGCCAACATGAAGTCCGTGCGTTTGCCCGGCACCGAGCACATGGACGCAGCCTACCATCAGAAAAAGTACCACTTTGTGCAGTCCCTGTGGGGAATGCTCATCGGACTGATTCCGTGTCTGATCGGAGCGGGGATTTATGCGTGGCTGTTTTGTTAATTTTATCTCCACGGATCACGCGTATCTACACGTATATCAAAGCCAACCTCATTTATACGCGCAGATACGAGCGATACGCGGAGATCATTTACGAGCGATGCTCGGAAAAAGTATCACACTATCTTCACGTATATCAAACCTTTCAACCCCATTATTACGTGCAGATACGAGCGATACGCGGAGATTATGTTTCTATGGGAGAATTAAAAAGTTAATATGACAAAACTTGAAAAATTTCTGACCCTTTTCATCGGCATCGGCGCGGTGGGCGGCGCTGTGATGATGTGGATTGACCCAACGGGCGTTTCGTGGGGCGGCGAACCACTATTGGAGATGCTTCGTGCAAAAATGCCTTGGCCGGATGTGTTTTTCCGGAATTTTATCCCGTCGGGGTTTGTGCTACTATTATTGAACGGCATCACCCAATTCGTGGCGGCGTTCCTGCTGTACAAAAAGCACCCGCTTGCGCAATGGGCCGTGCTCGTCTGCGGCATCATCCTGATGCTCTGGATTGTCCTTGAATGGTGGGTCTGGGGGTTCAATGCCATCAGCAATCTCTATTTCGTGTTCGGGCTGGTGGAGGCCGTGGCGGCGGTGGTTTGTTTAAGGCAAAAGGCAATAGGCAATAGGTAGGGACGTATCGCATACGTCCTTTTGCTGATGGCCGATGGCTAACGCATTATACCTTTGCAATGGGCTAGGAGTCGCGGCATCCCTTCCGCGGAAAACATCGCCAGGGATGGCGATGCTCCTATAACAAACGGACAAATAACAGCAATTATATTGATCTCCACGGAAATGAGAAAAGGACAAACAAACCGTTCCCGTGGAAATATTGACGAATTCGATAATCAGCAAGCGATGAATCCCGTAACATCCCGACTTCTCAACCAGCAGCTTGTGGCACCGCAATTCAGCGATCCGGCTGAGGTGGTGAGCCATTTGGGCGCGATGCAAGCGCAGGAATACCGGCTGATGCGGTGGGCTGTGGCAATGCGTACCCGCAAACCCTCTGCGAAGGCTTTTCAGAAGGCTTTTGACAACGGAAAGATTATCCGTTTTCACCTTATGCGCGGTACATGGCAATTGGTGACCGCCGAGGACTACTGGTGGATGCTCGAACTCTGCGCACCCAAGGCCATCTCGGTCACCAAGGGGTGGATGCACAGCAACAAAATCGACATTCCCGATGAGGAATACTTGAAAATCAGGGAGATACTGGCGCAAACCGCAGTCGACAAAGGGAGCGTGACGAAAGAGGATTTCGTGAACGCGCTGGCGGAAAAGGACATCACGATGGATGACCACCGGCTGTCGTATCATATCCGCATGTGCGAGATGACGGGAACGCTCTGCAGCGGCAATCTGCAGCCGATGAAGGCGACCTACGCCCTCGCTTCCGAAAAGGTGAAACGCATGGAAACCCTCGACCGCGACGAAGCCCTGATGCGCTTCACCCGAAAGTATTTCCAGAGCCGGCAGCCCGCCACATTGTAGGATTTTGTGTGGTGGTCGGGACTGAACATCAGCGACTGCCGAAGGGGAATTGAATTGTTGGGCGATTATCTACATGTAGAGACGGTGTGCACACCGTCTCTATCGTGCAGGGAATTCTATTTGACGGACGACTGCCGCA
>JAGCCZ010000023.1 GCA_017651425.1 Bacteroidales bacterium
CGAGGCTCCTGTTCTGAGTGTTGACTTGACCACCGACACCATTCCTGTCAATGCTCCGAACTGTAAGATTATTGTTCCGGACTACACGCATCTCTTCAATGTCAATACTGTTTCCGACAATTGTTGGAACATGGACAGCACCGTTGTAACCCAGGTTCCTGCCGCTGGTACGCTCATTGGTGTGAATACCGATGTGGTTGTCACGGTTGCTCCGAAGTGCGGTCCTGCTGCCACTCACACCATCAGAGTGTGCTTCCCCGAGCCGTTCATCTCCACCACGATTTCTGCTACTGTTGACAGCGCTTGCTATCCTTACACCACCACCCTTACCACCACTACTCTGAATGGTACTCCGACTTACACGGTTGTTTGGAATGGCTCCGACGCAGTTGATGCACTGGTTGTCAGCCCCACGGAAACTTCCAGAACCCACAATGTTGTGGTTGTGACGGATGCCCATGGTTGTCAGGCCACTGACACTATTGACCTCGTTGTTTATCACAAGCCTGTTGCTGGCGATGTGAACATCACTTCTACGCCCAACAACTACTGCGATGACCTGCACGCCAACGGTTCCATGACCGTGACAGCTGTTCATCCTGACATTGACAGCGTGAGACTCGCCGGTACTACTGAATGGCATGCTCTCCCGTACACGACCGATGCAAACCTGCCTCACGGCACCTATGCTTTCGATCTGCACACCATTCACGATTGTTATACTGCTGGTATTGCTGTTGGCACTATCGCTCACGATACCACGATTGACAACCTCGCACAAGTTCTGACCCTTAGCATCTACACCAACAATGACTACTGCACCGCTCCTTGGCACGGTACCATCGATGTGGTTTATCCTGTGAGCGGTTACACTTATCACATTGGCGAATATGTCCATGTGCTTGATAACGGTGAACTTGACACCTGCGGTAATGAGACACACCTCTACAATCCTGATCTTGAGAGCGACCTCTGGTTCAACTACCTCTATCAGGGTGTCTATGCTATTGAAATCACGACCAACTTCAACTGTCATTATGTAACCGACTCCATCGAGGTTCTGGATGCCCGTATCACTCCTCCTGTTCCTCAAATGGTTATTGTTCCGAACACCAGCTGTGCTGCCAGCAATGGTTCTGTCAGATTGGTGAACACGGATCCCAAGTATTACTACACCCTCAATGGTATTACCTGGCGTGGTAATCTTGGTGCCCGCACCTTCGGTCTGTTGCCTGCCGGTTCTTACAACTTGAATATTTACAATGATATTACCCGTTGCTCCAACGACACTACGATTGTTGTTCCTGACGGTACTGTCATTCCTACTTTCAGCGCCAACGAAGTTAACGTTCAACCGCGCACCAATTGTACTGTTCCTAATGGTGAGATTCATATCAACGCTCAAGGCGGTTATCTCTATTTCGTGATGAATACCGCTGGCGACACGATTTCCGCTATGAATTACAATGCAATGGAGAGCGGCGACTTCACGGTTCGCAAGTACAACTTCTCTACAGGTTGCTACAAAGACACGATTGTCAACATTCCGTTCAACAGACCTGTGTTTGAGTACACCTTGTCTCATGTGAACGATATGGATTGTAGCAATGAGATTGGTACAGGTTCCATCAGCGTTGTTCCTGCTTTGGCAGCTGATTACCATATTTACAACAGCCTCCATGAGGAAATCACCTTCACCGGCTTGAACCCGGGTGTCTACACGGTTGAGGCTTATGTTGCTGCCACCCAGTGTACTTATAGCAAGACTGAGACTGTCGGTACAGACTACACGTATCCTGAACTGGTCTTCACCTCTACGCCGAACTACAACTGCTATCCTACCAAGAACGGTACGATTACTGCTGTTGACAATCAAGCTCACCCCAACTACACTTCTTTGAATTACTATCTTGATGGTGTTGCTGTCAACTATCCTATCACCGGACTTAACAGTGGTACTTACAATGTTTATGCTATTACGAACCTGCATTGTAGTTCTAATGCTGAGAATGTGGTTGTCGTTGACAGTGCCTTCTTTGCACGTCAATATGACATCGTTCCGAACAGCACTTGCGACATCACGCTGAGCCGTCCGGGCAATGGTCAAATCCATGTCCTGACACCGCAAGGCACACATTATCTGTATGTCTTCACCTATATCGATACTATTCTGTACAACTACGATGTGGATCACTTCGAGCCGATTGACTACACGAAGTTCACGTTGGCCGATGGTCACTACTCCGTACACATTACGGACACGGTCACGGGTTGTGAATACACTGACACTGTGTTTGTGCCGTTCATCGCTACTCCGCTGACAATTGACTCTATCGCCTCCACTCCGGACTACAGCTGCCGCGCTGATCTTGCTCTTGGCACGATTACGGTGACTGCTCACTCCAGCAGCGTTTCTGCTGTTCTAACTTACTCTATCGATGGTGGCGTTACCTATCAGATGAGCAATGTCTTCACGGGTCTTGTGCCTGGCACCTACAACATCGTGATTCGCGATACCGCTAACAACTGTGTCTATGCTAATCTCCCGAAGAGCGTGATTGACGTCGCTGATGAGATGTATGTCCTTACCTTCGATGCCGACACCACTCCGAACCAATTCTGTGATCCCACTCGTTTCAACGGTTCTATCACGGTGAACAATATTGTGAATGCCAACCCGTATCCGACATCTTATCTCTTCAAGATCAACGGTGGTGAATACCAGACCAGCAATGTCTTCACCGAACTTGAAGCCGGTACCTATGTGGTCACCGTTAAGGATGTCTACACTGGTTGCGAATACACTGCTACTGCTATCATCCGTTTGGACAACAACTATGCTCCTATCGTTGGCATTACTTCTACCGGTCATAACGACGGTGGTGAGTTCCACTTCTGTAAGAACAGCGACGGCATGCTCTTCGCCAATGTTACGCCGCTGCTGCCTGGTGACACACTCTTCACCTATGCTTGGTACAATGACTGCCCGGCTGGCATCCTGATGTCCGACTCTTCTTCTGTCAATGTCTTGACCGAAATCGTCCACTGCTGCACCTACACTGTTGAGGTTACCAGCGTGCTGACGGGTTGTAAGACCATTGAGACCAGATATGTCTGTGTGGATTCCCTGCCTCTCGTGCATTTCTACATTGACCACGCTGCTTGGACCACCCGCGATCCGAACAACTTCTTCAACTGCGAAAATCATCCGTTGACTATCGGTATTGATCCTACGGGCCTTGTTTCCCACGTTTGGACCAACGGCATTGTCACCGATGCTTATGAATTCACAGTTCCTGCATTCGCTATTCCTGCTGGTGAGACCAAGTCTTACTGTGTGACGATTGTTGACAACAACGGTTGTTCCTCCACCGAGGCCTTGAACGTGATTTCCAAGCCGATCTTCCGCACCAGCGAAACGATTAACGCTTGTAACACTTATTCCTTCCATGGCAATAAGATTGCTGACTGCGTCTTCACATTCAATCCTGCCGTTGGCGCCACCAACACGCACGTTGTGGTTGACACGCTCGCTGCTTTGAATGGTTGCGACAGCATCGTTACCTACACGATTATCATCTCTGCTCTGCCGGTCCTCGACGTGACTGCCACCAATCTTGAAGATGTCTTCTGCGCCGGTGATGTCATCGTTCCTACGGGCCTTGGCTTCAACCATGACTATGCAGTCCAATATGGTTGGCGTATTATCCCAGCCACGGCTACTCCTAATGTGGCTACGTTCAACACCGCTGGTCAAGAGTTCAACATCAACTCCCCGGTCAGCTACGGTATGACGGGCAGCAAGATCTATGCTTACAGCGCCAATGATTGTGACACGCTTGTGTCTGGCGCCTATATGTTGACGATCCATGACGTTCCGACTCTCCGTCCGAATGCTCCTGCTATGGGTCTCGATACGATTTGCGCCGGTAATGTTCCTACGGTTCCCGCTTTGTCTGCCGCCAACATTGATTGGCACGGCACCACCACGGGCAATGAGTGCAAGATTGAATACAGAGACATTACTTCCACTGCATGGAACACTTGGGTTCCTGGTACTACTTTGAATAATGAAGGTGTCTATGCTTTCAGATTCGTTGCTAAGAACCACTGCTCCGGTGAATTCGTCACCCTCGACACCATGGGCGTGATTGTCAACGGTACTGTTGGTGTCTCTATTGACAATCCTTATCAGAGACTCTGCCTCGGCAATGCCATCACTCCGATTGTCATCACCACCACGAACGCTATGGCACTCACCAACGATGATGTCGTCATCACTCCGAATGCCGGACTCACTTTCGATGCCGCTACGATGACCATCTCCGGTACTCCGACAATTGCTACTACATATAGCATTGCTATCACGGCTACGAATGAGTTCGTTGGTTCTCCGTGTCCGACCTTCACTTTGCTTGACTCCATCGTGGTGAACCCGCTGGTTACCATTGATGCCACCAACGCCAATCAGACCATTTGCCTTGGCAACCCGATTGACAATGTTGTGATTTCAAATGCCAACTCCACGATCAGCCATTCTATTCTTCCCGTTGGTTTGATCTTCACGGGCAATGTCTTGAGTGGTGCTCCTGTCGCTGTTGGTACATACACTATCACCTTCACGGCTACGAGCAACATGGTCCCGCAATGTGAATCCAGAACCGTTGCCGTCAACATCACGGTGAACGACACTGTCACCCTTGCAGTTTCTTCCGCTAACGCTGACCAGACGATTTGCCTTGGCGAAACTGTTGCTGACATCGTGATTGCCAACACGAATTCTACTGTTGCAGTTACGGGTCTTCCTGCTGGCATGACGTATCAGGCTGCTACCAACAGCATCGTTGGTGCTCCGACCGCTGCTGGTGTGTACAACTACATCATCACGGCCACGAGCGACAAGGTTCCTGCTTGCAACGTCAAGACTATCCAGGGTACCATCACGGTGAACGACACTGTTGTTCTGACTGTGAGCAACAATTCTCAGAGACTGTGCCTCGGTAACGCTATCGATCCGATGACGATTACCAACACCAATTCCACGATTACGGTTACGGGTCTGCCGACAGGTGTCACCTACACGGATGCTACACATGTCATCAGCGGTACTCCGGTCAACTTTGGTACGTTCCAATACACCGTGCTCGCCACCAGCGACAATGGTTGTACCAACAAGACGTTCGTTGGCACCATCGTGGTTAACGACACTGTCACGCTCAGCGCTACGAATTTGAGCCACGCTATTTGCCTTGGCAATCCGATCAATGACATCGTGATTACCAACACGAACTCCACCATCACTGTTACTGGTCTGCCTGCAACGCTGACTTACGATGATGCTACTCATACAATCAGTGGTACTCCGACCGCATTTGGTCCGATCAACTACACCATCATTGCTACCAGCAACCAGAACCCGGCTTGCAACGCCAAGACGATTGTTGATGTTATCACGGTGAACGATACGGTCAAGCTGACTGCTGATCCTGCTAAGCTCAGCCAGATTGTCTGTCGTGAGAAGGACACCATTCAAAATATTGTCTTCAACGTTGAGAATGCCACCCTCTCTATTGTGGGTACGCTTCCTGCAGGCATCACCCTCAACAACAATGTCATCTCCGGTACTCCTACTGTGATGAATACCGCTGGTTACACATTCACGGTTTTGGCTACCAGCACTGCTGATCCTGCATGCGATGCTAAGACCCTCGATGTGACCATCGTTGTGAACGACAAGCCTTCCATCACGGCTCCGATTTCCGGTGGCGACCTCTCTGTCTGCGACGGCCAAGTCTTCACGATGCCGACATCTCCGACCGCTGCCGATGTGGTTGACAATGGTTATCCTGCAACCTCTGCATGGGTCTATGATGGTGCCGAGTTTGACTGGACCACTCCGGCTAACCTCTCCATGCATCAGCAGTACATGTACTTCGCAGCCACCAACACTTGTGGTACCACTCGCGATTCCGCTCAACTGACGGTTTACAAGCTGCCTGTTCCGGAAGTCGTTTCCGATACCATGATCTGTCTCGACGGTACCGCTCACTTGGAAGCTACTCCGGGATATGTCTCCTATCAGTGGTTCATGGATGGCACTGCTATTGCTGGTGCTACCACCAATACCTATGACTACACTGCTGATGGTACCGCTGGTACGCACACATTCAATGTTGAAGTTGTTGACATCAACGGTTGTACCTCTGTCACCAACAGCAATGCTACAATTGACACCCGTCACTTCTCTGTCGGAAATGCTATCACCGTTGGCATCACGGAGAATCCTGGATTCATCTTCACCCACAATGGTGTTGTGACACACAACTTCACAGCTAACACCAATGATCCTCAGACCAACTACACGTGGATGATCAATAATCCTTGTGAGTACAATGTTGACACCCTTGTGTTTGTCACATTCGACATTTATCACAACGGTCAACCCATCCCCAATGACAGCATTGACCTGTACATCCAGACAAAGAGCATTTACTCCAACACGTATGTCACGTATGACTCTATCAACTGGCAGTCTGCTAATCACGTTGACATGCACGCTAATTGCTACTACAACTACGCTGCTTCTAACAATCACGATGCTTATTATCCTGGCAACCACTATCCTTCCGGCACCATGGGCTTCCCGGGCAACCAGAAGTATGATGATGCTTACTTGCACTTCCTTGATAGTGTGACTGTCTATAAGACTATCAACAAGTTCAGAAGAAGCGGTGAATACACCATTCACTACAGACTTTACTCCACATCTATGACGAACCATTATCAGGGCCTCTATTACAACGAGGATCAAGATGCAATCCTGACAATCGGTGGTTCCAACTCCACGATCACCTCTGCTGTTCTGACCGAACTCGCTTACGATGTCCTTACCATTGTTGTTGAGGGTCCGGACAATGCTTACAATCCTGACGAGACCATCACGGGTATTGTTGAGCATGTTACTGAGAGCGCTGCTTCCATGGAAGTTTATCCTAACCCTGCCACTACGACGGTTAACGCTCGTATCAAGGGTGTCAGCGGCGAAACCTCTGTGCGCATCGTGAACATCGCCGGTCAGGTTGTTGCTCAAGACAATGTTGTGCTCGACGCTTCTGAGTTCGTTTACACGACTCAAATCCGTAACCTCACTCCTGGTGTGTACTTCATGTATGTCGAGGGTGAGAATGCAACGCTGTCCAGAAAGCTCGTTGTGACCAGATAATCCTTGTGGAAATTATAATCAAGGGAGTTGTGCCTTCAACACACAACTCCCTTTTTTGTTATATTAGAACAGACCCTTGATGGCCAATAAGAAATCATTCCTTCTTTCTCTTGCCAAACTGTATGCGGGCAGATTGTCGGTTGTTTTCCTCTTCAACCTGCTCTCTGTCGTCACGACGTTTGTCGTCTATCTGATGATAGAGCCGTTTTGCAAGTTGCTTTTTGTGGGTGAGATTTCTGACTTGAGCCCGATTTCATCGTACTTCATTTCTTTGCTCGATCCTGTCCTCCATTTCAACAATTTGTCGTCTTCCATAACTCTTCTCATCCTTGTCGCGATCCTGCTCTATTTTCTGAAAACATTTTTCTCCTATATGACCCAGTGGTTTATGGCCACTATGCGTAGCGATTTGCTTTACCGTCTGCGCAATGCCCTTTACCATAAAATTCTGGTGCTTCCGATTGGATACTTCACTTCGCGCCGGCGCGGGGATGTGGTTTCCAGAGCGGTTGGCGATACCCAGGAGATTGAGTTTACGTTGCTCAATTCTCTCAAGCTGTTCATCACCGAACCTGTTGCCATCATCCTTTACTTGGCATTCCTTGTCTATTTGAATCCTCGATTGACCCTTTACACATTCCTGTTGTTGCCCTTGCCTTTCTTAGCGATAGCAAAACTATCCTCCGTGTTGCGACGCGACAATCGGACTTCCAAACAGAGGATGGGCACGCTGCTTTCGCAGGTGGAGGAGACCATTGCTGGGTTGCGTGTTATAAAGGGTTTCAACGCACAAAGTAAAGCTGAGTCGAGTTTCAGGAACTTCAACGACAAATATTCTGAAACCCAAACTAAAATATATCGTCGTGTTGATTTGGCATCACCGGTGAGCGAGTTTTTCGGGGTTTGCATCGTGATGATGGTGCTGGTGATAGGAGGGTATATGGTGCTGTCTCCGAATTCCACATTTTCCCCGGCCCTGTTCATTACCTATGTCGCTTTGTTCCCTCAACTGATATCACCCATCCGGAACTTCTCCACAGCCTTGTCCAACTACCGTCGGGGCCAGGCTGCCCTTGATCGTCTGAACGAGGTGCTGGATGCCGACGAGGTTATACTTCAGCCCAACAAGCCGGTCTTTGTGGATTCTTTCAGCGATTCCATACGTATGGATCATCTCTCTTTTTCATACGGGTCAACTCCTGTTTTGCTGGATGTGAGTATGGAAATTAAAAAGGGACAGATGGTGGCCCTGGTGGGGCAGTCCGGTTCCGGTAAAACCACTATTGCCGACCTACTCGAGCGATTCTACGACCCCACGGAAGGAACCATACTTTTGGATGGCATTGACATCCGGAAGTATGACATCGCCTCGTATCGTTCCCTCTTTTCGTTGGTTTCGCAAGACATCGTCCTGTTCAACGACACCCTGTTCAATAACATTACAATGGGTATGCAGGCCACGGAGGAGCAGGTCATGGAGGCTGTCACAGTGGCCAACATTTCCGATTTTGTGCTGGGGCTGGAGGACGGTCTTCAACACCGGTTGAGCGACAGGGGCTTGAATTTGTCGGGAGGGCAGCGGCAGCGCATCAGCATTGCCAGAGCAGTGTTGCGTAACACGCCCATCTTGATCTTGGACGAGGCCACTTCCGCCATGGATACCGAGTCGGAACGGCAGGTGCAGCTTGCGCTGGACAATGTGATGAAAAGCAGGACGGTTGTAATCATAGCCCACCGGCTGTCCACCATACAGCGGGCCGACAAGATCGTGGTTTTGGAAAACGGCCACATTGCGGAGCAGGGAACGCATGAGGAATTGCTTGCCAGAGAGGGTGCCTATTACAAATTTGTTCATATTCAAAATCTTCAATAATGGCCAAACATAAATTGCAGCGATTTGCCGAGAACGAGACATTCCCTAATCTTTTCCAACGCAACAAATATGATTGTGTGGGTGTAGAGTTCCCTTTGCGGGGGAAGTGGCGCACCGATTATTTCCACAACGATAATCCTATTGTCCTGGAGTTGGGCTGTGGCAAGGGTGAATACACCATTGCCATGGCGAAACGCATGCCGGATTGCAACTATATCGGTGTGGATCGCAAAGGTGCCCGATTGTGGCGCGGTTGCAAGGACGCCTTGGAGGCAGAGATGGGCAATGTGGCTTTTTTGCGCATCACCATCGACCGTATCGGCTATTATTTTGCCGAAGGAGAGGTGGATGAGATCTGGGTCACGTTTCCCGACCCGCAGTTGCAGCATGAGCGCCGCCGGCTGGTGTCTCCTCGGTTCGTGGGATATTACCGGCAGATCATGAAACAGGGTGGGGGAGCGCTCCATCTGAAAACCGACAGCCGTGAATTGTATGAGTATGTGTTGGCCACGGCGCCGGAGCAGCAATGGCCCGTTCTGGAGCATGTTGACGATGTGTATGGCGAGCCGTGTGATTCGCTTCTGACCGAGGTGCAGACTTTCTACGAGAAGATGTGGCTGGCAGAAGGGAAACGTATTTCGTATGTAAAGATTCAGATATAGGCTTTCTTTGTAAAATACAGATTTAAAGTGTTTTGCATTTCTCAAAACAATTGCTTCCCATGCGGATTCAGGTTGGTAAAGCAAAAATAATGCCATAATAATAAAAATAATTTTTTTTCAAGCTGAGTGGACTAAAAATTTGCTATATTTGCCAGCTTGTTGGAAAATCGTCAACAGGGACGTTTAAAGTGTTGTCGGGTTTGTTGTAATGTGTTGTGTAAAAGCGAGATGTGGTTTGATTTTTTCAACAATGTGAGGTTGGTATAGAGGTGTGGATTTTGCAAAAAGTGACAAAAAAGTTTCTAAAAAGAGAACAATAAAATAAAAATAGAAGAAAATGAAAATAGTGAATTATTTTAAAGAGATGTATGATGAGCTGGTTCATAAAACGAGCTGGCCGACCATGCAGGAGCTTGGAAATAGTGTTGTTGTGGTGTCCATTGCTTCCCTTATAATCGCGTTTATCGTGTTTTTGATGGATGCCATCTTCAATCTGGGAATGGATTTGATGTTCCCGGCTGTTTAGTTTTCTTTAATCGTTGGAGTTATATCGAAAATAACGAGCTATGGCAGAAGTCGAACGCAAGTGGTATGTACTCAAGGCCATCACGGGTTCTGAGAAGAAGGTGAAGCAAAACATCGAGACCGAGGTTGAGCTGAGCCATCTGAAGGAATTTGTGACGAATGTCCTGATACCTACCGAGAAGGTTTTCCACACCACGAAGAACGGCAAGAAGGTCGTGACGGAGCGCAATTATTTCCCGAGCTACATTTTTGTAGAGGCGGCGATGACAGGCGAGGTCTTCACGATGTTGCTTGAGGTTCCGGGGGTGTTGGGATTTGTCGGATGCAAGCACAAGAGCGAACAGCCGACGCCGCTTCGTCCGGCGGAAGTTTCCCGTTTGTTGGGCAAGGTGGATGAGTTGCTCGCGCAAGACGAGTCGCTGTTGAAGCCCTACCTGGTAGGCGAGGAGGTGAAAGTTATTGACGGACCTTTCAACACCTTCACGGGCGTCATCGAAGAGATCGACACCGAGAAGAAGAAGCTGAAGATCATGGTGAAGATTTTCGGCCGTAAGACCCCGCTCGAGTTGGGTTTTATGCAAGTTGAAAAAATATAGTTCCGACATAGTTACAAACAATCAAATCAATTCAAAAAAATGGCAAAAGAAGTAGCTGGATTAATTAAGTTACAGATCAAGGGAGGAGCCGCCAACCCGTCACCCCCAGTAGGACCTGCTTTGGGTTCCAAAGGTGTGAACATCATGGAGTTCTGCAAGCAGTTCAATTCTCGTACACAGGACCTTGCCGGCAAGATCATCCCTGTTGTGATCACGGTCTATAAGGACAAGTCCTTCGACTTCATCACAAAGACGCCGCCCGTGGCCGTCCAGATTAAGGAAGCCGCCAAGCTGCAAAAAGGTTCCGGTGAGCCCAATCGTTCCAAGGTGGGCACGATCACTTGGGACCAGGTGCGCAGCATTGCGGAGCTCAAGATGCCTGACCTGAACTGTTTCGTGCTGGAGTCCGCCATGTCTATGGTGGCTGGCACAGCTCGCAGCATGGGCGTTGTGGTGAAAGGTGGCCAAAATCCCTTTGAACAAAATTAATAACAAGTAAAAAACAAAAAACTAATGGCTAAGATATCAAAAAAACGCAAAGAGGCTTTTGCTAAATTTGATAAGAGCAAAGTATATGCTCTGCCTGAAGCTATCCAGATGGTGAAGAACATTACCTACACCAAGTTTGACGCTTCCTTCGACATCGACGTCCGCTTGGGCGTTGACCCCAGGAAGGCCAACCAGATGGTGCGTGGTATCGTGACGCTCCCTCATGGAACGGGCAAGGTGGTGCGTGTGCTGGCACTCTGCACTCCCGACAAGGAGGAAGAGGCAAAGGCTGCCGGAGCGGACTACGTGGGCTTGGAGGAATACATCGACAAGATCAAACAAGGTTGGACCGACATCGATGTGATCATCACCATGCCGAGCGTGATGCCGAAGATTGGTGCTCTCGGTCGTATTTTGGGTCCCCGCGGCTTGATGCCCAACCCGAAATCCGGCACCGTGACCATGGAAATTGGCAAGGCCGTCTCTGAAGTGAAGGCCGGTAAGATCGACTTCAAGGTGGACAAGTATGGTATCATCCACACCTCCATCGGCAAGAACCGCTTCACGGTGGAACAGCTGACCGAGAACGCCCGTGAGATGATGGGCACGATCATCAAGCTGAAACCGACCTCCGCGAAAGGCACTTACATCAAGAGCATCTATCTCTCCACGACAATGAGCCCTGGCGTACAAGTGGATCCGAAGTCCGTTACATTATAATCTCAAAGTTTAGTTAGTATGAAAAAAGAACAGAAAAGTCAGATTATCGAAGAAATTGCACAGGACTTGACTAACTATTCCCATGTTTATGTAACCGACATTTCCGGTTTTACAGTTAGTACAGTCAATCAGTTGCGCAGATTGTGCAACAAACGCGACGTGAAGTTGAAAGTGGTGAAAAACACCCTGCTCAAGCGCGCTATGGACCAGTGCGAGTCGGATTATTCAGAACTCTATCCCGTCCTGAACGGTGCAACCTCCATCATGCTCTGCAATACGGGCAATGTGCCCGCCAAGCTGATCAAGGAGTTCCGCGCCAAGAACGCGAAACCCCTCATCAAGGCGGCTTTCATTGAGGAGACCGTTTATTTGGGAGACGACCAACTGGAGTCCCTCTGCAACATCAAGTCCCGCGAGGAGTTGATTGGCGACCTCGTCGCATTGCTGCAATCACCCGCCAAGAACGTCATTTCTGCGTTGCAGTCGGGTGGCGGCAAACTGGCCGGCATCGTGAAAACGCTGTCCGAAAAGGCCGAATAACAAATTTAGTAAAAAACAATTTAGTAAAAACATTTTAAAAGAATACAATTATGGCAGATTTGAAAGCATTTGCAGAACAATTAGTGAACTTGACCGTTAAAGAAGTTAACGAGTTAGCTCAAATTTTGAAGGACGAATACGGCATTGAGCCCGCAGCTGCTGCTGTGGCCGTCGCCGCTGGTCCTGTCGGTGGTGCCGCCGCCGCCGTCGAAGAGAAGACCGAATTCGACGTTATCTTGAAGGCCGCTGGTGCCCAGAAGCTCCAGGTCGTCAAGCTCGTGAAGGAACTCACCAGCCTCGGCCTCAAGGAAGCCAAGGAATTGGTTGACAACGCCCCGAAGGCTGTCAAGGAAGGCATCTCCAAGGACGAAGCCGAATCCCTGAAGAAGTCCCTCGAAGAGGCTGGCGCCGAAGTCGAGATTAAGTAAGTTCACTTACACCAATTGCAATAGTACAACACTTCCACCCCGGTGGAAGTGCTTGTACTTATTGTTGTATTAAATACCTACTGATTGGTATTCCCCTTAAATCAGTCTTATCTTATTAAAAATCAACAGCCTTGGCAACCCAAAACAACAAAAGAATAAGCTTTGCGTCCACCAGACCGGTCCCCTATCCTGATTTTCTGGATATCCAACTGAAGTCTTTCCGGGAATTCTTCCAAATTGACACCGACGCCGAATGTCGCCATGACGAGGGCCTCTATCGTGCGTTTGCCGAGAATTTCCCCATCACGGATGCAAGAGGCAGCTTCGTCCTCGAGTTCCTCGATTATTACATCGATGCTCCCCGCTATTCCATGGACGAATGTCTCGAAAGAGGTTTGACATACAGCGTTCCCTTGAAAGCCAAACTGAAACTTTCTTGCAACGATGTCGAACACGAGGATTTTGAAACCGTCATTCAAGACGTCTATCTGGGCATGATCCCTTACATGACTCCCAGCGGCACCTTCATCATCAACGGTGCCGAGCGCGTCGTGGTCTCCCAGCTGCACCGTTCCCCCGGCGTCTTCTTCGGTTTCTCTTACCACACAAACGGAACGCCGCTCTACTCCGCGCGCATCATCCCCTTCAAGGGCTCATGGATGGAGTTCACCACGGACATCAACAACGTGATGTATGCCTACATCGACAGAAAGAAAAAACTGCCTGTCACGACGTTGTTGCGTGCCATTGGTTATGAGACCGACAAGGACATCCTGAGCATCTTCGACATTGCGCACGAGGTGAAGGCGACCAAGGCAAACCTTAAGAAATTCCTCGGCGAGAAGTTCGCCGCCGCCGTGACCAAAACCTGGTATGAAGACTTCGTCGATGACGAGACAGGCGAGGTGGTGAACATCGAGCGTACCGAGGTGATCATCGACCGTGAAACAGTGTTCGAGAAACAGCATATCAACATGATTGCCGATGCGAACATCAAGACGGTCCTTTTCCACAAGAGCGACGAAAAACAGATCGACTATTCTGTCATCTTCAACACACTCCAGAAAGACCCGACAAACTCCGGCAAGGAGGCTATCGAGTACATCTATCTGGCGCTCAAGAGCACGGCAGCTCCCGATGAGGAGACCGCCCGTGCCACTTTGGAGAAACTTTTCTTCTCCGACAAGAGATACGACCTCGGCGAAGTTGGCCGTTACCGTATCAACAAGAAACTGAATCTCAATATCCCGATGGAGACCGGCGTGCTCACCAACGAGGATATCATCTCCATTATCCGTTATTTGATCGAGCTGATCAATTCCAAGACGGAAGTTGATGATATCGACCACTTGAGCAACCGTCGTGTCCGTACCGTCGGCGAGCAATTATACAACCAGTTCAGCTTGGGCCTGAACCGTATGGCACGCACCATCAGAGAGAAGATGAATGTGCGCGATCACGAGCTCTTCGCCCCGGTGGACCTGATCAATGCCAAGACGCTCTCCTCCGTGGTGAACTCTTTCTTCGGCACCAACCAGTTGTCACAGTTCATGGACCAGACCAACCCGCTGTCGGAAATCACGCACAAGCGCAGAATCTCCGCCCTCGGTCCTGGCGGTCTGTCCCGTGAACGTGCCGGTTTCGAAGTGCGTGATGTTCACTACACGCACTACGGCCGTCTCTGTACCATTGAGACCCCTGAAGGTCCGAACATCGGATTGATTTCCTCCCTCTGCGTGTTCGCCAAGATCAACAACCTCGGTTTCATCGCCACCCCGTATCGTCGCGTGGTCAACGGACAGGTGCAGTTCGACGAACCGCCCATCTTCTTGACCGCCGAAGAGGAGGACAACATGCGTATTGCGCAGGCCAACACTCCGATGGACGAGAACGGATTCCTTGGCGAGAAGGTGAAAGCGCGCCGTTTGGCCGACTATCCCATCCTGCCGCGTGAGGAAATCGACTTGATCGACATCGCTCCCAACCAGATTGCCTCCATCGCTGCCTCTTTGATTCCTTTCTTGGAGAACGACGACGCAAACCGTGCCTTGATGGGCTCCAACATGATGCGCCAGGCCGTTCCTTTGTTGCGTCCCGAAGCTCCTATCGTGGGCACGGGCCTCGAACACCAGGTGGCGGTCGATTCCCGCGTGGTGCTTGTGGCCGAAGGCAATGGTGTGGTGAAATCTGTCGATGCCACCCACATCGAGATTGACTACGAACGCACGGATACGGAAGCCCTTGTGAGCTTCGACTCCAATGTGAAGAACTACGAGTTGCTGAAATTCCGCAGAACCAACCAGAACTCTTGTATCAATATGCGCCCCATCGTGGTGAAGGGACAAAAGGTGAAGAAGGGCGATGTGCTGACGGAAGGTTACGCCACAGAGAACGGCGAGCTGGCTCTCGGACGCAACTTGATGGTGGCTTTCATGCCGTGGAAGGGATACAACTTCGAGGATGCTGTCGTGATTTCCGAAAAGGCGGTGACCGACGACCTCTATACCTCTATCCATATCGAATCGTTCACCCTTGAGGTGCGTGACACCAAGCGCGGTATCGAGGAGTTGACCAATGATATCCCCAACGTCTCCAACGAAGCCACGAAAGACCTCAATGCCGACGGTTTGATCCGTGTGGGTGCCGAGGTCAACGAAGGCGACATCCTCATCGGTAAGATCACGCCCAAGGGCGAGACTTATCCTACTCCGGAGGAGAAGCTCCTGCGCGCCATCTTCGGCGACAAGGCCGGCGACGTGAAGGATGCCTCCCTCAAGGCTCCTCCATCCATGAAGGGCGTGGTCATCGGTGCCAAGTCCCTTTCCCGCATTGTGAAGGACCGCAAGTCCAAGGCAAAGGACAAGGACCTCACCAAGGAGATCGAAGACAAGTACCAGGTCGAGTTCGACCGTTTGCACGAAGTGGCGGTGTCCAAGTTGTACAAGGTGCTCGAAGGCAAGATTGCCCACAATATCCATGACAATGCCAAGAATGTGGTTGTGCCCAAGGGCGCCAAATTCTCCCAGAAGTTGCTCAATACGGTTGATTTCACAACGGTGACGGTTTCGAAATGGACCAACGATGCGAAGATTAACCTGATTGTGGCTGAGATTATCCGCAATTACTTGGTGAAGGTTCGTGACATCACGGCGCGCAAGACGCGTGAGGTGTTCGACGCCACCATCGGCACGGAGCTGCCAGCCGGCATCGTGCAAATGGCCAAGGTCTATATCGCCAATGCCCGTAAACTCCGCATCGGTGACAAGATGGCAGGTCGTCACGGCAACAAGGGTTGTGTCGCCAAGATTGTGAAACAGGAGGATCTTCCCTTCCTGGCCGATGGTCGTCCCGTTGACGTGGTGCTTAACCCGCTGGGTGTGCCTTCCCGTATGAACTTGGGTCAGATTTACGAAACTGTCCTTGCGTGGGCCGGCAAAAAGTTGGGTTGCAAGTTCGCCACCCCGATCTTCGACGGTGCCAGCATTGACCAAATCAACGACTACATGCGTCAAGCCGGACTTCCCGAAAATGGCAGCACACAACTGTATGACGGTGAAACCGGCGAGCCGTTCCATCAGAAAGCCACGGTGGGTTACATCTATTACTTGAAACTCCACCACATGGTTGACGACAAGATGCATGCCCGTTCCATTGGACCGTATTCCCTCATCACACAACAGCCGCTCGGTGGTAAAGCCCAATTCGGCGGTCAGCGTTTCGGTGAGATGGAGGTGTGGGCCATCGAGGCCTACGGCGCATCCAATGTGCTGCAAGAGATCCTCACCGTCAAGTCCGACGACGTGATGGGCAGAGCGAAAACATACGAGTCCATCGTGAAGGGTGACAATATGCCGATGTCCGGCATTCCCGAGTCTTTCAACGTCTTGGTGAATGAACTTCGCGGCTTGGCCCTCGACATTAAATTCGAATAAGTCAATATAAAGATATTGTAGATCATGGCTCTTAGAAAAGACAACAATACAAGAAAGGAATTTCAAAAAATCACCATCAGCCTGGCGTCCCCGGAAACCATTCTGGAGCAGTCGCACGGCGAGGTCCTGAAGCCGGAAACCATCAACTACAGGACCTACAAGCCTGAGCGTGATGGTCTTTTCTGCGAAAAGATCTTCGGACCCACCAAGGACTGGGAATGCCACTGCGGGAAGTATAAGAGAATCCGCTACAAAGGCATCATCTGCGACCGTTGTGGCGTGGAAGTCACTGAACGCAAGGTGCGTCGTGAGCGTATGGGTCACATCCAACTGGTGGTGCCCGTCGCCCATATTTGGTTCTTCAAGTCCCTGCCTAACAAGATAGGCGCTCTCTTGGGACTTACATCCAAGGAAATCGATGCGATCATCTATTATGAGAAATACATCGTTATCCAACCTGGCATGGCTGAGAGCGAGAAGGTCAAGTTCAAGGCTTTGCTCACGGAAGAGGAGTATTTTGAGATTGCCGAGAACATCCCGGCTGAGAACCGCATGCTTGAGGACAATGATCCCAACAAGTTCATTGCCAAGATGGGTGCGGAGGCCCTGTACGACTTGCTCTGCAAGGTTGACCTCGATGCCGAGTCATATGAGTTGCGCGACCGCGCCAACCGGGAGACCTCTCAGCAGCGTAAGAAAGACCTGCTGAAGCGTCTGCATGTTTTTGAAGCTTTCCGTGACAGCCGCAAGCGCGCGGAAAACCGTCCCGAGTGGATGATTGTCAAGATTGTGCCGGTCATCCCGCCCGAGTTGCGCCCCTTGGTGCCCCTCGATGGTGGACGTTTCGCCACCTCCGACCTCAACGATCTCTACCGTCGTGTCATCATCCGCAACAACCGCCTTAAGAGACTCATCGAGATCAAGGCGCCGGATGTCATCATGCGTAATGAGAAGCGTATGTTGCAGGAGGCTGTGGACTCCCTGTTCGACAATTCCAAGAAATCCAGCGCGGTGAAGACAGAGTCCAACCGTGCCCTCAAATCCCTTTCCGACAGTTTGAAAGGTAAACAAGGACGTTTCCGTCAGAACCTGTTGGGTAAGCGTGTTGACTATTCTGGCCGTTCCGTCATCGTGGTCGGTCCCGACTTGCACCTCAACGAGTGCGGTCTGCCGAAAGACATGGCTGCCGAGCTGTTCAAGCCCTTTGTCATCCGTAAGATTCTTGAAAGAGGTATCGTGAAGACGGTCAAGTCCGCCAAGAAGATTGTGGATCGCAAGGATCCCGTTGTGTATGAGATTTTGGAGAACATTCTGAAGGGTCACCCTGTGTTGTTGAACCGTGCTCCTACGCTGCACCGACTCGGTATCCAGGCTTTCCAGCCCCGTTTGGTGGAAGGTAAGGCTATCCGTTTGCACCCGTTGTGCTGTACGGCTTTCAACGCTGACTTCGACGGTGACCAGATGGCTGTTCACGTGCCCCTCGGCAACGCTGCCATCATGGAGGCGCAGATGCTGATGATGGCCTCCCACAACATCCTTAATCCGGCCAACGGTGCCCCTGTGACCGTCCCTTCTCAGGACATGGTCCTCGGACTTTACTATATCACCAAGGAACTCCCTTCCACCCCGGACCACGCCGTTCAGGGCGAGGGTCGTATTTTCTACGGTCCCGAGGAGGTGATGATTGCCTATAATGAGAAAAAGGTACATCTCAACGCCAAGATCAAGTGCCGTGTCGATATCGACGGCAACGGCACCATGAAAATTATGGATACCACTGTCGGTCGTGTGATGTTCAACCAGGTTGTGCCCAAGGAGTATGGCTACATCAACATGTTGCTGACCAAGAAGGCACTCCGTGACATCATCGGCGATGTGCTGCACAAGTGCGGCAACAAGGTTTGTACGGAATTCCTCGACAACATCATGAGTCTTGGTTACCGTATGGCATACGAAGGAGGTCTTTCCTTCAACTTGGGTGATGTTATCATTCCGGCCTCTAAGCCGAAACTGATTGAAGAAGCCAATGCCCAGATCGATGAGATCACGATGAACTATAACATGGGTTTCATCACGAACACGGAGCGTTACAACCAGGTCGTTGACGTGTGGTCGCAGTGCAATGCCCGTCTCTCAAAAATCCTGATCAAGGAGATTGAGGAGGACCGTCAGGGCTTCAACCCCGTACACATGATGCGTGACTCCGGAGCTCGTGGATCTGCCGAGCAGATTCGTCAGCTTTCCGGCATGCGTGGCTTGATGGCCAAGCCGAGTAAGGCTGGATCTACCGGAGGTGAAATCATTGAGAACCCGATTCTGTCCAACTTCAAGGAAGGCCTTTCTGTGCAAGAGTACTTCATCTCCACGCACGGTGCCCGTAAGGGTTTGGCCGATACCGCTTTGAAGACCGCTGACGCAGGTTACTTGACCCGTCGTCTGGTCGATGTTTCCCATGATGTCATCATCACTGAGGAAGACTGTGGTACATTGCGCGGCATGACCGTCGGTGCCATGAAGAAGAACGACGAGGTCGTCGAGTCCCTCTATGACCGTCTGCTGGGCCGTGTCACCCTCCACGATGTCTATCATCCTCAGACAGGTGAGTTGATTATCAAGGCCGGCGAGGAGTTGACGGAAGAGTATTGCAAGATCATTGAAGAATCTCCCATCGAGGAGGTGGAAATCCGTTCCGTCCCGACTTGCGAAGCCAAGCACGGTATATGCCAAAAGTGCTATGGCCGCAACTTGGCCACGGGCAAGATGGTTCAGATCGGTGAGGCTGTCGGCGTGATTGCAGCACAGTCCATCGGTGAGCCGGGTACGCAGCTGACCTTGCGTACATTCCACGTCGGTGGTGTCGCTGGTAACGTGGCTGCCAACAGCTCTATCCAAGCCACCTATGACGGTATCCTCAGTATCGATGAGCTCCGTGCCTTGCAAAAAACCGATGCTTTGGGACAAAACTACTACAAGGTTATCGGACGTACTGCAGAAATCAAGATTATCGATGTCAAAACAGGCATCGCGTTGGCCTCCGCCAATGTGCCGTACGGCTCTAACCTCTATTTCAAGCATGGCGACTCCATCAAGAAGGGCGACCTGATTGCCGATTGGGATCCGTTCAATGCCGTCATCCTTTCCGACGTTGCCGGTAAGGTTGTTTACAATGACATCATCGAAGGTGTCACCTACCGTGTCGAGACTGACGAGCAGACCAATATCCACGACAAGGTCATCATTGAGAGCCGTCTCAAGACCAAGAACCCGAGCATCTCCATTGTTGACGAGCATGACAACCTTATCAAGAGCTTTGACGTGCCTGTGGGTGCCCGTCTCTCTGTCGAGGAGGGTCAGGTGATCGACTCTGGTGAAATTCTGGTCAAGATTCTGCGTTCCTTCGGTAAGTCTGGCGATATCACGGGCGGTCTGCCGCGCGTGACCGAGCTGTTCGAGGCCCGTAACCCGTCCGACCCCGCCGTGGTTTCCGAAATCGACGGTGTGGTCTCCTTCGAGAAGAAGCTCAAACGTGGTAACCGTGTGGTTCGCATCACGCCGAGAAACGACGACGGTGAAGGCGCCAAGACCTATCTCATCCCGACGTCCAAGCAGATTTTGGCCCAGGAGAACGACTTCGTCAAGGCCGGTACTCCGTTGTCCGAAGGTTCCTTGACACCGGTGGACATCCTCAATATCAAGGGTGCCCAGAAGGTTCAGGAGTACATCATCAACGAGATCCAGGAGGTCTATCGCCTGCAAGGTGTGAAGATCAACGACAAGCACTTCGAGGTCATTGTGCGTCAGATGATGCGCAAGATGGAAATCGAGGATCCGGGCGACACGAAGTTCCTCCAGGGTGAGCTGATCAACAAGATTGACTTCCAGGATGAGAACGACATGATTTGGGACAAGAAGGTTGTGGAAGATCCCGGCGATTCCGACGAGGTGCGCAAGGGTCAGATTATCACGGCCAAGAAACTCCGCGATGTAAACTCCATCCTCAAGCGCAAGGACATGAAGCTTGTTCAGGTGCGCGATGCGCGTACGGCCACAGGTAAACCCATCCTGCAAGGTATCACCCGCGCCTCCCTGCAGACACACAGCTTCATCTCTGCCGCCTCCTTCCAGGAGACGACCAAGGTGCTGACAGAGGCTGCCATCAACGCCAAGACAGACGACTTGATTGGTATGAAGGAGAATGTCATCGTGGGGCAGAAGATCCCCGCTGGCACCGGTATCCGTGCATACCAACATGTCCAAGTCGGCTCCAAGGAGGAATACGCCTCCCTAATGGCCTCCAAGGAAGAGGAATAAGATTCAGATTATTTATCAAGTATATTGTAAACCATTATGCCAGAACAGAAATTAGACATCAATTTGCCGGAAGAGGTGGCCAAAGGCACCTACTCCAACCTCGCCATCATTTCTCATTCCAACAGCGAGTTCATCATTGATTTCGCTTCCATGATGCCGGGTGTCAACAAGGGCAATGTCTGCTCTCGTATCATTATGACTCCTCAGAATGCCAAGCGCCTACTGATGGCTCTCTCCGAAAACATCTCCAAGTTTGAGCAGCAGAACGGCGTTATCGTCGATCAACAGCAGGGCCCCATTCCGCCCATGATGAACGGCGGAGCCTTGGCATAGTTGTGCGTGTGTTTTTCACGAACGAAATTTATGCGAAAAACGTTCAATTCTTTTAAACTATAAATTGCGACAGGGTGGGGCATTCGCCCCACCTTTTTTACAAATGTCCGACGATGTCTTCGGAATAGCGGCCCAAGAGATTTATGATTCAGATCAACAAACTATCGGTGAACTTCACGGGGGACTTTTTGTTCCGCGACATCTCTTTTGTGGCGGGTGACCGTGACCGTATCGGGTTGGTGGGCCACAATGGTGCCGGCAAGTCCACGTTGTTGAAAATCATTCACCGCGATTTGGAGCCCGCTTCGGGCACGATGGTGATCACCACAGGCTTCCGCACGGGCTATTTGCCTCAAGAGTTAGCGGAGACCTCCTATAAAACCGTTTGGGAGGAGACGATGTCGGCTTTTGTGGAGGTGCGCGAGCTGGAGGCACGCATGCATCGTCTCACACAGCAGCTCGCCGAGCGCACCGACTATGAGTCTGCCGAATACGCCGCCCTTGCTCAGCAGCTTTCCGACGCCAATGACCGCCATTTGCACCTTGGCGGCAACACCATAGAGGGCGAGGCCGAGAAGGTGCTTCTTGGCATGGGCTTCCGCCGCAGCGATTTTCCCCGCCCCATGGCGGAGTTCAGCAACGGCTGGCAAATGCGTGTCTGCCTCGCCAAAATTCTTCTGCAAAGGCCGGAAATCGTGCTGCTTGACGAGCCCACCAACCATCTTGATATCGAATCTATCCAGTGGCTGGAGGACTATTTGGCTAACTATGACGGCTGTGTCATCCTTGTCTCCCACGACCGTGCCTTCCTTGACCGCGTGACCAATCGCACGGTTGAAATCACGTTGGGCAGCATTCAGGATTACAAGTGCAGCTATTCCCAGTATGTGGAGCAGCGTCTTGAACGCATCGAGAGCCAGCAGGCGGCCTTTGAGAACCAGCAACAGCAGATTGCTCAAATAGAGCGTTTCATTGAGCGTTTCCGGTACAAGGCTACCAAGGCGCGACAGGTGCAGAGCCGTTTGAAAATGTTGGAGAAAATGGATAGGGTACAGGTCGAGGATTATGACACCTCTTCCATATCGTTCCGTTTCCCGCCTGCGCCGCACTCCGGACGCATGGTGGTGGATGCCAAGCAGCTATCCCTCGGCTATGATGCGTTGAATGTGCTTCACAAGGTCGATTTCCACTTGGAGCGCGGCGAGCGTGTGGCCTTCGTGGGTCGGAATGGCGAGGGCAAGTCCACGATGGTGAAGGCCATTGTGGGCCAGCTTGCACCGCAGGGCGGCACTCTCGAATTAGGCTATCAGGTCGTTATTGGCTATTATGCCCAAAACCAGGCCAAGCTCCTTGATCCCGAGAAAACCGTCTTCGACACCATCGATGAGGTCGCGGTGGGGGATATACGCCCGAAAATCCGCACTATCCTCGGAAGTTTCCTTTTTGACACAGAGGCTACCGAGAAGAAGGTGAAAGTGCTCTCCGGCGGCGAGAAAGCGCGACTCGCGCTCGCCAAGCTGCTGCTTTCGCCGTTTAACCTGCTCATCCTGGACGAGCCCACCAACCATCTGGACATGCCTTCCAAGGATGTGCTCAAGAACGCGCTGCTGCAGTATGAGGGTAGTCTGATATTGGTCTCCCACGACCGTGACTTCCTGCAGGGACTTTCAACAAAGACGTATGAGTTCAAGGATAAGCAGTTGCGCGGCTACACAGGAGATGTCTATGACTTCCTTGAGGCTCGAAAATTGGAGTCGTTGAACGAGTTGCAGGGGCGACAGCAGATGGGGAACAAAGGTGAAGTCAAGGCTGTTTCTGCCAACAAGGAGAGCTATGAGCAGCGCAAGGCGCAGGAGGCTGCCGACCGCAAGAAGAAGAACCGCCTTCGCAAGTTGGAGGATGAGGTGGAGCAGTTGCAGCAGCAGGTGGCGGAGATTGAGGAAAAGCTGGCCCAGCCCGACCGTTATTCTGCAGAAATAGCCAGCGGAGAGTTATATCAGGCCTACGAAGCCGCCAAGCAGGCTCTCGAGGAGAAGGAGATGGAGTGGCTGGAGTTGAGCGAGTAGAGGAGTACGAGGCGTACTCCGCATGGCTCACGCACACGCCTCCCTCGGGTACAGCATGGCGCAGCGGTCGATGATGGCGTTGGCCACATATCTCCGGGCCTCTTCAATGGGATTGTTTTGTTACATAATTTTCAATTTTAAAATGTGGCTGTAAAAATAATAATTTTTTAACAGTTGAGCCCGATTTATAATAATTATTTTCTATAATTTACTGTATTTAGAATTAATTGTGAATTTTTCAATATTAAATAGTGGATTCAGCGTAAGTCTGCGTAATCTGCGGGAAATAATACGCCCGCAGAACTCGCGGAGGAGCGCAGATGTTGATTTTTGGGTATAATCGTTATTCTCCGCAAAAATGCGGTGAATAGAACTTTTTTTCACCGCACCCTAACCTCGCGGCTGTCACTGATCTTCCGCACTAACCCCGTGATACACAAACTCACAAAACAGAATGCCAGCAGCAACAGTACTTTCGGGAGCATGGGGAACGATGTGGGGGCCTCAATGGTGATCCCGGGTGGTAATAGCCAAAGTGGTTTCAGCAAGATTAACACGATGCCGATGGCCCCCGTGACGATGCCCGAGATGAACACGGCCACCATCATCCGGCGGTAACGTCTCGTCTGCGCCTCACGATACCGTTTCGCGTATTCCGCCGCTTCTAACTTCTTGGCAATCTGTGTTATATATTCGTTGCGGTCGCCCATGTCCGGTTGGTACTGGGCGAAAAGGTCTTCTATAGTGGTCTTCTCTTTCATCGTTCCAAGATTTGTCTAAGTTTACTTCTTCCTCTCGAAAGCTGTTGCTTCACAGCCAATTGGGAACTTCCTGTGATTTTCGCAATCTCCTTCACGGAGTAGCCGCTGACGTAGAACAGCAAGATGGCGCTCTTCTCCTTCAGCGGCAGTGTGCTGATGGCCTCGTACAGCTCCTGGTACTGGAAGGCGTCGTCGGCGCGCGGGCCGCCGGGCATCTCCTCCGCAGCATCCAAGTCTGTCCGCCGGTTCCATCCCGCCCGCTGGTGGTCGAGGAAGGTGTTGTAGGCGATCTTGAAGAACCACGTGGCGAACTTGGCACGCTCCACGAACCGCTCCATCGCGATGTATGCCTTCACCATCGCCTCCTGCGCGATGTCCTCCGCCTCCATCCGGTCGCCCTCACACAGGGCAAGCAGGAATCTCCGCAAAGACTCCTGCTCCTCCGAAACTAAGGCTATGAATTGTTGTCGTGTCATTCGGAGATTTGTTGCTCGGTTATCCGTTTCTCTTCAGTCTCTATCTCACTCTGTAGCATCTTCTTGCTGACAAAGTAATGGATGATAAGGGCTATGCCTACGGCCGTCAAGACGCCGCCTCCTACTACTCCAGTGGTCTTGTCCCCTAAAAACACAAAACCAAACAAATGGGTGAAGAAGAGGACTATACCGGTTAATGTGCAGATACAGCCGCCCAAAAGTTTTTCTAACAGTCTTTCTTTCAGGGATTTCTTGCCGTCTTCCGACGACATGTCCAGTTTGTCTAACACTTCGGCCGGGTCAAGATCTGGGTCTTTCTCCAACAGGGCCATCAGAATTTCCGTCTTCTTGTCGATTTCGTGATTTTTCCGTTTGTTGGTCATCCACAAGACTATCAGCGGTAATGCGATGCAGACTCCGCCGAATACGAGTACCATCGCAAGGATATCTACAATTTCTTTCATGACTATTTATTTTTTAAGGTTACACATTTCCGTTTTTTTCCGAATCGATTCAACTGTTAAACGGATGAAGTGGACAAAAGGTGACATTTGAGGCGAAAAAAAATTGTACATTTGCACCCGAATAGGATGTAACACAAATGAACGAAATGAAAGTCGTTGAAATTAGGAAGAGCATCTTTGCATGGAATAAGAAAGATGAAGATTCACACTGCTACTAACATACTTATTATTAACTTAATATCAATATCTTATGTTTTTCCAAGTCTATGGGGCTAACGCCCTGGCTCAATGGGGAATGCTGCTCGTCGTCCTCGTGGGTCTTATCCTGTTCAACGAGTTTGCCCGTCGCACCAAAGCCGGCGGCATCATCACCTTTTTCGTCATCCCGGTCATCTTGACGGTCTATTTCGTGGCCATCGCCATTGGTGCGCGTGCCGGTGCCGACTGGGCAGTGAACAACCAGACGCACGTCTATATGAACGGCTGGTTCCACTATGCCAAGCTCTACGCCGCCCTTACCGGCTGTATCGGCTTCATGATGATCAAGTACAAATGGGGCATCGGCGCCAAACACTGGTTCAAACCGTTCCCGTTCATCATCGTGGCTATCAACATCCTCATTGCTGTGGCCTCCGATTTCGAATCCGCCTTCATGGGCTGGAACAAGTGGTGGCTCTCCAGCGAGGGCGTGTGGCTCTATGGCGGCTGGCACAACGTCATGAACGGCGTCGCTGGTCTGCTCAACATCCTCTGTATGACCGCTTGGTGGAATGTGTTCCCCTCCAAGGACAAGAAAGATATGATCTGGGCCGACATGACCTGGGTCTTCATCGTGGTTTATGACATCTGGAACTTCGCCTACACTTACAACTGCTTGCCTACACACAGCTGGTTCTGCGGTATCGCTTTGTTGCTTGCCCCGACGATCGCGGCTATCTGCTGGAACCGTGGTGGCTGGATCATGAACCGTGCCAACACGCTGGCTATCTGGTGCATGTTCGCACAGGTGTTCCCACTCTTCCAAGAGACTTTCAAAGACGGTTTCCAGGCCTTCAAGTGGGCTGTGCTTCCCGTGCAATACCCCAACGGTATCGACACCATCACGGAGATCTACGCCGCTGCTGGCGGTGAGGCTGCCGCTGTGGGCACTACCGTGGAGACCGTTGCCGGCAACCCGACCATGATGACGGTGATCAGCGCCCTGGCTCTCATCACCAACGCCATCGCCCTGTGCTACATCGTCTATCAAGCCAAAAAGCGTCACATCAACCCGTACAAGGAAGATGTCTTCATCAACCAGAAGTACTACAAAGACGCCGTGGCAAGAGCCGACATGCAGTAATTCCATTATAGCTAAAAACCAAAAGAGGCCGCGAATTCGTGGCCTCTTTTGGTTTACTTTCATCTACGTTCATTGATAAGTTTTTTGATCGCTTGTAAAATAGATGTAATGGTGTTTTTTTGTTATTTTTGCGGTCAGAAAAAATTACTGCCTAACTATAGATATTATGATGAATAAGTTGTCCGACAAAGACCGTGCGGCGCAAATGGAGAGCATGAAAGCTTTTGATGAGCAAATGCCGTGCGTGGGTATATTCTGGTACGATATGCAAGACCATTCCTTTTTCGGAGTCTGTAAAAAAGAACTTACCCCTAAAATGGTGGAAGAAGCCGCTGAAAAGGGATTGCCTTTCATTAACTACCCGAAACTGCACCGTCAGATTTGGGCGAAAGAATATTTCCGTGCGCAGGCAACACACGAGGAAACAAAGTTCAAAGGCGATTATACCCAAGTTCCCCGAGGAAGAGTAGCTTGGAATATCAACAAGTTCATAGTTCTAGTTGGGAAATGGGCTGACCCCATCAAAGAAGAACTGACCGAACTCTTGGAAAAGGAGTTTTCATTGCCCTATTTTGAGTTTGTCTATGATGAACATTGGGATTTGGGTCATGGATGGTCAGGGGATATGTGATGATTATCGCATCACCCTTAGCAGGTATTCATTCGTAATCTCCGCCGGACGGTACGGGCAGACGGTGAAGCTGTGGTCGTAGTAGTTGAGCAGGTGGTATTCGCTGTTGCTCCATGTCTCGTGGAAATGCTCGCTGCAGGTGTAGGGCACCAGACGGTCAGCATTGCCGTGGATGATACAGGCGTTGCCGTGGTAGTTGGCCGCCGTTTCAAAGATGGGCAGGGTGGAGGCGGTCTTCAAGTATCTGTAGCCGAGGGCGATGCCGTTGCCGAGTACCAGGCTGTCGGGCAGGTCAAGGGGGTCGAAGTCAATGCCGAACAGGTTACCGCGCACTACGTCGTCACGCACGGAGGAGGCCGGCGCTAACAGCACCACTGCCTTGATGTCGTCAGGGTGCTTGCCCGCCACCATCGCTGCTACCACCGCGCCCTGCGAGTGACCCACCAAGGCGATGTCGTCCACAAACTTCAGGTCGCGCGCATACGCTAACACCTGCTCCAAATCCTCCATTTCATTCGGGATGGTCATATCTACAAACTTGCCTTCGCTTTCGCCGTGCCCGTTGAAGTCGAAGGTCAGCGTGGCGAAGCCGTATGATAAAAGTTGTACGTCAATATTGGTCATCAGTGGGAAAAACATGTCGGCATTGAGCCCATGGCACAAAATCACCAGATCGCAATGCTCGCCTGGCTTTAGGGGTGGAGTATGCAGTCGCGCACTTAATTTGCCTTTGCTACCATCAATTGAGAAGAATTTTGAATCACCTTGGATTTCTTTTCCCTCATTCCATTCGTGGATTAGCAAATCATATAGCTTATTCTCTATCTTATACGACAACACCGTGCTCACCAGCACTTTGCCGTCGGGGCCGATAAGGTAGAGGGAGGGAATCCAGCGCACGCCGTAGGCCTTGGCTACGTCGGATTGGTTCATCCGTTTCAGTTCGCTCACCTGCGGGTAGGGGATACCTGCCGTTTCAATGCAGCTCATCCATTGTTTTTTGTCCATATCAAAGGAGACGCCGAGGAACTCCACGCCCAGTTCGTGCCATTTGTTGTACATCCGGATGATTTCCGGCAGGTCTTTGCGGCAGTCGGGGCACCAGGAGGCCCAGAAGTCGATGACTACATATTTGCCTTTGGCAAAATCGCTGAATTGAAGTGTCTTGCCGTCCGGAGTTTGGAGTTTGAAGTCGGGGGCGGGTGTGCCGGGTTTCAGCAGTTCCGCCGCATATTTCTCGTCTAGGTCGGGCACTTGTGCCTGCAGACAGGTGAGGGTGGCCATCAATAAGCCTAAAAGCAGGGTCCATCGGATGTTCTTCATCATAGTGGTGGGTTTTCAAATTGGATGCAAAATTACGGAATTTTTTTGTATGTTTGCTGCCAAATTAGATTTATGACTGGATTCACAATCAGACCTGCCCGCATTGAGGATGCCGTTTTCCTGGGGAAATGTGTGTGTGAAGGCATCGGTTTCAGGATTTTTGAGGAGGAAACGGACCAGAATCGGGAGATAGCGGCGAACATTGCGCCGCTGGCCGCACGAGAACGCACGCTATATAGCTACCGCAACGCGTTGGTGGCCGAAGTTGAAGGCGAGGTTGCCGGGGCGTTCATCTCCTATCCGGGCGAATATTACCACGAGTGGCGGAAGGAGACTTTCCGCGATTACCCCTACTTCAAGGATTTGGATATGGATGTGATGCCCGACGAGGCCGGTCCGGGCGAGTATTATATCGACACCGTGGCGGTGCTGCCGCAGTTCCGCCGACGGGGCATCGGCAGCGGACTGATGAAAGAGCGTATCGCACAGGTGCAACGGGAGCACCCCGACTTGCGCATCACACTGCTCGTCGATCCTGACAACCTTGATGGCCAACGCATCTACAGTCGTCTCGGTTTTCATGTTATAGACCACAACGTTATTGCATTCAATCATTTGTACTGGAAGATGGAGATGCGCTGCCTCCGTGATTGATTTTTTTTTGTACTTTTGCACCCCCTAAATATCAACTACAATCTAATTCAAAAATAATATGGAAAAATTCGATCCCGCAACCAACCTTGAAAGATTGGACAAGAAAGACGCCTACCGTGGCGTGAACCCGGCTATCTGCGATAGCGCAACCTTTATGTTTGAACAGGCCAAGACGATGACCGACACCTTCCACGGTGAAACCGAGGGCTATTTCCTCTATTCCCGTCACTGGAATCCCAGCACGCTCTCGTTGGCACAGTCATTGGCTGCCATCGAAGGCACTGAGCTGGCCTGGACAACAGGTTCCGGCATGGCTGCCATCACCGTCGCGCTGTTGCACGAGGTGAAATCCGGCGACCACATCGTCTCCAGCATGACTACCTACGGCGGCACCTTCGCCTTCCTGAACAACTACCTCAAGAAGTTCAATGTGGATGTCACTTTCGTAAATATGCAGGACCTTGAGGCCGTCAAGAAGGCCATCCGTCCGAACACCAAGGTGCTCTACACCGAGACGATGAACAACCCGCTGCTGCGTATCGCCAACCTTCCGGAACTCTCCAAGATTGCCCACGCCGCTGGCGCAAAATTGTTGGTTGACAATACCTTCACCCCGATGATCTTCTCTCCGTACCGTCTCGGCGCGGATGTGGTCATCTACAGTATGACGAAGTATGTGAACGGCATGAACGACTGTGTGGCAGGCGCCATCTGCGGTTCCGCTGCCTACATCAACTCTCTGATTGATGTGAACGACGGTACGGCTATGCTGCTCGGTCCGGTGTTGGACACCTTCCGTTCCACCAGCATCCAGAAGAACCTGCACACGTTGCATATCCGTATGAAGAAGCACAGCGAGAACGCTATGTATCTGGCCAAACGCTTCAAAGAGACGGGCATCAAGTACAACTATCCCGGCCTTCCCGAGCATCCTGACCACGAGCTCTTCAAGTCGATGATGAACGACGGTTACGGCTTCGGCGGTATGATCTCCATCGATATGGGCACGGCCGAGAGAGCTTCTGCCATCATGGAGAAGATGCAGGAACTTGGCGTGGGCTACCTCGCCGTCAGCTTAGGTTATTTCAAGACCCTCTTTAGCAACTCCGGCAAATCGACCTCTTCCGAGGTGCCCGAAGACATCCAGAAGGAGATGGGTATGAGCGAAGGCCTCATCCGCTTCTCTATGGGTCTGGACAACGATCCCGAACGTACGTTCCAGCTCATCAAGCAAGCCATCGACGCTACCAGATAGTTTTCTGTTGACTCTATATAAGGAGGTCGGATGCCACAGAGGTGTCCGGCCTTTTTTATGGATATTTTTGTATTTTTGCCGCTCAAAACTGATTGAAATGAAGAAGATTTTTCTTTTGGGAATAATGCTGCTGTCCATGGTGGCCATCCGCGCCCAGGAGCGCAGCGATTCCGTGGCTATCCTGCATAACACCCTGTATCTGAATGTGACCGATTTTACCACATATCAGATCACAGGGCACGCAGAGGTGACCTTGTCGCCGAAGCTGCCGGTAGGGCAGGTGACCTTCGACTTGGAGGCGCTGACCGTGGATTCTGTGTCTGTGAACGGTGTTAATGTGAGTTTTACTCATCAGAACAGCAAACTGACTGTCCCGGTGACGGGTGTTGCCGTGGGTGATACCGCCGTGGTGGAGGTCTTTTACCATGGTGTGCCCGCGCACGACAACTGGGGCGGTGTCTTCTTCATTGGCGAGTACGCCTACAGTATTGGCGTCACCCTGGACGCCGTGCCGCACAGCATCGGGCGGGCCTGGTTTCCCTGTTTCGACGAGTTTACCAGCAAGTCCTCCTTTACGCTGCATGTCACCACCGAGCCGCAGAAAATGGCCGTGTGCGGTGGGTTGCTGACCGACACGATGACGCTGCCCAGCGGCAATAAGCAGTGGACTTGGCAAATGGACGAGCCTATCCCGGCCTATTTGGCGTCCGTGGCAGTTGGCGACTACCGTGTTTATGAGGACACCTTTCACGGGCAGGAAGCTGTCATTCCCATCCAGATCTATGCGCAGCCGTCATATATTGACAGAATAGCAGGTTCTTTTGTGCATCTCAAGCAAATCCTGCACGGGTATGAGCGCATGTTCGGTCCTTACCGTTGGCCACGCGTGGGTTATGTGCTGGTCAACTTCAACGGCGGGGCAATGGAACACGCCACCAACATTGCCTACCCCATGTTTGCCGTCACGGGCACTACAGCTTACGAAACCCTCTTCGGGCATGAATTGTTCCATCACTGGTTTGGCGACCTTATCACCTGTTCGCGTCCCGAGGAGATGTGGATTAACGAGGGCTTTGCCGAATATTCCGAGGCTCTTTGTCAAGAGATACTTTACAACAATGAGACCACCGATGCCTACTTGAACTATCTCCGCGACATGCATCGTTCCACACTGAAAAACATTGCCATCAGCGATGATGGACATTATCCCCTCGATGAGGTGCCGCAATCTGTCACCTACGGTATGCATTCCTATCAAAAAGGTGCGCTTGTCGTACACACCTTGCGCCAGTACATGGGCGACTCGCTTTTTTTTGCCGGTTTCCGCAACCTGTTGTCGAGCCATGCTTACGGCAATCTCAACTCGGTGGAAATGTTCCAATATCTGACGCAGGTCACGGGAATGGATCTGATGGACTTCTATCAGGGTTGGGTTCACAACCCCGGCTTCCTTCACTTCTCCATTGACTCCATTGTGTCGGTCGGTGGCATGCAGTACCGTGTCTACTTGCACCAGAAGTTGCACCATGCCACCCATTTCGCCAACAGCAACAAGGTTGATTTGACGTTTGTCTCCACATCGCGCGAGCTTTACACTGTGGAGGGTGCCACGTTCTCCGGCGAATTCGGCTGCGTGTCGGTCACGCTGCCTTTCGAGCCGATGTTCGGCATGGTGGACTATTACGAGAAAATGATGGATGCCACGCTTGACTACATGGGCAATTTGGTGGACGGGACGAGCCTTACCGGCACGGATGCCAATTGCACGGCCAAGCTGACACATTTCCCGGACACAGTGTTGGTGCGTCTGGAGCACAACCTTGTGGCTCCCGACCAGCCTGACCAGTTGCCCGACAGCATTTATGCCATGTCGGACAGCCATTATTGGACAGTGAACTTAGGCTATAACCCTCACGCGCAGACCACTCCGGAAGGGGCCACATCACCCGATGGCACGCTTACATTCCGCTTCCAGAGAGGGAGTCCGTCATCCTTGGATTATGAGCTATCGCACGGCTATGGTGTTGAGAATTTGAAACTGTTGTATCGTCCCACTGCAGCTGATCCCTGGCGGGTAGTGCCTGCCACGCAGTCCGGCAGCCCCGTCGCAGGATATTTGAAGACCGATTTCATCGCTTCTGGACAGTATGCGATGGCGGTCGGTTCACCAAGTGCAGCGGTCACAAACCGTGACAGGATGAAGTTGCAAGTGTTTCCCAATCCCGCGCATAGCAACTTGTTCATTCGGGTCGGCAAGACCGAATTTGCGGGTCGTGTGGAGATTGTGGACGCGGGTGGTCGTGTGGTGAAGCGCTTGAAGATGGATGGCAATGAGCTCAGGGTCAACACCTCGCGGTTTCCGGCGGGTATCTACTATGTGCGCGTCATCGGTCCCGATGGTGCCGACACGGTCAGATTCGTGAAATACTAACGGCGAGGAGAACGTCTTTTTTTGTATTTTTGCGCCCCCGAAAAAAAGCGGATATGGCGTAATTGGTAGCCGCGTTAGACTTAGGATCTAATGGCGTAAGCCGTGGGGGTTCGAGTCCCCCTATCCGCACTCATTCATCATCGCTTGTCTCACCCACAGCGCTGTCGCTTGTGTGTTTTTTTTGCGCTTGTGGCGCGTGCTATGCCTTCGGCATATGGTATGGGTGGATGGCTGTGCCATCGCAGCGAGCCTCGTAGAGGCGTTACGCACGGAGTGCAGTTAACACCATACGCAGTGTGGTGGATGAGGCGTGCGCACGCTGCAGGCATCTCGGAGAGATGCGACTGACTTGTCTGAACTTGTGGAACGGTAAGGTTATCCCTCTGACACCTTTCGGAAATGGTTCGGGGTGATGCCTGTTTCACGCTTGAAGGCGGAGTGGAAAACCTGTCGGTTGCGATAGCCGCACATCTCGCCGATAACCTCCAACTTGTAGTCCTTGCTGCTTTTATCCGTCAACAAGCGCAAAGCCTCGTTGACGCGATACTGGTTGAGCAGGGCGGGAAAGGATTTGTGGAAATATTGGTTGATGACGTGTGACAGGACTCCACGACTGGTGCCCATCTTCTTGGCCAACACATTGATGTTGATGTCAGGTTCAAGATAGACTTTCTGCTCTTCAAAAAGAACCTGCAACTGTCCCACCAAGTCACGATCGGCGGAGGTCTGTGTCTTTACATTTTCAAAATCAATCTTTTCGGACAATCTGAAAGTGTTCTCCTGGTTCTGAAGATTTTTTTTCAAAAGTTTTTTGTATGCCCTACGACTTTGGATGAAAAGTACAATAAACACTGCAGCCACGGCAACAGCAAGGGACAAGAGTATCAGATAAAAATTGAGTGTCATAGGGTAGAAAACGGAAGATAATTTAAAAAAAGCGTGCAAATATACATAAATTATTCAATTTTTTACTCTTTTTGAGAGTGAAGGCCGCATTCGCGATGCTTTGGGTCCTCCCACCACCAGCGGCCCGACCGGATATCTTCACCCGGTTGTACGGCTCGTGTGCAAGGTTGGCAACCAATGCTGGGGTAACCCTGGTCGTGCAACTTGTTGTAGGGCACCCTATGATTGCGTATGTAAGTCCACACCTGTTCCTCACTCCAGTCGATCAGAGGGTTAATTTTGAGTAGTCCGTGCCGCTCATCCCACTCTACGCAACGCATCTCACTACGGGTTATCGACTGGCTGCGGCGTAAGCCGCACACCCAGGCGTCCATAGTGCGAAAAGCTCGTGACAAAGGCTCCAGCTTGCGGATTTGGCAACAGAGATGCCGTTTTTCCAAACTTTCGTAGAACAGGTTAATGCCCTTCTCCCTTACCATCTCTTGCAAGGCATCCGTCTGCGGACAAAATACCTCCATCTTTATGTCGTAGTGCAAGTTGGTTTTGTCAATCAAGGCATAAGTTTCAGGAAAAAGACGGCCTGTGTCCAACGTGAAAATCCGAGCCTTGTGATCAATTCCCAATATCATATCGGTCAGAGCCTGGTCTTCAATGCTCAAACTGGAGGAGAGCGCCATACGTTCGCCATATACGCCCATAAAATGCCGGAGCAATTCCTGTGGCTCTGCATCAGCAAAGCGCCGGTTCAATTCTTCTATATCTTCTTTGGTATATCTCATAGTTTCCGTATTATTCCTATCAATCATTGTTTCGGGTTATCATTCCTGCACCAACAGTCTCAAAACTGTCAGGATCAATGAAAATGAACGATCCTGTGGTTCGATTGTCCTCATAACAGTCATACACCAATGGGTTGGCCGTACGTACGGATATCTTGGCAATATCGTTCATCTTAAGGGATGTCTCGTTTTCAATGGACTCTAAAGTGTGAATGTCCACACGATAATCGATATTCTGCACCATACCTATGGTTTCCGAGACGGCGCCGCGCACAATGTAACGCTTGCGGAGCTGCATCGGTTGTTCGTTAAACCAGCAACACATCATTTTCGACTGTTGGTTTACAACAGGTTGCGTATCCTCAACACCGACTAACATATCCCCACGGCTGATGTCAATATCGTCTTCTAACAAGACCGAAACCGATTCGGGAGTATGGGCCACATCCAACGTTTTCTCAGCCTGCATAATAGCCTTTACACGACTCTCAAGACCGGATGGAAGCACTCGCACGGCTTCACCAACCTTGAGGACGCCGCCCGCCAAGCGCCCTGCATAAGCACGGTAGTCGGGAAACTTGTCGGAAATAGGACGGATGACATATTGTACCGGCAGTCGCATCGGTTGCGACCCCTCACCCTGCTTGTGCTCTATAGAGATGTTTTCCAGCAGTTCCATCAGGGTTTCACCCTTATACCAAGGTGCCCGATCGGAAGCGCTCACCACGTTGTCGCCATATTTGGCCGAGATGGGAATGAAATGAAGTTGTGCTTTATTCCCAATTTTAGCACTCATTTCCCGATAGTTTTGTACAATCTCGGAAAACTTATCCTCGGAAAATTCTATCAAATCCATCTTGTTGACACACACGGTGATATGAGGAATTCCCAACAACTTGGCAATAAAAGAGTGACGGACGGTCTGCTCCACCACACCGTTACGGACATCAATGAGGATGATGGCAAGGTCGGCGGTGGAGGCACCCGTCACCATATTACGGGTATATTGGACGTGTCCCGGAGTGTCGGCAATAATGAACTTGCGCTTAGGGGTGGCAAAATAGCGGTATGCCACATCGATGGTGATGCCCTGCTCGCGTTCGGCACGGAGTCCGTCGGTAAGCAACGCAAGGTTCACCTCTTCGTTGCCCCTATTACGGGATGCCTGCTCCACAGCCTCCAACTGATCCTCAAAAATAGACTTGCTATCGTACAACAGACGCCCGATAAGGGTGCTTTTCCCATCATCCACACTTCCTGCCGTTGTGAAACGCAGCAATTCCATATCCAAATATCCTTTTGTATTCATAATTCACCAAATAAAAATTGTATTAGTAAAACCAACTCTTAACTCTTAACTCTTAACTATTAACTATTAACTCTCAACTCTAGAAGTATCCTTCCTTTTTTCTATCTTCCATAGATGTCTCGCTTCGCTTGTCGTCAGCGCGTCCGCCCCGCTCGGTCACGCGAGTTGCGGCAATCTCGTCAATAATATCCTCCAGATTGTGCGCCTCGGAGATGGTCAGCCCGGTACAGCTTATGTCACCGATGGTACGGCAGCGCACTTTGCGCACCACCACCTGTTCGTCGGGTTTGAGCATCATACAGGGCTCGGCAGCCAACCACTGGCCGTCGCGTTCAAAGCAGGCCCGTTCGTGTGTGAAGTACAGGCTTGGCATCTCAATGTTTTCCTGATAGATGTACTGCCAGACGTCCATTTCCGTCCAGTTGCTGATAGGAAACACGCGGAAATGCTCCCCCATATTCTTTTTTCCGTTGAAGATATTCCACAGTTCGGGGCGCTGGTTCTTGGGATTCCACTGGCCAAACTCGTCACGGTGTGAAAAGAAACGCTCTTTGGCACGGGCCTTTTCCTCATCACGGCGGGCACCTCCGATGCACGCATCAAACTTATATTCCTCTATCGTATCCAACAATGTTGTGGTTTGCAGTCTATTACGACTTGCATTATATCCTTTCTCCTCTTTCACGCGCCCTTTGTCTATGCTCTCCTGCACAGAACCCACCACCAAACGGGCATCCAATTTCCGGACCAAGGCATCGCGGTAGTCAAGAGTTTCCTGAAAATTATGTCCCGTATCAATATGCAACAAGGGGAAAGGGATTTTAGCGGGATAAAAGGCTTTGTAGGCCAGATAGGTGACCACAATGGAATCCTTTCCGCCGGAGAAGAGTATCGCAGGACGTTCAAACTGCGCCGCCACCTCCCGCAGCACATAGATGGATTCTGATTCTAATTCCTTTAAATGGGTCAGTTTATACATTCTTTTATCGGTTAATTCTTATATTCGAGTATTACTATTGGTTTCCATTAACTGAAGGCGCCCGAAAGGTACTTTTGTGTGAGTTCTTGCTGCGGATTGTGGAACACCTGTTCTGCAGGACCGCTCTCTACTATTTCGCCGAGGTACATAAATACCACGTTGTCGGCGATACGAAGTGCCTGTCGGAGCGTATGGGTAACCATGATGATAGTGTAGTCATTTTTAAGGGAGACAAAAAGGTCCTCGACGGTTTTGCTGGAGATCGGATCAAGGGCGCTGGTGGCTTCGTCGGCAAGGATGTATTGGGGCTCCACAGCAAGGGAACGGGCAAGGCATAGGCGCTGTTGCTGACCGATGGAGAGCCGTGCCGCAGGCGTGCGCACCCGACCCCGCACCTCTTCCCAAAGCCCCACAGCCTTGAGGTTCTTCTGTACAGCATATATCAACGCCTTATGGCGCTTGTACATCTTGTTGATACGGCATCCATAGGCCACATTGTCAAATATGGACATCGGCAGGGGACAGGGACGCTGGCTCACAAGCCCGATGCGGCGACGCAATTCGGTGATTTCCGCTCCACTGCCAATGATGTCTGCACCGTCCACCAGCACCTTGCCTTCCAAACGGACCCCTTCCGTGGAGTCTATCAAACGGTTCAGCGTCCGTAGCAGTGTGGACTTTCCGCAGCCTGAAGGTCCGATAATGCAGGTGATCTGCTTCTCGGGAAGTGTCAGGTTGATGTTCTTCAATATGTGGTTGTCCTTTATGTGGACATTAAGGTTCTGGATTTCGATGGCCATTAGAGTTTGTTTTTAGAGAAACGGTTAGTGATAAAACGGCCGCTGATACTCAACAGCAGGACGATGATCGTCAGGACAAGGGCGGCGGCGTAAGCGCGGTCCTGCACCTCTGGAATAGGACTGCTCAACTGGAAAAACACCGCCAGAGGAAGGGTGGCCGCCGGCTGTGACAGCGATGTGGGAATGCTGTCGGTGTAGCCCGCCGTAAACATCACGCTGGCGGCATCGCCGATGGCCCTGCCTATGGAAAGCAGTGTGGCGGTGGCAATGCCCGGAGCGATCTGGCGCACCACCACTTTAAGGGTCTCCCAGCGGGTGGCGCCCAACGCATAGCTGGCGTCCAGTATGTCCCTCGGAAAGTTACGAGTGGCCTCGTCCATAGAGCGTATGAAGATGGGGATAATCAACAATGTGATAACAATGATACCACCCAACAGAGATGTGCGCAGGCCGAAAAAGATCATTATGGTAAATCCGAAAGCTCCATATACGATGGAGGGCATTCCGAAAAGCACGTCGAAAGCCAGTCGTGCCACGTATGCCAGACGCGAGTCTTTTTTCAGATATACGTTCAGAAAGAAAACCACCGGGATGGAGACCAGCAAGCCAAGAATGGTGGAAGCGCCCACAATGTACAACGAACCCACAATGGCATTGAGGAATCCTCCCTCCTTGCCAATATAGAAACCACCTCCGGGCAGTTTTGTAATCATATCCCAACTCATCGCCTTGGCCCCTCGAGAGAAGACCGTCCAGATAACACTGATGACAAATCCGAACACTATGCCCATCGCTATCCACATCAGGACCTTGAAAAGGATTTCTTCTGTTCGTTTGGATCTACTGACTTTCATAACAATAATTTTAAGCTTCGCTTCTTTCGATACGATATAGGATGATTCGGGAGAGCAAATTGAATACCAGAACCACAACAAACAGGATAAGGGCTGCAAACATCAGGGCAGATTCGTACAGGGGCATTGAAAGCATCTCACCATAGTTGTTGGCTATCAGTGCCGGGATTGGATAGCAGGGTTCCAGAATGTTGGAGGGGATGCCGATCACGCAGCCGCAGACCATCAGCACAGCAATGGTTTCACCCATCGCACGGGAGATTGCCAGCACCGTAGCCGCCAGCATTCCCGCAAGTGTTTTGCGAAGCACCACCTTCTTGGCCGTCTGCCAGCGGGTGGCGCCCAACGAGAGCGAAGCCTCCCGCAACTCGGCAGGCACACTGGAAAACACCTCAATAAACAGGCTCACCAAGAGGGGTATAACCATCACCCCCAGCACGATACCCGCTGCCAGAACAGTGTAACCCGACGAGAAATCCACAAAATGCCGGGCCACCTTGTCCGAAATCCAAGGTACAATGACCAGCATCCCCCACACCCCATAAATGACGGAGGGAAGGGCAGCCAGAATGTCCAAAGCGGGGAAAACAAATTTCCGAACCACAGGACGGGCATATTCCGTCAAATAAACAGCTGTCAACAACGAGATGGGAAAGGAAATGAGTATGGCCAGAAATGTGACCCACAACGACCCTACAATAAAAGGAAGGAAACCGAACTCTCCCTTCATCGGCTTCCATTGACTGGAGGAGATCAAGCTCCACAACGAACGATTCTCCAACACAGGTGCAGACTTTACATAAAGTCCGACCGCCATCACTACCACAAAGACAATGGACAGGAGGGTCATTGCGAGCATCACCCCGTGCGCCAGTTTGTCTTTGACTATTCGTTTGCGGATCATACGAAAGGAAACTGCTGTTATTTGATTTTCAGTGCAATGCGCCCTTTTTCAAGTTTTTCTTCCGTCAACCCGATGTAGCCGACGGGCACGTTGTATTGTTGGCCTTCCGAAAGAATGAACTCTAAAAAAGCAATCACGACAGGATTTGTGGGCACGCCGTGCGCCACCATATAGAGGTCGCGGGCAGGCGGAGACGGGTATTTGTCTGCCGCCACAGCCGCTATAAAATCATCTTTGGTATCATAGAAATACTCATCTGCATCGATGTGGCCATCCGAATTGCCGTCCACGGGGCAGACGAGCAGGCCGGGATTTGGGGTTCGTTCTTTTTCGTCGTAGGCATAGCCGATGTTATTAAGACCAATGCCCAACTTGTCGTTCTGGATGGCAGAGGCGAGGCCCGGATCGCCGAAAACAGCCGTGCCGCCGAGGTCCTCCTGCTTTTTGCCCATCCACAGGGCAAACGTCTCCGCAGCCCCGCAAGCATCAGAACGGGTATAGACGTGTATTGGTGTCTTGTCGTTTGTTCCCAAGACATCACCCCATGTGGTGTACTCGCCTGTAATCCAAATTTTTGTAGCCGCCTCACGTGATATCCCGTGTTTTTTCAGTTCCTTCACAAAAGGATTAGCCGCATTGATGGTTATTACCACAGCATCTTTTGCCACCGCAATGGGCAGTGCTCCTTTTTCCAATTCAGGTGCATAGACTTCACGAGACACCATTCCCAAATCCACCACATCTGCCAGCACATCCGTCATTCCCTTGCCAGCCCCACCTGCCGACAGATCTATTTGCACATCCGGATGCAGTTTCTGAAACTCCTCGGCCCATTTGACGGCTAATGGATAAAGCGCGAAAGCCCCGGATACGGATATGTTTCCGGAAAGGGTGCCCTCTTTCATTGAGGACTTTTTGTTCCCACAAGAGAGCATGGATAACCCCAAACCGACCACAACCAACACCAGAACACTACATTGTATTATATGTTTCATAAGCACATTTATTAATTTATGTTAAGCTTCTGCATGAGTGCCCAATAATTCATGATGGTCTGTTGAAACGGCAATCGGTCGTCATAGGGCTTGCAAAGATAGTCGTATCACACAAATCAAATGTCAGCATTTGATAGAAAAATTGTAATCAGACGAAATTATGACAGTAAAAATTTGAATATATTATTACTGTACAGCGTATTGCAATGTCGATAACCGCCTTTCGTCCTCAAGGGTGTTTTTTGAAAATTATGTCAGTAACATGATGAAAATGGACAATTATTGCCTTGATTCAAGACAATTGCCATTCTTCAAATATCTATTTTTGCTCATTGAAAAATACGTTAAAGTAAGTTAAACTAACACTGTTCATTATGAAATCAATCTTTTTACGATTTGTCACTATTACATTGTTGATGATAGGTTTGATGGATATATCTTCGGCCCAAAAAGCGGATAAAGCTGTAAAAAAAGAGAAGAAAACTGAGAATGCTCGATCCTCTAAGACTCAGCGTGGGCGTGATTTGCGGATCAGCGACTACCTTACCATCGGTGGGTTCATTAACACGCAGTACGAGTTTACGCATCAGGACCTTGTGGGAGATGAATTCTCCCGGAGCAGCGTCATCCAAGTGCGCCGTGCCCGTCTCGACCTGAAAGGCAGTATCACGCCCAAGATCGAGTTTCGTTTGCAAGCTGATTTTGCCAACTCCCCGAAATTGGTGGATGCTTTCGTGAAACTCAAGTTCTGCCGTTATGCCAACTTGCAGGTCGGGCAGTTCAAAATTCCGTTCACATTGGAGAACCCATACGCTCCATTGGATCTTGAATTTGCTGACAACGCGCAGGTTATCTCGGCTTTGTCGGGCTATAAAGATGTCACAGGTATCAGCAGCTATGCCAACGGCCGCGAAATAGGCGCCATGTTGTACGGCACGTTGCTGCAGTTTGAGCGCGATGGTGAGAAGTACCCGTTGTTGGGCTATAGTGTCGGCGTGTTTGGCGGCAACGGCATCAACGTCAAGACTGATAACATGGCCAAGGATATTGCCGGTCGCATCGAGTTCCATCCTTTCCTGAAGCATCTTGTGCTCTCCGGTTCTGCCTATTGGGGACGCTATGCCATCAGCGACGATTTGGACGGACTGCGTCTCCGCTGTGCTGGCGGTGCCGAATACCGCGACGATAATCTCACCGTGCGCGGCGAGTATGTATGGGGTAAAACCGGATTAGGACATGTCGGTGCGGACAATGTCCTGAGTGTCCGGAATATGGATACCCAGGGATTCTATGTGATCGCAGGCTATTGGTTCCGCTTCGGTTGGGGCTCCAAGAGCAACGTGCAGCAGAAACTCCGTCCCGTATTGCGCTACGACTTCTACCAAAGAGACGTGGTTGACAACACTGCCTCCATCTACTATAGTGCCGGCATTGACTGGTGGCCTGAGAAACACGTACAGCTGCGCCTTCAGTACACCTTGCGCCAGCACCAGCATAATCCCAACCTCGCTCACTCTTTCCTGACCATGCTTTCCGTGAAATTCTAATGTTAAACTATAAATACAATAAAGTATGTCTTCGAAAACAGAAAAGAAACCGTTGATTAACGAGGAGTGGCTGATTGTCATTCTCGGCTTTGTCGTGCTGGGGCTGATTGTGATAGCCCCGCGCTTCATGAACAACATCAAGATGTTGAATGTGGCTTCGTTGACGACCGGTGCGGGATGGGTCAATACATTGCTGACCTTTGCGTTCCTGTTCGTCGTCATCGTGGTGGCGGCACTTGTGTCGCGCAAGCCGCTGAAGGGTCTGTTGCCGTCGTTCATCGTCATCTTCGTGTTGACGTTGCTGGCGCAACTCTGCGCGAGCATCCCGTTTTGCAAGGAGTACGGATTGGAAGCTGTGCTGTTCGCCGTGCTCTTCGGTCTGCTGATCAGTAACTGTTTCCATGTGCCTGAGTGGTTGAAACCGGCCATCCAGAGTGAGTTTTACATCAAAATCGGCATTGTCTGCTTGGGTGCCACTGTTATTTTCGGCGAGATCATGAAGTCGGGTGCTTTCGGTCTCGCGCAGGCGTTGATCGTGGTGTTGTGTGTCTGGTACTTCGGTTTTTGGATTTCACGCAAGGTGTTTCATGTGGATGATGAGATGGCTACCATGCTGGCCAGTTCGGTGAGTATCTGCGGTGTCTCTGCCGCTATCGCCACCTGTGGCACCATTGATGGCGACAAGAAGAAACTCAGCTATGTGGTATCTCTCGTGATGGTCATCGCCATCCCTATGTTGTACATCATGCCGTTGCTGTGCAAATGGATCCTGCCGTTGCTCTTCAGCGACCCGACGGCTGCGGCGCAGGTGGCTGGAGCCTGGATCGGCGGCACCATTGACACCACCGCGGCAGTGGCAGCTTCCGGTGGCATCCTCGGTGAGGAGGCTGGCAACACGGCTGTTATCGTCAAGGCCTCTCAGAATGTGCTGATTGGCGTGGCCGCCTTCTTTATCTCCCTCTATTGGTCGTTGCGCAAGACCGAGGGGGTGCAGCGCACCACGGGTTCCGTTATCTGGCAGCGATTCCCGAAGTTCGTCATCGGCATGGTGATTGCCTCCATTGTCTTCAGCATCTGGTTCACCGGCGGCGTGGAGATTGGCGACACCGTTGTGAAATACAAAGCCTTGGCCAAGAATTTCCAAGGTATCTTCTTCGCCATCGCTTTTGTCTGCATTGGTCTGGAAACACGCTTCAAGGAGATCTTCTCCAAGGAAAACCGCCAGTCGTTGTGGGCTTTTCTCACGGCGCAGGGCTTCAACATTGTGTTTACTTTCATCGTTGCCTGTATCCTGTTCGGCGTTATTGCCAACTAATGGTTGGATGAATTGCAAAAAAACGGAGACGCACTTTTGCGCCTCCTTTTTTTTGTGGTTATATCATATAATGAAACATGGCCGGCAGCGCAAATGTGCCTCAGGTAGATGATCCCCTTTTTTTGTTGCCTGGTTGCGTTAATAAAGCAGTCCTTCCATTGTTCCCACAATGATTTTGTGGAGGCTGCTCATCGTGTTGTAGGCCGCCGTATGGCGCAACCGTGTGGCCCTGGCCACCGTCAGCAGTTTCTGGCAAGCCAACTTGTAGTAGTGTACAAAGAATGCCGACAGGCCGGAAAGCGCCACATACGCGATGGCGATCCAAAAATGCTTGGAGATGATCCATGCCAACGCCAGCAGCAGCAAATACCACACAGGGAAAGCGGCTATGGTGCCCACCACATACTGTACTGAAGAGTGCAGCATCGGGTCCTTCATCTTGTTGGTGAAAAACTTGGTGATATGGGTGGGCACAAAGTTGTTGATATAGCCAAATAGGAACAACGGCAGCGAGAGCAACATCAGCAGGATGCGGAGCACAAGACGGAAGATGGAGAGTTTCCGGTTGATGACCCAGTGGTGCAGGCCGTGTGTGCGCAACAGCGACAAGTATTCGCGGGTCTGCTCCATCAGCGTGTTGAAGGCCGGCTCCTGCTCGTCCTTGAAGTGGCGGAGGTTGGCGATGATGGTCATCGCCGCATCCTTCTCATTGGGCAGATAGTGGGGTTTGAGCTTTTTGCGGCGCAAATAGGGCTCGCTCATCATGTGGGTGAGGGCCTCTATCTCATTGTAGTACTCCGGAATGTCAATGTCGGGGGTGATCTCCTTCACGCGGGCGCGTGCCTTCTCGTTCAGGGCGAGGTAGGCGTCGTTGGGTTTCTCTTTGTAAAGGTCGAAGAACTCCTCGTAGGTGAAGGCCGGACCCGCCGTGACCATCAGGTCGCTCTGGAAATCGAAATAGTTGGAGTAGTGGATGTTGAGAGGAAGCACCTTCACGCCCAAGTGAAAATCGTTGAGTTCCTCGGCAGCAAAGGCTATGCGGCAGAAGCCCTTCTTGAAGGTGTTCATATAATGGCCGTGCTGGTGCGTGGCTTCCGGGAAGATGACCACCGTGCCGCCATTCTTCAGCACACGCGCTGCCCGCTCGTAGAGGGCCAGGTTGCTGCGCACATCGCTGCGGTCCCCGTCACGGCTCCGGAACGTGGGCATTATCTTGAGAAACCGGAAAATACGCGCCAGGAAGGGGTTTTTGAAAATGTCACCGCGCGCGATAAAGACGGGCTGGCGACCGTCGCGCCCCAGGGTGTGCAGGATGGCCAAGGCATCCATCAACCCGTTCTGGTGGTTGGCAATCACAATCGTGGCCTCCCCCTTGGGTGGGATATTCTCCTCGTTTATGATATAGAAGTTCCGATAATAGACCCTGTTATGCGCAAAATTGAGATATTGCAGATATAGCGCATACAGCCAATCGTGTTTGTCAATATTCTCAAAAGAGATCATCCTTTTGTGTTTTTATTCAACTATCGTCATCTCATCGATGAGGTTCTGCGCATTCGCGAACTTATCGACGATGAACAGGAAGTAGCGCGCATCGAGGCTGATGTTGCGGCAGCGGTTGACATCGTACCAGATGTCGCTCATCGTGCCTTCCCAGACACGGTCGAAGTTGGTGCCGATCAGTTCCCCGTTTGCATTGATGACCGGGCTGCCGGAGTTGCCGCCCGTGGTGTGGTTGCTGGCGATGAAGGCCACCGGCAGCTCGCCGTTCTTGTTGGCATACCGGCCGTAGTCCTTATTCTCCCACAACTGCTTCAGTTTCGGATCCACCTTGTAGTCATATACATCGGGATCCTCTTTCTGGATGATGCCATCGAGGGTGGTGTAGTGCACATAGTTCACACCGTCGGCAGGGTCAAAGCCCTTGACTTGGCCGTAGGTGACACGCATCGTGAGGTTGGCATCGGGATAGAAGACACGGTCTTTGTCCTTCTCCATCAATGCCTTCACATAAGTGCGATAATAGGCGTCCAGCTGATCGTCCACATCATTGTGTTTTGATGCGGTTTCCCGATATTGATTATAAACGATATCGTACAACATCATCATCTCTGTATTGGCGGTCTTGGCGATTTGCTTGGCGGGGGCGTTCTGCACAAACTGCGTGAATTTCTCATTGTCGGTGATGTAGGGAGCCGTGGTCCCCATCTTATCCCAGAGATTCTTCATCGTGGCACGCACGACAGCGGCATCATTGCGCACATACTTGAGCAGCGGTTCCGGTATCGAGGCGGGGTCCTGTTTGGTGAAATAGTAGGTCATCAGCTCCACAAAACACTCCTCGTCGATGGCGGGACAATAGCTTTGACGGAACGACTCGTTGCTCTTGAGCAAGCGTTCGCGGTTGGCTTCGAGCGTGGCGTTGTCCTTCTCCAAAGCGGGGGTCACCAGCAGCCGGTAGTAGGGGTGTACGCCTTTGGAAATGATTTCCGGACCGAAGAAACACTCGCTGATGAAGGTGGTGGTTTTCGTGTATAGCGCATAGTTGTGGTAGGCGTGACGCATATCCGCGAGCAGGGTGCCGTACTGTTTCTGACGGTTATTGTCGCTGTTCACCCATTTTTGGAAATCGGTTTCCTGGGCTTTTTTCTTGTCAATGACATTGCATTCGCGGATGCCCTTGCTCTCGCCCTGCCACTTTTTCCAGCCGTTGGAGATGGAGTTGGCCTTGGCCGAGTACATCAAGCGGATGCGCGGGTCAAGGTTCATCTGCTTTTTCATCGCGTCGAGGCGGATGGTGCGGGCATCGATGGCGATGGGGTTCTGCACGTTGGCCACCACGTCCACGCCGTCGGAGATCAGGAACTGCCGGGTGGTGCCGGGATAGCCGAACACCAGGGTGAAGTCGTTCTCCTCCACGCCCTTGATGGAGATGGGGAAATATTTCTTGGGCACCATCGGGATGTTCTTCGCGGAGTATTTGGCAGGTTTCCCGTCCGGGTCGGTGTAGATGCGCCAGATGGAGAAGTCGCCGGTATGGCGCGGCCACATCCAGTTGTCGCTGTCGCCGCCGAACTTGCCGATGCTCTCGGGGGGCACACCCACCAGGCGGATGTCGCTGTAGGTCTCGCTCACAAACATGAAGTATTGGTTGCCGTAATAGAAAGGCTTGATGGTGGCCTTGTAGGTGGTGCCGACGATGGCGTCCTCCGTGACTTTCTTGATGTTTCTCTGCACGATTTCCTGGCGTTCCTTCTCGGAGGTCTTTTCCGTTACACCTTCCAGCACCTGATCGGTGACATCTTTCATATAAATCAGGAAAGTGACGGTTAGACCCTCCATCGGGATTTCCTCATCCATACTCTTGGCCCAGAAGCCGTTCTGGAGGTGGTTTTTCTCCATCGTGCTATGCGACTGCACGTAGGAGTAGCCGCAGTGATGGTTGGTGAGCAGCAGTCCTTGTGAGGAGATGAGCTCGCCGGTGCAGCCGCCGCCGAAGAGGACGATGGCGTCCTTCATGCTGTGGTGGTTGACGCTGTAAACGTCCTCCGCCGTCAGCCGGAAGCCGAGCTGTTGCATTTCGGCCTCATTGTAGTTGAGGAAGAGGGGCAGCCACATGCCGCCGTCGGCGCGGACCATTCCGAAGAGGGCCGCGAATAACAGGGTGAAGAGGATGTTTTTTCTCATGTCGTGAAATCTATGAATTAAGGCCGCAAATGTACAAAAAAATGTGATAGGATGTAAAGAAGGATGTATGCGGAGCTCCTGTGACGGACAGTGTTGCGGTGTCTTTTTTTTGTCTATTTTTGCAACTTGTAAAATTGAAATTCATAAAGAGTTACAGCTGGAATACATGATGCCTTTATCAATAGACCGTTTTAATATGAGAAAAATCCCATATCTATTTGTGATTCTGATACTTTTTGTTTCGTGCAACGGGGTTGACATGGAGCAGCTGCGCCAGCATGCCACCTATCTTGCCGAGATTGACGGTGCCCAATGGGTGGTTTGTTTCGATGATGTGTCAGGGGACCAGGTGTCGGGCAGGGCTTACAAGGCCGACAAGTTGGTGGCCGACAAGCATCCGTTCACGGCCAGGGTGGGGAAGAGGAGTTTTGTCATTTCCGTGCCCGGCGTGGCGGAAAATGTGACTGTGCGTGCAAAGGTCAAGGGCGGGCGGATTGTGTGCAAGGGCAATGGGAATCTGGTGAAAAATATCGAGATCCGCTCATTGGACACGCCGCCGTACAAGTCTTTCCGCGCCCAATATGATGCGCCGGCTTATAAGGTGAAAGTGAAGAAGGATGTCACCTACGCGCGTGCGGAGGGCTATTGGAGCAGCTATCCGGACACGGACGAGGGCTTTGCGCGCATCTATGCCCGCCGTGTGCCCGAGCTGATGTCCGGACCGGAAACCATAGAGCTGAAAATGGACATCTATGAGCCCGAGGGCGACAAGAGCACCCGTCGGCCGCTGATGGTGCTCATTCACGGCGGAGCCTTCTATAACGGCGACAAGCAGGATGAGCCCATCGTCAAGTGGTGCCGCCACTACGCTTCGCTTGGCTACGTGGTGGTCTCGCCCAATTATCGGATGGGGTTCAAGCCCAATCATGAGTCTATCGACAAGGCGGGGTATCGTGCCACGCAGGACGTGCACGCTGCCGTGCGCTATATGCTGCACCATGCTTCGGAATATCGCATCAACCCGGATTGGCTCTTCCTGGGCGGCTCGAGCGCCGGTGCCATCACGGCACTCAATGTGACCTTCATGCGCGACAAGGACCGCCCCGGCACTGTCCTTGATGAGGGCCCCATCTCAAAACTTGCCACGGCATACAAGGAAAAAATCAAGGTGCGCGGCGTGGCCAATATGTGGGGCGCCGTGACAGACACCCTTATCTTGGCCAACTCCCCGACTACAGCCATCATCTCCTTCCATGGCGATGCTGACAATATTGTGCCATACGGGCATGACTACCCCTTTAAAAACATCGTGGGTCCTGGCGGGGAGATTGCCAAGTCCTTGCGGAAACTTTTCCCCTCAAACGATCAAAAAAGCGGCAAGGCACAAGACGAACTCATTGCCAAAATGTATGGCTCCCAGTGCATTGACCAATATGCCCGAAACCATGGTATGCGCAGTCGGCTCTTTACAATACGCGGTGCCGGACACAGCCTCCATGTGGATGAACATCGTAAAATTTCAAGCTATTTCTATACGATTCAAGACTCCGTGGCCTGCTTTTTCTATCGGGAGTTGGTGCCACAGCCTGTTTCGCTTCGCCATGTTTCCAAAAATTCAATGACTTACACCTTCGACAAATCGCAAGTGAGCGAAATCTATTGGCAGGTCAAGGGGGGCGTACTTCTGGAAGAATCTGCTGACGAAATACGTGTGATTTTCTTCGGTGATGAAAAAAAACACGGTCTCATGGTCTCTGGGAAATATAAGAATGGAATTGAATTCAAGCAGTCCATTAATTTGTGACGGGATGCTTTCTGATTGTTGTTGATGTTTGTATTTTCTCCTGTTATCCGTAGAGACGCGCCAGGGCACGTCTCTTCATACGGCAAATTCATGGGTCTGTGTATATTCGAAATTTATGTACATTTGCATTTTGATTTTTGAACCGATTATATGAAGAAAAAACTCTTATTATTAGCCGTTCTCTCCGTTTTTACGGTCTTTCAGGCACACGCCGTCCTCAAGGAAAAAGACCTCCCTCAGACTATCGGGGTGCTGCGTGCCGAATTGGAGCAAGCCTACAACGACCAGAAGGCCATCATGGCCCGCATGGAGCAGCGCACCTCCTCCCAACATGCAAGCTTGGTGGCCATGTTGCAGAAGAGCAACCAGGTAGGGCTGATGCTCTATTCCCAAAATTCCGACTTTACCTTCGATATGGCCTACGCGTGCCAGGCGGCTACGGAGCAGTACCGCACGCTCAAAAGCCACCATATGCCATACGAGAAGATGAAGGAACGCCTCCGTTCTGAAATCGAACGCTACGACGCCCTCATCGACATCCTGATGAACCTGCCCCCGCGCCTCCTGCCCAACGGCGATATCGCGACCCTGCCCGACTCCATCCGGCAGATGATGCCCAAGAGGCTGCTCGACACCTCCAAGATGGCTCCTTATTTTCTGAACGAACAGGGCCTGAAAGATCGTGAGGCCTGCGTGGACTATGCCACCGCCATCCGCGACAACTACGCCAAGATTCTGGAAAATGTGGAACGCGACCAGGAGTATTACGAGCGTGTCAGCAAGCGGGTGGAGAAACTCAACAACTACGCCCTCTCCCGCTACGAGAAAATGCAGAAAAACATCTTTGTCAATGGCACCGGCAGTTACTTCAGCACGTTGAAACGCCTTAGAATGTCATACATTCTTGCCAAGAAGGATGTGGACGACAAGTACAAGCCTCTGGAACGAAGATCCGAATGGCGCGGCCCCGTCATTTACGGAGTCAGCGTCTTCATGTTGTTCTACATCATCATCGCCAGCCTGCTCAGCTACGTCATCATGCGCTGGTTGCTGCCTAAAAAGTGGCGCGAGCACATCGCCGACAACAACAAGCGACTCTTCCTCACCATCGCTTGTGGCGTGGCCATCTTTGCTCTCTCCATCACCATCGCCCGCTTATACGTGAAGCAGAATTTTGTGCTGATGGCCATCGGCTTGATGACCACGTTTGCCTGGCTTGTGGAGGTGATTCTTGTGTCTTTGCTTATCCGTTTGAACGATAAGCAGATACGCGCCGGCGTGCGCGCCTATACCCCATTCATCATTATGGCCCTCTTGGTGATTGTGTTCCGTATCGTGTTGATTCCGAACAATCTGGTGAACCTGATTTATCCGCCTATTCTGCTGCTGTTCACCATCTGGCAGTTCATCGTGATGAAGAAGAAGATTGTCAAGCTGCCCGACAGCGACATCGTTTACACGGTCATCTCCTTGGTAGCCATGGTGGTGGCCACGGTGGCGGCCTGGAGCGGTTTCGTCCTGCTGGCTGTCCAGGTGATGATTTGGTGGACCATCCAGTTGGCCGCCATCCAGACCATCACCTGCATTTACGACCTTTCCAGGTTCTACGAGCAGCGTCATCTGGTCCGCAGGATAGTGAAGGACCATAGTGAGGAATTCAAGGCACCGGTGGATTTGGTGAAGGCATACAAGAAACTGCAACCCAAGATGCGTAAGGGAGAGTATATCACCTACACGTGGTTCTATGACTTCATCATGAAAGCCCTTCTCCCTATCTTGGCGATACTCTCGGTGCCCGCCAGCATTTATTGGGCTGCCGACATTTTTGAGATGAGCTCTTTCTGCAGGAAGATTTTCGAGTATGTGTTCCTCAACAAGCCCGGTCTCATCCAGCTCTCCTTATATAAGATGTGTTTGGTGCTGGAACTCTATTTCCTGTTCCGTTATCTCAATTATGCCATCAAGGCTTTCTATAAAGTGTTGCGTAAGCGCAAGAAAAGAGACTCGCTGGTGCGCGGGCAGGGCAACGCCACGCTCGTCAACAACATCATCTCCTTCATCGTATGGGGCATCTATGTGGCGGCATCCCTGATTATCTTGGAGGTGCCGGGCAGCGGCATCTCAATCGTGATGGCAGGCTTGGCTACAGGTCTTGGTTTCGCCATGAAGGACCTGTTGGAGAATTTCATATACGGCATCACGCTCATGACAGGACGCTTGCGCGTGGGCGACTACATTGAGTGTGACGGCATCCAGGGCAAGGTGGAGAGTATCAATTATCAGAGCACGCAAATAGTCACCCTTGACGGCAGCGTCATCGCCTTCCAGAATGCTGCGCTTTTCAGCAAGAATTTCAAGAATCTGACCCGCAACCATGGGTATGTGCTGGTGAAGATTCCTGTTGGCGTGGCGTATGGCGTCAATGTGGGGAAGGTGCGTGAGATGCTCATCCAAAGCCTTCAGCCGTTGATGGTCAAAACCTCGTCGGGCAGGAATGTCGTCGACACGAAGCAGGGCATCAAGGTGGCTTTCAACGATTTTGGCGACAGCAGCGTGGACCTTTTCGTCATCTGCTGGGTGCTGGTGGAGGAGAAAGCTTCTTTTGTGGCAAACGTCAAAGAGGTGATATACAATACGTTGAATGAAAATCACATTGAGATTCCCTTCCCGCAGCGCGATATTTACGTGCGACATATCGAGATGCCGAACCAACCTGCTTCTGCTATTGAAAAAATTGATTCAGAGGACGCCGAAGAGTCATGAAGGGATCTGACTTGTTGGCTGAATGATTGATTTATACGATTTTAAAACAGGGGATGCCCAATTGGGCATCCCCTTGAGGATTCTTACATCTTCACAAACTTTCTCACCACCACGCCTTTCTCATTCCTGAAGCCGACCACGTAGAGTCCGGAGGCGAGTCAGCTGCGCGGAGATGCCTTGCAGGGTCAGGGCGTTGCTTTCGCCCGACAAACCTAATATAAGGATTTTCATTCAGAAGGACCTTGCCTCCTTTATAATAATAATAGGGAGCTTGTGCTGTTACATTCAAACCCAACGCTATTAAACCTATGAAGAAAAGTATTCTATTCATGCATAAAGAAATGTGTAACGATTTATTTAACTACTGTTTTTACTGCGTTATTGCCCGCACGAACAACATAAAAACCCTTTTTTATGGGGGCAAAGATAATGTTTTTTCCTTAATGGGTCGCGAAAACAGGCTTTGAAAAATAAATTTTGCGGAGGCTTGGACGATATCAAAAAAAGTGTACTTTTGCAGCCCGAAAATTTTTAACGTAACAAATTATAAATCAAAGTAAGAAATGGCAAACCATAAGTCATCCATCAAAAGAATCAGAGCAAACGAGAAAAAGAGACTGGAGAATCGCTACTATTCCAAGACCATGCGCAACGCCTTGAGAGACATTCGCGCCATCGAGGACAAGGGCGATGCGACGCAGAAGTTGTCCACCATGACCTCCATGATCGACAAGCTTGCCAAGAGGGGCATGATTCACAAGAACAAGGCCGCCAACCTCAAATCCGGCCTTATGAAGAAGATCAACGCCCTCTAAAATTTCGATGCAGACCGAAACCTATCAATTCTCCGTGCCCATTCAGGTGCGGATGAGTGATTTGGATCCATTTGTGCATGCCAACAACGGCGCACAATGCAATTATTTCGATTACGGCAGAAGCTGTTATTTTGAACACGTCCTACGTGCGCCCGTGGATTGGCGCACGATGGACTTAGTTCTTGTTCACGTAGAGCTCGATTTTAAAATGGCCGTGGAATTTCACGATGCCATTGTCTGTGAAACCAAAATCGTCTCCATCGGTCACAAAAGCGTTAAAATGATGCAACAACTGCGGGACACGCGTACCAATGTGGTCAAGACCACATGTTACAGTGTCCTTGCGGGTTTTGACCGGAACACCCACGCCTCCATCCCCGTCCGTGAGGAGTGGAAACGGTTGTTCCTCGATTTCGAAGGACTTTCCGATGATCAGCAAAAATAGAATTTCAGAGATTCGCAAGTTACATTTGCGCAAGTTCCGCGACGAGTCGCGGCTTTTCCTGGTGGAGGGCCGCAAAAGTGTGGAGATGTTGTTGCGTTCCGAACTGCGGGTGGTCGATCTTTATGCCACGGAACGTTTTTCCGCTGGCAATGCCGCTTTGCTGTCCGATGTCCGCATCACGGAGGTTACGCCGGCGGAAATGGAGCGTATCAGTACTTTGAGCACACCGCCGGAGTTGTTGGCGGTTGTGGAGCAGCCCGGCACGCGTCCGCTGCCCGAGGGCCAGCCCCTGCTTGTGCTTGACCGCATCTCCGACCCCGGCAACCTGGGGACCATCGTGCGCACCGCCAATTGGTTTGGCATCCGCCATATCGTCTGCTCCCCTGATACGGTGGAGTTCTACAACCCTAAATGCATCCAGGCCACCATGGGGGCCTTCTGTGATGTGCAGGTCTCCCGTGCCGACCTCGTTTCCTTTCTGGATCGTCAGTGTGCTTCGCGACGTGTGCTGGGCACTTTCCTTGACGGTGATTCTGTTGACACCTTCGCTTTCCAACACGACGACATCGTTGTCATCGGCAGCGAGTCGGACGGCATCTCCGCGCCGGTCGCCCGTTGCGTGACCCACCGCCTGACCATACCGAGAGGGGAAGGGAGCGGTTCCTCCTCCGAGTCGCTCAACGCAGCCGTGGCCGCCGCCATCGTGATGCATAAATTCTGACATTTGGTGGGACGTACTGGACTCGAACCAGTGACCTCTGCCGTGTGAAAGCAGCGCTCTAAACCGACTGGGCTAACGTCCCGATTTGAGGCCGCAAAAATACACTTTTTTTCGATACCTCAAAATGTGGGAGCATAATTTTTTCTAATCCTTTTTCATGGACTCTAACGCGCCCTTGACTTCGTCACCGGCCTCGTCCACGGCATTGTTGAATTCTTCAAGCAGGATGCGGGCTTTGGCCTGTGCGAAATAGCCTTTGCACGCGCCTTTCAGCTCGTTGACGTGACGCTGTTCGTCGCCTGTGAATTCGTTCTGCTCCACCTTGGCAATCAGCTTCTCGAATTGGGCTTTGGCTTTGTCAAGGTCGGAGTTGGAATATTTGTCGTAGTTTTGTTCCACTTGTGCGGTGAACTTCTCCAGTTTCTTGATTTGTCCGCTCTTGCAAGAGGTGAAAAGCACCATCAACGGCATGAGCAGCATGATGACAATGTATTTTTTCATAATTGTTCTATTTTTATGGATTGCAAAAAAACAGTGTTGTTTGGATCTTATTTGGCGTTTCTGGCGCGGATCATCGCGCCAGTCTTGGCTTTGCCCACCCGGATATAGTCTAACAGCGGACGGTTGGAGGGGCAGATGAAGGAGCAGGAGCCGCACTCGATGCAGTTCATGATGCCGTTCTTCTCGCAGTCCTCCCACCGTTGCAGTTGGGAGAGGGTGCACAGCAGGGTGGATTCCAGTCCCATCGGGCAGCCATTGACGCATTTGCCGCAGCGGATGCAGGGATAGACTGGACCGCGCTTGCTCTCCTTTTCGCTCATGAAGAGGAAACTGGACATACCCTTGGCCACGTAGGCGTCGAGGTTGGAGATGGCCTTGCCCATCATTGGGCCGCCGGAGATGATCTTGCCGGTGTCCTCGGGAATGCCGACGGCGTTGAGCACGTCGCGGATGGGGGTGCCTAAGCGCAGGCGGAAGATCTTGCACTGCTCTTTGGGGATGGATTTGCCGGAGACGGTGGTGTAGGCCTGCACGATGGGCTTGTTCTTCTGCACGGCTTGGTAGAGCACGTACATCGTGGTGATGTTGTTGACGATGCAGCCCACGGAGATGGGCAGTGCCCCGTTGGGCACGCTGCGGCCGGTGATGGCCTTGATGAGCTGTTTTTCCGCTCCCTGCGGGTATTTGATCTTCAAGGGTTGTACTTCAATGTTGGTGAACCGTTTGGCCATCTCCACCAAGGCGGCGATGGCTTGGGGCTTGTTGTCCTCGATGCCGATGATGGCCTTTGGGGCGCCAGAGGCGATGAGGGCGCACTCGATGCCGATCATACACTGCTCGGTGCGCTCCAAAATCACGCGGTTGTCGGTGGAGATGTAGGGCTCGCACTCGGCGGCGTTGATGATGAGGTACTCGCACTTCTGCTCGGGCTTGAGCATATACTTGATGTGCGTGGGGAAGCAGGCGCCGCCCAGGCCCACGATGCCGCGGTCTTTCATACGGGCGATGATCTCGTCTTTGCTCAGCTTGATGTCGCGGATGATGTCGGGGGTGGTGTCGATGCTCTCGTCCCACTCGTCGCCTTCGCGGTCGATGACGATGGCGGGTTTCTTGTAGCCGGAGATGTCGGCAATCATATCGATTTTGCTGACGGTGCCGGAAATGGGAGCGTGGATGTTGGCGCTCACGAAGCCGTTGGCCTCGGCGATGAGTTGGCCCACCTTCACCTTGTCGCCCTTCTCGACGATGGGCTTGGCGGGGGCGCCGAGGTGCTGGGTCATATAGACCACGGCCTGGTCGGGCAGCGGGAATGTCTCCACGTTGGCAGAGTGGGCGAACTTGTTGGCCTCAGGGTGGACGCCACCCATGCTGAAGGTCTTTTTGCCTAATTTCTTGACTTCGGCCTTGATGTCTTGCGTTATCTCGTGGGCCAGTTCATTGGCCAGCTCTTTGGATCTTTCGATACTCATAGTACTATGCTTGTGCGGGTTGTTTGACTTCTTGTTCTGCGGGTGCGGCCTCGGCGGGCGCGGCTTTCTTCTCAGGGAAGTTCACGGCGTGGATGGCGCCGGTGGGGCACTCGGCCACGCACTTGCGGCAGGCCTTGCACTTGGTGTAGTCGATGTAGGCGAGGTTGTCGGTCACGGTGATGGCCTCGAAGGGGCACACCTTGGCGCACTTGCCGCAGCCGATGCAGGCGGCGTTGCAGTTCTTGCGGGCCACGGCGCCCTTCTCCTTGTTGTTGCAGGCCACATAGACGCGGCGGTTGTTCTTGCCTTTGTCGCGGATCTCAAGTACGCCGCGCGGACAGGCCTTGGCGCAGGCCTTGCAGCCCACACAGAGCTGCTCGTTCACCTCGGGCAGATGGGTCTCGGGGTTGATGTGGATGGCGTCGAACTGGCAGGCTGCCACGCAGTCGCCGCACCCCAAGCATCCGAAGGGGCAGGCGCCCTCGCCGGAGAAGACGGTGTTGGCGAACGCGCAGGTCAGCGCCGAGTCGTACATCACCTTGGCGGGCGAATGCTCGCAGGTGCCGTTGCAGCGCACCACGCACACCTGCGGGTCGCGGGTGGCGGCAGTGATGCCCAACACCTTGCCGATTTTGTCGTAGTCGCCGCCCGGACAGTAGGCGATGCTGGTGTCCATAGCCTTCACCATCGCCTCGGCCATGGCACGGCAGCCGGCAAAGCCGCAGCCGCCGCAGTTGGCACCGGGCAGGCAGGCCTGCACCTCATCGATGCGCGGGTCCTCTTCCACGTGGAAAACTTTTGATACAAAATACAGAATCACAGCCGCTATCAAGCCCGTAAGGCCTATGGTCAATGCGGCGTAAAGGATAGTTGTTGTTGCCACTTTGTGAGTATTTTAATTAAGACCGCAAAAATAAAAAAAAATGGTGTATGTCGGGAGGAAAAAAATGCAGAGGGGTTGCAGAGGCCTGGGAACGTCGGCAAAACCTTTACTTCACCACCCTCACCTCGCACTCGGTTTCCATCGCGCAGCCGTCTGGACTGCTGGCCGTGAGCGCCACCCGAGTGGCGTAGGCACGTTTTCTAATCCTTTAAGCATCCCGGCGGAATAATCTTAACCCCATCGGGGCGGGAATATGCCATTTTGCCCCTGTGAGAACTATCATCACAGTCGGGTTCGCGTATAGGGATTTGCTGCTCTTGCTTGTTATGCTCGCGAATCAGATTTTTATGGTACTTATATACATGATGGCACAAGGCCGGTAGTAACAGTTTTCCAAACAACGCTTTTTTCCAACGCCTCCCTTTCGCGGCAAGCAGGTTTTATGCATCTTGGATGCCGACTCCCGCGCCGCGAGAGGGTGTCGGTGCCGTCGTTCCGCCCCCACACGGCGCTCCTTCGTCGCTTGTGTGGGGTTATTGAGAGGGTGTCCCTCCGGGACAATAGAGGTAATCATTTTCCTTGAGCTGCCCCGACAGGGGCAAGAGCTCGGTAGCGCTGCAACCCCTGGGAGGGGTGCGTGCGCGGGAAAGTCGCGGCGCGGGAGAGGGTTGAGACGATGTTGTGCATTGCTAGCCGCGAAACGGGTGTGGGGTTCGACGAGCCTGCGTGAGGGATTGCAACGGAAATGATTTTGGTGGGAATGCGTTCCCTGGCGAGACGGAGGTTCTGCTTGACACTTCGCGTCTCGCGGAATGGTGGTGGGTTCTAAGCCAAAATCATTGCAGTGGAAAGCCCGACGGCGCGGCGGCATTTGATGGAGTATGCGAATGCAATGTGATTCCGCGCCGCCGTGCCGGCACGCCCAAATAAAAAAGATGCAAAAGCCCTGATTTGTGCCATCAGGTATATAATTCCTTTTTTTTTGTGCCAGCCTCGCTGCTCATCTCTCACAGGTCACGAACCGCTCCGCCTCCGCCGCGCAGCCGTCGGGCGAATCTAAGAGGGTGGCCACGAAAAGGAATACCGGCGGCCCAAATACCGTTCAACTACATAATAGCATCCGCCATTAGGTCTTTGCGACCTATTAAACTGAAAACGACGATGTTATTGTCCTCGTTCAGGATCCGTAATGTTCGAAGCATCTCGTTCAACGTGGAACCGCTGGTGGTCACATCGTCGATAAGGAGCACGTTCTGGTCTCGAATGGAAGTGCAGAGCCGTTCATTGTCACGTTGCAGATTGCAACAAAACCAGCAACTGATTGTATGTCAGTATCGGGATGCCTTTGTGCTCGCCAAGCTCGATGATGTCTTTGTCACCGCTGACGATGTAATCCACAGGCACACTTTCGGCCATAGCCAACAGGTAAAGGTCTTTGACATCGCGGATAGGCGAAATCGCATCCACGGTTATGTCCGTGAAAAAGCAGACATCATACACCATCTCGAAAAAACGGCGGCGGGTTTCCCGGGGAATGATGTCGTCGAATTTTGGGCGTGAAATGACTATGCGGATTTCATCCAGCAGCTGCTCACAGACATACACCTCCACATCATGGCGGCAAAGCACATCCTTGATGGATGCAAGGCGTTTGCCAATCATGAAGGAGATCCAAAGGTTGGTGTCAAACAGAATTTTCATTTCCCGTAGCGTACTGCGTTCACTTCATCGGATATTTCCTCGTCAGTCATTTGCGGTGTTTTCGGGCAGGATTCGAGAAAACGCTCCACGGATGCGCGACGTGTGCGGACAGACCAGCCCATCCGGGCGGCCAACGCCTCAAAGAAGCTGTAATCCGATGAGGGAATGGATAATACAATGTCTTCCATAATTCATGTCATTAATATGTGTTCATTTTATGAATACGGCAACGAATCACAAAGGGATGCCGCATTTCGATTCGGCAAAGATACATTTTTTCCGATTCACCGCAATTCCATTCCTCGTTTTTCATCGCCTCATCGTCTTCATTGCCCAGCCAACGTACACTAATGACGAAATTTTGCATTTTACGATTTTTCCTCATTATCTTTTTGTATCTTTGCCGCCGTGTAAAATGACAATTAATTAACCATATACATAATCTTTTAGCTTTTAACTATGTTTGATCTTATCGTTATCGGCAGCGGCCCTGGCGGGTATGTGGCTGCCATCAAGGCTTCTCAACTCAATATGAAAGCGGCCGTCGTGGAACGTGCCGAAGTGGGCGGCATCTGCCTCAACTGGGGCTGCATCCCCACCAAGGCGCTGCTCAAGTCAGCCCAGGTTTTCAAATATATGTCGCACGCCGCCGAGTACGGCCTGCAGGTCGAAGGCACCGTGAAGCCCGACTTCGAGGCGGTGGTGAAACGCAGCCGCACGGTGGCCGAGACGATGAGCAAGGGCGTGCAGTACCTGCTCAAGAAGAACAACGTGGAGGTGATTGCCGGCTCCGGCAAGCTGCTCCCCGGCAAGAAGGTGGAGGTGACCAAGGCCGACGGCACCGTGGAGGTGTATGAGGCCAACCACATCGTGCTGGCCACCGGCGCCCGCTCGCGCAGCCTGCCCAATGTGCCCCAGGACGGCAAGCACATCATCGGCTACCGCGAGGCGCTCACGCTGCCCCAACTGCCCGAATCGATGGTGGTGATGGGCTCCGGCGCCATCGGCAGCGAACTGGCCTACTTCTACTCCACGATGGGCACCAAGGTCACCATCGTCGAATATATGCCCCGCTTGGTGCCGGTGGAGGACGACGACATCGCCGCCACCCTCGCCCGCTGTTTCCGCAAGGCCGGCATCAAGACGATGACCGGCGCCGCCGTCGAGAAGGTCGAGGTGGTGGACAACAAGTGCAAGGTCACCGTCAAGGACGCCAAGGAGAAGGTCACCGAGCTGGAGTGCGACATCGTGCTCTCCGCCGTGGGCGTGGCCACCAACATCGAGGGCATCGGCCTCGAGGAGTGTGGCGTGGCCGTGGAGCGCGGCAAGGTCGTCGTGGACGACTACTACCGCACCAACGTGGAGGGCGTCTATGCCATCGGCGACATCGTGCACGGTCCTGCCCTCGCGCACGTGGCCTCCCACGAGGCTGAGGTCTGCGTTGAGAAGATCGCCGGCCACAACCCCGAGCCCGTCGATTACAGCAACATCCCCGGCTGCACCTACACCACACCGGAAATCGCTTCCGTGGGTCTCACTGAGCGCGCCTGCACCGAGCAGGGTAGGGAAGTGCTTATCGGCAAGTTTCCCTTCACCGCATCCGGCAAGGCCACTGCGGCCGGCAGCCGCGACGGCCTCGTCAAGGTCATCTTCGACAAGAACACCGGCGAATGGCTCGGCTGCCATCTCATTGGCGACAACGTCACCGAGATGATCGCCGGCGCCGTGATGGCCCGCAAGAACAAGATGACCGGCAAGGAGGTCATCACCTCCGTGTTCCCGCACCCCACGATGTCGGAGGCCATTATGGAAGCCGCCGCCGACGCGTACAAGGAGTGTGTACACTTGTAGGGGCGCTGCGTGCATAGAGACGCGGCGCGCCGCGTCTCTACAATGCGTCCGTTAATTGTTGGAGGTTCCGCCGCGGTGCGGCGGAATGGTGATGGTGATAATGGTAAAATTTGGATATTATGTTTAGAAAAGCAAGTTTCATATTGATGTTGTTAGTTGCGGTGACAGTCTCTTTCGCGCAGAATGGCCCCACTGTTACCCGTGTCCACTATTCTGACACCACATGGCACGATAGAGGATTCGATGTCTATATTGGTGCCGGCATGTTCATCGGCAACAAGTACAATGCCAACTATTACAACGGCAGCAACCTCAACGAGTGTAATCTGGATTACGTGTTTCACAATAATAAATATTGGATGGATGAGATTATGCAGGAGATTGTCCGCCTCTATCCCAATGTGAGTATCAATGACGAGGTCTATTTTCAATATGATCCTGCCATGAATAGCGATTTCAACTGGAATTTGCACTACAAACTCAAGACCATAGTGTCTCTTGGCGCACGCTACAAGCTCCGCGACGGGTGGGGCATCTCCTTGTCCTATTCTTTCTGCAGGTTGACGACGGCATCCAGCATTCTGTTGCGCACGAATTCGGTGTCTGGAAACACGACTTTGCAACCGGAGATGTATTTTCAAGGCAAGGAGGACCGCTCCATGATCGACTTGTCCGTGTCGTATGTTTTCAGCAAGATGCATCCCGTCGTGAAACCTTTTGTGGAGGTTGGCGCGCAGTTCAACTATGCGAGGGTCAAGATGCTGAATGCCGTGATCGGGGACAAGACATTCAACATGATGGATCCCTACATGGGTGAGAGCTATTATCCGGGCATACAGTCATACGATGTGGTGTATGGCGGGGCCGGCTACGGATTTTCCGCTTCGGCGGGACTGAAGCTCGTGGTCGCCAAGGGCGTGTCATTAGACCCCACATTTTATTTTACAGCCAGTCATTTGGCCATCTACCAGACCAAGAACGGCCCGGAACAGTACCAGACCGGCAATAGATTCACGCCCAACTACGGTGTTTTAATAAGGGTGGTGATGAATGATTTTTTCTTCGGACGTAATAGATGATGAGGATGCGATAAACAATCGTAATGTTTTTGAAATCTTACACTGAATTTTATGGAGACGCGCGGTTGTGCGTCTCTTTTTTACCCAAGCAACGCTGCGACCTCGGCAGGATTGAGCGCCCACTCGTAGGTGTAGCAGACTTCGGCTTCGTTGGCGGACTTTAAGGTGATGCCCTGTGCCTCCGCCTTGATTTCCAAAAGTTTCCCGATGCTCAGCTTGTTGCGCAGTCGCTGTAACAGTGCTTCCGCGGCTTGGGTGTCCATGCTTTCGATGTTTTGCCCGATGAAAGGCATCTCCAGCCAGATGATTTCGCGGGCATCCACATCCAACATGCCAAAAACAAGTCCCTTCGAGAGGTTGTTTTCGCTGATTCTCACCAAATGCTGCACACAAGATGGATCGTAGGCCACGCCGGTCTCCTCCGAGAGTCGCATGGGATTGGCGGAGTTCATCCAGCCGACCATCAGGTTGGTGGCAATGGCGCCTTCGGAGTAGGCGTTGCATGTGAAAATCACGTACTTGGCACCGGCTGCTGTGAGTTCCGGCAGGGAAAGCTGGATGTATTCGGCGGTGCCCACCTGGTCGGGGATGTGGCGGATGTCACCGGAGTGTTTGGCGCCGGGGGCGGTGAGGTTGAAATAGGCGCACTCCACCGGTTTGCGGCCAGTGAAGACGATACGGCAGCTGAGGTCCATGTCGAGAGGTTGTGCGGGCAACCCTTGTCCCCATTGCATGAACAGGCGCACCTCGTCGCCCTCTACGGGAAAGCGGGTGCCGGTGAGGGCGCAGGCCGTGTCTTGGATGGTGGTGGCGCGGTCGCCCACGCTGACAGGGATGTCATACAACGATGGGTCGATGAACATGCCGGAAGGCTCGTTACCGGTCTTTGATGCGGCGAATTTACGGCGCATGGCGTTGGTGTACAGCTCATAGACCTGCTTGACCATTTCCGCACACGCCTGCGCGCTTTGCGTTTTCACAAGCGGGTGTGGCTCGATGGCCTTCAGCCCGCCTGTCAGCGGGCGTGCAAGTCGTTTGCCGTCGGGGTCGAAGTAGAGCTCGGCGGCGTTGCCGAGCGAGAGCAGCAGCCTTGTCGGCAGTTTGTCGGTGACCTGCCCAAAGGCCTCCAGAGTCCTGTCGGCACCGAAACGCAGCATGGTGGCGAACAGGGCGCGGGCGAAGAGTCCGGGACGTTGTTGCAGCAGTGTGAGCGTGGCGGTGGCATCGTTGTCCCGACGGGCCTTGTCCACGCATCCTTGCCAGGTGGTGTAATTCTGCTTGTAGAACATGTCAAGGAGGTCGCGCAGTTTCTCGTAACCTTGCTTGCGCGAGTATTCGCCGAGGCGCAGGGCGTGGATCATGCGCACCCAGAGGCCGCGTTTGGGGTTCATGCTCTCGCAGGCTTGTGTGTGGCTCATGGGCAGGTCGTTGAGCCAACGGGCCACGCGGCGGCACCATGTGCGGTCGTATTTCAGCTTGAGGCTTTCACGCTTGTTGGCGGCGGCCTCCTCACTCTTGTCCTTCGCTAACCATATATGTGTGTTGAGCCGCCGCTCGTGCTCGATCAGTGTCTTGGGCTCGATGATCTGCACAAACCCTGTTTTCTTGTACCAAAGATAGCGGAGAATGTCGGCAGGTGTCTTCATATAGGCTGCTGCGGCCTGCTCGTTGCCAAGCGCGTGTAACGCATCGACCACGATCATGGTCGTCTCCTTTATCTTGATGTTGACGTTTTCAGGCAGGGGATAGATGGAAAGCAGCTGTTTCAGCGAATCTTTCTGGGTGGCGTCTAACGGGGTGGGGGAGTTGAGGAGCGTGACGAGGAGGTGTTGCATGTCGGCATCCGTGAAGAGGCGCAGCTCTTGGAGCTTGCTGCCTTGTCCGGTATAGACAAAGTCGGCGGTCTTGAAGGGCTTTCCGCAGAAGGGGCAGCCGTTGTAGTGTTCGAGGGGGAAGGTGCCGTCAGGGATGAGGTGCCCGCACGGCAGGCGGGTGCCCTCAACGGAAATGCCTTCCGGCAGACTGTTGGCAAGCCAAGTGAGAAAGTGGTAAATGGCGCTCTCCCCAGTGGGCACGTTCCATCCCTTGACCAAAGGCATCCAGTTGAGTTTGGTGCCGAGGACTTCGTCAATGGTGTCGGTAATACTCTCCAGTTGCTGGGTGGTGGCATGGGCAAGGACGTGCAGAAGTTCTTCGCTGAGCATGTAGCCGTTTCCCCGCAAGCGGGCGGTGAAAGCCAGCAACTCGGCAGTGGGTTGGTAGGGGGTGTCTGGAGTGCTGCCGTTGTTCAGATAGACGGCCTTTTGGCGTAACGCAATCTTGAGCAGAGTCTTCTCGTCCATAATGCAGAATTCAGAGTGATCCGTACGATACATGTATGAAAAACAAGGTAATTGAGCGGCTATAAATAGGACCGAAGTCCCATGTGATCCTCGAGGAAGTAAGCCGCTCTTGGACCTTGTTTTGAAAGCCAATTGTAAGCAAAAACCGTGCCATCATGCACACACCGGCGTGGGCATCAGTTTTGCGCAGTGGTTGATGATGTCGTTGGCGTTGGCGAAACCGGCATCGCAGACCCGTTTGTCCTTGCTGCCATCGTAGCCCATAAACAGGTGCATAGTATCATAGCCGCTCACGATTGACGCCAGCAGTTTTCTGTCCCGTTTGCCAGCCTCCTC